>CALUTJ010000004.1 GCA_944323685.1 Candidatus Gastranaerophilales bacterium | reverse complement strand
GTGTGTTTAGCGGCGCAGCCGTTCTCACAAATCATTGCTCTTATAAGTTTTACCCGATAGGGTTTCGATATCTCGGCAGACGTTGGTTTATCATTGTTGTGTGTTTAGCGGCGCAGCCGTTCTCACAAATCATTGCTCTTATAAGTTTTACCCGATAGGGTTTCGATATCTCGGCGGGTGTTGGTTTATCGTTGTTGCAGGTTTACCTGCGCAATTTATCCCCACGCGTTCAGCAAGCTGAATAAGCCCTGAAAATCATCTTCATTATGGTTAGGTTGGTAAAACTGAAAGCCGTGCATATTTGGAAATTCTTCTTTTAAAGTATCTTCAAAAGCAACATATTTTTTGACGGCATTTTTCCCTTCGGCTCTTGCCACTCTTTCGCAAAATTGATTGTGATAGCCTCTCGGGTCGCTATATGGGGGTATATAATTATCAATAGAATATTTATAACGTTTTATATCTGCTATATCATTTTTGGAATAGATTCTTAAAAAATCTCCGTTATCACACCCGGCTTTATAAAAATCATAGAGCATACATTTTTCGTCCCATTTTGCATGTCCGACTTCATGCCCTATTGTTTCAGTCAACGATTCTCTTGTTCTTGCTAAGTCTTTTGAACTTTTTAGGTTAATATTGACTACACCCTCGCTTGAAAAATACCCGTTTGCATTTGATGCATGCTTATACAGTGCAATTTCGGGGTCTGCTATAAAATTTGCATCCTTAATACAGGCATTAGCCATTCTTTTGGCAAATTTTGTATTGGGACTTACAAACGGCAAGAAATAACTGCTTTGAGCAATTTCTTCCAGCTCCGGTGTTGAAGCTTTTGTTTTGTCGAGCCTAAAATAACCGCTATTATGTTTATCAACAGTATACTCGTTTTCAATTATTTTGGGCTGCTCGCCTGTTCGTCTTTGTTCAAGCAGTATGTTTTCCTTGTTAGTTCTTTTGTAGTAAGGTTCAGGCGCAGGAGTAATTTTTCTTTGATAATGAGTGAGATACGGTACGGGTTCATCTGTCAAAGCAAATGTATCCTCCTGTATTTGAGTTATCCTTCCGTTTTCTCTTGTATAAGAACGCACTTTTTTGCACGGAATTTCAATAAACTCTTCACCATACTCGTCAAGGTCTTTTTCCCACGGGAATAAGTCTTCATAACCTTTATAGGTTTCTTTAATATTTTTTCCGTCAACCTCTTTTATGTATCTGTTAACAATTTGACCATTTTTGTCTCGAAAAGTAAAAATATCTGTATAATGTTCGGAAGGGTTATTTTTTCTGCCTACACGCACTGCATCATAGGTTTTTGCGTTTTCGCTTAATTTTAATTTAAACCCTTCTTCAGAAGCTTGAGAAATATCAAGCCCGGTATTTTTTCTCAACAAAGACGCGCCTTTTGAATTTACTTTGTTTAAACATGTTTTTATTGTATTAAGATTTATCGACATAAAAAAACCTGCACTTCACTTTATCTGTGTTTGTGAAAAAACATTTAAAGATAAAAAATTGCGCGTTTTTTTAAATTGTGTCAAAAAATGTTACTAAACTTTTTGGAATACCATGATATATTCGTGTTTAAAAATATAAAATCCGCCGTACAGTGCTCTGTATCTCCAGAGGTTAGCCTGTTTGCCTTTTGCTTTTTCATTGCCTTCTATATTTTTTACGATGATTGCTTTTGTTCTGAATCCAGCACGGTTCATTCTCTCAAGACAGCCGAAACTCAGCGGATAATACTCTCCTTTAGCGTATTTATCACCTATGATAAGCGCTGCAAAGCGGCCTTTTTCAAGTTGTTCGTAGCCGTTTCTTGCAACCTCTTCAAACAGGTCATAAAAATCTTCTGTAGTTGCACAATTTGAGAGGTCTTCTTTTTTATCGGAAAATTTTATAATATCATCATAAGGCGGGTGCAAAATTAAGAATTGTGCTTTATCAGCACCCATAACAGCAAGTCTGTCCTGAATTTTTACACCGATATCGGAGGATGCACTATCACCGCAGATGATGTTTACGTCAGTGACGAGAGTTTTGGCATCAAATTTTTGACTTACGTAGTCGACTAAATCCTGTTTAAGTTCAACCCCGATGCAACGTCTTTGCATGTTTACCGCTTCGATGCCGGATGTACCTGAACCAAAAAACATATCTAAAACAATATCGCCTTTTTTGGTGAATCTTTCGTAAAGCTGCTGCGCTATTTGCGGAATATAGTTGCCATGATAGTCATAAGAATGACCGTTGCTTTTATCTCTTGATTGGAACTCCCACAATGTATCGGTAAAAATATGCGGATAATCCTTCCAATTGTTTAAATCTATATCATTATACGGTTTTGTTAACGGTTTTTTAGGCACCTGTGCAACATGCAAATCAGGTTTTGTCTGCGGTTTAGTCTTTAAATTGCTCTTTTTAACTGCCAAAATTATATCCCTCTTTTTATATCCTACTAAAGTATAAAAAACTATTAAGAAATATAAATCATCATTTTAATGGATATTTTAATAAACACGGGAAATAAAGCTTTTGTGGCAGATAAAATAAAAAAAGCTCTGACAAATATCAGAGCTTTTTATTATTTTTGTATTTGATATCCGTTATTTTTGAAGGAACGGAGGTATATCAATTATACTCATCAAATCATTTTGAGTTTTTTGAGGTGAAATAGCCGGTTTGGGCTGTTGAATATTACCTGCGGCAGCCGGAGCCGGTGTATTATTGTTCATATTCAAAGATGAACTGCCCGTATTAAATGAGCTTGAGAAGAAATCAGCAGCACTTAATGATTTTACTGCATCTTTTTTAGGTGCACTCTCAACACCCTTCATCTCAAAACCTGTTGCAATAACCGTAATCTGGATTTCACCCTGGATTCTGTCATCGATAACAGAACCGAATGTAACAATTGCATCTTCCGCAACAGCATCATGGATAACCTGTGCAGCTTCTGTAACTTCATGTAAAGTCATATCAGAACCGCCGGTTACGTTCATAATAATACCGGAAGCACCGTTGATAGAAGTTTCAAGCAGCGGAGAGTTGATAGCCAGTCTGGCTGCTTCCATTGCTCTGCCTTCACCTGTTCCTCTGCCGATACCCATTAAAGCAGAACCGCTTGACTGCATAACTGCTTTAACATCGGCAAAGTCAACGTTTATTAAACCGGGAACGGTGATGATATCAGATATACCTTGAACACCGCGTAAAAGAACCTCGTCAACAACCTGAAAAGCTTCTTTCATTGTTGTTCTTCTTTCAACGACTTCTAAGAGTTTATCATTCGGAATGACAATAAGTGCGTCAACGGTTTCTTTTAATTTTTCGAGACCTTGCATAGCCTGATTCATACGGCGTTTACCTTCAAAGCTGAAAGGTTTTGTAACAACACCGATAGTAAGTGCGCCCAGTTCTTTTGCAATTTTAGCAATAACAGGAGCAGCGCCCGTACCCGTACCGCCACCCATGCCGGCAGTAACAAATACCATATCTGCACCATCTAAAGCCTGAACAATTTGATCTCTGGTTTCTTCTGCGGCTTTTTCACCAACCGAAGGATCACCGCCTGCGCCGAGTCCTTCTGTTAATTTTCCGCCTAATTGAATCTTGTTATCGGCTAACGACATTTTTAAAACTTGAGCATCTGTGTTCATAGCCCAGAAATCAACGCCTGTTAATCCTGCTTTAATCATTCTATTAACTGCGTTACCGCCGCCGCCGCCGGCACCGATAACTTTAATATCCGCAACACTTGATACGGATGGAGTTTCCATGTCCTGTTCTTTGTCTCTTCTACCGAAGATATCTGGTCCGAAATTTTCCACTTATTTGACCTCTTTCAATCTAAACTTTTTTTAATAAAGGAAAGGGTATATTTCCCATAACTTAATCATTATAGTATTTTAAAAAAATTAAATAGTAAAGAAAATTAAAAATATTTAATATAATTTTTTAATATAAGTTAAAATTTTTGAAAAAAAATTTTTTTGGTAATAATATTTGAATATAAAAATGGTCTGTTATAAGATAAGGCATGGCGCATGCCAATTTATTAGTATCTGTTCAAAATTGAAAAAATAAAAAGAAAGACTTAAGGATGTGTGTACCAAAACTCAGTTATAGTGTCTGTTTTGCCGTTTAGAATCAGCGTTAATATTTCTTAATAAAACACGTATTTAAGCGCAATTTTTATTTTTACGGTTTTTAATATATGTGAGAAGTGTGATTAAGGTGGAAAAATGAAAGTCCAGACAAGTTACAGTCAATATATTTCGGGGCAGGGGCAACCGGCATTCGGAAACTATGTAATTGATAAGAGAATTGCAAGAGCAGTAGGAAAGAATGTTCCTAAAAACATAAAAACATTTTACGCATTGGGCAAAAACAACGGGGAAAACTTAAACAACACGGTTACTGCAATAGGTACCGCAGGTGTTGCACCTATATTTATCAGATTCAACCCGCTGTCTGACGAAGACCCTAAAGTCAAAGCATATTCAGCTTTAAGACAGCCTCTTTCTGCTGTACTGGCTCTGGGTGTTCAGCTTCCGGTTATGACCGCTTACAACTACCTGTTAGACAAGTGGGCCGCTTCCGGAAAAGTAAGAAGAATCGACTTAAGTGCAAAACCGCCTGAAAGTATTGTAAGAACTTACGCTAAATCAAGATATAATCAGGAACTCAGAGAATTTTTCGCCGCAGGCAATACGGTTGACGATCTTGAGGCTAAATTCTATAAAGGCCGCACAAAAGGCGAATACATAGAAGATATTATGCAGGAAGCCAGAAACAATATCTTCTACGCTCAACGTGACAAAATGCGCAGACTTGCTAAAGAAAATCAACCGATAACCACATCTGTTCTGCGTGATGAAAACGGCAAGGTTAAAGACTGGTTCCACCCGACTAAATTAAGCGAAATTAAAGATATTGAATTTGTAAAACCTGATGAACTGGATAAAGCAAGAAAAGATGTTTATTCAAGCGTGCTTAAAGAATTCGGAGTCAATCCCGATGACAAAAAGCTTTTCAACATCAAAATAGACTGGGAAGACCCCAACGCACTTGAAAAACATAAACAAATGAAAAACGGAGAAATTCCGGTTCCTGAAAAACTCAAAGAATACAAAAAAGGCTCCATAAAGAGTGCTTTGAAAAAAGCCGGCGTTAAATACAAAGAGTTTAAAAACAAATTGGAAAGAACCGCCGAGAACGAAGCTATCAGCAGAGTAAAAACGGAGCTTGCCGAAGAAACCAGAGTTAAATTCGAAACTTCCAAAGCGTTTAACGACTTAAAAGAAAAATTCATGGTCGAAAAACAACGTATTTTCGACGATACAACAATATCAGTAGAACAAAAAGACTCTCACGTGCTTGAAGCAGAGAAAAAACTTGTAGCTGATAAAGTTAAGGAGCTCGAAAATCGTTTAAGCCAGACTCCTGAATCTAACGATGCAGAAAGAAAAACTCTTGTACGTGCAATTGATAAAATCAAAGAAAAAAGAATTAAAGATATAAGACACCACGGTATGACAATGGACGAGGTCGAGACCAGCGTAAAAGTTAAAAAATGGCTCAGAGCCGAAATTAACAGACGTGAAGGCGTATTTAAAAACTTCAAAAAATTAAGCGGTCTTATCTTCGGTCTTGCAATTCTTCCGTTCACCTGCGGTTTGCTCAACTGGGCTTATCCAAGGTTTATGGAAAAATTCTTCCCCGGATTGTGTGACGCCAAAAAACAGGCAAGCGCAGGAAAGGAGGCTAAATAATGAACATTTCGTCAATCAGAAATTTAGCTTCTAAATACGCGGACAAAACAATTGATTTTGCAAACAGAGTTTCCTCAAAGGCAATGGATACAAAAGTTGCACACACTCTTATGCCGGAAAACCCGACAGATATTGCAAAATTACTTGCTCTTATTTCCACAACAACAAAAGACGGTGTTAACTGCTACTATTACACAACTCAAAGCTACAATAACAAGAGAATACCGGAGGATAAAAGAAAATTCGTTGCAGGTATCGACCTTGCGAACGGAATTTTGAACGTTATAACACAGTTGACATTGGGCTTGTGTATTAACAAATGGTCAGACAAACTTTACGACCGTGTATTCAAAGGCGGCTTCACTCCGTCAGCAGCAAAAATAAAAACATACACCGACAAAGTTAATGCATTCCTTAAAAAATCAGAGTTAACCGAAAATCTCATATGTTCTTCCAAAAATGTTAAAGATGCGATTAACAAAACAAACAAAATTGCCAGAGGCGGTTTTGGCGTAATCGCAGTTTTGATAGTGACTCAGATTATTGCAAAACGTATGATAGTTCCTTTCTTGTCTACTCCGCTGGCAGGCGTTTTCAAAAAACAGCTTGATAAAAGAGAAGCAAAGAAAAAAGGATTAAACCCCGAAGAAACTCAAACACAAAACGTTAACAAACCGCAGCAGAACAATGCGGCTGCTGCACAGACTCAGTCTGTAATTCCTCAAAGCGACAGTGCGAGAGAAACGTTTAAAGGTTTTGAGCAGTTCTTAAAAAAATAAATACTTTAGTCATATAACAATCTAAGAGGATTAAATGATGCAAATATCCCCCATTTTACATCCGTATTATAGTAATACCCCAAAAACGAATAAACATACTCCTTTTAAAAGAGATATAACAACCGAAGAACATCTAAATCAGGTTAATAACTCACCGCTCAAAGACGAAGAAAAGAAAGTGTTCCTTGAGGCATATAATAAATCTAAAGACTTTATTGATGAACTCGATGCGGATATAAACGTATGCTATCAAAAACCTAAATACAAAAAATCCTTCTTCTCAAACGAATACATTTTCCCCGAAAAACTGGGGTTTGAAATCATGGCACAAAACAGGTCGCTGGATAAAATTCCTATGTCAGTTAATGTTCTTGAAGATATCAAAGACGGCAATGACGCGGACAAACTCTCCGACATAATTAAACTTAAAGTAAGAGATATTGTTAACTACATAAAAAACAGTACGACATACTGCCCCAGCAACAACGATGATTTTTATACGGATAACACGGGCAAATGGGATTTAACCGATGCTTATATCCCCTAAACATTAATTTTGTTTCAGTTTTTGCCATATATGAAATACGGGAATGCCGGCGATTGTGATAAGCAATCCCGGTATTGTGTATAAAGGCTTGTATATTGATAAGCAAATAACTATATATGTTGCAAAAATTAAAAAAGTTACGGGGAAAAAGTTGTTAATTCTGAATTTTTTATTTTCAACAGACACTTTTTTTCTGTAGACAAAGACACCTGCTGTTACCAGTATGTAAAATATCAAAGACGCATAAATTACAAAGTCTAAAAGTTCGGAGTAATTTCCCCAGAGTATAAGAATACAAATCCAGATGCATTGTGCCCACAGTGAATTAACCGGCACTCTTGTTTTTCTGTTAATCAAAGCAAGAGGTCTGAAAAAAGCCCTGTCTTTAGCCATTTTGTAATATACTCTTGAGCCGGTTAAAATCATACCGTTTGCGCATCCGAAAGCTGAAATCATAATTATAACGGCAATAATATCCCTGCCGACTGTTCCGAAAATTTCACTCATTGTACGCGCTGCCACAATATCCTGCGGAGCATTTTGTATTGCGTCAAACGGCAGCACTCCGAGATATATCATATTCATCAAAAGATATAGCGAAACTACAAGCGTTACGCCGCAAATCATCGCTTTAGGGATATTTTTTTGCGGGTGTTTTACTTCCCCCGCAATGAATGTTATGTTATTCCATGTTATTGAAGCAAATAACGCCCCGACAATTGCAACCGCCATTATATTTATAGTTTCAAAACCTGATACTACGGGCATGTGAAAGTTTGCTTGCAATGTATGTGCGTTAAACCCGAATAACAAACCGGCAACAATCAGTCCTGCCATAGAAACTACTTTTGTTATGGTGAAAATGTTTTGTGTTATTACTCCGTATTTTATTCCGCGTGAATTTATATAGCTTAAAAATATTACCGTACAAATTGAAAAAAGCTGCTGTGTTGACAATTTTAAAAATCCGATTTTAAACAGCAGGTTTTCACTGCTTATGCAGGGGACAAGAATCCCGAAAAATTTTGCAAATGCTACACAAACAGCCGCAATTGTTCCTGTTTGTATCACAAGAAACAGAGTCCAGCCGTAGAGAAATGCTATTTTTTCATTAAAGATTTTTTTTAAATATACGTACTGGCCGCCTTCATCCGTTATATTTGCCGCGAGTTCACAAAGCGACAGGCCGCCGCACATTGTTATAAAACCTGCAATTATCCAGATTAATATAAGCAAAAGTCCCGAGTTTACCTGTCTTGCTATGTCCGCGGAAACTATAAAAATTCCGCAGCCTATCATAGAGCCTGCAACTATTGATATCGCATCGGGGAGTGATAATGTCCTTTTTAAATCTTGACCCATATTTTAATCTTATTATAAAAACTTCAAAATACAATTTTTAAACGGGCTCTTAAGAGTTATGAAACTCTGTTTAAGAATTATTATAATAAAAATGATATCTGTTATATATTCTCCGAGAAAAATTCGTGATAAGTAGCAAAGATACGTGAACGAATTTTTGGAGTGACACATTGTTCACATAGTGAAGCCATTTTTCAGGCTTCACCACAGTTCAGCCGAAAAAGAAGGCAAAGGCGA
The DNA here is from genome assembly GCA_944323685.1 of Candidatus Gastranaerophilales bacterium. Classification (GTDB taxonomy): domain Bacteria; phylum Cyanobacteriota; class Vampirovibrionia; order Gastranaerophilales; family Gastranaerophilaceae; genus Limenecus. Next base: position 119,261 of record CALUTJ010000004.1, on the reverse strand, counting down.
GCAGTGACGGCTCGAAGGCTCGAGGCGGCAACTGCAACACCAGATTAGATAAAAGGAGAAAAGTTAATGGTCAACTCAATCAGTTCATACTCTGCAACAAGTGTTCAATCAACTAACACAAGCAGCCTTAGTGAAGAAGAAAAGAAAAAGAAAAAAGCTCAGGAAGACGGATTATTTGCTGATAATAACCAACAAAACACTGCTTCACAAAACAACCCGTCATCACAAATTACGGAAGAAACGGCACGTTCAACAGCACAATCATATATAGCTAGTTTGAAAGCTCAGTACCCTCAATTGGCATCAAAGCTTGATTCTTATTATTCGAATTTGAATTTTTCCTCACTTGCGTCTGACGCAGCATCTGTTTCGGATATAAAAGCATATATTTACAGCGAAACACAGGGCTTTTTAAACAGATAGTATTATGCAAATGCAGATAAGATATCCCTGCCGGCAGTTATTGCCGGGGCGGGGATATTGTTTTGTGCTGTTTATAAATTGATTTTATCTTTAATCTCCTGAATTTTTTGTAATCCTGCTTTAGTAAAGCCGCTAAATGAAAGTCTGTGCTGTGTGACTATTTGCGGGTTGTCAAAGTTGTCTGAAAAAATTTGCAGATATTTTTCTAAATTTTTCATAACTTTTTTCCAAGGCTTGTAAAACGGCTTGTAATAGTCGACTATTTCGCCTGATTTGTTGTTTATTACAAGCTGGGTCTTCCCCATGGTAAAAAGTGTGTGCTTTTGCATTTGTTTATCAGGGGCGACTTTGTTTATAAAACAGCGTCCGTCAATAAATTCGGCTTTGTCGCCAATCGTCAGACGTTTTAAGATTTCTGCCGCAAAGCTGTATCCGTCATCTGCGTATTTGGTTTTCTCGTTCATTCTGGTCAAAACCGTTTTTATGTTGTTCAACATAGGTTGTGTTATTGTTCTTGTCTTCATAAAAATTTGTCCTTAAAACGAATTACGATATTATCAATTATAAAATATTTATGGCAGATTTTGCAAAATATACTTAATTTTCTGTTTTAATTTGTTTTATGTTTTTGTTATAATTTTAAGTCAAGAGAAAACAGCTTTTAAGAAGCGGTAAAGCGGAAACATTAGCAGGTGGTTATGTCATTAAATATAAAAAAGAATAATATAGATGAGTTGTTTTTAAACCTCACGGAAAATCCTGTCGGGTTGGAAAATAAGGATTTCAGACTTCAGCTCAGTACTGTTTATCAAACATTTGAAGATGAGTTCGAAGATGCATTTGTCGGTAAAAACACACCGTTAAGAAGCACCGATTTTTATCTGCTTGAAAACGGAGATTTTTTTGTCACCCCGACAAACAATTTTGACTTTTATGCAAAATCAAAAGGCTCATTATACAGATTCCGCTCCGAGATTAAAGAAATAACCGCTAACGGCGAAACTAAAGATATGATTGGCTATGTACTTAAGCAGGATATTGTTTTTGAGTATTTTACCAGCTTTAACGAGATACTGAATTTTGAAAGCGGGTCTGACAGCTTTAATTATTTAAACAGATTTATTTATACAATAATGAAAATTGTTGAAAAATTGCATTTTATTCCTGTTGTCAAAGAAACAGATACAATTTTTCAAGTAAGATATGAAATTTATAAAAACAGCAAAGATGTTACACTGGCGCTCAATAACCTGAAAACTGCCGTTCCCGATAATTTTGTGCAGAATCCGCAAAAGTATGACATAAATAAGCTGACGGAAAGCTTTTTAAACTATATAATATTTAATTTTCTGCACATTAAAGCTGCAAAATTCAAAGACGGAAAATCAGCGGTTTATTTTATCAAAAACGCTTCAAACAAAAGATTTTTCAGAGGGCTTGATCTGGCACTCGCAATATCGGAGTGGCTGGATGAAATCTACATCGGCAAATACGATATATTACCGGAGTTTGAAATTCTCAAACTCACGGATGAAGATTATCAGCTTAAAATTAATATAAAAAACAAACACACCGGAGAAAAACACCGCATAGAATATATATATGCGGAAACCGAACATTTTGACAATTACACCAATCAGGAAATTGTCGACCTTATTGAAAAACAGCTGAATTATGTTGCAAGATATTATCCCGAGTTAGAGGATTTCTTTGAGGAAGAACATCAGTTTGAACTTAATATGAACCTTAACGAGGTGTATAAAATTATTGCACAGGTGTCATATTATCTTCAAAAAGCATCGATTGACGTTATTTTGCCTGAGGGTATCGATAATATCGTTACTCCGCGCGCCTCAATCAATGCAAGGGTTAAAGCCGCCAGAACAGCCGAGCTTAGAGATATTCTCACCTCTAACGGAACTTCAGTGTCTTCTCTCAACGATTTGTTCGAATTTTCTTATACCATTGCTATCGGTGATGACAAACTTTCCGTTGAAGAGTATGAAGAGCTTACAAAAAATGCAAACGGGCTGATAAAATACAAGAATCATTACGTCTTGATTGACAAAGAAGAAAATGCAAAACTTATAGAAAAAGTCAAGCACCCGAAAATTACGGACAAAAACAAGATGGAAATTCTCCATGCCGCATTGTCTTCTCAAATGGATGATTATGATTTTGATTACGATGAGGCTTTTGCAAACATCTTAAAAGACCTGACAAAAACCGAGGAAGTACCTCCGCCGGAATCATTAAAAGGAGTTTTAAGACCTTATCAGGAACGCGGATTCAAATGGCTTTATACAAATATTCACAAGGGTTTTGGCTGTTGTATGGCTGATGACATGGGGCTTGGTAAGACTATTCAGGTTATCAGCTTTCTGCTTAAAGAAAAAGAAAACGGAAACCTCAAGCACCCCGCGCTTGTTGTTTGTCCTACAACACTTCTGGGCAACTGGGTTAAAGAAATCAAAAACTTTGCCCCGCAGCTTAAAACCTCAATATATCACGGTATTGAAAGAAAACTTGATAAAACCGCCGATGTCATTATCACTACTTATGCAATTTTAAGAATTGATATCGAGGAGGTTAAAAAATCAAAATGGTCAATGCTCATTATTGACGAGGCTCAAAACATCAAAAATCCGGATACTTCGCAAACACAGGCTGTTAAACAAATTAAAGCCGATACAAAAATAGCTATGACAGGTACTCCGGTTGAAAACAAATTAACCGAGCTGTGGAGTATATTTGATTTTATAAACCGCGGCTATCTCGGCACAATAAGAGATTTCCAAAAAAGTTATGCAATACCTATAGAAAAATTTAAACAGACAAGCAGGGCTGACAAGTTAAGGCTGGCTATATCTCCGTTTATCTTAAGACGTTTAAAAACCGATAAATCAATTATCTCGGATTTGCCGGACAAGGTTGTGTTAAACGAGTACTGCTATTTGACAAAGACACAGGCTGCTTTGTATCAAAGTGTTTTGGACAATTTGATGTCAGATATTTCAAAACTCAACGGCATCAACAGACGCGGCATGATTTTCAAACTGATTACGGCGTTAAAACAGATTTGCAACCACCCGTATCAGTACTTAAAAACCGGAGACTTATCTAAAGACGTATCAGGCAAGGCTGAAAAACTTGTTTCAATTACAAATCAAATACTTGAGAACAATGAAAAAACGCTTATATTTACCCAGTATAAAGAAATGGGCAATATACTTTGTACGATTTTGAACGAGGAGCTTGGCGTTAACCCGCTATTTTTCCACGGTTCTTTGAACAGATCGCAAAGGGAAGAACTTATTAAAGATTTTCAGGAGAATTCCGATTCAAATGTAATGATACTTTCGCTGAAAGCAGGCGGCACAGGGTTGAACCTTACGGCTGCGACTAACGTCATCCATTACGATTTGTGGTGGAACCCTGCTGTTGAAGATCAGGCAACCGACCGAACTTACAGAATCGGTCAGGATAAAAATGTCATGGTTCACAGGTTTATTACCCTCGGCACTTTTGAAGAAAAAATTGACGAGATGATTAGCAACAAAAAAGATTTGGCTAATGTTGCCGTGTTTGAAGGAGAAAAGATTATTACCGAACTCTCGGACGAAGAAATCTACAACATTTTCTCACTTGGAGTTTAGCTCAACTTCGCGCAATACTTCATCAGGGTTAATTGCTTTGATAGGCTTTTCTTCCGGATTTTCGGCCTGTGAAACTACCGGTACGGAAGGTGCTTGCAATGATTTACTGTTGTTCTCATCTTCGGGTGCTGTATTTTCTTGCTCAACTGGCGGTTTGGTCGAAGATTCTTCGTTTTGAGCGTCCTCCTGAGTTTCATCGTCTAAATCTTCAAGGTCAGAGGATTTGAATTTAAGTATAAACATTGTATTTTCTTGTATGTCGATGTCTTTGCCCTCCTCAATGTAAGAGAGAGGAGAATCCTTGTACACCTGAACGGCTCCTGATTTAAAGCGGTTGTCCTCGGGGTTTTTTATAACACCTTTTACAAAAGATACACCTTCTGACAGCAGCGGAATATGAAAAATAAATCCTCCTGCCGTTGCGGCAGCAGATGTCGCCAGCTCGGCTTTGTTAAGCTCTTTGTATTCAGCATACTTTGCAATAAAATTAGGGTCATTAACAGTGCGTATTTCGCCGTTATACAGATATGATGTCGGTTTAAATTTAAAACCGGCATTTCTTTTGGCACGCTTCGGCTGTTTGACCTCTATAATATCGCCGTAGATAACAGTACCGTTTTCAAATATGATTCCGTTATTAAACTCTGCTTTTTCAAGTGTTATGACCTTCATTTTTTCTGAAGGATTAAGAGAACTAAAAGGGGTAAGCGCACTGACTTTTACTTTTTGTGCCGCATTTACGGGTAAAGAATAAGTCATCATCAGCAGGAATGCAAGAATAATTGTTTTTTTCATTTATACTCCGATGTTTATTATACTGTAATAAAATTATACAAAAGCATAATAAAAAAAGACAATAAATTTTTAATAAAGTTATTGAAAATTAAAATTTAGCGTTTTATAATAAGTTCACGGACATGAGGTTTGGCAGTAAACATCATTTCGGACTTGAAAATTAAATACTATGGCGTGGGATCGTAGCTCAGTTTGGTTAGAGTGTCTGCCTGTCACGCAGAAGGTCGCGAGTTCGAGCCTCGTCGGTCCCGCCATTTAATAAAAAACTCCACTTTACGTGGAGTTTTTTGTTTCATGTTTTGGATGATTAGAGGAGAGAACTCCACAAAGCAAAGCTTTGTTTTAGAGTTCGGCGCGAGCGAGCTGAGGCTGGAGAGTTTTGCGTTGTGTTTTCAACACAACGCAAAACTCGGAATTGCCGTTACACGCGAGCGAGCAAGACAAGCCTCGTCGGTCCCGCCATTATTAAAAGAGTCCTTTTGGACTCTTTTTTTGTTGTTAATTCCCGAACTCACGACCTACGGTCGCTCCCTCTATTTGCTCTGTGTTTTCTTACAATACTTTGTGTGTAGTTACACGAAAAATGTGACATTTAGTCACATTTTTTTGCTACGCAAACAGACACAGTGAGCCTCGTCGGTCCCGCCATTTAAATCAAGAGCCTTTTCAGAGGCTCTTTTTTGTTGTTTTGATTGTATTTCAGCTGTTTTGATGATGTATAAAACTTGACTTTCCGGCAAGAATATGGCAAAATAATGGCAATAATATGGTAAGTTTATGGCAAAGTTTAATCCGATATACTCTATTACTAATTCCATTGCAAATAACCTTCTTGAAATTGAACGAGTTAAAGAAGGGATTAAAACTCTGCCGATTAACCCCAAACTTTTAAGCTCTTTAAGAGAAACTGCTAAAGTTGCAACTATTCACTATTCGACCCAAATTGAAGGAAACAGACTTTCCAGAGAAGAAGTTTTTCAGGTCATTAAGAAAAATAAGGTTATTTCTAATACAGGAAGAATTCGTGATGAGAAGGAAATTAGAGGTTACTATGCAGCTCTTGATTACATTGAAAAACTTGCGAAGAGTAAATCACCTATAACAGAGGATAATATTAAACTTATCCATGCTTATGTAACCGGAGGCGGAAGTACAAAGGTAAAACCTGATGATTATAGAGAAGGACAGAATGTAATTACAGATTCATTAACCGGTAATATTGTTTATATGCCTCCTGAAGCAGATGACGTCCCTGAGTTAATGAAAGAATTTGTTAAATGGATTAATAATACTAATGACATTCCGATACCGATAAAAGCAGGAATTATTCATTATCAGTTTGTAACAATACACCCATATTTTGACGCTAACGGAAGAACAGCAAGACTTTTAACAACCCTTGCTCTGCATAAAGAAGGGTATGACCTTAAAGGTATTTACTCTCTGGAAGAATATTATGCAAAGGATTTGCAGGGATATTATGACGCAATAACTATCGGCAATTCCCATAACTATTATATGGGACGTGCTGAAGCGGATATCACAAAGTGGGTAGAATACTTTGTTGAGGGAATGGCAGTTGCATTTAAATCGGTCTATAAAAAGGCTAAGGACAATGAAAGTTCTAAGGATGAAGTTAAACTATTAAGAGAACTTGACTCTAAGCAGCGACAAATACTTAATCTGTTTGAGACCCAAAAGTATGTTACAGCAAAAGAAATTGCCGATTTCTTCAAATTTGCACCACGTACTGCAAGACTGCTTGCTTCCGAGTGGACAGAAGCAGGATTTATTATTGCAGAAGGTGAGGGAAGAAAGCGGAAATACAGATTAAATGACAAATATGAGGCTATTTTGTAATTTAATAATTTATTAAATAGCAGATTTTATCTCTGTCTTTTGTATCGAGATTGTTCACAATCTTTGAACTAAAAGTTTGAACCTGAGAGCGTCGGTCCATTTAATTAAAAGTATTTATATGTTATATTAAACGCAGTTGTTGATTTATTTCCGGAGAAAAATTATGCGTATTCAAGCCTTATCTACAAGCCACACTTCAATAGTAAAACCCCAATCCTCTCAAAAATCTGTTTTACCTGCCAAAAAACAGTTATCAACATCTGATAGGGTGAGTTTTGGAGGTTATAATGATTTATTCAAAAAAGCTATAAGCACAGAATTTAACATTAAGTCTTACAAAGAAGTAACAAATATGTTTGAAAATTTGTGGAAAAGCGCTCTTGAAGAGGGGCATTTAAAAAACTCGGTTGCGTCCACTATTCTCACGGATGAAAGCAGCTCTTTAATCAGCAGATTGAAAAGATTCCGTCAGGGCTGTAAATCAAATCTAATAGAACACGATGAAATTATTGTTGAAAGAAACGGCCGTCCGCTGGTTACGACATATGATAAATCAGTCAATTTCTGTGACCCGTTTAACCCGGTTTACCGTGATAAAGATATAAAGTTTGGCTTTTCAAAAGATAAACTTGTTGTTGAAAGACTTTACGACAAGACAAAATTTTATTGCGACCATACAAGAGGTATAAGTTCTTTTACCAGGTATACAACTGATTTTAGGGAAGCTGAAACAACATATTACAAGAGAAATGGTGAAGAGAACTCGTTAAAAAACTTTTTCGAATTTTTTGTTAGCTAAGATAACTTATATAAAATCAAAGTCCAGACCGTGCTCAAGTGCCCATTTTAAACACCTTTCCTGCAATTCTTTCATTGCTTTGTCATCTTTTGCACATTCAGGGTCTATAAGATAGACTTTTCCGTCTTTAGCCGTTCCTATTTGATCTTCTGACATGTCAAAGGGTGTATAGCCGGCATCTTCTATCATTTTGGAAATTTTATCAATATCATTATTGGTTACTTTGGTAATATCACATTTTTCCTGAATATAGTAATAGTAGTCATCATCAGTTTTGTCTTTTTCATAGACACGTGCGTCAAATTTTTCAGGCTTTCTGTCAAAGGAAAACTGGTTTACGAAAGAAAGTTTTAAAACTTTTCCGTCAGTATTTTCAATCGCCATAGCCGTATTGCCGGCACCGAGATAGCGGACAAACTTCATATCCTTAAACCTGTCGGCAAAAGCTTTTTCAAAATCAGTATAGGTGTGTTCATATTTTGAAATCCCGTAGGTCAAAAGGTTGTATTTGTTTTGGACGTATTTTATTGCCTTTAGCGCATTTTGGAGATTTTTTGGCCTGTTGAATTCAAAATAAGAGAATTTTCCGTTATTATAATGTATTGTGCCGTATTTTGTTTGTTTTATTGTATCTGTTTGTTTTTCAAAAGTGTCATTAACAGCATTACCTTTAAAAGCAGTGGCAGACATCGGCCTTGCGGAAAAATAGGGCTGATACATTCTGTGAGTATGCATGGGAAAATTTAATATGTTCATACTTAATTAAGTACAAACAAATTATTTTTTGCTGTTTTTATAAATTTTTGTCTGGCTCAAGATAATCAACGAGCTGTCTGACCGAAAATATTTGTTCAAACACAATATACGGCAATTTTAAATCAGATAGCGGCCTTGATAATTTGGCTACCGAGAATAAATCATCTTTAGTTTGAATGGCAATAAACAATTTATTTGCATAAAATGCTGCAAAAATGCGTTTTGTTGAAATTCTTGTTTTTATATTGTATATCTTTTCCATAAATGTTGGTGTTAAAAGATATCTGGCTTCAATTTCATTGTCAGTATAGACATCAAATAGCTGATTAAATTTTATATCTTCAAACTCAGTATGTTTCAAGGAGCTCAGGGGGAAGTCTTTTTTATAAAATTTATAATCATTATGCAGATATTTGTAGTCTTTGTTCCCGGAAAGATGCTGTTTAAAAAGATTTTCTTCAAACTGTTTTATAACTTCATTTGTTCTTATAACAGTGTGCCCTTCAAATCATTTCTTCATATCAATTTCTATTATCACACCGTTGAATCTGCCGTAAACATTTCTTTGAAACCTGTTTATGTACTTTGTTTCATTCGAGCGTAAAACTTCCTGTATCTTAAAGTTAACTCCGTTGTAACTTCCGGAAAATGAATCGTCAGGCTTGCCAAATCCATAGTCAGGCAATAGCATTGATTGGGTCAAAATTTCGTTATCAAGAATAAAACTTCCGCTTTTCCATTCAATATTCTCAAAAGAGTTTATTATAAGCGGCATTATTAACTTTTTAATTTTAGTTTCAAATTCTTTATTTGATTTTTTGTATGCAATACCAGCTGCATAAATAAACAAAAAGCATAATATAATATTTAAGTATATTGCCGTTGCTTCTGTTTTTATTACACAACAAACCAATGCAAAAGCTGCAAAAAAGAATGACAAAAATATATAACCTCCGGTAAGCAAAAGTAATTTAAAGTATTGTTTTTTTCTTTCTTTTTCGAATTGTATAATTTCTGGCTTTATTTGAGAATAAAGTTTTTCCAAAAAATCGTTTCTAATATTTTTACTATTCTTGTTGGTCATATAACTTTGTACCTTTGATTTTTATCATCAATCGCCTTAATGATTTCCAAAAACATATCATTATATGGCGTAGCGATATTATATTTTTTGCCGAGTTCGCTTACATATCCGGCAAAAACATCTACTTCAGTTTCCCTTCGGGCATCAACATCTTGAAGCATAGAAGTCCTTGTTTGCGGAAGCATTGTCTTTATACACTCAAGCACCTCCGGGATTAGATTTTGCGTGTTTTTAACTCCGTAGGCTTTAGCTACCTCAACAGCTTCTTTCATTAGGTTTATTGCAATATTATTTACCCTTTCTGAGTTTTGAAAATCGCCGTAAGAAGCGTTTAAAACAGCTGATGCCTGATTGTAGCCGACATTGACAAGGAATTTCCACCACCTTGAGTATTCCATATCCACAGGAATTTCGTATTTTATATTGCTTTGCTCAAAAAAGTTTTTAACAGCCATTACATTTTGCGATGGCAAGGTGTTGTCATTTTCGCCGAAAACAGTTTTGTATACATCGTCATGTATGACATTTCTGCCGGTGCGTGTGCTTGTATGACCTATGTAATAGGAATATAGCACTTTGTCTTTGCCAAAGGTTTCTGCGATTATGTCTTCACTTTTTAAACCGTTCAGCAGCGAAAGTATTATTGTATTTTCTCCGACAAAGTTGTTTATTTCTGTCAGAACATGCCGCAGCGAATTATTTTTTGTTGCAATAATAATCAAATCCGCAGAAAAATTTTCCTCAGGTGTGATGTATTTGAACAGGTATTCTTTGCCGTTAAAATTGAGCGGTTCACTCTTATAGCGGCTTAAGCGCGCTTTGTCAACAAGCACGCTTAAGTCAGCTTTATTGTTTTGTAAAATCTTGACTGCGTATATGCTTCCTATTGCGCCGAGTCCGCATATAAGCACTTTTTTAATTTCTTTCATATATCTAATCTAGTGTCGCAGTTGCCGCCTCGAGCATTCGAGCCGTCACTGCTCACCTTTACCTTCTTTTTCGGCTGAACTGTGGTGAAGCCTGAAAAATGGCTTCACTATGTGAACAATGTATCACTCCAAAAATTCGTTCACGTCGCTTTGCTCCTTATCACGAATTTTTCTCGGACAAACTATTTTATAGTGAAGGTTGCATTAACAACAGCATTAATTTTTTTGTCGATTGCGCTTGTGTTGTATATGCCGTAATCAGATACATCTGTTGAGTTTTTTGCTACAATCTGGAAAACGCCCATTCTTGCGTCATTCATAACACCGATATGACCGCCTGTGCTTTCTACCATGCTTTTTGCTCTTTGTTTTGCATCTTTAGTTGCTTCTGCAAGCATTTTTATTTTAAGTTCATCAAGGTTAGATACATAGTAATCCATTCTGTTAGAAGAAACCTCAATATTTTTATTAACTAGCTGTGAGGTGTTTTCAGACAACTTTGTCAGCTTATCAACGTCATTTGACGTAACTTCAACGTTTTGTGACAATCTGTAGCCGTCAACCTCGTTTGAGTCATAGCCGTTTGGCATTCTTTTGTAAACGGGATACGAAGCAACAGGCGTAAATTTAAAGCTGCCTGCCTCTATAGAGTTTGCTGCAAGAAAATCAGTAATCTGTTTTTTGTCGGAGTTTATTTTGGCATATCCGCTTTTCAAATCTTTGCTTCTTACTTCATAAGACAAATTCCATACGGCAAGGTCTGATTTTATTTCCTGACTTGCTGAGCCTGTAACCGAGAGTGTTTGTGTGTTCATTTTTTGATAAGAAATAACGGCGTTTGATAAAATGTAGGTCGAAACAATTGCACCTAAGGCAATAAGCAGGCCTAAAACCGCTATCTGATAATCTTTTACCTCTCTGATGTCTTTCATAATAACCTCCTTATGTAAAACTATAAAATTTATTATAAAATATTTTTTAATTTTTTGTTAGTATTATTTTATGATAATACGACAATTTGCACCGATAATTTTATTAACAATATCTAACGTATTTATGACATTTGCATGGTACGGACATTTAAAATACAAAAATACGGCTCTGTGGGCTGTTATATTAATAAGCTGGGGAATAGCATTTTTTGAATACTGTTTTCAGGTTCCCGCAAACAGAATAGGCCATGAATACTATGATGCAGCTCACTTAAAAACAATACAGGAGGTTATTACTCTTGTTGTTTTTTGTTTCTTTTCAGTTTTTTATCTGAAAGAAAATTTAAAATGGAATTATGTAGTCGGCTTTCTTTTTATAATTCTTGCGGTATTTTTTATATTTAAAAAATGGTAAAAAAAACCTCTTCTGCAATAAAAAGCAAAAGAGGTGAGCACTAAGTACAAGCAATCAGAAGAGTTGAGGATTTACATAGTCAATATAACGTTAAGCCTCTAATATTACATTGCACAAATTCTCAATATTACACTTTAATACTTTCGTCTAACATTTACTTTTGTGCGTGTATGTTATCTAATAAAATGTAATGAAAATAACAGCGAACAGATATAATCCATATAACAAAAACAATAAGCCCCAATCCTTTAAAGGTTTGTACAGCAACAAACTGCTGCTCAAAAGTCTGGGGTTTGCAGCGGATTACCCTGCATTATTTTCAGGAACACTTGCTTTTTTACTGTCTGCAATTGCAAGGCCGCTTGCCATACTTTCTACCCCTAAAACAGATAAAGAAAATAAAAAATATGCCTGTGCAAAAGCACTGGCATCAAACGCAGGCGGCTATCTTTTGATGGCAGCAGCTTCTATTCCCGTGAGTAATGCAGTAATCAAAATTGATAAAAAACCTTCAAAATTCATTAACGAAAAAACAATTAAAATGCTCAAAAAAAAATCACCCGACCTGATTAAATCCAAATATTATCAATTTGCTACACAACTGTTTAAACTGGGGCTGGGGATGTTAATTGCACTGCCGAAATCAGCATTGACGTGTTTTTTGATTCCGCCGGTTATGTCGTTGTTCTTTAAAAATAAAAAACACGCTGAAACTCAACACAAACAAAATTCTAATGTTATATCCTTTAAAGGTATGTATAACAGTGCAACTGAAAAACTTGCAAAAAGTATAGGTAAAATTATTAATACAAAGCCTTTTCAAAAATTTGTAAACCGGTATGCAGACACAGATTTTGCTTTGCATATTATGAATTTAACCGACACTTTGTTAACAGGTTCTTTTATTGCAATGACAGCTAAAAGCAAAAAAATAAAACAGGAGAGAAAAAAAGCTCTGATATATAACAGCGCTATTTCTACGGGACTCAGTATTGCAGGCAGCTACGTCGTTAACAAATACACGGAAAAACCTGTTGAAAAATTTATAAATAAATTTAAAGAAGTAAATAAAAACTCGCCTGTGCTGGAAAAATATGTTGAAGGCATAAAAATTGCAAAACCTGCGCTTATTCTTGGCGGAATATACTACATAATAATACCTGTTATATCAACTTTCTTTGCTGACAGAGCTGATAAAAAACATAATATAAAGCTTTATTAACAAACACTGTAAAATATTATACGACCTGTTATATAATATTTATTATCTTAGACTTAGGAGTATTGAACGTATGAAAAAATTATTATCATTAGCGTTATGTTTGTCGGTTTTATGCGTAACAGGCTTGAGTGCAGACGCTAAAAAATCAAAAGAACCAAAAAAATCAAAACAGGAACAAACACAAATAAAAGATGCCCAGTTTTATTACAGCGAAGGTATCAGATACGAAACACATAATAACAAAGAAGGCGCAATAGACGTTTATGCAAAAGCTGTTGAGCTTGACCCCGACTTTGATGCGGCAAGAATTGCAAAAGCACAGCTTGCATATTTTTACGGAAGATATGAAGAAGCTCTGGCTGACTATGAATACCTGTACAACAAACCGGGTTACGGCGCAGGTGCTTTTTATGACAACAGAATCGATTGCAGACTTAAATTAGGCCAGTACGAACAGGCCTTGGATGATATGTATGAAGTTATTCTTGCCTTCTGCGGACAGGTTAAAGTATACGACCAGATGAAACAGATTGTTGCACAACATCCTGAACTTGCATACAAGCTCAATCCGTCATCTCATCCTGAGCTTAATGAAAAATACAAGGATAACGCAAAAATAATGAGGGATTACGCAAGAACCTTTAAAGACGCAAGAAACAACATAAATGAACCTGAACTGTACGAATTCTTTATGGATATTGCTATATCTCTCAACCCTGAATCCTTAAACACAGAATGGGACGGAACCGTTGAAGTGGGAGCTAAAAAATTAAGAAAAACTCCCTCAGGCAACGAAGAAGTTACAGAAGTTGAAATTAACAGCACAACAGAAAATAAACAGTAACTAACGATTTATATAAACCAAAACTCCCGTGATTTGCGGGAGTTTTTTGTTTTAAATTAAAATCCGTAAAAATTCCAGCTTAAGCGGACTCCCGCTTCTTTGTAATGAGTTGAGCCGTATGCACCCACTGACAAATAAGAATCGTCCTTTAATTTTGTTCTGTAATTAGCTTCAAAAGCCGCATCGCTTTTAAACCACGAAGCATTTGCGCTAAAGTCGCTTTTTTTATTTATTTGTTTTGAATATCCGGCAGAAATACCCGGGTTGTTTTTATTTAAGTATAGTCTTGCGCTGACGGAATTCATCGGCACATCATAACGGGTGTACACCTGTACCGTACTGTCAAAAGGTTCATACTCAACCTCACCGCGGAATGTAGTAAAACCGCCCGGAGTAGTTTTTTTGTATTTTAAACCTACTGATTTATCAAAATAGTCAACAACAGCACCCGCCTGAACAGTGGGGGAGATTTTCTTCATTGCAGAAAATTCATCAACGGATACGTCGTATTTTACACCTTTAAAAAATGAAGACTTCTTTTCTACAGAGGGTACATCAGGTCTGAATACAGCGTTTGCTGCACTGTCTGATTTCTTTTTAATTTGATGTTCTATAGCTTCATTAGTCGTTGTGGGGGTTGTGTTTGACGGGTTTAAATAATCAGGCCCGAAAGCTTTGTCTTTATCAAAAAGCCTTTTTGCCCCGTCGCCGATTGTTTCCAGTAAATCTTTTCCTTTAGTTTCAAGCACACTGATTTGCGGAGAATATGCATCCAATGCCGAATCTATAATCATATCGTCACCGTCAGAGTGTGACAAGACCTTGAAAAACATCTTAAAATTATCACCGGTATCAGGTGATTGAATATTGTTTTGATTGGTTTCTTTCTCTCTGTCAGACATTAATATCCCCCGTATATATATAAAGTTATTTTATCGGGAAAAATTGCCTCAAAATTGATAATATTTATGGTATTATTGAGTAAAAATTACAAGGTTATTTTTTAATGCAGGACAGTTCTTCTAAAAAAATTTTAATAATAAGATTAGGGGCAATAGGGGATGTTGTACATTCAACGGTGATTGCTCAGGCTGTTAAAACGACTTATCCTCAGCATGAAATCCACTTTATAACCGCGTCATACATCTGTCCGCTGCTTGAAAGCAGCTCATATGTAGATAAAGTTATACCTTTTGAAATGAAGCATAAAGACAATATATTTTATCTTTTTAAAAAAGGGCTGGAACTGCGAAAAGAAAAATATGATTATATAATTAACCTGACCAACGCAACGCGTAATTTTATAATGATTTATATTGCCGCACCGAAACAGCTTGTTAAAAGAAACGCCAAACGTGTACACGCAGTAGATGCATTTTTCAACACAGCCTGTGACGCTTTTGGGGATTTAAAAAAGCCTGAATATCTTGACCTCGGTATTAATAAAACAGCGCTGGAAAAAATTACAAATGAGATTTCAGAGGTTAAGCATCCAATAATAATTCTCAGCCCCGGCGGTGACAATGATTTGCAAAGACAGGGCCGTATATGGGTTGATGAATACTGGACAGAGCTTGGAAATATGCTGGTTGAAAAATACAACGCCTCTGTTTTTGTAATCGGTTCTAAAACTGAAGCTAAAAACCACAGCCGCTACAGTGCGATTAAAAATGCAAGGATTTTTTCAGGGCAATTATCTTTAACGGAAACGGCTGCACTTATTTCAAAGTGTGATTTATTCATCTCCGGTGATTCCGGCCCATTGCATCTGGCCGATGCAGTAGGGGCAAGAACAATTGCGCTTATGGGGTCTACTCATCCGCGCTCAAGTTCTGCATACAGCCAAAACGGTACATTTATCGAACCGACAATAAGTTGCAGATACTGCGGGCAGCGTAAATGCAAAATGCTCTCGGAAGGCGAAAAATTCACTCCCTGTATGGCTTCTGTCAAACCGCAGATGGTTATGGATGTTATTGAAAAAAATGCCTGTTTTAACTGATACAATTCACCTGTAGTCGGCTAATTGTCACAACTTTTTGCCCGATTAGTATGTTCACAGGCTGCTTTATCAGGTTATACAAATAGCAACAATTCAAATTTACATGTTTTATGCAAGTACTATGACACTATCGAAGATTAATACATATAATAAAAACAATATTGCTTTTAAATCACAAATATACAAAAACATATTGCAGGTAAAGGAAAATACTATTTCTGCCTTCCAGCCGCTTTTTATCAAAAAACCTGTTTTTCCGAATGATACATTTTTGAAGCATTTTGCGGATGTTGAACCCCCAAAGCGTAATGTGTTACATAAATTTGCCAATTTAAACGAGCACTACAACCTGTTATACGATATCTTAGATTTAGAGTTTTTAAAAACCGTGCCATTTGAAAAACTCAAATCGCTGTTTATGATTGCCTGCGAAAAAGACGTAACAGGTCTTATAAGATTTACTCCGCAGCAACTGCTGCACATTGCAAAACTTCCTCAGGATAAATTAAATTTTATAAAACCGTTTGCGCGTCAAAAAAATTGTAATAATCTTTTTAATTTTAAACCTGCCGAGTTGAATACCATTGCGAATTTTTCCGAAAAGGAGTCACAAAAAGCAATACAGTTGTTTGATTTTAATCTTCTGCCCGATGACCTTATAACTTTATGCAAAGACAATAATGCCGATATACCTAAGCTGGTTGAAAGATTAAAAACTCTACAAAACATTTTTTCCGCGGACATACATGAAATAAGAGCTCAAAAATTCGGCGGGGATTATGTTGTTTCGCTTACTACAAAGCAAGAGTACAAAACCTTCAAATACGTTTTTGACAAGAACTTTAACCTAAATAAACAATACAAGTCTAATGTTGATTTTGATACGGAAAAATTGAAAGAAACAAATCTGTTTAAAAGACTGAATCCCTTTAAAAAAGCCGCAATACAGCCTGCAAAACCCTGCTTGCCGCAAAGCCAGCCAATAATTTCAGATAAAGAGCGATTCTTCACTCTGGATAAAATCAGTGAAAAGGCAAACTATTTAAAACAATTGTATTTAAAGGCTTATCAACACAATTTTTATGTACTTAACACAGGGCATGGCAATTATATTGAGCCTGATTTAAGACTGCCTGAAAACATGCTTGTTAACTATTTTAAGCGAGGGATAATCTCGGAGCGGGATTTGATTAAAATTTGCAGCGAAAATGCGGGGCTTATTCCAGATACTGATTTAAAATATTTTGCCCTTAACAGGATAAGAATCACCCCCTATGACACTGAAAAATACCTTGATATAAGAAAAACAAATGCGATTTCAAAACGGGTAGAAGTTGGGTCTCAATATTATAACAGTGTGCTTAAATCAGTATTAAAAAATGAAGAGGATGCGCTTAAAAACATAAAAGCGGATAAAAAAATGCTTGTTATAGACGGTTTACCGGGGTCGGGAAAATCAACAATAATTAACAGTATATTGAAAAATGACAAAAACCTGTATTACACTCCTGATTCTGATGATATAAAGGCAATGTTTGCGCAGGTTTACAGAAACGGAGAAGGTGCCGATCTTGTGCATAGAGCTTCAAGCACAATTTTAAAAGAAGAAATTTTACCGAGAGTATTTAAACAGGGCAAAAATCTGATTTATCAAACAACCGGCGGTTCCGTGAATATTAATAATATAATCCTACAGGCAAAAAAACACGGCTATCAAATCGATTTTATTCACATAAACACACCTAAAGATTTGTCTGTTCAGCGTTCTATTTCAAGATTTGAAAAAACGGGCAGATTTTTAGACCCGTACGTTACACTGATGATTGTCAACAACAATAACCACGAAAAAGAGTTTGCCGCAAAAATATTTTCGCACAACAAAAATATCCGCCATGCCTATTTATACGAAAACGGTAAGCTGACACGCATAAAAGACGGTGAAAAGACCGGCAGACCGTTAAGTTTATAAAAAACTAGTATCTTTTTATATCTTCGTCAATATATTGCGCCATGTCGTAGTTGTAATCTCTTATTACGTTTTTTGCCTCTTCTCTTTGATACCTCGGCAAATCCTTGTACAAACGTCTTATACTTTCTTCAAGAATATAAGAATCGCTTTCTTTACCTTGTTTTTTGCAGATGAATGCCAATTTTACTTTACCCTTAATTGCAGAAAGGTAATCTTCGTTTTCAATAGATTCATCCACCGCTTTTGAGATTTTATATTTTTCAATTTCTATTTGAGGAGGCTGAGGGCCTTCATAGTCGTCATAAGCAGATAAATCGTCTCTGCCGTAATTGTATCTGCCGCCAAAACTTACATTGGGCATTTGAGCTAATAAAATGTTAGCAGGTACACTAACAGCTTTATCCTGTGGCGGTTTCACAGTGTCAGGCTTTTTGTCCTCTTTAGCTTCTGCCGGAGCTGCTTTCGGTTGTACTCCCTTAAAATTAGAAACTATTGCTAATCCGGAAACATTTTGTAGAACCATTTACTCACTCTTTCTAAAAACAATAAACACAAAATAAATTTATATACTTAAACTACTATATTCTTAGTAAAATATCCATAAGTAATATTATATTTTTTACAATCATTAATGATGTGCAAGCTATTTATTGCTCTGTAGTTCAAAGTTTTTTCTGCAATTTTCTTTACCAATATTTTTTACGGTAAAAAATTTATAAGACAATTATTTATTTTATAAATACTTTTTTATTGACCAAATTTTCTCAGGTGATAAAATATATTTGTAACCATTCCGGGATCGTCTAACGGCAGGACAGGTGACTCTGGATCATCTAATCGTGGTTCGAATCCATGTCCCGGAGTTTTTTCTTTTTAGTTACAAGAAAGATTTAAGGATTCTCACCGATTCGGATTTTCTGTTGGAAAATCCTCACTGGTTCTACTTGTTCAAGTATCCAGCGGATTTTGGCAAGGCTGACCGAGTGTAACGAGGAAATGCCGTCTTGTGAGGCGGGACGTTACTCCCGCCGAACTGCCAATAATCCAAGACCATATGTACGGCTCGTGATACTCGCCTACATCTGTAGAGAATCCATGTCCCGGAGTTTTTTCTTTTTAGTTACAAGAAAGATTTAAGGATTCTCACCGATTCGGATTTTCTGTTGGAAAATCCTCACTGGTTCTACTTGTTCAAGTATCCAGCGGATTTTGGCAAGGCTGACCGAGTGTAACGAGGAAACGCCGTCTTGTGAGGTAGACATTATGAAATGTGTACCCAAAAACGTAATCAATGAGTATGACCATATCAAAAACAGTTAGTTATTAAAACTCGATTATAGCTTTATGTTCCACCCATTCTTTGGCGCAAAGAACGGGTGGAGCCCAAGAAACTCTCGACCTGCTGTTCCGTTCATACAGAAAGTAACACAAACCAGTGCTCGGCAACTCGGGCTATATAAATTGCTCTCCTTCATTAAACAAAAGTGTTTGTTATAATTACATAGCCCTCAAACAAACCTCGCTTGTTGTTGTTTGGCGGAATCGAACGGGGCTTTGCCCCATGCGTAGGCGGACGTTACTCCGCCGGAGCGTTCGTATTCCAAGACTATTTTATCGTTATACGGCACGCAAAAGCTACGCTTTTGACTTAGCCTGCCTCTATGCAAAACGTGCCACCGGCACTTTTTGCACAGAGTTCTTACAAAGGTCGGAGGTGGTGCGATATTCTCTGTTTCAAGTGTTCTTGCTTTTATTGCCTACTGATTAATTCAATTTTATTGAGTACAGCACAGATACTCCCGCCGAACTGCCAATAATCCAAGACCATATGTACGGCTCGTGATACTCGCCTACATCTGTAGAGAATCCATGTCCCGCAGCCATAAAAAGACCTCTTATAAGGTCTTTTTTTATTTTAATTATTTTCTCATACAGAGAAGTATTTTGTCCTGCAAAGTAATTCTTATGCCAAGCCGGCTGTTACTTAAATGTTTCTAAACTAAAAAAGAACCCCCTGCGCTGTTGCAAGAGGTTCGTTTTTTGGGAATTTTCAAAGGCGCTATTATTTGCCCAGCTTGATTTGTAATCCGCCGGAGAAGCCGATACCTGTTCTGCCGCCGTTTCTGATTACGAACTGCAAGAAGCCGCCGAATCTGTCTTTGAAGTTTTTAGAAACGCCTAAACCGTATTCAAAGTAAGAGTGACGCATTCTTACATAACCGAGGTCAATATTACCTGCTCTGCCGTCAACACCTCCCATAATGTTGTAAACCATCTGAGCTGTTAAGTAGATGTTGAAGGATTTTTTCTGCCATATTAAGTTGACACCGGGTGCAACGTTTACACCGTTGAGCATACCTGAGCTCATACTCATAACACCGAAGTCAGAACCCCAGTTTTGAGAACCGAAGGCGTTATAAGCAGCCATTACTGTAGGCTGTAATATGAAATCAGCCGGCAGGTGAATGTTGTATGCTGATTTAGAAGCAACGCCTGCAAACCAGTTGCCTGTATTGTCGCTGCCTGAGCCATATTCGCCGTGCATAGACATATCGTTGCCGTAACCGCCGCCGTATGCCAATAATGAAGTTAAGAAGTTACCTTTGTAAGCAGTACCCATAAAGCCTAATTGAGCACCGTTTTGATACATGCTTACGCCGTTAAAGTGCTGGTGTGCACCGTTATAACCGATATAAGCTGTCGGCACGATGTTCCAACCGTGTTTAAGCTTGATAAGCGGGAAGTCAGCACCGATTAAACCACCGTATGCGTTGTTGCCTACGCTCAGACCTTTCGTCATAGAAAGAGTTTCAAAGTTACCGTAAGCTTTATACCAGAGGCTGCCGCCTTTTAAGTCATACTGGTAAGGTGCAAACTGAGGTATACTTGCAGCATATTTGTTTGCTGTTTTTTCTTCCTCCATAAGCTGTCTTGTAACAAGCCCCATGTGGTCGAATAACAAATTGTTAATCAACAGCTGGTTCTGCCACGAAGCGATAGTTGCAACCTGACCTCTATACTGCTGCGGGTTGAGGTGAACAAGAGTACCGGTAAAATCAGCACCGCCTGCACCGTTACTTAAGAAGTAGCGACCCATTGCAGTGTTAGCGTAGAAGCTGGTTGCATCATAATATGGAGTATCTTCAGGATTGCGCTGTTGAATCAATTTGTCGGCACTCAGGTCGAAGTTTCTGTCAACAGGAGAAGTTACAAAGTTGATGCCTGTAATCAACAGCGGTGAATTGCTGTCGTTAACAAAGCTGTCAACATTGATTGTATCCATTGCACCTCTGTGCGGGTCATAATCAAAGGATACAGGCAATTTGCCGTCTTTTAAGTCTGAACCTAAGATTAAGTCACCTGCTACATCGATTGTGTTAGCATAATTTCCTGCAAGATTCAATGAACTGTTGCCGTTAACATTCCAGTTTCCGGGGGCAGCGGGGTCACCGTAGCCGATTGATGAATTACCGAAGATTGAAACGTTTGTATTGTCGGTGGTTAAGTTACCGCCGATTGTTGTATTTTTACCCTTCAAACCGAGGCCTGACTGTGTTCCGTCCTGAGCATCAACCGTAACGTCACCTTGAAACTCTGTTTCATTGGCAACGATGTTGATTACGGCATTAGAAGAGTTGGAACCTACAATCAAATCACCTGTTTGTCTAAGGTCGTCGCCTGCTTTGAAGATTACTTTGTCTTTGTTTGTAAAGTTCAAAGTACCTTCGCTGACTTTGACCTCGCCTGTCATATCAATAGCGGAAGTGATATTTGTTGCAGCAAGTCCTTCCTTATAGATTGAACCGCCGCCTACTATATCAGGTCTGTATGTGATATCGGCTTTATCATTGATGAAGTTCAAGATAGCAGTATCTTCCATTTCCAAAGTGGAATCATCTTTGATATAAGCATTGTCGCCGTAAGAAAGCATTGTATCTCTCTTAAGAACGATGTCACCGTCAACACCGGTTCCGTTAGAGAAGCCTATGTCAATAATGCCGTTTTCTTTTCTTTCAAATACAGCAGGGCCGTCTGTTGTTTCAAAGATTGTACCGTTTGAAAGAATCAAACCGCCGTTGTTGATGTTGATTTGTTTTAACGCGTCAGCATCAACCGTGCCGTCAGCTTTGAGTATGTTGTTGTAGTATAAGTTATTCTGGTCGATTAACTCATCGATATCCGTAAGTTCTTTGCCGTCCTGCGTAAAGATTTTGTCTTCAACAAACACACGTCCGTGAGCTGTTGAAACACCTGCGGTAGCAGATTTATCGGAGTTTGTAACCGTAATGTCACCGCCGAGGAAGGAACCTTTTTCAAGGTATAAATCACCCGATGTCTCTTTTATTACACGCGGATTGCCTGCTTCGTCAACTTCTGTATCGCTTACAACCTTGATACCGGTAACTTTTGCATTGTCACCTCCAAAGAAAGTAGCACCTTCTTTAACAGTTACGCGGCCTGCGTCTTGATAGTATGAACCTGCAAAAGCGGATTGGTCATTATATATATTTATATCAGGTGCATTGGTTTCTCTCATGTCTTTTTCAACACGAATGCTGCCGTCACCTGTTGTAAGCGTGTAATAATCAAGTCCGCTTGCAACAAGCCCCAATGTAGAGCCGGTGCCAACTTTAGCCGTGCTGCCGTCTTGAGCAACGGAACCTGTTCCTAAAACAACATTAGTGGCAGCGCCTGTTATAGAAACCTTTGCATCACCGGCAAAACCGGAATCGCCCTGCATTGTGATAGCAGTGTTGTCACCGATATTTTGTTCATCGTGGAGCAATGCATTTTGCAATACACCGTCCGTGAATACAAAGCCTTCTGTATCTTTGCCGTCTATGTATAAAGTATTGCCGCCAGTAAATTTAGCATTATCACGACCGTCAAGATCTAAGACTGCTGTTGTGTTTTCAGTTTTACCCGTCAAATCAGTATTACCGTCTAAAGTAACGTCAACACCGTTTGCAAGTTTTGCGGCTTCCGTATTGTCATCGCCTTTTTTGAACAACAATTTGCCTTTTTCAATAAGGTTGGATAATGCACCAAAGAAGGTAGAACCACCCTCGGCAATTACCTCACCGCCTGTCTGGTGATATGTACCTGTTAACTTAGAGTTATCACTTGTACCTTTAATTGTTGTAGTACCCTGAGATATGTTAACGGTACCTTCGCCTGAAATACTGGAAGCTATTGTTACTTTTGAATCATCAGTAAATTCAACAGGGTTAACTGTTGTATCGTTTTCAAGAGTGCCGATATTTAAAATCGCATCTTTTGCAATATCCGTAGTACCGGCAACAAGAGTTGAACCGTCTTTTAAGTTCAATATACCTGCATCGATATCATTTTTAGCAAACGAATTGCCGAACACGTTTGTTATACCTGTTGAAGTTTGGGCAAATGTACCTTTGAAATCTGCAAATAAATCACTTTCACCTGCATTGTTAAGATTCAATGCACCGCTGCCTGAGTGTGTAACACGACCTGCATTTTGTTCGCCTGAAGCAATCGCAAATGCAACTTCAAGGTTCTGGTCATTACCGTCTGTTGTCACAAGTTCAAGACCTGCATTTTTATCTGACTCAACAGTGTTTACGATAATCGGATTATTAATAATCGGATTATTAAGATAGGTTTTTGTATCTGTTTTATCACCGATTTGCATTTTACCGCCGACTGTGTCACTGGTTGAAGATATTGTGTTTTGACCTGCAACTTTAGCACCTTCTACGGTTAAATCAACAATACCGTTGTTTATATTGTTTTTACCTCCGAAGAAGCTTTTGCCTGCCTTAACAGTGACCTTGCCTTCGCCTGTTTGAGTATAATTGCCTGTGTAAGTATGCTGGTCAGCACTGATAGTCAGAGCACCTGCGCCTGTTTTGTTAACATTCCCGCCGAGTTCATTATTTTCTACGGAAATATTAAGGTCAAGCGCATTGTCTTTATCAGTATTTTCTATACTCAACGTACCGCCTTGCAGAATAATTCTTGTCGGGTCTCCGTCGTTTATATCTATTGAAGAGCCGTTCTCCATAACAATGGTTGAAGTCGAATAAACGTAGTTTGTACCGTGGATTACAGAATTTGCACCAAACGCAACGCAGCTTTGTTTTGTAAGTTCATTTACACCGTCAAAGAAGTGTGAAGCACCGTTTTGACCTTCAAATCTTATGCTGCCGCCTGTCTGTTTATATGCACCGCTAAAGCCGCTGTTATCTGATATGAAAGTAAGCGCTTTGTCTTTGCTGTTTGTATTGTAGACGTTAACTGTACCTATACCTGAGATATCAGCACCGAATACGCCGTCTTCAGAAGAGCTTGTTGCGTGTTTTTCCATATAATCGGCATTTATATTAATTTCTGTATTTACATCGGCAAGATTTAGCTGTGCTCCGTCTTGTGCAACCGAACCGTGACGGAAGGAAATTGTTGTTTTTGAGCCGTCATCCTGCTGTTTGATATCATAATTAGCAGTATTGGCAAAACCGCCGTTTGAGCCGAAATCCGTATCAATAACTTTGTAAACTCCCTGACCTCCGTCTAATGAGTCAGTGATTGTTACATAGTTCATAATAAAGGAGTGTTCGCCTCTGCTTCCGTCGCTATTGTAATAATAAACGTGGTTTCCGTCTTCTACTTTATAGCCTTGAGAACCGTCGCCAAAGGCAAGGTGAACATCTTTGCTTGCTACCGTAACGTCACCGCCGAGCTGTGCGTTATCACGGAAAATAAAGTGTCCGTCATTAAGTACGTTGGTTCCGGCAAAGAATACGCCATTTTTGGTTACTTCGGTAGTTGCGCCATTGTCTTGAGTAAACGAGCCTGTGTAATTACTCATATCAGCGTCAACTACAAGATAAGTATTTTCACCGGTTACATTGATTGCACCGGCTTTATCAACTTCAGAAGATATTGCACCAGACAAAACGGTTTCATTACCTGTTTTTTCGGGAATATTGTTTGTAGCCGCATTATGATTGGCACCTTTGTTTTCAATATTTATGGTTGTGCCGCTGCTCATCTGCAAAGTAGAACGTTCAGCAAGCGAAGAATTATCTTTCATATTAACAGTCGTATCCTTCAAATTAGAAGAACCGCCAAAGAAATTGTTTTCTTCTGCAACTGTAGAACCTGATGTTGTTGTGGTTCCTATATTGATAGTACCGCCAGTTTTGTTAAAGTCACCGCTGTAGTCTGAAAGGTCGCCCGAGATTGTTAAGTCTGTTCCTTGAGCAGGGGTGTCAGGGGTTGCCTCAGAAAGTGCCGGCATGTTTATTGTACCGGTTGAACCTGTTATGTCGCCTGTAGAGAGTTCAATATCTTGTTTGATATTAGCTGTACCGCCTGCCATAGCAAGACTTCCGGAATCGCCAAATGATGTGCTGTTTCCGTTTTCATCAACACCGATTGTCAGTTCGTGACCTGTATTTACATTAACAGTATTGTTTATTACAGTGCCTGAAAGGTCAGAAACACCGCCGGACATTGCAACAACGCCTGTAATTGAGCCGCCTGTCATTTGGAGTTGTCCGCCGGTCATAGATAGCCCGTTTAACTCAGCCCCTGTCATTTCAATGCGACCGGATTCTAAGGTTGTATTTGCACCGCTGAGAGTTGAACCTGAAAAGATTTTTAACTCTCCGCTTGCTACGGTATTTGTTCCGGCGAGGGTAGTTTCAGCTTCATTACCTACATTAACAACACCGCCGTTGATTGTATTAGCAGCGCCTGTGTTGTCAGACGTGTTGATATTAACCGTACCGCCATTTATTATATTTGTACCGGCTAAAGTTGAACCTGATTTTAAATCAACCTTTGTGGAATCGCCAGAGATTGTGTTGTTACCCTGCAATGTTCCGTTTACTGTAACGTTTGCGCCGCCGGAAACCGCATTTTGTCCGTCTAAGATACCGCCTTGATTGACGGTAACGGTTGCGCCCTGTATTGTGTTAGTGCCCAGCATTGTTGCGTTATTTGTAACAGTAACACTGCCGCCGTTTATTTTATTTGTACCCGAGAAAGAGGTTGTTTCGTTACTTCCGTCACCAATTGTAAAGTTGCCGGAATTTTGTGTATAGTTTCCGTCAAGAGCAGTACCTATTAACTGGAAGTCGGCGTTATCCAGAGTTACATTAACACCAGAACCCGTTACGTTTCCGTTTAGAACGGTATTTTGGTTAATAACAAGGCTTGAACCGTCTCCCATTTCAATTTTTGAACCGTCAATTGCGTTAGCTGCGGCAATTACAAGAGAACCGCCGTTAATCTCGTGAACATTTGCTCCGCCGAAGAATTTGCCGTTTACGGTTGTTTTACCGCCGGTTTGTGTGAAGATACCTGCATAATCAGTGTTGTCGCCGTTTAAGATAAGGTCATTTGCAGTGCTGGTAATTGTTGTACCATCTTCGCCCAGAATTGAGCCGTTAAAAGTGATAGCATTGTCACCGCTTAGAGCCATGCTGCCATTACCGGCAAGGTATACATCATTATTGGCGCCGTTAGCGCTGTTGCCGTCAAAGGTAATTGTTCCGCCGTTAGAATCAAGAGTAACTTCACCTTTGCTGTATATAGCACCGCCTTGAACCCCGGCATTGTTGTCACTGAAGGTTGCTTCGCCGCCGGAAACGCTAAAGCTGCTGCCTGCATCGACATAAACAGCACCGCCGCTGCCATTTGTCGCAGTGTTGCTGCTAAAGTTTGTGTTACCTGTGTTTGTAACTGTTGAGCTTCCGTCAATAATTAATGCGCCGCCGTCTGTTGCTGCGGTATTGTTTGTAAATTCGGAGCCGCCATTGAAATAAAATTTACTGTCAAAGCCCGATATAGCACCGCCGCGTCCTCTGCCGTCCCCTCCGTCTGCTGTATTTTGGTTAAAGGTGGCTTTGCCTTCAAAATTGATTGTTGCTCCCTGAGTGTAAATAGCACCGCCGTTATAAGCTCCGTAACCATTAGATACCTTATTCCCCTCAAAGTCTGAAGTACCGTTTATAGTCAAACTGGCATTTTCACCAAGAAAAACAGCAGCACCGCTATCTTTTGATTGGTTATCCTTAAACTCATTATTAACAGCATTCAAGATAATATTGGTTGGTTCAGTTTGATTGACAGCGACATACAATGCACCCTGTGTTGAATTTGTGTAATTTGAAAATTGATATCTATCATTGAATATAACGTTATTGTAATTGTCTTTATACTGACTTAAATTGTCACCTAAATTCCACCCCGTAGGATCTGCCAGAACTTTTGTACCTGACATCAGGCACAGCAACAAGAATGATGCAACCATTCTTTTGGTTTTGGTTCTACTCATTCACACTCTCCTTTATAATTATATACATGTATATTTCTTTCTTAATTCCCGAAATTTTTTAAATTTGAACACAAATTTACCAGAATATAAAAATTATACTCCTATTTTCATAATATGGAAATAGGCCATAAATAGTATATATAAAAGGGAGTTAAGGATTATTGCATTTATGGAATATTTTTGCGGGCATGCTTTTTTGTTGATATTTGACGACCGGTTTTGTTTTGTTCTAATAACTAAGAATACTTCAGTAGTTCATATATTATTTACGGGGGTTGTATTTTGTGCAAAAATTAAATTATGGTTAAACAAATATTATCAGGAATGAATTTAGACGAATTAACTGCTTTTACCGATTCTATACAGGAATCTAAGTACAGAGCAAAGCAGCTTCACAACTGGATTTACCTCAAGTCGGCTGCATCCGTTGATGAAATGACTGATATATCTAAAAAAACCAGAGAAAAAATAAAAGAAATAGCAGAGATTACGGATGTAAAAATTAAGCACAAACAGGTCAGCAAAGACGGCACCATAAAATATTTGCTTGAATTTGCGGACGGAAATTGTGTCGAAACCGTACTTATGCGTTTTGACAACAGGGCTAATTTAACTGCCTGCGTTAGTTCTCAGGTAGGATGCGCCTGCAACTGCAAGTTCTGCGCTACGGCAAAGCTCGGGTTTATCCGCAATCTTACACCTCGCGAAATTATTGAACAGGTGCTGACAATTCAGCGCGACACGGGGTTAAAGGTTACAAATATCGTTTTTATGGGGCAGGGCGAGCCTTTATTAAACCTTGATAACGTTTTAAAAGCTATTGATATTTTTAATACTGATTTTGTCATCGGCATAAGACGTTTAACAGTTTCTACCTGCGGAATCATACCCCAAATAAACAAGCTTGCTGCCATGGATTTTCAGCCTACGCTGGCTGTGTCTTTGCACGCGCCGACTCACGAGTTAAGGCAGTCGCTTATGCCTGTGGAAAACAGATATCCTATAGACGAGCTTATGCAGACTCTGAAAGATTATGTCGGAGAAACAGGCAGAAGAGTAACTATTGAATACACTTTGATTAAAGGTTTTAACGATACGGTTGATTGCGCAAAAAAACTTGCCGTTCTGTTAATAGGGCTTAAAGCTAATATAAATCTTATTATTTATAACCCTAACGACAAAGATAATTTTGAAAAACCGGGTAAAGAATCTATACAAAAATTCAAGTATATCTTGGAACAATCCGGCAAAAAGGTTACAATAAGGTTGGAAAGAGGTTCCGATATTGATGCCGCCTGCGGGCAGCTCAGCAACAAAATGAAGGATTGAGTGAAGCTATGAGAATTCTGCCGTTATCTATTCAATTAATTCAAAAAAGAAGTTTAAACAATAATAAGGTGTCTAATCCTCAGGCAAACAGCAGACTGCAAAATGATACCGTAAGTTTTAGCGGCAGTTTTGTTGAGGATGCGTACAACAATTTAAATGATACGATAAATAACAGAATTATGCCGCTGGTTGAGGAAACCAAACCTGTTTATCAGACACTTGTTAACATCAACAAAGATGCAAATAAGTTTATAATGAAGTTATCAGAACACGAAATGAACTTTCTTTCTAAAAAAGAACAGTTGGCTGATTTATCAATTACGCCTGAGAACAAACATTATAAGCCGTATATGTCGCGTTACTATAAATACAGACAGGCTTTTAACACATTTTCAACCTTGAAAAACATAGCAAAAGGC
The DNA here is from genome assembly GCA_944323685.1 of Candidatus Gastranaerophilales bacterium. Classification (GTDB taxonomy): domain Bacteria; phylum Cyanobacteriota; class Vampirovibrionia; order Gastranaerophilales; family Gastranaerophilaceae; genus Limenecus. The sequence goes on along the minus strand of CALUTJ010000004.1, from coordinate 90,508 downwards.
GAAAATTACAACAAAAAAGATTTGCAAGACGCGCTTAAAAATGCGGAAATTTTACTTTCTGAAAATAACCCTGAATTAAATAAAATAATGCCGCTTGCAAAAGCATACGAGTCAACTGCGGGCAATATTGGAGCTTATAACGAAGACAACACTTTAAAAAATTCTGAGCTGCCGTTAAATGATAAAATGTTTAAAATTTACGAAACACGCTTTAAATCAGCCTCGTATGCAATGTTGATTCCGCTGCCGGAAACCTACATGATGATGCGCAGTTTTAAAGACGTTGAAAAAGAGCTGCAAAAACCTTCTCAATCTCCGATGAAAACACTCACAACCATAGAGCATTTACAGCAATCATCAGAATCAATTATTCAAAATTTTGACCGTTATAAAGAAAATAAGGCTGAAATAACTGCATATATTGATGATTACAACAAAAATAAACTAAACAATCCGTCTGATGAAGAGTTTGACAAAACTTATGATTGTTTGACAAAAGCTTGTGAAAAGAACGCACTAAAAGAACGCGACAGACTATATAACTACTACGAAAACGAATACCTTGCAAAAGGTGTAAAAGTCGATTTTAAAGCTCTGGACAAATACTTAAACGATTGTAAAAAAGCAGTTGACCGGCTTTACAACAAGAAAAAGCAAATTGATAAAAAGTTTATAGAAGAAAATAACAGAAAATTCTATGAAAAGTACGGCGTTGGCCCGTCAGAATTAAACGATGATTAGTTGTTAACAATGGCAAATGCTCTGCTTTCGCCCGATGATTCTTTTTGACGGGTTAGTCTGTCAATTCTTTTTCTGATTTTTTCACCGTGATGCGAGTGCGGTTTTTTGTCTAAAAACAGCTTGTAATAGTGAAGCGCCCTTGATTTGTTTGACATTTTATCAAAACAAATTGCAAGCCCGAGGTACCCTTTATTAAAGGAGGGATTTATTTTTAGAAGTTGTGAAAACACATTGCCTGCCGCTTTAAAGTCCCCGAGGTTCATGTATAAAGCTGACAGATGATTGTACGCGATAAGATATGAGGGATTGTTTTCTATAATCGTATGGTATATAAGTATTGCCATATCAAATTCCTCAATACCTTCGTGCGCTACACCGAGCTGAACCTGTGCGTTTATATTTGTTCTGTCCAGAGATATTGTGCGGTGAAAACATCTTATGGCTTCGCAAAAACGGCCCGTGAGCATATAGCACAATCCGAGTTCATAGTGTATGTCGGCAGAAAAGTAAGACATAGCCGCTGCCTGTTCAAGGTATTTAATGGCTTTGTCGTATTCTTTTTCCGCTTTATACGAGATACCAAGCCCCATATAAACACGGTAATTGTTTCTGTCCATCATAAGTGATGTCAGATAGTGTTTAATGGATTCTCTGAAATGGTTTGTTAATCTGAGCGCATCTGCTTTAACAAATGCTTTGTGTGCGGCTGTTCTTTCAAGATTAGCCGGCTTTATCACAAAGGAATCAAGTCCCTTTACCACACTTTTATACTTTATCCCCAATATCTCTTCCCCGCAGATTAAATTATCAGTTTACTATTTTTATTTTAGAGATTTTATTATTAAAAGTTATTGACCCTGAGGATGAATTTTTTAGACCATGTGGTCAGTTTAACAGTTTATTCTGATATAATATTTTTATCGGGTGTTCGCCGTGTTAGGGGAAGAGGTAATCATGCAGGATTGTTTACAGGTTAATTGCCGCTATATATCGCAAAACAACAAGTCTCTGGCTGAAAAATTGACACAGGTTAAAGAAATCAGCAAAAACATTGCCTTTGATACAAACTTTGCAGGGGAGTATAACCTTGTGATAGAGGGGCTTCCCGTTCATTCGTTAACCGGTGCGGTTAATGAGGCAAAAGATATTGCAAACTCCGTTGCGCATAACGATTACGGAACACTTCATGTGATATACGGTATCGGGCTGGGGTATCTGGCTGACGAGTTTGTAAATAATCTTAAGGGGAAGGTTATTGTGTACGAACCCGATTTGCAGGTGCTTGCCTTTGTACTTTCCGCCGTTGACATGTCGCAAAATTTTAAAACAGACCGGTTGTTTTTTGCATCAACCGAAGAAGAACTTAAAAAGATACTGTATGAGCAGTACCGCTACAAGTCTAACGCAACTTTTTCTTATCTTGATTATTACAAATCACACGGTCAGGATTTTGCACAAATTGCGGCATGGCTAAAACGAGAAATTGTGCTTATCGAACACAACTACGATTTTCAGGTTAACAATACAAGAGGATTTTTTGCATCAACCATAAAAAGACTTGCGCAAAAATATAAACTGAAAAGACTCTGTGAGTATAAAGATGCATTAAAAGACGTACCGGCAATTGTGGCATCGGCCGGCCCTTCTTTGAGCAAGAACACGGAATTATTAAAAAAATACGGCGGCTCGGCTGTAATATTTTCCGTGGGCACGGCTTTAGGCACACTGTATAAGAACGGAATCACACCTGATTTTGTCAGCGTAATAGAAAAAATTAACACTTCACATCACTACAACTTACCTTTTTCAAAGGATATTTCTTTTATTTGCGAGCAGTTTAGCGAACCTTCTTATCTTGATATTCCTTTTAGAGAAAAATTTATCACCTCTTCACTTGAAAATGACGACGCAAGATGGTTTTTAGAAAAAGCAGAGGCGCCTTTTGTCGAGTTTGAAACAAAAGGGACAGTTGCTTATCACGCTTTATATTGCGCGTATTATCTGGGGTGCAATCCTATTATACTTATCGGACAGGATTTGGCTTACAGCGACGGGGCATGTTATTCAAAAGGCTCGAAGTTTGAAGATTTACAATGTGTATTTGACGAGGCTACACAAAAGTATAAGATAACCCCGAAGGATTTTGATAAGTTTAAAAATGCTTATTGTGCTTCTGTTAATTGGGATGAAGAAAAACAAAGAACGGCTGTTGAAAAAAGGCTGGAAAAACTCAACGCAAATCTTGTTACCGTTGAAGGTCAGGACGGAAACCTCTTGCCTACGGATGCGGTGTATTCATTATTTATAGACTATTTACAGGATTTTGCAGGCAGACACAAAAATGAACGTATACTTATTAATTCATCAACAGGAGGGGCAAAGATTAGCGGGTTTGAGACTCTGCCGTTAGATAAAGCCGTAGACAAATATCTCACTCAAAAAGTTGATAAAGATTCTGCTCTGGAAAAATTTTACGCAATAAAAGACGTAAAAGGTTTTGATATAGAAAAAGTCAAAAAAAATATAGCCGGAGACATAAGTGTTATGAAAAAACTGCTGGAGATAATACTTCCCGCCAGAAACGAATTTAAACGGGTGTTGACGGCAGATGCCAGCACCCCGCGTGATGAACGGGCAATAAAAAAATGTGTTGAAAAATATTCCGGACTTTATGCGGATATAGTAAATAACTATATGCACAAATACAGGATAATAAAGATGCTCACTGCAAAAGAATACAGCGCAATAGCTTATATTTTGCGAGAAAATCCCCGGACAGAAGATTTTGATGTAATATACAAACTTGCCTGCGCTTATTGTGATTATTTCCGCTATGCCGCAGCACGTTTGAATGTTACAATTGAATCGCTGGAAGACACATTAAAAGAATTGGAAAATAACAAATGAAAGCTGTTATACAAAGAGTAAAAAAAGCCTCGGTAACAATTGATAATAAAATCTTTTCCTCGATAGGGACAGGCATGCTTATTCTGTTTTGTGTAGAGAAGGAGGATAAAGAAGAGTATCTTGACTGGTTTGCCTCTAAAGTTGCGGCTCTGAGGTTTTTCGAGGATGAAAACGGTAAAATGAATAAATCAATTCAGGATATAGGCGGCGAGATACTCGTTGTGTCGCAATTCACACTTGCCGCAGATTGCAAAAAAGGTACGCGTCCGAGTTTTGACAATGCACAGAAACCTGAAATTGCCAAAAGCATGTATGAAAACTTTGTAGATAAATTAAAAAACAGCGGTTTGACAGTTAAAACAGGTGTATTTGCTGCAATGATGGAGGTTTCTCTTGTTAATGACGGGCCTGTAACTTTTGTTTTAAGCAAATAAAAATAAAAAAGCTTGCCTAATATTATGTTTGCGTATAAAATATTAAAAGATATTAGAATTTTTATTTATAAGAATATTTAGTTAATAAGTTAATAAGATAATAAGATGTCGAGGAGCTAAATTTTTTAATAGCCTTTCGCCTTTTACTTCAAAGGGTAGTCAAAAATGTATGTAAATAAGTGTACTAAATGTGGAGCGGAATTCGAAACTAAAAACCCAAAAAGGGTAATCTGTCCAAATTGTTTATATCCCGATAAAAAACCTGATTCTGACGGTGAAAACGGTTTTGGAGAAAATTCTCAAAATCAACAGGGTTCGTCAGGTTCAACTTACGAAAGACATTCCTCATACAGTGCAGGCGGTTATTCCACCGACAATTCATATCAGCGTCCTTATCAACAGGAACGCCCCAGATATGACAATCAAAGAAGTTACAATCAAGGCGGATATCAAAGACCGCAGCAGGGCGGATACAGTCGTCCGCAGGGCGGATACCAGAGACCGCAAAACAATTATAACAGACGTCCATACGATCGTGACGGTGGACAGAGAGGCTACAATCAAGGCGGATACCAAAGACCGCAGCAGGGCGGCTACAATCGTCCGCAGGGCGGATACCAGAGACCGCAGCGTCCGCAGGGCGGCAGACCTCCGATGGGCGGAAGAAAACCTGCAAGACCTCAGAACAGACCGCCAAAACAACTTTTGGTTAACAAGGAGCAATTGCAGCAGATTGAAGAACTCTACAAAAAGATGCTGCCTTTGCCAAACCCCGATGCTCATGAAGTTATCGGAGAACAAATAGGTTTGGAAGCAAGAAAGGTATTTTTCGGTATCAATCTTGTCAGACAAAAATTGATGCTGCCGAAACTTCCTTTCCCGAAACGCAAACTTGCTGTTTCTCCGGATCAGCTTGCAGCTATAAAAATGCTCTATGAGCCGTTGCTGCCCTTGCCTCCGATTGGCTGTCACAAGATTATCGCAAGTCAGCTTAAGATTGACGAATGGCGTGTGCACGTCGGTATAGGTTTGATAAGAAAACAACTCGGTTTAGACAGATGGAACCCCGAGCGTGAGGATGCTCCGCCGGAATTTAAACAACAGCCAAAGCAGGAACAAGAACAGGCTGTTGAAGAAAAAACAGCCGAGCCTGTTGTTGAAGCTGAAGAAAAACCTAAAAAAAGAGGCAGAAAAAAAGCTGCTGAAACCGATACGGAAAAGACTGAATAACAAAAATGGGTAAATTAATTTCTATCGGCAAGATTCTTAATTTTCACGGAATCAAAGGAGAAGTTAAAGTCGGTTACAGCGCCGGCAAAGAGGCTTTGCTAAAATCTTTAAAAAAAGTTTTTATATTTCAGGATAACGTAAAAATTGCTTATGACGTTCAATCTGTAAGATTCCATAAAAACTTTGCTATCATTAAATTTAAGCAGATAAACTCTATTAATGATGTTATGGCAGTTAAAGGCCTGCTTATCCATGTTGAAGAAAGTACTTTAAAATCAGGGCTGGAAGCCGATGAGTTTCTTATATCGGATTTGTCAGGATTACAGGTTTTTGATACAAACAATGATAAAGTAGGCACTGTTTGCGGAGTCGGCGAAAATAAGGCGACTAACCTTCTTGAAATCGAAAAAACTAACGGCTTAAAATTCATGATTCCATTTGTTAAAGAATGGGTGCCTGTTGTTGATATTGAAAACGGCAGGATAGTTGTAAATATGTTGGACGGCATAGAGTCATTATTTACGGCACAGGATAATCAACAATGAAATTTGATGTTTTAACGTTATTCCCCGATATGATTAATCAGGCATGCTCACACAGCATTATTGCGCGCGGGATTGAGTCCGGTTTGATTTGTGTGAATGCAATAAATCCGCGTGATTACACAAAAGATAAACACAAAAAAGTTGATGATACTCCCTACGGCGGCGGTGCAGGCATGGTTTTGATGTGTCAGCCGTACTTTGACTGTTTTGATTCAATAGACAAAGACGAAAATACGGAAATAATTCTTCTTTCTCCTCAGGGAGAAACTTTTAATCAAAATATGAGTGTAGAACTTTCACAAAAAAAACATATTGTGCTTATTTGCGGCCATTACGAGGGGTTTGATGAAAGAATCAAACTCTATACAAAGGCAAGGGAAGTTTCAATAGGCGATTTTGTTTTAACAGGCGGTGAACTGCCTGCAATGTGTATTATTGATTCTGTTTCCAGAAATATTGACGGTTTTCTCGGAAAAATTGATTCCGCTCATTTTGATTCTTTTTCCGATGGCTTGCTTGAATATCCTCAGTATACAAAACCGCGGGAGTATTGCGGATATCAGGTTCCTGAAGTTCTTTTAAACGGCAATCATTCCGAAATAGCAAAATGGAGAAGAAAGCAGCAGTTAATTGCCACTTATAAAAAAAGAAGAGATTTGTTTGAAGATTTTGTCAAAAACTGCAAGGATAAACAAGATTTAAAACTTTTGAATGAGGTAATTTCAGAGTTAAAATAGTAATATTTTATTGATAGTTAGATAGGTCTTATGCTATGGAAATTAATTTAGAGCAGTTAAGAAAACTTTTTGATATGGCAGGTATCGAAACTGACCTGCTTAGTGTTACATCTGATGATATTACTAAAGCTTTGATAGCGATAGAACGCAAATTGTTATCTTTTTCATCAAACGATACGATGGCAATACCTGCCGAGTTTAACATATTGATTGTTGATGATATGGAGCTGTCTATCTATCAGTTCAATCAGCTTCTTAAAAAAGTCGGTATTGTACCGACGGTTGCCCGTACAAAGGTCGAAGCTCTTGCTGAATTGAAAAAGAAAAAGTACGATTATATTGTTATTGATTTGTTCCTGCCGGATGCGGAAGACGGTATCGAGCTTATTGATGAATGCATTAAGCTGAGAGATGCCAAAAGAACAAACAAAATTATAGTTATGTCAGGCACTGATGACAAAGATTTGATTGAACGCTGCTATAAGCGAGGAATTGATGAATTTGTGCCTAAAAGCAGCAACTGGCACGATCAGATATTGAAGTATATTACATCTTCTCTTACTTCCAAACAACATGAAGATTTCTTTAAATATTCAATCAACAACGATATTTGCTGCTATACAATCAACAAATTTAACGGTCAAAAACATATTGATATGCTTTTAAAAGACGTAACAACAAGTCTTTATACCGGTCAGGTAAACATAATATTCAATATGGAAAATGTAAAAATATTTGATGACGAATACACAAATGTGTTTACAACTCTGTATAAAATGTGCAGCGAAAAAGGCGGAAAATTTATGCTTGTAAAAATTTCTGAATCTGTCAGAGCTGCTTTATCTGACGCATTTTTGGATAACCTGATTCCGACTTTTTCAAGCGTTGATTCTGCCGTAAGCAGTGTTACACAGGAGTAAGGCCTGTTGTCAATTTTCAATTAAATTAACTCTGCGCAGGTGTCTTTCACCGAGAAACTCTGTACTGAGCCATATTTGTACTATGTCTTTGGCCAGTTCAACACCTACTATTCTTTCACCAAGGCACAGAATATTCGAATCGTTGTGCAGACGCGACATCTTTGCCGAGCAGGTATCTGACACTACTGCCGCACGTATGCCTTTGATTTTATTTGCTGCAATTGACATGCCTATGCCTGTTCCGCAAACAAGAATACCTCTTTTGTATTCGCCTGAGGCAATTTTTGAGGCAACGTCTTTTGCAATCACAGGATAATCACAGGAGTCTTTTGTGTATGTACCTGCATCAACCGCTTCTATACCAAGCGTTTGTAAGTAGTTTATAAGAGTATTTTTTAAATCCAGCCCTGCATGGTCGCAGCCTATAATGATTTTTTCAGACATTTTTTCTCCGTTTGTAAATTTATGTTAACAATTGATTAAAAACTCTAAAGTCATGTTTAATTATAACCGATTAATATAATGTGATGTTTAACAGGAATGAAAAAAGTTTTATAAGGGAATGCGACATGCTTGATAAAATTATTGACGGTGTAAATGATTTGGAAGAATTGATGTGTGAATACTCTGAGATGAGTTCTCTGTTGTTTTCTCACAACAAGATTTTTATGATAGCAAGCAATTCGCTTTACAAAACCCCTGAGTATAATTATCAGCCGTATACGTTTAAGTACGGGGATTACGGTATAGATGATTATATCAAAAGCTATGTGTAATTCCATTTATACTTTCTGACAACCATTCCTTATTTTTATTCAAAACTCTTTATTTCTTTTGCAAGTTGACTTGTTTCAGCTTGCAAATTTTCATATGTAGAGTCATTGTGTATTATGTAATCCCAGTCTTTTATGTCGTCTAAATCCACTTCAGTAACGTCGGTTTCTCCTACAAGTGTGCCTCTTTGTGCTCTTGTTTCGCGGGTTGCTTCAACTCTTATTGTTATTGCGTTAGCTTCTTTAAAAAATTCAAGCTCTCTTTTAACTCTGACATCAGGTACAATAATGTTTCCCTGCATTTTTATTACTTTTTTTATCCAGTAGTCTTTATCCTCGCTTCTTCTTTTGTTGCCGAGGTTTATTAAATCTTGTCTGTATTGTGCTTTGTTTTTTTCGATTTCTTCAAAGGTAAGACCTTTTTGTTCTCCGTATTCAATTTTTATAGCATCGCCCAGACCTATTCTTTTAAAGTCTGTTAAGTTTTGTAACAGAATCTTTGCGGCTGTATCCTTGCCGCTGTACTGCTTTCCGGAAAGTATTATAATTTTGTCTGCCATATTTTAGCAATCTCCCTTGTCATTTTGTTTTTATGAATTTATATTATTATACACCAATCGTTAAATAATAATTTAGTGTGATTAGAATTGGGGTTTAAAAAAAATGAAAGTTAACAACATCGATGTAAATTTCCGCTTACGCAGCCTGTTACCGCGTAATAATGCAGAAAATTTTGTCAGAGCAAGACAAAAATATGCTGATGCCGAATACATCGTGCAAATGAAAGACTCCATTAACAGCTCTTCTGCGACACGTTCTAATCAAGTGTTGAGAGATTTGGGACTGTTTTAAACTTTTCATCCAGTTCATTTAAAAGAATTTTGTCAATTGGTGTGTCTTCGTGATTTTTCACGTATTCAAAGGCTTCTTTTCTTGCCAGCTCTAGGATTTTTGTATCTTTTATTATGTCAGCCAGTGCAAAGTTAAGCATGCCGCTTTGTCTAGTGCCTAAAAATTCTCCGGGGCCGCGCAGTTCAAGGTCTTTTTCGGATATTATAAAACCGTTGTTTGTCTGTTCCATTATTTTAAGTCTGTCCATTGTTGTCTGGCTTGAATTAGCAGGTACAAGCAGACAGTATGATTGCAGTTCGCTGCGGCCGACACGACCCCGCAGCTGATGCAGCTGTGACAGTCCGAATCTTTCTGCGTTTTCTATCATCATGACGGTTGAATTCGGTACATCAACGCCAACCTCAACAACAGTCGTGCTTACAAGTATGTCGTACTCTTTATTTTTAAATTTTTCCATCACGTCATCTTTTTCCGCATTAGAAAGTTTGCCGTGCAAAAGACCGATTTTTAAGTCCGGAAAAACCTCCGTTGAGAGCCTTTCGGCTTCTATTGTTGCTGCTTTGGCAGAAAGAGTTTCGCTCTCATCTATAAGCGGATATACAACATAACACTGGTGGCCGTTGTTTATTTCGCCTCGCATCATTTTGTACGCCTGATTGCGCTGTGACGGCTTTATTATGTATGTTTTTATCGGTTTTCTGTTTTTAGGCATTTCATCAATTACAGAAAAATCCAAATCTCCCTGAGTAGTCAGCGCCAGCGTTCTGGGTATAGGCGTTGCCGTCATCGTAAGTACCTGAGGGTTTTTGCCTTTTACCATAAGTTGAGAGCGCTGTTTTACACCGAATCTGTGCTGCTCGTCTATTACTATTGCACCGAGTTTGTTAAATTCGACGTTGTCTTGAATAAGGGCATGAGTACCGATAGCTATGTTAATTTGTCCGTTTTTAAGGTCTGTTTCAAGCTTTTTACGGACTTTCGTACCGTTAGTACCCGTAAACAGTCCTACGCTGAGACCAAAAGGTGTAAGCCATTGTACAAAGTTGTTAAAGTGCTGCTGCGCCAGAATTTCCGTAGGTGCCATAAGCGCGCCCTGATAGCCGTTTTCTATTGCCGATAAAAGCATCATGCACGCAACAACAGTCTTGCCGCTACCGACATCTCCCTGCAAAAGTCTTTGCATCGGCTTTTGAGAGCTTATGTCTTTTAAAATTTCTTCTATTGCTTTGTTTTGTGCGTTTGTGAGTTCAAACGGCAAACTGCGTCTGAATTTTTCAACAAGTCCGTCTTTTTTTACTTTCAGCGCAAGTGCTTTGATATTTTTGTTGTTAGTTTCCCTCATCATTGCCAGTTTAAGCTGCATTAAGAAAAATTCTTCAAATACAATCGTATATCTGGCGTGTTCCAAAAGCTCATCTGTTTCCGGAAAATGAATCTGTCTCAGAGCTTTGCTGCGTTTTAAAAGGTTGTTGCGCTGCATTATATCTTGAGGGATTACGTTTTCTATTACCGGTTCATATTGCTCAAGCGCGTTATATATTGCTCTTCTCAGTGTTTTTATGCTCAGTCCGTCTACCAGTTGATAGACGGGTACTATTCTTGCTATATTGAGGTTGCTTTTGCTGTCAAACTCACCTGAGAGCACCTGATACTCGGGTTTGTCTACAGTAAAGGTGCCCGAGTATTTATCAATCTTGGCTTTGCCGGAGACTATTATGTTTGACCCTTTTATGAACTGTGATTTGTATCTTTCAAGCAGAAATTTGTTTGCTTTTGCGTAGAAAAAGTTCAGCTTTATCGTGCCGGTTTCATCGTTAAGCGCAATTGTTATTATCCCCAGATTGTTTCTTGTATTATACGCGCTTATCGATTTAATTGTCCCTATTACGGTAACGTTGGCTCCCTCTTTAATATCTTTTATGAGGGTTCTTGATGAGTAGTCTATATGCCTTTTAGGAAAATAAAACAACAAATCCCTTGCCGTATATATTCCGAGTCTGTTTAGAAGATGTCCGATTTTTGGTCCCACGCCTTTAACATAAATTACGTTTGTTTGTGCGGGATTTTTATGTGTTTGAGTAAGGTCAGTTTTTTTAACCTCTCCCTCGTTTGTTATTTCTTCTCTCAGTGTATATACGAGTCTTTGTACTGATTTTCTTCTTGTCGGCATGGAAGAAATCTGATAAGTTTCAAACTCTTTTATAAGCAGAAGCCATTTGGGATTTTTTTTTGACTGTTTATACAGTTTGTGCAGCTGATTGAGTATAAATCCCGAAAAATTAAACTGCCTGCCCCTTATATCAATGTATTGGTTTTTTTGTTCGACTTCGATGGCCTGTCGTATTTGTTGAATATTTTCCAGCATTATTCCGTTATTCTTAAAACTTCGTAGATATTAATCTTTTTGGCTTTGCCTTTGATTGATACCTCTCTGATTTTTATTACGTCAACAATTTGAGATATTTTATTGTAAGTATTTTCGCTTATTAATATGTGTGTTTTATAGATTTTATTGTAGTCTTCAATTCTGCTTGCAATATTTACCGCGTCACCGATAACTGTGTATTCAAACCTGTTTTCCGTGCCTACATTGCCTATAAAAGCTTCGCCTGTATTGATTCCGATTCCTATATCAATTTTGGGTTTGCCCTCTTCAATCCAGCGTTGTTTTATATCTTTAACTTTGTTTCTTAGCTCATAGGCGCATTTAACCGCATGTTTTGCGTGAAGTTTGTCGGTTTCAGGATCGCCGAAGATTACCAGCACGGCATCGCCTATAAATTTATTAATAACCCCGTTATATTTTGTTATTACGGGTTCAAGTTCGCTGAAATATTCGTTTAGAAGCTGTGAAACCTCCTCTGCTTTTCTTGTTTCCGAAAGCGAGGTAAAACCTCTTATGTCTGCAAACATAACGGTTATTTCCGCTCGTTTGCCCCCGAGCTTTGTTGCGGACTCGTTTTTAAGCACCTTGTTTGTTATGTCTTTTGAGATGTATTTGCTCAAAATGTTTTCTATTTTTTTGTTTACATTATCCTTAAAGATTTTTTTATATGCTTTTGCAAAAGCTGCTGCTGCACCTATGGAAAGAAGTGTACCGGTCAGATTAATCAGGATTTTGTTATCAAGTGCAAGCTTGTATGCAATGAGGTAAGCAATAATAAAAAAGATTATAAAAATCGTTGTTTGTGTTGCTGTTGAATATACGACAACAGTGAAAACTACGGCAGTTGTAAGGATTGCAATAAACAGTCTTGATGGTTCGCTTATTGCAATTGCGTGGCTTTGAGTTTTAGTGGTTGTGACCTTTTGAACATACTGTTTGTTTATAAAAAAGTTATCGAGTCTGTTATCAATATATTTGTAGCAAACACTGTTTATAGTGTAAATTACACTAATCAAAGATATTATAAAAATCAGTAAAAGGCTTTTTTTATTCATAAGTTAATTGTACTTATATATTAACCTTTTGGCAAGAATTATCGGCGTTTTTAGCCGGCTCTACATGTATTGTTATTTTTGTATTACCGAGTTTGTTTTCTATCTCGTTTTCAATTTTGTCGCATATCTCATGAGCTGATGAAACAGTAAGGTTTCCGTCAACTAGCAATATCATATTAATTTCTTTGTCTTTACCGGATTTTCTGGTTTTTATTTCTTTAATGCCGGATATTCCGTGGTTTATATGACTTTTTATTACCATATCCAGCAATTCCACTTCTTTTTGAGGCAAAGAACCGTCTAATATATCATTCATGGTTTGTTTGCAGATTTTATAGCCGGTGTTCATAATAATCATTGCGACAATTGTTGCTATGATTGCATCTATAATGTGCAAGCCTGTAAATTGTATGATTATTAAACCGGCAAAAACCGTTAGAGAAGAAAATATATCCGTTCGAAGATGTTCAGCGTCAGAATATATGGCTATCGAGTCCGTAACTTTTGCGACTTTAAAAAGATAAGCGCTTACACCAATATTTACAAGCACGGAAAACCCCATAACAGAAATACCTGCAAGTGAGTTGGTAACAGGCTCGACTTCACCACTTAATTTTTTTATGACCTCATAAATTATATACAACGATGCAAGTATTATGAGAGAACCTTCTATAAAACCTGCCACATCTTCATATTTACCGTGCCCGAACGGGTGGTCGCTGTCAGCCGGTTTGTCCGCTTTGTTTACTGCAATAAAAGTTATAAATGATGCCAGTAAGTCGCTGCCTGAGTGAATTGCTTCTGATATTATACTTACACTGCCGGTTAAAAAGCCTGTTATTAATTTTAATATTATTAGTGACAGGTTGGATAATATTGACAGCAGTGCAGCTGTTTTTTTGTTTGTAAAAAGTGCCTCAATCATTCTTTGAAATCCAGAAGCCCCCCGTTTTTGGAAGCAGAAAGTGCATATGCTTTTTTTAGTTTAGAGTCTTTGTTTACGGAGTGCAGCTCTTGTTGTATTTCATCTTTTATTTTAGTCAATGCATCAATGTTGGCTTTCTCAAGATTATGAATTTTTTTGCATAACTCGGCCATATCGCTTGCGTCTTCACCTGTCCGGCAGATTCTATCCGCATAGACTTTAGCTTCCTGCAAAATCATTTCTTTTTTGCTGATATATGCCGCAAGCTCGCTGTACATACCTTTTTCAATGAGTTCATTTATCTGCTGCAAAATTTCGTAGTATCTTTCATAAATTAATTCAAGGTTTTTTAAGTCCAGACTCATAATATATATTCCCCGATAGAAGTATCTTCGTCATCCTCGTCGTCATCATCATAGTCACTGTCAGCATTATTTTCAGCCTGATATTTATCCACGCTGTTGTAATCTGACAGGGTCTGACCCGAGGCTTTAAAGTTTTTTATTGCCTCTCTCCACGTATCTCTTAAAGAGGTCATGTGTTTTATAACTATATCAAGCGCGTGTTCATTCTTTTTGACATTGGCAATCAAAAGTTGTGCGCTCATAAATTCGTATAAATTAAATAAATTTTTCGCAAATTCGCCGCCAGCTTCCATATCAAGCGTTGACTCAAATTCCGTAATTATATTTTGCACTTTAACAATATAGTTATGCTGTTTTTCTATATTTTTTTCAGCAAAACCTTCTTTTGCTTTATGCAAAAATCTGACGGCACCGTCATATAACATCAAAAGAATTTCTTCCTTCGGTGCCGTATCCATTTGTGTTTGTTTGTACTGTTTTAAATATGGGTTCATTTCAGGCAACTTCCAATTATATAATATAAACTTAGCACAACACATTTGTGCGGTCTATACGTCAAATCACCTACATTTGCTTAAGCTCTGCAAGATTCGGTTCCAGAAGTCTTCTGCCTACGTTATCAAACTGTATTGAACAGAGAGTACGTTTTCCGTAATTAAACAGCTCTTCTACAACCCCGCGCCCGTATTTTTCATGATATACAATATTACCTTCTGTTATGTTCATGCCATCGCTTGATTTAGCTGTGGGGCTGTTTGGCTGCTGTGTCGAATAAATAGGAACCCCGGGCAGTGAATTGTTTTCAGTAAGACTTTCGTATATTTCATCCTGTGTGGGTTCTTGTTGCTGCAACTCAAGAGAAGGGCCGCTGCCTTCGCCTAAAACACCTGAATCAGCATCTTCAAAATCATCAAGAGCCTCAAGAGGTTCGATTTCATCAAGCGCTTCGTCTTCAGAAATCAATCCGGCATCGCCGGAGAGATGTTCTTCAGCTTCTGCATTTTCTTGAAGTTGAAGCACACCGCCCTGTGAATCATCAGAAGAATCCTCCTGTATATGCTCCTCTAAAGGTTCTATAGCGTCATATCCGTCTTCTTGCAAAGACAGGTCGTCAGCATCGCTGAATTGTTCAAGTACATCAAGGTCGTCAGCTGATATGATTTCGTTTTCCGGTTGCGCAACATCGTCCTGCGAAAGCTCTTGCAGATTCACTTCATTGTCTGCTTCAAAATCAATACTGTTGTCTGTATCAATATCGTTATCAGATAATGTTTCAAGGTCGGTTAAGTCCTCTGTATCATCTTCCTGAATAGCCTCAGGTTGTACCGGCGCCGCAGTGAACATTTTGTCGACATCTTTGGCTATTTCTTCTTCAACCGTTTCATCAAATATATTTTTGATTTCGCTGTTTTCTTCGGTATCCTCAAGCGCACCAAGGTCTTGAAGCTCGTCTGTTTCTTCGAAATATTCAAATGAATCTTGAGAATCAGTATTTATTTGAAGGTCATCGTCCTGAACCTGCTCGTTTATATCCTCGTCAGGCGGCAATAATTCTACATCTTCAGGTACGTTAGCAGTTTCATCAAAAGCGGAAGGCTGTGCTGCTAAAGGCTGCGTAATATTTGTTCTTGTAAATTTAGCAGGCAGCTCTTTTACTATCAGCGGAGTATAATACGTTGTTTCGCCTGAAACAATGAACTCTGAAGGAGCAAGTTTCATAAGAAATGAGTTATAACTTGCCGCTGCTTTTTGCTGCTTTTCTGGTTTGAACAGAACAAGGTCTTTTGCGTAGGATTTTATTTTTGAAGCAAGATTTGATTCGTACCCTGAGGCAACAACCGGCATTATTTCTTCATTAGCGTAAAGCTCGTTAATATGGCTTTCATCCGCTAAATCGTCATCAATCTGCATTACAAGTGAGAATTTTTCATCAATATTTTGCAGTGCAAATTTTAATGCTTCTTTTGTCCAGTTTTCATCATGGTTTGACAAATCCAAAACCGTTATCGTGCTTGATTTGAGCGAGTCATAAAGCGCGTTTATCTCTTCCGTTGTCGAAGCAAATATATTAAGCTGGTTGTATTTTAACAGCTTGTTTCTAAAAAGAATTACACCTGTTGATTTATCAGATTCGTATACGCTGTTTACTACGTCCAGCAAGGTGTTGAAGGGGATAAATCCGTCCTCGAGTGTGTTTATGTATTCTTCAATTTCAAGCAAAATGTCCTGAACTATTGCCTTTTGCTCAACAGTCAGACCCGTTAAGTCATTTTCGTATATATAATTAAGAATATCGTTATTAACAGGGAGTTTTAAATCCTTGCCGAAAACCACTGTACTGTCTGAGCTGTATGGCTCTGTGTCGTGGAATTTTATTGCAAGAGTTTTTCTGTTTTCTTCTCTGTTATGCTCTATTACGGTATTTAAAAAGTTTGTTATTTCCTCCTGTTTGTCAGATTGAATATAGAGGAATTTATCTAAAATTTCGGGATTCAGATTTAAATCTATTTTGGATGAATTAGTTAAAACTCCTACATTTATTGCATTTTCACAGGAAGAAAATATATCCTGCAATATATTTGTCTTTGTTCTCGAAACAATTGCGTCCAGAGCAGGAACATAACCGCTATAGGTGCTGTGTTTGTTTGCATCGTCCAAATCAAGTGCAAATTTAAGTATTGCGCAGTTTGTATCTTCTTTGGTTGTAGATTCGATTGATACAACCTGAGCAAGTATTTTTTGATTTCCGTCATCTATTGTTAAAAAGTCTGAGATAACGAGCGGAAAATCAATCGGCTCGTAGTATAATTTTGCTAAACTGTTTTTTATTTCAACTAATTTCATTTAATTCCCGTTTTAGTTATTGACAAACTTCTTCTTGTAACGCTATTGATGCAATTTGGTTAGACATAATTGCAACTTTTTTAATCGGGCCTGTTGCATCTTTTTCGATAAGCTTACCGACTGTGGATTGAGTTCTTATTAAGGGTAATATTTCGTCAAACACTGCTTTAGGGTCTTCAAAATAAAGCACCATCGGAGCAGATGCGCCTTTTAAGAATACAAGTAACGCCAGTCTTGTTTTATATTGTTGCGGGGGAAATTGCTGCGCCATATTATTTCTCCTTAATCCTCTTTATATATATAATTTATGTCAAATCTCGTAAAATAGCAATATCAAATATTAAAATTCTATCCCTTTTCTCGCTTTTATCCCTTTATCCCAGTAGTGTTTTATCGGGTTAATTTCCGATACAAGGTCGGCTATCTCTATGATTTCCTGTTTTGCATTGCGCCCTGTCAAGACTATTTCCATATCTTCAGGTTTGTTCTTCAGGGTTTGTATCATATCATCCAGTTGTATACATTTAAGGTCGATTGCTATGTTGGCTTCATCGAGTATTATAAGCTGATATTCATCGTTTTTAATTGCGCTTTTCGCGGATTGCCAGCCCTGTTCTATAATTTTTTTGTCGGTTTCGTTTATGTTTTGCGAATACACAATCCTATCCAGACCGGCCTGTATGATTTTTACTTTATCTTTCAAATCAGGGCTCAGCTGTGAAAACGATATCAGCTCTCCGTAATCGTTGCCGCCTTTTGTAAACATTACAATAAGCACCTTCCAGCCTCTGCCCAGCGCTCTCATAGCAAGCCCCAGAGAGGCTGTTGTTTTTCCCTTGCCGTTACCGGTATAAACCTGAATATATCCGTGTTTTGAAAATTCAGGATTATATAATTTATTGTTGTCGCACTCCGGTCTGTTCATTATTTAATGAGTCCGCTTTCTTTTAAAAAACCTATTATTGCGCAGGCGCAGCTTTTTCTGTATTTTACGGGCGCTTTTTGCAGCAAATCAAATGCCTCAGCGAGTTTTGCATCTTTATCGTACCAGCGTCTGTAATTTGTATTGCTTTCATCTCGGAAAAACCACTCAACGGGTTTTGAGTAAAATTCCGCAAATTTAATCAGCTCAATAACATCAACTTTTCTGGTGCCTTTTTCTATAACAGATATACCTGAAACAGGCAGATTCATAAGTTGAGCGATTTGTTCCTGCTTAAGACCCGATTCGATTCTTGCCCTTTTTAATTTTTTGCTTAATTCTTTTCTGTTCATCAGTTGAGTAAAATTTTATAATTTGCTATATTATAATCTCAAATTGCAAGCCTGTAAAGACACATATATCCATTTATTTTAAGTTTGTGTATAATTTTATTTTGTTATGGATAATGATAAAAAATTATTGCGCGCAGAGTGTAAAAAAATCAGAAAAACACTGAATTCAAACTTGAGTTCATCGAAAATTTGCTCAAATATCGTTAACTGGGACGTATTTAACAGGGCAAAAAATGTTCTGCTTTTTTATCCTATCGGCAATGAGGTGTCGTTGCTTGACCTTTTAAAAATTAAAGACAAAAATTTTTATTTTCCATGCGTTGCCGGTGATGATATTTATGTTTCCCGCTATACCTCTCTTGAAAATTTTATTACTGGTAAATATTCTATCCCCGAACCTTCAGAGGACATGTGCAGCGACTGTTCGTTTTTGGAACTTGCTTTTATTCCCGCATTGGCTGTTGATGTTAGCGGAAACAGGCTTGGATACGGAAAAGGTTATTACGACAGATTTTTAAAAAAATATTCCGATATAATAACAGCAGTGCCGCAATATGCACAACTGTGCCTTGATAGCATCCCTAATGAATCATTTGACGTCCCCGTTGATTATATAATCAATGAAAGCGGGGTTGTAACTACTCGCCTTTAAGGTGGTCCGGGCGTCCGATATCAATTACATCAAACAACAAATATTTTATACCGTATAACAACAGACCGATTGAAAAGACTTTTGCAAATTTCTTGCTGATTAAAGCGCCTGTTGCAAGTGCTGCCGGTACGACATCCGAGGCCATCTGCTGAAAAGCGCCAGAAACGTAGCCTGTTATTGCATTAATCTTGTCAGGCAGGTTCCAATCAGCATTTGTTCTAAAATACCAGTCTTTTAGTTTGCTTGTACTTTCGCTCAGGTCTTCCATTCTTCTTGAGCGCATGTACAATCTATTTAATCTTGATGCTGATTTTTCTTTAACGTGTTCCGCAGAATGTTTTTTGCCGACATCGTGCGCGTTATACAGCACCATGCCTGCTGTTAGTGTACCTGCTACTTTTGCTGCAACATTCCATTTATTCATACATAAACCTGCTTTTTATTTCTTTTGTGTTTCTTCTTTTTTGGGCGGATTGGGGTCGTCAACCTTTACTGTCTGGCCTGCTGTTTTCAACGCGGCTTTTGCTGCATCAAGTGCATCTAAACCGTAGCCTGAGTTAGATTGCTGCATTTGAGCGAGCAATTGTTGTGTTAATGCGTCACCCTGTGCCCATCCGTTTTCGAGTATACTTGTGCCTACCATTTTGACGTTAGAATATTTGCTCTGGAGCAATAAGTTCAAAAGGGCAGTTAAAGCCGGATCATTTTTTCTTGATTCATCTTCTCTGAATCTTTGCATAAGCTCTTTAGCACCCATTAATTTTATTTCGGGGTTGTCATTTCTTATGTAATTTTCAAGAGTTCTTATATAATCATCTGTTAACAATACAATATCTTTTTTGGGCTTTTCGGTAGTTTTTGTGTTTCCGTTCAGGCCTGAGGCTCCGACCGGTACCGTTGGGGGCTTATTGTACATAGGAGGCTGCATTGTGTAATATGATTTGTCATATGCATTATTAGGTGCGGGTGCCTGTGTTGAGCCGTTATTGTTATAAATGTTTGCCCCGTTCGGGTTAACGGAAGCACCTATTATATTTATTGTGACTCCGCTTGCATTTGTCGGGATTGAGCCGGGAGTACCCGTCCCGATGTTAAAAGTTGCACCCGAAGTGTTTGTACCGGCTGCCGGCGGGGTTACACTCTGAGTTTGCGTATATGGTTGATAACCGACCGTATAGTTTTGCATACTTTCACCTTACACTTCTTTGCACATATATAAACGTAATTGAAGCTTGAAAAATGCTATTTTTTATTATTTTGTAACAAAATCTTAATAAATGGTTAATTTTCCCTAAAGTTAAAAAAAAAATTGTCGATTATCATGACATACAGGGAAAATATAAGGAGTAAAAACTTATGGTTGATGGCGTAAATTTTAATCCGTTTACAGGTAAAGCTTTAACGGCAGAAGAAATTCAAAAATTAGATGCAAACAGGGATGGGGTTGTTTCATCTGAAGAATTTACAGCGAATATTAGCTGGATTTCACAAGGACAGGATGTTGAAGGTGAAGTCCAAATAGATGAAGGTACACAAAATCCTTCCGAACCCGAACAAACAGAACCTGCACCCGAATTGGACACAAGAGGTCAGGGAATTTACAATGCAGCTTTAAATAACGGTGCACAAAGCACCGCTAATAACCAGCAGGAATTGCAGGAATATTTGACAAAGGTAGAAAGCCAGTATATTGAGAAAAAACTCGGTGAAGCCAATGTTACCGATTCCACTGAAACCTCACAAATTATTACATATTTAAGAAATCAAAAAACAGAATTTTTAAATGAATATTTACAAAAAAATCCTCAAGGCCCGTACGATATGGAAGCAGTATCAGCAGCTTATATTCAAAAAATGGATGCAGCATTCGTACAGCGTCAGGAAGGCGTAGATGCATTTAATGATTCGCTGGCAGATAAAAAAGCTTCAGCAGGAAATTTTGATGCATTGTATGAAACAGCAAACAGCGCAGGCAGCTACATGGATCCTGATGAATTCCAGAATTTGAAAGACAAAGCAATTGACTACATTCTCGGTAAAATGATGAATGGTGAAGTTGATGTTGAATTTTTCTATGCCGTAGATAACAAATATTCCAGCAACGGATATTATATACAGGCACAAAATGCAATCAAATCAATGCAGTCAGCTTCTGATCCCGAAAAAATGCAGGAATATTTAGCTAAAGCAGAAGAAGCAATAGGCAAACTTATCGGCGGACAAAACGTTGACGGTTCTTCCAAATTGGCCGATGCAATAAATACAACTCATGACAAAGCTGTAAAAGCTGAATATACAGAAGTATTGACTGAGCTTATCGACAAAATGGCAGAAGCTTATTCAAATGAAACTGAAACCAGAAGAACCGGTATATTCGGGCAACGTACAAAGACAGTGCTTGCTAATTCCGAAGAAGATGTTGCAAACTATGCGGCAAGAATGAAAAACGTAATGAATGAGTTTCTTGATCAATACAAAGGTGATGGCGAAAATATAGAAGCTGAATTCAAAAAATATCTAAATGAAGTCAATGCGCAGCTTGAAGATATTCAGGGTGATATTGCAGATAATGCACAGACAAGAGGCTCTTCCGACACAACTTCTGATGCTTACGACTCATTGCATTATCAAGTTGACAACGTAGGTACTTATGTATCCGATGCGGAAAAAGAAGGAATTATCGAAGCAGCAACTGATTTATTCATAACTTCTATGTCAGAAGGCACTGAAACTTCCGCTCTTGCTTCAATATATCCGAACTACACAACAGACCCCGATTATCTCGAAGCCAAGTCACTCTTAGACGGTATCGAAACTTCTGCAACTCCGCAGGAGGATTATGAAAAAATTAAAGAATTATTATCAGGTATGCTCGAAAATCGCGGCGTAGATAATATCATCAACGGTGTTAAAACAGAAGAATCCAAAAATATTAACTTGCAACCGGGTTCATTAACTCAAGGTATCTGGGGTTACGCTTCTAAAGATACTTACGGCGGTGATAATGTTATCGCACCGTCGTTTAAAATCGATGAAAACGGCACACTCACCTGGACAAACAGCAAAGATAAAGGTGATATAGAAAAAGCACTTTCTCAGTTACAAGACAGAATTAAAGCACAATTACAGCAGCAATTAGGCTCGTTGTACAATGAAGCTGATATTGAACAATACTTCAATGACGCAATTATTGCTGAGTTATTAAACCTTGACAACGCAAATAATCATATTACGGTAGATAATTTCATTAACGGAATTCTTAAAGAATTCAATGAAATAGCCACAAAAGGTCTTAAAGGCGGTGCTTCTAACGACGGTACTCTTGACAGAACTCAGGTATTAAAAGATTCCGGTGCAGTAGATGATTATGCAAGCGGTGAGCTCAGAGGTTCAACAAAATGGCGCAGCGGTGACGCAAAATCAAGCGTTAAATCAAAAGCCAGAGAAAAACTGGAACTGTTAAGATCATCATTAATGGCTCAAGCTCAGGCTATACTCGGTGATAAATACGTAGAATCAGATATTGCCACTATGATTGACCAATCAATCACATCAACAGTTGATTCTTACGGATACTGGGATACCAAAAGCGGTCCGAGAGAACGTTACGCATTTAATGCTAACCAGATGTATAACAATTTCTTTAATACATTTGAACAAAAACTTCAGGCTTACAAAGCAAGTAAATAACAAATCATATGATTCTGCAAAAGAGAAAAGTTTAAAGACTTTTCTCTTTTGTTTTATGAAAAATTCGTTAGTGATTTGTAACAATAATTTAATATATGTTTAATTTTCTCTAAAGTTTAAAAATAAAATGCCGATTAAAATATCATACAGGGAAAATATAAGGAGTAATAACATATGGTTGATGGCGTAAATTTTAATCCGTTTACAGGTAAGGCATTAACAGCCGAAGAAATTCAAAAATTAGACACAAACAATGACGGCGTTGTTTCCTCAACTGAACTTGCCGAAAATCTTAATTCTATTTCACTAAACGAAACAGATGATGAAGGCGATGTTCAAATAGAAGACACAACACAGCAGACAAAACCAGAAACAGGAGTAACAGATTCTGCTGAAACGGATGGTACCGTCGGAAATACGGAAACAACCGAAACTCCGGAGTCCGTTCCCGAATTAGACACAAGAGGTCAGGGAATATATAACGCCGCAATTAATAACGGTGCACAGTCCACTGCTGAAACCCAGCAGGAATTGCAGGAATCCTTAACAAAGGTAGAAAGTCAGTATATTGAAAAGGTTCTTGCCGAACAGGGTGAAGCAGCCGCTTCCGATGCGTCAGGAATTATTACATATTTAAAAAATCAAAAAACAGAATTTTTAAATCAATATTTAGAGAATAATCCGCAAGGCCCGTATGATATGGAAACAGTTTCAGCTGCATATATTCAGGCTATGGACACAGCTTTAACCTCGCGTCAGGAAGGTGTAGACGCCTTCAACGAGTCTATTGAAGATAAAAAAGCCGCTGCGGATAATTTCAAGGCTTTGTATGATGCCGCAAACAGCACAGGCAGCTACATGGATCCTGATGAATACAAAAACCTGAAAGATATGTCAGTTGATTATATTATCGGACAAATGCTCAACGGCGAAGTTGATGCAGATTTTCTGTCAGCATTAAATGAAAAATATCAATCCGATTCTAACTATATTGCTGCGCAAAATGCAATTAAATCAATGCAGGCCGCAACTGATCCTGTCAAAATGCAGGAATATTTAACAAAAGCCGAAGAAGCCATAGGCAAACTTATCGGCAATCAAAATGTTGACGGCTCTTCTAAATTGGCTGATGCAATAAACGGTCAGCAGGATAAAGCTGTTAACAACGAATATAAAGAAATATTATCAGAGCTTATTGATGATATGGCGGAAGCTTATTCAAACGAAACAGAAACAAGAAAAACAGGTTTCTTCGGGATACATAACAAAACCGTACTTGCAAATTCGGAAGAAGATGTTGCAAACTACGCTGAAAGATTAAAAAATATTATGAATGACTTCCTTGCCGATTATGACGGTGACGGCACTAACATTGAAGCCGAGTTTAAAAAACAGGTAAATGAAGTTAATGCCCAGCTGGAAAATATCGACAATAACATCCTTGACCTTATAACAAGAGGTGTAGATTGGGAAGGCAATAATTCTGAAGCATATAATACATTGCTTTCTAAAGTTAATGATGTAGGTTCTTACATATCAAATGACGAACGTGAAGACATTATTAATTCTGCTACAGACTACTTTATAGCGTCAATGGCGGACGGTACGGATTTATCAACAATGTATCCGGATTATGCTACTGACCAGAATTACATAGAAGCCAAAGCCTTAATGGACGGATTACGCACATCGGCAACTCCGCAGGAAGACTATGACAAGATTAAAGAATTGTTATCCGGCATGCTCGAAAATCGCGGCGTAGACAGTATCATTGACGGCGTAAAAGCAGAAGAATCCAAAAATGTCAGCCTGACTCCGGGGGCATTAACCGACGGATTGTGGGGCTACGGAACAAATGACACTTACGGCGGTGATAACAAAGTATACGTAAATTACCAGATTGATGAAAGCGGTCAGGTTGTATGGACTCATAATAACGACAAAGGTGACGTTGATAAGGTTATGAACCAATTGCTAGATCGTATCAAAGAAAGGATGGAAGAACAATTAGGCTCACTTTATAACGAAGCTGATATTGAAAAGTACTTTAATGATGCAATCATTGAACAACTGGTAAATTTTGGCAGCATTGATAATACGGTTAGCGTAGAATCCCTTGTTGACGGCGTTATTAGCGAATTTAACACAATTGCAACAAACGGTCTTAAAGGTACCACTAAATCCGTATACAACGTCGCCGGAAGAATTGACAGAACACAGGCATTAAAAGATTCTGACGCGGTAGATGATTACACCGGTTCTAAAATCATTGCCGCTAAGTCTAAAGCACAAAATACAGCTAAAGAAAAACTTGAACTCTTAAGAACGTCATTGTTATCGCAAGCACAGACAATACTAGGTGAAGACTATATTGAATCTGATGTTGATACTATGATTACACAGGCAATTAATGATACGCTTAATAATACGAGATTAGGTTTCTCGTTGATTACAATATATGACCCTGACCAGATGTATGACTACTTCTTTAATGCATTTGACGAAAAATTATTAAATTATCAGGACAGTAAATAATTAACGGATTAAATATGTCATCACTAAAGGGAGAAAAGTTCATTGAACTTTTCTCCTCTTTTTTAGTTTGTAAAAAGTGATTAGTTTATCTATAATCTAGGTATGCAAAATATTTTATACAGCAATGCGTTTGAGTCTGAAACAAGTTTGCCGCAGCATTTGTGTAAAAAATGCGGTAAATGCTGCAGGGTTATAACTACGCCATATTCTCACGAAGAACTTGTAAAACTTGCCGATCAGGGGCAAGAAGACGCAAAAGTCTTTGTAAATACCTTTAAAAAGTATAACTCCGTTGCAGAAGCAAAAGCTGTCGTTCCTGAGTATGTGGAGAATATAATAAACAATCTGCGCAAATTTAATTCTGATTTTGACGAATCAAAACTCACTTTTTATTATTGTCCGCATCTGTCAGACGACAATCTTTGTGAAATTTATCAAACACGCCCTGACTGCTGCAGGCGGCTGCCTTCTAACGGCTGGTCATTGCTTGCGCCGGATTGTGCTTATAAAGGCTGGCAGTTTCAGCAAAGAGAACGTGTTAAATCAATTATCCGCAAGCTTAAAGAATATCTTGCAGAGCTTGAGATTATGCCTGATACCGTTGTTGTTAAGGGCTACAATAAAACTGTTAAAGAGATGAAAGAAATTATCAACTCTAAAATAGAACCGTGGAAAAAATACGGTGCTGACTGCTGGTAGTATCTATACTATTTTTTCTTTGAAATAAAATCTTTAATCTTTTGTGCCAGCGGTTTTTTAGATTCTTCCAGAAGTTCGCTGTATTTTTGTTTTAATACTTTTGCAACATTAGCTGATTCTACGGTATTTATTTTGTTTTTAAGCAGATTAAGCGCCTGTTTGATTTTGTTGTTGCGTTTTAAAAGGTCAACATATTCGTAAATAATAAGATTGTTAAAAGGGTCAAGCCTTAAAGCATACGAGTAATAATTTGACGCATTATTAAAATCATTCGCTTTGTCGGCAGCAACAGCCGCGTTGTACAGGTAGTCAACATTCAGCTCATCAAGCATTGAGGCTTCTTTGTAGTAAAGGAATGCATTTTCGTACTCTTGAGCGTTAAAATACAATTTTGCCAGAAATGCGTAGTATGAATGATTATCCGGCTGTAGTGATACTGCAATTTTGGCGTTTTCTATCGAACGATTCTTAAGCCCCTGCGCTTCGAAAATTAAAGCTTTGTACTTGTAGGCTTCCGCGCAGTTGCTGTCTAATTTAATTGCATTGTCTGCGATTTTTGAGGCTTCCGTGTATCTGCCCTGTCTGAGGTTTATTTTTGCCATCAAAAGATGCGCGTATATGAATCTGTTATTCAAGTACAAAACTTTTGTTGCAATGTCTTTTGCCTCCTGAAATCTGTCAAGCTCACAATAACAGTCTGCAAGTTCGCTCAAATATTCCAGAGATTCGGGCTTTATAAACAGAGCTTTTTGCAGGCACTCAACGGCTTCTTTGTATAAAGGAAACTCTTTATAAATTTTTGCCATTGCATAGTACAAAAAGTCATTGTCGCTGATTTTTTCGCACAATTGAAGCAAGGTGTTTTTTGCTTCTATAATTTTACCCGTCTGAGCTTTTATCAGCGCCTGCAATATTATTGCATCGGTATATTGAGGATTTATATTTAATATGTGTTCAATAGTTTCGAGTGCGATTTTTAAATCATTGCGTTCATAATACAAATAAGCGAGCGAATAGTTGTATATTACGTTTTGCGGCTCCAGAGAAACAGCTTTTTTAAATGCGTTTTCAGCTTCAAAAAACCATCCGTTTAATGAGTATGCCGTCCCGAGATTATAGTAATAAAACGGATTATTCGGTTCTATTTTTATTGCGAATTGAAAATAATTTATCGCATCAGCAATTTTGTTCCGGTCAAGTTTTAAAAGCCCCAGATAGTTGTAAGTTCTGTCACACTGAATCTCATCTAAAATGCTGTTAAAAAGCTTTTCGGCTTCTACATCCTGATGCTTTTGATAGTAAATTACACCGAGATAAAACCTTGCATCCGTATTTTGAGGATACAGTTTTATTATTTCCTGAAACACCCCGATTGCTTTTAGTATCTGGTTAAGCTTCAGCCTTGCATAACCTTCAATTAACATAAGTTTTTCGGTTTTGCGCTGCTCGTAGTTTAGTTTGCTGTTTTCAAGTTCTGTTAATACAGTATTAAACTGACTGCATTCAGTAAGCATTTCAAGATACGTAACAAAGTTATCCAACTCAGGTGAGAGTTTGTATAACTTTTCTGCAAACTGTAGAGCTTTAGCGTATTTTTTATTATATTTATTAATATTTACTACGATTTTTAAAGTTTCTACATGCTCGGGGTCAATATCAAGGATTTTTTCCGCATATTCAAGCGCTCTTTCAAAATTGTTCATCAAAAAATAGAGCTGAGCAATTTGCGACAGTATTTCAATATTGTCGCTTTCAAGACACAATGCCTTATAAAGAGCTTCAATCGCCTGCTTATAGTGCTTTTCTTCCTGAAGTTGGAAAGCCTGTTTTAAAAATTTAGATGTTAACCCTTCGCTCATATACTTATTATATTGTTAAACCGCTTAATGGTAAAGTCTTTTAAGCAAATATACATTAAGTCTATGATTCGGCAACGGAAATATTTGTTACGCCGGCGTTTCTTGCTCTGTCCATAAGTTTTACAACAGCACCGTGTGAAGATTCTGGCTGTGCTAGTATAAGCAGGCCTTCAGGAAAATCTTTTGAACGCTGCTTTATTACTGCTTCAAGTTCTTCACCGCTTATTTCCTGCTCATCTATGTAATATCTGTCATCATCACTGACTGTAACGGAAATAAGTTTGTTTTCCTGTTTAATGTCCTGAGTTTCAACGTTATTAGGAACGGCAAGATTCAGCCCCTGCTGGTCTAACAGCGGTGCAATAACCATCATAATAATCAATAACACAAGAAAAATATCCGTAAGAGGAGTGATATTAATTTCGTTAAAGGTATCTCTGTTTCTTGCCATAATTTCAAGTCCTATTCTTCAGAAGGTATTTCACCGGTTGTTTGTCTGTAATCGTTTGTAGAGTTGAGGCTTAAATCTGCCGGCTGTTTACGTGAATTATCTGCTTGCAGCTTTGATTGTTCCTTTTTAGAAAGAGGTTCGCCTGCTACGATAAGTTTTTCAAAATCGGCATCCTGTGCGGCTCGCATAATCTTCATTATTTCGCGGCTTTTTACACTTTCGTCAGCTTTAACAACGACTTCTTTTTTTTCAAGTTTTGGTTTTAAGGCAACAAGCTGGTTGTAAATGTCGTCTTCTCTTGTTTGTGCACCGTTTACGTAAAATTTTCCGTCTTTTGTAACGGATACCGTTGCGCTTTTTTGCTCTACAACCAATCCGCTGTTAATTTCAGGCATTTTTATACTGCTGTCGTTTGATTGAAATGTAGGTGCAATAACCATCATAATAATCAACAACACAAGAAAAATGTCCGTTAACGGAGTTATATTGATTTCCGTAAATAGTGCTTCTTTGCCTTTTGATGTTTTGAATGCCATGTTTGTTTACTTTCAATATTTATTACAATGCAATGTTTGTTGCCTGATTCAGGTTTACTTCTTCGTTGCTGTCAACAAAACTCAAGAATAAAAGTTTTATAAGCTGGAAGTCGTCTTCAAATCTTTTTACCATGGATTGGAAGTAGTTGTATAAAACTACGGCAACAATAGCAACACCAAGACCTAGCGCCGTAGCTATCAATGCTGACGCGATACCTGATGCGACTGCTGCCGACTGGTTGCCTTGAACGGCTAAGTCCTGAAATGTGTACAGAATTCTTACAACTGTACCGAACAAACCGAGAAACGGGCAAACCCCGCCAATAGTACCTAAAATTGTAAGATGGGCTTCGAGTTTTCTTGTTGCAAGGTTTGATGCAATATCAAACGAACGAGAAAAACCGCTTTTTTGTTCCGAAAAAATTCTGACAGCTTCTTCGGCAACTTCACCTATGATACCGCCGAGTTGAACGCTCAGAGCCTGTGCGCCGTCAAGGTTATTTTGATTTAACTCTTTTTGTAAACGCTGTATGAAAAGAACAACGTTTCTTTTGTTTTTGCTGTAGTAGTAGAATCTGTTAATCGCTACCGTCAGCGTTAAAATTGAACACAGAATAATCGGTGCGATAATCCAGAGATCTTCGATTGCTGCTTTTAGTAATAATTCCATTTGTTATCCTCTTTCTATTAAATTAGTTATTATTTTCTTATTAGTACGCTGTTGCGCCAAATACGTTGTAGTCAAAAGTAAATTGAATATCAACACTGTCACCTTTATATTCCGGAGGCAGAGGTTTAAAAGGAGCTGTAAGTTCTACAGCGTGCATTGCCGCTCTGTCAGCAGCGGGTAGGCCAGATGACTTGTAAACCCTGTGTGATATCAATCTGCCGTCACGGGCAATTTTAAATAAAAGTACAACTCTTTTGCTTTCGTTGCCCTTTGGCGGTTCCCAGTTCATTTTAATTCTTCTCTGGAGTTCTCTCATATAAGGCCCGAAATCAGGTTCTTTAAGCGCGTCAATTCCCGGGGCGCCTTTAGGATTGCCGGGGCCGGGATTACCTATGTTTCCGCCGCGGCCTGCACTGCCCGGAGAAAATCTGCCGCCGCTTGAGCTGCCCGAGCTGCTTGGCGAAAAGCTTGGAGACGGCGTATATTTGCTGCCGCCGCTTGCGCTTCCGCTCTTTGAGCCTGAACCTGATTTTGTACCTGCAACCGGCCCGCCTGACGGGCCTGCTACTTTAGGTGCCGCAATCTTGGGTGCGGGAACATTAAAGCTTCCTGTCGGTTTCTTAGTTTTAGGTGCACTTGGTCTTATTGCCGGTTTTGGTGCAGGTGCCTCTACTTTAGGCACGCCCTGAGGTTTAGCCGGTTGTTCTGTTTTTTTAGGTGCCCACGGTGTAGGGGCATTCATTGTCGGTTTTGGTGTAGTTTTTTGCTGCTGAGGCTTTGGCGGCTGTTTCTTAGGCTGCTGTACAGGCTTTTGCTGCTTTGGCATTTGAACACTTCTTTTGGGCGTCTCTGCTTTACGAACCGGAGCCGCCTGCTGCGGTTTGCTTGCCTGTGAAGCCGGCTGAGGGAGCGATACAGGACGTTTGGGGTCATGTATGCCGCCTGCTCTGGAATTTTTGTCGGCTCTGAATTTTGTATTTTTATTTATCGGCTCAGCTTCTCTGTTTACAAGAACAAACTCTATGTCTTTAGGCTTTGGCTGCGGTTTATCAAAAATTGAAAGATTTATCCCGAGTATTGCAAGAATTATCAAAATTAACCAGATTAATCCTACAACAATCGGGTGCAGCAAAGCGGAAAATAAAAAACATTTTTTAAGTGAAATGTCATTTTTATCTTCTTTTTTATAGACCCCGTAAGTGTATTTGGAATCTCTTATTATTTCCTCGTCTTCTTCGTATGTTTCGATATTGCCTAGTAGTGTCATTTTGTCCCCAAATCTCTTTTGTCTTATAGTTTAGCAAAACTAAAACTCTAAAACAAATAGCCCGATTTACTTAATTACCGGTATTATCTTTTTTGCGGTGTGAATGTAATTTGCTGGTCAAGCACAATATTAATAACAGCACCGGCCGGAATCAATGCCGCGTTGCCTTTGTCCAGTATTGAGTTTGACATTGCAACCCCCGAACCCACGGCAGCACCGTAGGCTGCGGCTTTGGCAGGTGACTTTTGTGCCGGCGGATTGCTGCCTGCCATTGTACCGGCAACAGCTCCCGCGGCTGAAGCTATAGCGACATCTTGTGTATTAGTTGCCGCTTTTTTAGTACCTTTTATTATACCACTTCCGTCATCTGTTTTTATTTTCCCTGACATAGGTATCATTTGTCCGTAGGGCGTAATAATATTTGTAAATTTCACCGACAACAATCCGTTTTCACCGGATTTTCCGGCTTTTTTTACTCGTATAACCGTACCGTTAACAGAGCTGCCTATCGGTGCAATCAATGTATTGTTGTAATAAAAATCCTGTGAAAGAGCAATACAAACACTTTGTCCCAACTGCAACGACTCAGAGGACAACTCCATGGTTGCTGTTGCGGGAAATACCGTACCGGACGGAACATATATAACTTTCCCCTGTACAGGTGTAAATTGAGAGTCTGCGTATGCAATCGTTGAACAATTTTCGTGATTAAATACACTTGCAGAAAAAGTGACCAGTGAGGCTAAAAGCATAGTTGATACTATTCTGGCAGGGGTTATATTTATCATTTTGTTCCTCCGATTCTTTTATGCTTTTGTTAACGATTGTAATACCTTTTTGTTCATTTTGTTATGGTATAAGGCGGCTAATACCTTAGTAGAATTCGCCTACACCGAAAGTAAACGCACCTTTTGAAGTTCCGTCAGGAACACCTGTCAACGGATAGCCCCAGTCTATACTTAACGGGCCGACTCCGGGGACGTAAACTCTGACACCGACACCTGCCGTTATGGCATGGATAGGTCTGTTGTATATTTCGTTTGTTACAGTTGAACCGTAAATCTGACCTGCATCTACAAAGGCTGCAATTCTTATGTTATCAAGAAATTTTGCTTCCGTAATTCTGTCCACAAACGGGATTGGGGTTTGAAACTCTGCTGACCCCATCATAAATCCGGTACCGGTACCGATACCGCTCATTCTGAAACCTCTGACCGTATACGGACCGCCTAAGCGGTATGCCATAACCTCAGGTATATCACCGTGAATTTTTCCGCCTGCTCTAAAGGCAAGAGATACAGATGATTTCTTAGCTACCGGATAATATTTTTTAATACCGCCCGAAAGTTTTCCGAAGGTATTATCAAAGCCGTCAAGTGCAATTTCTTCGTCAAATCTGACGTTTGCAAATACCCCGCTTCTCGGTAAAGTAGCGTTATCTCTGGTGTCATATATTAAGCTTGGTGACAGGGACAGGAATAAGCCGCCCTGCAATTGTTTTGCACGTTCCGAAATAGGAATGTTATGCGCGGCATAAAGTCTTTCTATCTGGTTTGAGTCACCTTCTTTTACGTGTACATTTTCAAGCCCGATACCAAATGAGCCGACAAGATGCGGGAAGTTTACAAATGCTCTTGAAATTGTTGTTTCTATACCGAATCTTTTTTCTACAGCCAGCGGAATCTGGTAACTTGCAAAGTCACGTCCGAAAACTTTTATCATTAAAGAGTTGTCTGTTCCCTTTAATTTTGGTTCAAACCAGCTTAATTCCGCCTGAAGGTTTGCTCTGTTTAACATGGAGCTGTCGGCCATAACTACACCGGTACCTGCTAACAGTGTCAGAGAAACTCTCTGTCCGGTGCCCATAAAGTTGTTATCCGTAAACCCGCCTGTACCAAACAAACCTGTAGCCGTATCAATACCGCCGCCCAGTGAAATTGTACCTGTTCTTTGTTCTTCGAGATGTATGGTAACTTTGTATACCTCGGGGTTATCCTCATCACGTTCAATAGTTCTTTTTACGTCTTTAAAGGCTTGAGTGCCGTACAGACGCATCAAATCCTGTTTTATCAGGTTTTCGTTGTATATTGTGCCGGGTTGTGTGAGTATATTTCTTTTTACTACAAAGTCTTTTGTTTTTTTATTGCCTTCTATAACAATTGAACCTATTTTCCCTTCGTCAATCATTATGTTAACAATTCCGTCAGGGTCATCGGTTACAGCTGTAACACGGGCAAGAATAAAGCCCTGACTAGCATAGTAGTCTTGAATTTCTTGTATGGCATCATTGATTTTGTTGATATTCTGGGGCTTGTTTATCAATTCGTTAAGAATCTGCAAGAGGTCGCCCGTTGCAATCGAATCATTGCCGGTAATGGTAAAGTCGGTAATAGGTATATTTTCTTGTACAATAATTCTTAATTTAATATTTTTGTCATCAACTTTTATCGGGATAGCCCGCATTTTTTCACTGAAATATCCCATTTCGTAAACAGCTTTAAGATTTTGCTGGACTGTTTCTACACTGTAAGGATCACCGGGTTGAATTTTTACATGCTCTAGTATTTCTTCTGTGCTAATCAAGCTGTTGCCGACAATTTCAACAGAGCTGAATTTTATATCAGAGGTTGCCTGATTTTTTTCTGCCTGTAGATTTTGGGGTTTATCCGGCTGAACATCATCCCAGATAGATTCGGAAGAAGGCTGTTTTGGTGCTTGTTGTTCTATGTTTTTATCTTTGTTTCTTTCCCAAAATTTCCATTTTGGACTTAATGCAAAAGAAGGCGATGCCTGAGTAACAAGCATGCCAATTGTTAATAATGATATACAAGCTTTTTTATTCAAAATAAAAATTATTTTGTACCTAAGTTACCTATACTTCCAATAAAAATTATACCTATAAAATAAAAAAGTACAAAATGTAAAATTGTCGTTAATATATGTCATTTAGCTACAAAATATTGATATTTGTATATCTTGAGTATTTCAGGTTAATTTAAAATAATCTATACGATGTATTTTATTAAGCAGGCAAAATGTTTATTATGTATTTTGTAGAGTTATATATAGAGGTATAATTATGTCTTTATCAATATCCGGTTTAGGTTCAGGTCTGCCGATTAATGAATGGATTGAAGCTTTTGTTGAGGTTGAGCAGGCAAAAGTGGACAACTTGACCGCGCAACAGCAGGAACTCAACGACAAATCAAAGGTTTTAAATTCATTAAAGACCACATACAGCTCTGTAAATACAGCAACTCTTAAATTTACGGACGCTTTACACGGTTCCGCTGCGGATATATTTGTAAAAACTACGGTTTCAACTTCTGATAAGGATAACAAATACTTAACAGCAACTGCCACTCAGGCTGCTACTCCGGCTGTTTTAAAAATAAGCGTACAGCAGTTAGCAACACAGACTTCAGTAAGAACATACGGCCCTGACAGTGAAGACGGAAAAAAACTTGATTTTTCAGACTCATCATTGAAATTATCAGACCTCGGTTATGATAAAGAAGCAGTATTTACTATCAACGGTACAGCTTTTAAGGTTAACGGAAATACAACTATAGACGGTCTTGTTTATGAAATTAACAACTCAACAGATGCCGGTGTTCAAGCACACCTTGAGGACGGTCAAATAGTATTAGAAGGAACTAATCTCGGAGCAACTGAAATTAAAATAGAAGATTCAGACGGTTCTGATTTTGCCTCTTGGATTGGCTGGACTGACGAGAGTAATGTCACTGAAGGTAAAAACGCCATATTTACGATTAACGGTAAACAAAAAGAATCAACAACAAACAGCTTAACCAGTGCTGAAACCGGAGTTACAGGCGTATCTCTAGAGCTTAAAGAAGTAACCGGTGACGAGGTTGTTAAAGTTAATATCAAAAGAGAATCGGATGCAGACGGTGTTTTAGAAGCATTAAAATCATTTGTTGAAGCTTTCAATAAAGCAATCAACGATACTGACACGGAGACGAATTCCGAGGGTAGTCTGTACGGTGAAACATCTTTAAAAACCATAAGAAACAGGTTAAGAAATACTATTACAGACACAATCAACCCTGACGGCGTTTATAAATCACTGTCTGATATCGGCATAACATCCGGTGCTCCGGGTATGGATGTTGACGCCGATACAACCTCGCTTGTTATAGACGAGGAAAAATTCTTGCAGGCGTTTAAGTCAAATCCTGCGGCAGTTAAAGAACTTTTAATCGGTACTAATGCAAATGCAGCAACCGGTGAAGAAGCTACTCAAGGTGTCATGCAAAAAGTACAGGAAGGGCTTGAATACGCATTGGATGCTCAGGGCGGTTATTTTACGGCAAGAAATGAATCTTTATCAAGCCAAATAAGTAATTTAGCCGATAAAATAGTGGCAAGACAAGAAGACGTTGAGTTGTACAGAGAAAGATTAACACGTCAGTTCAATTATATGGATCAACAAATTGCACTGTTAAACAACCAGTATTCACAAATGTCTTCGCAGCTTGCATCTATCGGTGTCGGCACAAGTTCATCATCATAGTTTATACCAAAAAGCGGACCAGACAGTCCGCTTTTTTATATTTCTCTTCTGCATTCGATTGCTTTTGCAAGCGTTATTTCATCTGCATATTCTATATCAGAGCCGATAGGTATTCCAAAAGCAATTCTTGTGATTTTTATATTGAACGGTTTTAGAAGTTTTGTAAGATAAAGACTTGTAGCTTCACCCTCTACTGAGGGGTTCAGAGCAATTATAACTTCCTTTATATCCTCATTTGCTATTCTGTGCAACAGCTCTTTTATTCTAATATCTTCCGCGCCTATTCCGTCAATAGGTGAGATTAGACCTTGCAACACGTGATATTTGCCCTTGTACTCGTTTGTGTTTTCAATGGCTATCAAATCTTTTGTTTCCGCGCAAACACAAATTGTCGAGTTGTCCCTGTTCGGGGACGAGCAAATTTCACAGGGGTTTGTGGCTGACATGTTAAAACAAATTTCACAGTAGTGAATTGTTTTTTTTGCGGTAATCATTGCCTCCGCAAATTTTTCCACCTCACCCACTGGCATTTTGAGCAAATGAAAAGCAACCCTCTGGGCAGATTTTGGGCCTATCCCCGGTAATTTTTGGAAATGTTCTATTAATGTTGCAAGTGGTTTTGTGTATTGCATTAGAATAAACCGGGAATATTAATTCCGCCTGTTAATGATTTCATTTTTGTCTGCATTTCTTTTGTTGCCTGTTCTGTGGCATTGTTTATTGCTGTAGTTATCAAATCTTCAAGCATTTCTACAGTATCAATATCAACAGAATCTGGATTTTCCGGATTCAATGCAGCTTTAGTCAGTTTTATAGATTTGAATTTTCCCTGTCCGTCACATATGACAGAAACAGCACCGTTGCCGGATACTGAACTAAACTCGGTATTAGCAAGCTCGTTTTGTGTTTCCTGTAATTTTTTTTGCATTTGTTGTGCTTGTTTCATCATTTGAGCGATATTCATATCGTTTTTTCCTCTTCCCTATATATCAATGTTTCTATACATAATTATAAATTAAGAATTATTTTATGCAATTAATAAAAATTTTTTAATATTACCTCTGTATATATTTTGTAATCTATGATATGATTGTAAGCATGGATGACATTACAAAAAGAAAATTAAGAGCTGTTGGTGCAATTGCTGTACTTGTTGGCATGATACTGGCTATTTTCTTTGTCTTTTATCAGATAAGAGAAAAGAAAAACACAACCATGCGTTTACGTTCTTTTTATTCAGACATGCATCAGACGCTGCAATTTTCAATGAATTTGAATTTTACTCCTGATATCTGGGGGTTTAAGGGCGGATATAGAAACGCTGATATTATCAACAATTTTATTGCGCATTATATGCGTGTTGAAAAAAATTGTGTAGCAGATCCGGGCGGATGTTTCCCCGATACTTATTATAAAAACTTCAAAAATGAACCGACAAAAGTTAATCTCTCAAAAATACCGTCATTTGTATTAAACAACGGCATTGCAATAGCATTTGAGACCATTAGCAAATGCAAGAAGGAAGACTCTGTTTGTTCGGTTGTATATGTAGATATGAATTCCGTTGAAGAACCTAACACTTTCGGCAAAGACCTGTTTGTGTTTATGCTTTTAAATTCAAAGCAAAAACCGTTCCTACCGTATAACATAAAAATGTCGAGAGAAAAGTTAATAAACGACCCGAAATTGGGCTGTAATAAAGAAGCAGAGATGCCAATGTATTGTTCAGCTTATCTGTATGACAATGATTGGATTATGGATGAAAACTATCCGTGGTAGTGCTTGTTTTATTATATTTTTAAGGGTAAAATTATTTCATTATTCCTTATGAGGAGAATTTTATGTCTGATTTTGATTATTCAAGGATTTTGAGCTACGTACCTATGGTTATTGAATCCTCTTCAAGAGGAGAAAGATCATTTGATATTTTTTCAAGATTATTAAGAGAGAGAATTATATTTTTAGGTGAAGAAATTGATGATGAATTAGCCAATGTTGTTGTAGCCGAGTTGTTGTTATTGGATTCCGAAAATCCCGAAAA
Organism: Candidatus Gastranaerophilales bacterium; assembly: GCA_944323685.1. Taxonomy (GTDB): domain Bacteria; phylum Cyanobacteriota; class Vampirovibrionia; order Gastranaerophilales; family Gastranaerophilaceae; genus Limenecus. The sequence continues at coordinate 53,582 of CALUTJ010000004.1, read as the reverse complement.
AGATATTATGCTATATATAAACAGTCCCGGCGGCGTTATTACGGCAGGTATGGCAATATATGACACAATGCAGAGCATTCGCGCAGACGTAAGCACGATTTGTATAGGTGAAGCTGCCAGCATGGGGTCATTCCTTCTGTCTTCCGGCACAAAAGGCAAAAGACTTTCTCTGCCAAGCTCAAGAATAATGATTCACCAGCCGTTAGGCGGTGCACAGGGACAGGCTACCGATATAGAAATAGAAGCAAAAGAAATTTTAAGAATGAAGAACATGCTCAACGGCATTCTCGCTTCTAACTGTTCTCAGCCTTTAGACAAAATTAAAAAGGATACTGAGCGAGATTATTACATGTCCGCTCAGGAAGCTGTTGAATACGGGTTAATTGATAAGGTTATTACCCGCGCTTCTTAACAATTCTTAATATATTTAAAAATTTTCTTATTTAATTAATAGCTACTTTTTATATAAATTGTAGCTATTTTTTGTTTACGCAGCATATACCAAAAACATTCTAATAAGCCTGAAACTCTTTAATATCAAAGTTTTTCATATTTTAAATTAAAAACAAACTTTATAATTCACTTTAGGCAATTTCCTTTTTCAAAATGTTTTTATATATGTGTAAGGTTAAATAAAAAGTTTGGTTATGGTAGGAGATTAAAACAGTGTACGCAATTTTTACAATGCGAAAGCTACAATTGACTCAGCGTATCAACAACCTTCAATACAGATTGATGGAGTTGTCGCAAAAGCTTCAAGACTTATCTGTTTATGCAGGTAACGTAGCTGATGGGGTTATTTCACCCGGCGAGTTTATGAGCTCTCCGGCGAGCATTTTCGGAGCAAATATGAATTTCTTCAATAATTCTGTTCCGCAAGCATTATTTGAGGCATCTCAAGCTTCTCAAATCTATAATGCTAACATAATGAATATGAATGCTGCCTCCGGTGGACAATACGGTATGATTGTCGATCCTTCTAACCCTAACTCTATCTACGCTAACCAGTACTTTGTATTTAACTCATTCTTCAAGCAGGCACTTGATGCTGCGGGCAAGGCTGAGGCTGCTAAAGTCAAACGTCTTGAAACTGACATTACGAACCAGAAATTGATGATAGAAACTCAATTGAAGGCAGCAGAAACAGAACTGCAAAAAGTTGAAGAACAGGAAAGCAAGAATATAGAAAGAACGGCTCCTAAATACGCATAATGAGTAAGTTAATATAATTCCTCGCGTGTGTGAAATGTGTGAATATAAGTTCCTGATGACCAGTCATCAGGAACTTTATTATTTGTGTTATTTGCTTAATTAAAAAAAAAGTTATAGAATAAATATGCATACTAATGGTATTTATTTACCGGTTTATTACAAGGAGAAATTTAATGTATCAAGACGAAAAACTCATCTGCGAAGATTGCGGTGCTGAATTTGTTTTCACGGCAGGTGAGCAGGAATTTTACGCAGAAAAAGGATTGGTAAATAAACCAAAACGCTGCCCCGAATGCAGAAAAAAAAGAAGACAAAACAACAGAAAAAGAATGTATGATGCTGTTTGTTCAAAATGCGGAGCGCATACACAGGTACCTTTTAAACCAATTTTAGGTAAGGAAGTTTATTGCAAAGATTGTTATAAAACAATGAATTAAAAAAGCACCCGACAAGGGTGCTTTTAATCTCTTTATTTCTTTTGCTTTTATTACTTGTTGTAGCCGGATAATATTGACGGAGAATTTCCGTAGCTTGCTGTTTGGGCAAGTGTGTTGATTGATGTATAGAAATTTGCCATGCTCATAAGCAAAATTGCAATTAATGCATATCTTGCTATTTTGATTTCAGATAGTTCTGTCATTTCCACCCCGATGAATAGTAGTCGTCCGTTTCTCCTTTAATGATAGCTTTGCCTTATGCCATTGCCGAGAAAGAACCGCCTACATTGTTAGCCAGTGAACCTGCTGTTTCTGGGGAACCAAATGCCAGTGCGCCTGCTGTTTCTACAGGTTTTTGTTCTACTCTTTCCGGCTGTTTGTGTGGTGCAAATAAGTTTCCGATTGCTGATACGTTCATAATTTACTCCTTCTTCAAATTTACTTCTGAAATATATCTTTCGTGTATACCTCGTATATATATAAAAACATTTTAAATAATTCAAATTCAATTTTATATTTTTTCATTACATTTCTTAACATTTGAAACTTACAATAGTCCTAAAGAGTCAATTTGATAAATAGTTAAGAAATAATTAAATTCCCTTGAGTAAATGCTTTGATATTTTATAATTAATATATTGAAATTGATAAAGGGTTTTATTATGGAGAATGAAGATAAAGAAATGGATATAACTGAAGATTTGATATCCGACAACAATCCGTTTGCAAAGGAAGTTCCGGAGTCTGCCGAATCACAAGAAACAGCAGAAAATGATGAAGCCGACACAAAAATTACAGACGAAATTTCATCGCTTAAGGCAGAGCTTGATAAAGTAAACAACCAGTACATCAGACTTGCTGCCGATTTTGATAACTACCGTAAAAGACAAATGCAAGAACGTGAAGCATTGCTAAAATACGGCGCTGAAGAAACTTTGAAAAAAATGATAGAAGCTCTGGATAACATTGACAGGGCAAAGGCATCAGTTGAAAATGTCGAGGATGTTAACACTGTTAAAGACAGTTACAATCTTGTGTTCAAGCAGATTTACGATGTTTTGCAGAAAATCGGGCTTGAAGTTATTGATACAAAAGATAAGGAATTTGATCCTAACATGCATGAGGCTGTTATGCAGACTCCGACAAGCGATTATCCTGAAAACACGATTATTGCCGAACTGCAAAAAGGCTACAAACTCGGTGATAAGGTTTTGAGGCCATCTCTTGTTAATGTTGCTGTTAGCGAATAGTGGGGAAAATGGCAAATTATTACGAAATACTTGGTGTAAGCAAAGAGGCTACACAGGCTGAAATAAAATCCGCGTTTAGAAAAAAAGCAAGGGAACTTCACCCTGATGTGAATAAAGCTCCAGATGCAGAGGAGAGGTTTAAAGAACTTGGCAAAGCTTATGAAACTTTGTCAAATGAAGAAAAACGCTCACTCTATGACAGGTATGGCGAAGAAGGGCTCGCCAATGCAGGTTTTGATAATTCAGGGCCGTTTGATTTTGGTTTCGGTGACATTAATGACATATTTGAATCCTTCTTTGGCGGCATGGGCGGCTTTTCTACAGGCGGACATGTTGACCCGAATGCGCCTCAAAGAGGTCATGATTTAAGACTTGATATTGAACTTGACTTTGAAGAGGCAGTTTTTGGCATCGAAAAAGAAATTAAGATTGACCACCTTGAAATGTGTAAAGATTGCTACGGTACAGGTGCTCAACCGGGGACAAAACCTTCTGTCTGCCCTGATTGCAACGGCAAAGGCAGAGTTGCGCATGTTACAAGAACAATTTTAGGCAGTATTCAGCAGGTTACGGTTTGCCCCAGATGCGGTGGTTCGGGGCAAATTATCGGTACGCCATGTAAAACCTGTAACGGTGAAGGAAGGCTGGAAAAAGAAAAAACTATCAAGGTTAAAATTCCCGCGGGTGTGGACAACAATGCAAAAATACGTGTTGCCAGAGAAGGTGATGCGGGCAAAAACGGCGGTTCAAGCGGGGATTTGTATATTGTAATGCATGTTAAACCTCACAAGTTTTTTAAAAGAGACGGGTTTAACATTTATTCAGAAATTAATATAAGTCTGCCTCAGGCGGTGCTAGGCGATACTATTGTTGTTGAAACGGTACACGGACAAAAAGAACTTGTTGTGCCAGCCGGAGTAGAATATGGTAAAATACTGACTATAAAAAATGCAGGTGTTCCTTATCTCGGTCATCCCGAAAAAAGAGGAGATCATCTGGTTGAGATAAAGTTCAGCACGCCTAAGTCTCTAAATGATGAAGAAAGAAGGCTGTACAAAAAACTTTTTGAATTATCTGAAAATAAAAAGCCAAGTGAAAAACTGATAGATAAATTCAAAAACGCGATTCACAGTTAGTATTAAAAGGATAGTATGATGAGGTTTAACTTAAAAAATATAGCTGTATTAACGATTGTATACTGTTTGTCGGCTATGTCGTCTTATGCAACAAAACTGCCCTCTTATATTGTCAAAACAATTAAAAACGATTTGCCAAAAGCTTCAATCAGGTTTGACGGTCTTGTCACTCTTCCTGACGGAACAGTGTATCTTCCCGTGCTGCCGTCTAACCCTAAAAAGAATCCTTCAGGTGCGGTTGTAACCACTTATCCTGCTAATAAAAAGCTATCGCAGCTGCCTGAAGTTGTCGTTTTTGACTCAAATTTCGCTTTACTAAAAGTTATAAAAAATTCTAAAGGTCAGATTACCGTTACAGATACAAAAAATATTCCGTTTGTTGTAAAAACAGGGCTTTTCCCTCAGGATATGCTCGTTCCGCCAGGGTTAATTATCCCCGAGGATATGAAGATTATGATGGGGGATCTTGTTATAAATGTTGCAAATTCCCGTATTAACGACATATTAAAAGAAACTTCACTTGTGGATAAAACAAATATAAATACAAATATTAAGGTTGTCCCCTGCACTTATTTGCAAGACAAAACTTTGCTGGTAACAACAATCGGTTCAAAAATGGTTAATGTAATACCTACAGACTCCGTAGTGCCTAAATACACATTAAAATTAGAAAATTTGCCGAGATTTGTGCAGCCTGTTTCTAATGACAAGTATTTGTTAATTGCTGCCGCCGGAAAAACTTATATTGAAGTTGCTGATATTGATCAGGAGGTTATCGCAAAAAAAATTGATTTGTCGTATCAACCTGCCGAAATTATATTAAGTAAAGATAAAACAAAGGCATATGTCGCAGCACTTGACGATCAGGCAATTTTTGTCATTGATATAAAAAATATGGCACTATCCGAAAAAATTAAGGTAAAAGGTTATCCTAAAAATATTGCCTTAAGTGATGACGGCGGTTCAATTGTTTATTCTGACAGAAATACAGGGGATATTTATACTCTTGCATTGAACGAAACATATTTGAATAAGTACGTTTTTAATGCTTCTAATGTTTCAAAACTTGCTTTGAGAGGCAATAACGTGTATTTGTTGTCCAGAACAAACAACTCTTTGCAGGTTGTCGACAATGACTTAAAAGATTTGATTTACAACCAGCCTCTAGCGGACAAACCGGTCGATATGGTTTTGTTAAACAACAAGCTGTATATTTTATGTGCCTCAAACGAACTGGATATTTTTGATTTAAAAGATTTTTCCTTAACTGCTAAAATCACAATTCCTGAAGGCGGATTTTCTAAAAAGATTATAGTTCTGCCAAAATCGGATACATTGCTTATCACAAATGTTTCAAACAAAAAATACCATGTTTTTGATATGCGCAATAACACTATAGTCCAAACTCTTCCAACTGCTGTCACTATCAGTGATATGGAGATTTTGAACAGAAAAGTTAAGTAAGGGTTTATAATGAATGCAGATTTTCTACAATTAGCCGAAAAACTTGAAGAAACGCAGCATGATTTTTGGAATATTTCGCACCAAACAGCGGAATTTATAAGCATGTTAATTAAAATTTCCGGAGTTAAAAATGTTCTTGAGATTGGCACGTCAAACGGATATTCCGCAATGTGGATTGCCGATGCCTTAAAAGAATCCGGCAATAACGGTCATTTGACCACTATAGAATTTTATGAAAAACGGCAGTCAATAGCCCGCGAAAATATTGAAAAGTGCAATTTATCCGACTATGTAACTTTCAAACAGGGCCGTGCTCTTGAAATATTGGCAGAACTTGATTTTGTGCCTGATATGGTTTTTATTGACGCAAACAAATCAGAGTACATACAATATTTTAACCTTTTAAAAGACTCTCTCGGCAAGGGGGCAATCATACTTGCAGATAATGTTGTTTCTCACGCTGCCAAGGTGGCTGATTTTCTTGATGCAATTAAAAATGACTCAAGGTATCAATCAGAGGTTTTAGACTTGCCGGCAGGCCTTTTGATGGCCTTAAAATTAGTTTAGTGTGAAAATTTTGATTAAAAATTCAGTTTTAATAAGATTTTTGAGGACATTTATTAAAAAATTGTTACATTAAACTAAAAATTTTTAGCGGAAATAATATAACAATTACTTAATATTCTGCTCTTTAACTAGCAACATTAATTTTTTTTACATTTTAAAGAAAGATATGAGAATTTAACGTTGTTTTATTCTAATATTAATATATTGAATGGAATAAGCGCATGCAATTGACAGAAGAATTATCAAAAGATACTAAAGCACAGACTCAGGCCTCGTCGTTAGCGATTGTGGTCGAAATTGTTGAAAGCTTGAAAAAAATTCTCGAGGAAGACAGAAAGCAGAAACATCCTCTTTTTCTTAATGTAAAAGAGTCTGTTATATTTAACACTGCCCGCAGAGCTCTGGAAACTCCGGGGTTCAGATTTCTTATAGGTATTGCAGGAGAATCCGCTTCAGGTAAAACAACGTTTGTTCAAAACGCAATCCGCTCTTGTATTGCAGAAGAAAGAACAGACCTTTACACCATTGTTTGCTGTGATGATTATTATCATGACTGGTCTAAAGAGCTTAAAGCCGCAGGAAGTTACGAAGCATTTTTTGCACAGGGGTACAGTTTTGATACTCCTAAGGCTATAAATCTTGATTTGATGAAGCAGCATCTGATAAGCCTCAAAAACGGCGATGCTGTAAGAAGTCCGGATTACAACTTTACAACTTGCGAAAGTTTCCCGCACGGAGTATTAAAAAGACCGGCAAAAATCATCGTAAATGAAGGTTTATATGTTCTTAACGAAGGCATAAGAGATATCATGGACATAAAAGTCTATGTATTTACGCCGTTTGAAATTATAAAAGACCGCTGGTACAGAAGAGCCGAATCAAGAGGAAAAACAGGCAAAGCAGCAGATATGCAGTTTGAAAACGTAAATACTACAGCTCAAACATATATCAGACCCGCTATGCAGTGTGCAGACATTGTTATGAACGGTGTTGTATCAAGTGCTTATATTCAGGAAATTACGGAAAAAATCTTCCGCACAATGGACAACATTATTAAAAAACATAAAAACTTATAATACCTGTGAAATAAATTTAAATTTATTTGTAATTTAATTTAATTTTAAAAGGCCCTCTTAAAAATTTAAGAGGGCCTTAATATATAAACTTTCAAAGCTTACACTCTGCGTTTGCGGGCAGCTTCAGATTTGCGTTTACGTTTTATGCTTGGTTTTTCGTAAGTTTCGCGTCTTTTGATTTCAGATAAAATACCTGCTTTCTGGATTTTTTTCTTAAATCTTTTTAAAGCGCTTTCAATACTTTCGTTTTCACCGACTTTAACTTCTGGCATTTAGTTTTTCACCACCTTCGCATAAATTTAGTGTCTTTGTAGTGTCATATTAACACGCTTATATTTGTATTTCAAGGGTAGAGCAAAAATATTGTTTATACTAAAATAAAAACATCATGGAAAAGAGAGTTGAATTACTTTTACCCGCAGGGAATATAGAAAAACTTGATTATGCAATAAATTACGGTGCCGACGCCGTTTATATGGGAATGGTTGATTTTAGTCTCAGGACTATGCGCAAAGGTGATGTAATTACGGAAGAAAACCTGAAACGCGCAGTTGACCTTGCTCATTCGTACGGCAAAAAGGTCTATATGACATTAAATATCTATGCTTATGATGAGGATATAAGCAATCTTTATAATTATATTGACTTAATTAAAGACGCTAAGCCCGATGCACTTATTGTCAGCGACTTCGGGATTTTAAACATAATAAAAAACAAACTTCCCGATATAGATTTGCACATAAGCACACAAACCAATACTCTGAACACAGAGGCTGTCAAATTCTGGCGGGATTTTGGGGCTTCAAGAGTGATACTTGCAAGAGAACTTTCAATAAAACAGATTGCTCAAATCAGAAAAAATGTACCTGATATTGAACTTGAGGTTTTTGTCCACGGCGCCCAGTGTGTATCACTGTCAGGCAGATGTCTTTTAAGCGATTATATGACACATGGCGAAAGAAAAGCCAACCACGGCGGTTGTTCACAGCCTTGCAGATGGAAATATAAACTTTTGGAAGAAACACGACCGGGTGAATATTATGAAATAGAAGAAACCGCACGCGGTACTCATATTTTAAGCACAAAAGACCTTGCTTTGATAAACTATATACCTCAGCTTATCGAAGCAGGTGTTGATTCTTTTAAAATTGAGGGCAGGACAAAAAGTTTATACTACGTTTCTGCTGTTGCAAAAGCGTACAGACAAGCTATAGACGCTTATTATAACGGGGTTACACCCGATAAAGACGAAATGTTTAACCAGCTTTTGAAAATCGGAAACAGAGGCTACACAACAGGTTTTTATCTCGATGAACAAGATCACGGGGGCTACAGCTATGATGTTTCAAAAGGGCTTGCAGGTTCTGACTTTTTGTTTGAATTTTGGGATAAATCAACAAAGGACGGCAAAAATATTTATAAAATAAAAATCAAAAACAAGGTTTTGCCTGCAGATAAAATAGAGGTAATTACACCTGACGAGTGTTTTGAAACTACAATTGAAAAACTGTATAATGTTACTCTTGATGAGGAAAAAGAGGTCGGAAACACCAATGACGAGATATGGGCTGTTTTGAGCAATGAGCCCGCAAACTATAAGTATGCTATAGCAAGAACAATAGGGATTAAAAACGTAAGATGATAATAAAAGCCGATTATGAAGCAAAAACGATATACGAGATAAATTATGACAAGCTCAAGCAGGACGGCATAAAAGTCATTGCATTTGATTTGGACAGTACGGTTATGAAGTCTAAATCAGGTACATTTTCAGAACAAACGCTCAAGCTTTTCGAAAACTTAAAAAAAGATTTTTCCCTGATTATTATTTCAAATAATCACAACCTTGAATATATCGCAAAAGCTGCAAAACAGGTTGATTTTCCGGTACTTGCGAATGCAAAAAAACCACGGACAAAAGTTTCTCAGGGCTTTTTTAAAGAAAACGGAATTAACTGCGGTGAAATGGTTATGATAGGCGACAGACCTTTGACGGACATACTTTTCGGCAAGTTTTTAGGCTGCAAAACAGTGCTTGTTGATTCTATAAACTGGTATGAAGAAAAGCCCATTGTCAGGTTTGTACGCAGTTTAGAGCGAATTGTTTCTTAAATTGTAAAGAAATATTACAAAAATTCAGTAAATTGAAATCTACACTCTTAATTTGTTTTTATATAAGCGTAAGCAATAAGTAAGTAAATTCATTGTGACTTGGATACAAATAAGAGGAGTATTTTAAATGTACAAAAAATTATGCCGGACAATTGCTATAAACAGCTGACAATTTTGTTCGACTAAAATTTAAATAAAACGGGTATAACCCGATAAATCCTGACAGAAGCCTGAAACACACGCAAAAAAGGTCATCAGATGCGATTTATCCGTTATTTGCAAAAATGTTCATCATCTCATATTTGCAAATAAAAGCACAGTGATAAATGCTCAGGCTTCTGAACCTCAGGAAAATATAAAATTAAATAACCACAATCGCAACTACCCTATATACGGCAAATCACAAATGCGACCGCCTTATTAACAAATTTACGGCTCATTCGACCACCATACTACCATCACATCGCCCGTAAAAAATAAGGCGGTTGTGGTTTTTTAGCCAAATATATTGAACCCGGCAATGAAAGTTGCAACAAAAAATACAATAGCAACCCACATGGTAAGCTTGTTCAAGCCGGATTCCGCATTTTTTTGTGATGCAAATACATGCGAAGCCCCACCTATGCCTGCGATGCCGTCGCCCTTGGGTGAGTGAATCATAACTAAAAGTATTAAAATAAGTGATGAAATTATCTGGATGACCCAGCAGATAGTTGTTATCATGTATATTTCCTTTGTTAGTTAATTATGCATTAATATTACCACAAACATCTTTTATTTTATCAATAGTACAACCAGATATATAAAGAGATTTTATCTTTGAAGTAGCACCAAGCTTTAGCACTACTGAGGATTTTGGGACTTTTAAAAGCTTTGCAAAAAACTTAACAAGCTCTTCATTTGCCTTGTTTTCTACAGCCGGAGCTTTGATTTTGACCTTAAGCGCGCCGTCTAAAACTCCGCAAATCTCATTTTTGGAAGAATTAGGCACAGCTTTAATCTTTAAAATCACTCCATTATCTGATGTATAATAACAATTTTCCACCTGTTACCCCTTGTATAGTGCTGTTTAAAAGTGTACAATAATTAACTATGACAGACAATAGCGAAGACAAAAAAGATTTAACAGAGCAAAATAATACGGAGCAAGAGAGCGAAGAAAATATGGAACTTGTCCCCGAAACTGAAGAACAAGGGCCTGATTTCAGCATATTTCAGCCGCTTAAAGATATGCTTGTCGCACAGCACCGTCCGGAAAAAGATATTCAAGAAATTGAAGACGCTTATGTCTTTGCTGCAAAACTGCACGCAGGCCAGTACAGAATAAGTGAAGAACCCTACATTGTCCACCCTGTCGAAGTAGCTAAAATACTTACGGATTTAATGATGGACAAAGACACAATTATCGCTGCACTTCTTCACGACATTATAGAAGATACGGGAACAAGCCCTGAAACTATTCAAGAACATTTCGGCGAGGATGTCTTAAATCTTGTACAAGGTGTTACAAAACTCGGCAAGTACCAGTTTAAATCAAAAGAAGAAAGACAGGCGGAAAACTTTCGCCGTATGTTTATTGCCATGGCAAAAGATGTCAGGGTGATTTTTTTAAAACTTGCTGACCGCCTGCATAATATGCGCACGCTGAATTATATGGCAGCTGCCAAACAACAAAAAATTGCGCAGGAAACGCTGGATATTTTTGCTCCGCTTGCTAACAGACTCGGTATCGGAAAAATAAAAGCAGAGCTTGAAGATTTGTCTTTAAGATATCTTAATCCTGAAAAATATTTTGAAATAGCGCAGCTTGTTGCTTTAAAAAAAGCGGAAAGAGATGCGACAATACAGGTTCTTGTTGAAAAAATCAGCCAGATTTTAAAACAGCACAAGATTAAAGCCACTATTTCAGGCCGTTCAAAACATTATTACTCAATATACGCCAAAATGAAACGCCAGAATGTGGCCTTCCATGAGCTTTATGATATTTCTGCCGTCCGTGTAATAGTAGATACGGTTAATGAATGTTATGAGGTTCTCGGCATAATCCATTCACAGTTCAAACCCATTCCCGGCAGATTTAAAGATTATATCGCAATGCCAAAGAGTAACATGTACCGCTCTTTGCATACGTCGGTTCTGGGGCCGAAGTCCAAACCTATCGAAGTGCAAATCAGAACCCATGAAATGCATCAGGTTGCAGAGTACGGTGTTGCAGCGCACTGGAAATACAAAGAAAAAGGCTCTCAAAAAGCAAATGATGAAACAGATATTCAGTTTTCATGGATGCGCAAACTTGCAGAAATGGAAAAAGATGTTTCTTCTGCAAGCGAATATGTGGAAAGGGTCAAACTTGACCTGTTTTCCGATCAGGTATTTGCTTTCACACCGCGCGGCGATGTTATAGACCTGCCTAAAGATGCAACACCTGTTGACTTTGCTTTCAGGATTCACACCGATGTAGGGTTCAGGATAACCGGAGCGCTTGTTAACGGCAGAATTTGTCCTTTGTCTACAAAGCTTCACAACGGCGACATTGTTGAAATTATGACCTCAAAAACTCCGGCACCGAGGCTCGATTGGCTTAATTTTGTCGTTACAAAACTTGCTCAGTCCAAAATAAAACAGTGGTACAAGAAAAACAAAAGAGAAGAGCATGTTACCCTCGGGCACAATATGCTTGAGGCTGAAATCGGAAAAACAAAGTTTGATGAACTTGTTAAAACCGGTGAACTCAAACAAATAGCCGAGTCAATGAATTATTCCTGCATTGATGACCTGCTTGCGGCACTCGGCTACGGAGAAACCACCGTTAACAAAATTACAAACCGCATTAAAAAATCTGCGGATGATGAGCAGCCTCTTATTTCTCATACCAAAACCAAAAAATCCAAAAATGATATTGTCGGTTTAGAGGGAATGTTATATTATTTCGCAAAATGCTGCACCCCTGTCCCCGGTGAACCTATAGTCGGGGTTGTTACACGCAGCAAAGGCGTATCAATACACAGAGTTGATTGCCCTTCTTTAGACAATGTTCCTGATGAAAGATTAATCGATATAAAATGGGCTGATAAAGGACTCAACAAAACTTATGTTGCTTCTATCCGTATAGATGTTCAGGATAAACTCGGTATCTTAAAAGATGTAATGATTGAACTTACTGAATGTAATACAAATATTGCCTACGCAAACATAAAGTCTAATCCTGCAAAGAAAATCGGCATTATAGAAATGGGCATTGAAGTTGATAATATTAACAGGCTGAAAACCGTTATAACCAAGCTGCAATCCATTCCCGAAGTTATTTCCGTAAAAAGGATACAGGGTACTGCCAAAACAAAAAATGACCCTGCTTCCATGCCTAAAAAGAAAAAATAGCAATATCATAAAATCTACATGCTTTTAAAGTGATTGTAAATTTTTATTAAATTTACAATTATAAATATAAACATTTTTGCAATAATGAATTATGATACATGTAACAAATCCCCAAATCTCCTCCCAAGATTATGAAGTATAAGCTGCAAGGCAGCTTTTTTTTTATAAAGAAATGGTATATAATATAAAGGTCAAATTGTAATTGTAAAATTAGGAGAAAAGGAATACCAGTGAGCTATCGTAAAATTTTTGTTAAGAAAATTTAATAAAAACTTTTACAAATAGCAATTTTTAAAATTATACGTTTTTTATAAATGTATGTGAAAGTAAGATAAAAATTGGAGTGTTAGAAATGACATCTATTCATCAAAGTGTAGGTTGTTCACCAATAAAACCATCATTCAAATCTAATCAGGATGCAATGACAGCAGCAGCTGACTGGTTAGAAACAGCCGGTTTAAACGGTTATGACGAAGCAAGCTTCCGTGATTTGGAAGGTGTTGCGGACAAATTGAATGACGGCCCGATAAAAACATTTACAAAAATTGCGGCTATTGCTGCAGCAGCAGGTTTAGCAGGTAAAAAAGGTTTGCAGGCAACTTACAATAAAATTTCTAACAACCCTCAAATAAAAGAGCACGTTATGACTCCGATTACAAGGTTGGCTAATAAAGGATTACAGAAATTAACCAAATTTATAAACGAAAATCCTTCAGTCGGTAAAAAGAGCATTAAAGGCTTTATTATGACAAATGCCAAAAAAGGTATGGCTTCGCTTCAGGAATATGCTCAAAAAGGTACTGATGCAGCAAGAGAAGCTCTTAACAAACAGATTGAAGGCATCAAAAAATCAGCAGCAAATGCAGTCAGAAAAGCAGCTGAAAAAGATGGCAAAACATTAACAGACAAACAGGTTGCGGCAGAAGTTGCTAAAAAACTTTCAGGCAAATCAAAACAGGCAGCAAATTATCAAAAGCTTGTTGAACAAAGAGATTTAGCCGCTACTGACAATTTGATTAAAAAAGTGACAACTGATATTGCCGGTGTTTCAGCAGGTACTACGGCAGTAGTTGCAGCCAACAGAGATAAAGACGGCGACGGTATTGCAGATATCGGTCAGCGCAAACAAGATTAATAAATTAGTTACACAATTACAATTACGAAGCATTAATAACAGTTTACGGTAGGCATCTAAAATATGTTACAAATTAATTCTTACAATACATCATCCGCATATGGCGCTCATAGAACAAACAGAAACTTCGGTCAAAAAGAAAACGATTTTCAAAGAATCACCAATGTTTTGACGGAAGAGAATCGCACAGGCAAAAGCGATGATGAATTTAAAGCTCAAAAGCTTGAAAAATTAGCTGAAATCATTAACGAAAACAAAAAGGCTCCGAGTGCATTAAAATCATTTACTATTGTCGGTGCATTAAGCGTAGCCAGCGGTTTGACCGCAGCAGCAGTTTCCGGCAGATTATACGGTCTGTTAAATCAAACAATGCCTATTTTAGGTAAGGCAGGTAAATACGTATTAAATAATATGGGTAAAGCCCAGAAATACCTTTCACAGGCTGCAAAGAAACAGGAAGGTATTAAAGCAACTCTCCTCAAAGCCGGTGACAAAACTTTAGTCTGGTTCCAGGATTTAAGCAAAAAAGGTATTAAAAAAGAATTAGCAGAAATTGCACATAAAGATAAAGCAGAACTTGCAAACTTAAGAAAGCAAATCAAAGAAGCTGCTGCCAGAAAAGGGCAAAAATTAACTGTTAAAGAAGTTAATGCAGAACTCAAAAATCGTTTGCAAAATGAAGCACAAGAAGCAATGGGTGCTAACCTTCTGAAAAAAGGTACAAAAACATTTGTCGGTGCAACAGCCGGTCTCGGTACATTAAAAGAAGCAGCAACAGATGAAAACAAAGACGGCATTCCTGATGTTGTTCAAGGCAAAGATGCTCACAAAAAAGCAACTGAACAGGTTACAGCCGCTCTTATAGATTGTGCTTTAGACACCTGCGGTATCTAGTAGTTTACAATTTCTCCGTTTAACATATTTTGTGTTAATTTATATTTATGGAGAATAATTTTAAACTTAAATTTTTAAAATGTACGGAACAAGACCTTGCTGATATTGGTCTTGATAAAACATATATCAACAGAGCCGTTGACAAACATATTTTTAAAACTCTTAAAATATATGATTTGAGTTGTGCTCAGGCCAATATTATTAAACAAACAGCCATCAGCAGCGGTACCGATTGCGCTGTCCACAGAGAAGTTATAACGGGGAAGGTTAGCTCATCCGATTGCATCTTGAGTGGCAGCATCGACGAGCTGAAAAAGATTTCGGAAAAGCTTAAGTACCAGCCGCTAAAACTATCGGTACTTGCACAAAATCTTAAAGACCTTCTCTCAGAGAGTATAGCGCAAACTTCAATAAGAGATATTGTTGTCAACGGGAAAGAGCCTTATTTAATGGGTATATTAAATGTTACCCCCGATTCTTTTTCGGACGGAGGAATGTACAATTCATTAGATAAAGCTCTTGAACACTATAAAGAACTTTTGAATGACGGCGCGGATATAATTGATATCGGAGGAGAATCCACAAGACCGTACAGTGAAAAAGTATCGCCGCAAGAAGAGCAAAACCGCGTAATAAGTGTTATAGAAAAAATTCGCGAATTTGATAAAAACACAATCTTAAGTATTGATACAAGAAACGCTTCAACTGCGCGAACGGCACTTGAAAAAGGGGTAGATATAATAAACGACATTTCAGGCACAGAATGGGATGCTGATATGTCTAAAGTTGCCGCGGAGTTTGCATGCCCGATTATTATCGGACACTCAAGCGCCTCGCCCGACATAATGCAGAACAATACAAACTACAAAGACGTTGTAGAAGATATTTTTAATTATTTCTTTAAAAAGATTGATTTATTAACATTTTTAGGGGTGGAAAAACATAATATCATCTTAGACCCCGGTCTGGGTTTTGGAAAGACAACCGCTCAAAATTTTGAAATAATAAACAGAATTGATGAGTTTAAATCTCTCGGCTGTCCTATACTTATAGGACATTCGCGCAAAAACTTCATAAAAGAAACAATACAAGCAGATGATATAGATTCGCTTGACAAAGCGACGGCAATGTTAACTCAAAAACTTATAGAAAAAAAAGTAAATATAGTAAGAGTTCATAATGTAAAAATTAATAATTTTGCAAAAAAACTCGGAAAATCACTTTTTTAAGCCGTTTAAAACCTCCTCAAACGACTCAATCGGAGTAAATTTGTAACCGCAATTTTTGCCGAGTTCTCCGCCCATCATAAAAATAGCCTCAACAGGGTAACGCCGGCAGATTCCGGGGCGTTTTGCGTGTATTGTACAGCGGTTGGTTTCTTTATCAAGTTTCTGACATTCAAAAATCAAGCCTATATCGTCTTTACCTGTTACTTTAAGATATGTATAAAATGGGTGCAAAAGCTTGAGTTTTTCAAATTCTTCTTCTGTCTGTACAACATTTTTTATATGTCTTACATATATCTGGCGGCAGCATTCACCGCAGCCTATGCATTTTCCGCTTCGATAATAAGTCCGTCTGAGTATGTATTTGTAAAATATTTTTTTTATTGTTTTAAACACCGAATTGCTCCCTTGCCAACAAAATGCGTTTGCAATCAGTTCTGCATTTAACGGCGTAAACAGCTTCTTTGGTGTGGCTGTCAGCAAGCTTCAATATTCTGTCACAAACATCTACACAGGCTTTTAATTTTTTACGGTTCATCAAATCAGGTATTTGTGAATATAAAACATTAACAACAAAAGGCTCAGGATTAATAAAAATCTTATATTTGTCTATTACCTGCTGAATCTCGGGACTTTCCGAATCCGTAAGAATTATATAATTTTCATATTCATCTATTGCTCTTTCATAATCATTGTCTGCTTCGGCTTCTTTTGCCGCTTGCAGATGCGCTTCTATGATGTCAGGCTCTCTTACTAAAGAAGAAAGCACTCTGATTTTTTCGCTTGCCTTGACATAAAAAGATGTCCCCTCTGAAAGGTAGTTTAGGGCTTTAGAATAATAGCAATACGCATAAGAGGGCTTATTCAAAAGATAACAGAGGTTTGCAACATCGAGAATTATTTTGGGCGTATGCGGATAGTTCAGATACACAGTTGAAAAAAACTCAAGTGCTTTTTCATAGTTTTTGTCAAAGAAGAAAATCTCCGCAATGTTTGCATATATATTAGGCAGGTTAGCATAAGTAGCAATCATTTTCAGATAAAGCGCCGCTATCACTTTTATATCCCGCTTAGCCTTGTATTCAGCAAGCCTTTTGGTAAAAAAGTCGACTTTAGCGGTTAAATTTGTAATGGTATGTTTTACCTGCAAATATTCTCTTGATGTTGTGTTAGGTTCGTACAGCAGATATTTTTCAAAATATTTTGTGGATTTTATTCTAAACCCTTTTTTATCATAAGCGGCAGCCAGATTCAAATTAACAACGGAGTTTTCAGGAACAATTGTTGAGGCAATGGTCCAGTTTAAAATGGCCTCTGAAATATTGCCTGCCGCGTAATATTCATTGGCAATATTTATGTAAGCTGCGTACTCGAGCGGAGAAATCTCAATTGCTTTTTTCCAGTGCTGCATTGCACTTTCTTTATTATTTAAAGCCTTATAGCAGTTTCCTAAAAGAACCTGCCCGTAAGATGAGGAAATAATCTGAGTTTCTCCGGAAGCAAGCGCTATTGCATCATTATACCTTTTGGCCTCATAAAACTCATAAGCGCGTACTAATTTGTCAGACGCTACACCGCCGGAATCATCAAGCTTAACTCCTGCAAGGCCTGAATTGTTTTCAAAATCCAAATTGTCCATTTTACCCTAATCTGTTTAACCGAACAAATCCATCAGAAAATTACGATTGTTGAATATACCTTCAATAACCTTATTTTCAAAATCTTCATCGCTTGCACCGAACACTTTTTCCGCAACAAGAGAGTTATGGCTCAAGTTGTCGGGGTCAGACAATGCGAGGGAAGCAAATTTTCTTATATCCAAATCTTTTTGGTACAGATTAAATGCTTCATTTGAGATGTTTGTTTCGTCGATTAGAAGATTTTTGTCGATGTTAGAATATGGATTATTTCCTTTAGCAGCAAGTTTTTCTACATTGCTGTTTTGCTGAATCATATTCTGACTAACTAAATCCTGTCCGGAAAGTTTGTGTAACATAAACTCATCTCCTCATAATAATATTATGATTATCTTCAATCAATATGCTACAATCAGGTGGTTAATTTTTATAGACCATGTGGACAATAAGCCCGAAATAACGGCGGTTTTACGGCAAAAATCAAGTATTCGCAGTAGTTGTTTCTTATTATGATAAATATTATAATAATACCCAAAGGGAAATTTAATGGCATCAATAGTTGATTCTATAAGATCAGTATACCAAGACAACTATTCCTTGCTTAAGCTGGGAGCATTCAGCTATATAATGTTTATGTTGTATAGTATGATGTCGTTTGGGCAGGATGCCTTTAATATTGTCAATTTTATTGTAGCCCTTATTATATTTTACCTGTACGCGGGATTCTGCTGCATAATAATAGGTAACCGTATCAACCAGAACATACAGACCCTTCCTACGATGAATCTGGTTTTGTATGTTAATGTGTGTACCCAATCTTTTTTAATCGCTATACCTTCCCTTTTAATCGGTTATTTTCTGGGTAATTTTGTTGTCGGGTTGTTTAATTTTGAAAGCATACCTCAGCTTATAGCAATATGGATTATCCGCTTTTTGGTATTTGTTGTGCTGGTGACTGCTTACATCAGCTTTGCCGAGCATTACAAAATAGCAGAGGGGTTTAATGTTTCTAAAATTATCAACGGTGTAGCTGATGTGCTTGTTTATACCGTTGTATCGTTAATTGTTCTGACGATATTTTCTGTTTTTATTGTTGCACCTACGTTATACCTTATATACAATTTTTTTGAATTTGGAGCAATATTCAAATATGCAGCAATATTTTTTATCACAATGAATCTGGCATTTATGTCAGATTATTGGGGTCAGTTACATTTTGATATAGAAAGCAGGAACAACTACTACTAGAAAAACTATTTTGCCTTAGCCATTTCCCTTAACTTTTTCAATTGATCACGAATTTGAGCAGCTCTTTCAAAGTCGAGGACTTTGGCGGCTTTGTGCATGTCTTTTTCCAGTTTTTGAATTAATTTGGGAATATCAGAGACACCGAGGTTCATTTCTACCATTTCTTCAGCAACTATATCTTCGAGATTTCTGTAGCTGGATACTAGCTGGAGAAGATTGTTTTCGATAGGTTTTTTAATGGTTTTAGGTGTAATATTATGCTCTTTATTATATGCCATTTGTATTTGGCGTCTGCGATTGGTTTCACTGATGGCTGCTTCCATGCTGTCTGTCATTTTATCTGCATACATAATAACTTTTCCGCAGGCATTTCTCGCAGCACGACCGATTGTTTGTATCAAACTGGTTTCCGAACGCAAAAATCCTTCTTTATCTGCATCCATGATAGCAACTAAAGATACCTCGGGGATATCAAGACCTTCTCTCAAGAGGTTTACTCCGACAAGAACATCAAACGAACCGAGCCTCAAATCTCTTAAAATTTCCACACGCTCAAGCGACTGTATCTCGCTGTGCAGATATCTTACGCGTACACCAAGCTGGTTCATGTACTCTGTTAAATCCTCGGCCATTCTTTTGGTAAGTGTGGTTATAAGGACTCTTTCGTTTTTGTCGGTTATTTTTTGAATTTCTTCAATCAAGTCATCAACCTGATGTTCTGTCGGTTTGACTATAATTTCAGGGTCAACAAGACCTGTAGGTCTGATAATTTGTTCGACCATCTGATCTGATATACTTCTTTCAAAAGCAGCAGGTGTGGCTGATATAAATATTTTTTGATGCACCCTTGCCCAGAACTCGTCTTCTGTCAGCGGCCTGTTATCCTTTGCACAGCGAAGACGAAAACCGTAATCAATCAGAACGTCTTTGCGTGCGGCATCTCCTCTGTACATACCTTTAAGCTGGGGGATTGTTACGTGAGATTCATCAATCACAAGTAAAAAATCGCCTTTAAAATAGTCGATAAGCGTTTTGGGCGCTGAACCCGGCGGGCGGCGTTCTATTATACGGGAGTAATTTTCAATACCCGAGCAATAGCCCATCTCTTTAATCATTTCTATGTCGTATTTAACCCGCTGTTCGAGTCTTTGCGCTTCAACAAGTTTGTTTTGTGCATATAACTCGTTTAAACGTGACTTTAATTCTTCTCTTATCAAGCGTATGGTTTCTTCCTTGTCGTCATCATCAGAAAGGTAGTGAACCGCAGGGAATAAAACGACTTCCTTCGGCGTTTCCAGAATTTCACCTGACACAGGATCTATTCTCGTGATTTTTTCTATTTCATCACCAAAGAAGCTTACCCTTGTGATTATTTTTTCATAAGACGGCATAACTTCAACTGAGTCGCCTCTTGCTCTGAAATTTGCACGATCAAGCTCAAGGTCGTTTCTTGTATATTGAGCGCTTACGAGATGATGTAACAGCTCATCTCTGTCCATATTTTGACCGACTTTCAACATTACCGAGCCTTTATAATAGCTTTCAGGCGAGCCTAAGCCGTAAATACAGCTTACAGAGGCAATAACAATAACATCGTTTCTTGTGTAGAGACTTCTGGTTGTATTGTGGCGCAGTCTGTCTATTTCTTCATTGATGGTTGCCGATTTTTCAATGAAGGTATCTGTTCTCGGGATATATGCCTCAGGCTGGTAATAGTCATAATAACTTATAAAATATTCAACCGCGTTGTTAGGGAAAAGTTCTTTAAATTCGTTATACAGTTGTGCGGCAAGTGTTTTGTTATGTGCAATAACAAGCGTAGGCTTTTGTATACGTTCAATCACGTTGGCAATTGTAAAGGTTTTGCCCGAACCTGTTATACCGAGCAGAGTCTGAGCGTCACAGCCAAGATTCAAGCCCTCGACAAGTGCCTCTATAGCCTTTGGCTGATCGCCGGCTGGTTTGTATTTGGAAACTATTTCAAACTTTCTTTGCATAAGAATATATTAGCATTAAATATTTATAATATTCTATCTAATCCAGTGTCACAGTTGCCGACTCGAGCCTTCGAGCCGTCACTGCTTACCTTTGCCTTCTTTTTCGGCTGAACTGTGGTGAAGCCTGAAAAATGGCTTCACTATGTGAACAATGTGTCACTCAAAAAATTGGTTCACATCGCTTTGCTCCTTATCACGAATTTTTCTCGGACAAATTTAATTAAATCGGGTCTGTGCAGATTGCAGCCCCTGTTCGAGGTAGGTTTCAACGGCAGATTGAGCAGTCTTTAAGACTTCTTTTAAGTCCTCAAGCTGTTCTTGCGTAAAGTTTTGCAGTACATAAACTTCCGATGGCAGGTTGAGCTGGGGGCCTATACCTATTTTCAGGCGGTCAAAATTGTTGTCGCCGCCAAGAACTTTAATTATCGATTTAATGCCGTTATGCCCGCCATCCGAGCCTTTTGCCCTAAAACGCATTTTCCCGACCGGCATTGTTATATCATCATAAATTATCAGGATATCCTCTTTAGGGATTTTATAAAAATTCATAACAGCAATAATCGATTGTCCCGAAAGATTCATATATGTAAACGGTTTCAGCATAATAAGTGTTTCACCGTTACGGTTGATTTTAGACATTTCTGCGTTAAATTTTGATTCAAATTTATAATCAAAATCCCACCGGTATTTTAAATAGTCAAGCACCATAAAACCGGCGTTATGCCGTGTGAATTTGTATTTATCATCGGGGTTTCCCAGTCCTGCAATAAGTTTCATAGTAAATTTTCCGTATAAATATATGTTTAAGTTTTCAGATAAATAAGATAGCTCCAAACGTTACATACTTTTTACCAATAACAAAAAGATTGAAACAGTTTATCACTATAATAGAAAAAATAATATTTCAAATAAATTTTCGAAATACTTTATATATTTTAGGGACGGAGGGGTCGAATGTCAACCAAAAGCAAAGCAATAGTTAATCTTAAAAGCAGTGAAAAGGTGGCTCATTTTTTAGAATCAAACCATTTACATAAAAAAGATTTTGCTGAAATGATAGGAGTAACACTCTCATATGTATACAATCTCATAGACAACGCCATACCTTTTTCAACACGGGGAATTACTCTTGAAAGAATAGCAACCGTAATGGATATTGAACCCGAAGAATTTGTAGAATATAAAATTCCTCAGGAGCCGATAATAATTGACGAGGCTGTTGAATTTTTAAGGGAACACCAAAAAGATAAAGGGATTTCAACCGTACAGCTTTTAAAAAGTTTTCCGAGAAAGAAAAGAGTGGAAATTGTCGATATCTTGCGCGGGGCAAGGCCAATTCCGCTTGATTGGAAGGAATTGACACTTATTGCACAAATACTTGATATTGATAAAGAAGAAATTTATCCGTTCTGGGAACAAAGAGCCAGACAGCTCCTTCAGAGTGCGGGTATGAATCTTCAAACAAATCAGGGACTTGTGGATTCCATGTTTGATTGCGCAAGAGATTATGTAGACAAATAAAAAAACAACAAGGGGTTTCGGGTTGAACAGAATAACCGGAAGCACTCACCTGTTTATGCGGCCTGATTCAACACAGTTAATCTGTTGCCGTTTATTGCGTATTGAACCTCCTGCTGGGCTTTTGTTTCTTTGTATATTTGCAGCAATTCGCGCCAGCCTTCAATAAATTCGACATTATCTACAAGAACAGATTTCGGTATGCCGGCATGGTGGATTTTGGGCAATAAATCATCTACGCGGTATTTTATCGGATCGGGTATGCCGTCATCCGTATCGTTACAGATAAAATATTTTTGTCCTTTTTTGTCGGTTTCGATACCGATTATGGTGATTTCGTGTCCGCCAATTACATTGTTGTCGCTGTCGCAGTAGGTGTAGCCGATAATAACGTTATCACCCTGATTGAGGGTATTTTGTATATGTGCAAGAGTTTCGCTCTGGTCGCATTCATAGCCGATAAGTTTTCCGTTATCATCTATTTTTTGATATGTTACACAAACTTTGCCTTTGCCTGTTGCAAGCTCTTCGGCAAAGTTCTTTTCAATATCGATTAATCCGCTGTCATCATCGTTGTATTTCGGTATTCTTTTATCAATAAGTGAATCGTATGTGTTCTGTGCACCTATGTTCATAAATGTTGACTGCATAAGCACATCCACAAGTGAACGTTCGTCAGGGTCTTTATATGAGTTTTGGATTCTTGCCCTTATTATTGCGTTTCTGTCAGGTCTGAGCTTGACAACAAGTGTATTCCAGTTTTCCAGCTTGTGTTCCGTACCAAATTCGTTTAACATCCAGACAGTATCCAAAAGCCCCTGAGATAAGTCATTTACGTTAATTCTTTTAGTTACGCACAAGTCCTCTGACGTAAGACCTGCAACCATTCTCGCAAATTCCGCCGGCATTTTGTGCGCAAGGTTGAACTCTATGCTTGCTGCCGGACAGGTACTGGATTTTACATCAAGATCATATGAGGAGATGTTTTTTCCCTGCGATTTCTCGTGATTAATGATTTCAGTCTGCATATTAAACGGAATATCTCCGAATTTTTGAGGTATGCTAAACGGGTGTTTAATTGAGCGGATTGTTTCCTCTATAATATTGGCTTTATCTAATCCCTGTGCCCTTTTTACGGTAGCTATAGTGTATAAATTATCCAATGTGGTTGTTCCGTCATTAGAATTAGTGCTGAGCAATTTTCCGTTTTTTAAAAGCTCCTGCAAATCCTTACGTGTTTTTTTATCTACAATCGAGGAAATTTCATTGTATTTATTCTTTTCTTCTCTGGTGGAAAGTGAGGTTCTTATCTGAGTTGCGCCGAAGGCAGATGCTGAAAATTGCGGAATATAAGCTGAGTTTTGCACAGAAGACGCTGCAACCGGATTTGTTGCAGTTTTGTGTGAAACACCGTTCAACCCGTTAAGAATCTGTGTTTTCGGCATATATACATTGTTATTGTTTAATGCTGAAATATTATACACTTCTAATTTTCCACCTTTTTCTATATGTTTAAAACCCGAACATATTAAAATTTGCTTTTTTTGCTATAATTTATAAGTAATGTTAACAAATTTTTATAATAGTTTAAAGTTTTGATAAAAGATTTAGATACAACAAAAATCAAATTTTTGCCGGTTTCACAAGAAAATTTAATACTTTCTTTAGACAGGCTTACACGTTTTAAGTATCCTGAATTTAAGTATAACAGAGTTTTTACGGATATTTTATGCAAATATCTGTTATGCCCGAAACTGTCTAAAAAACAGATTGCACAACTTGATACAAAAATTTTTGTATCACTGATTGAAACAATATGGAATGAATCCGTAAAACAATACCTGCCTGAGGCTGCGGCGGACTTAAACTTTAATAATGCAGTAAATAATGATATTTATAACACTTATGAAATGACAGACAGTTTAAAAAGCCTAATTGAAGCTAAATTAAACATAAACGGGGTAATTTCAATAATAAACAGACAGTGTAATTATGATAATTTGCCAGTAAATTTAAAATACCTTTTAAAACTGCAAGAAAAACCGTCAATTGATACTAAGGATTTAAGGCAAAAATATAACCTGCTTTTTCCTGTAGAAAAAGTCATATTATGCGAAGGAGTAACCGAGGAAATACTGCTTCCGGAATTTGCAAAGCTATACGGATACGATTTTTATAAATACGGTGTGAAATTACTCGGAGCAGGCGGAAAAAATCAGGTGCCAAAATTATACTGTGAATTAAAAAACGAACTTAAAATACCTGTTTTTATTCTGTTAGATGCGGATGCACAGGCAACGGCACAAACGATTTTGCCAGTTTTGAGAGATATTGATGATATTTATCTTATCCGGCATGGTGAGTTTGAGGATATATTCTCTCTCAATTTGATAAAACGCACGGTTAACAACAGTTATAAGAACATTTGTGAGTCATCACTTGCCGATTTCAAGCAAAATGCACCAATGACAAAGATTCTTGCTGAATTTTTCAGAATACATGAGCTTGGTGACTTTCAAAAAGCGGAATTTGCAAAAGAGCTGGCTTTAAATTTAAAATATAAAACTGATTTAACAGACGAGATTAAAGAAATTATTGATAAAATAAAAGAGTTATAAAAAAGCCCCGTAATCCGGGGCTTTTTAAAATTTATAATTAGTATTCTATGTTAATTTGCGAGAACATAACAATTTTGTTTTTTCCGCGTTTTTTAGCATTATACAATGCGTGTTCAGCATACCTGATGAGAGTATTTGCATCTTCTTCAACATTCTGCAAGAAAGGATAAGATGCGATACCGCCGGAGATTGTAATCGGGTGTCTTTCTTCTTCGCCTGCGGGAATAAACTCCATTTTTTCGATTTCTCTTCTGAATCTTTCAGCAAATAAGAAAGCGTTTTCTTCCGGCGTATTAGGCAAAAGAACGATAAATTCTTCATCACCGTATCTGGTTAAGATATCTTCTTTTCTTATAAAACCTTTGAGCATTTCAGCTATCTTTTTAAGCAAAACATCACCCCAGTCGTATCCGTACATATCGTTTACGACCTTAAAGAAGTCAATATCAAGAAGCAGACAGCTTAATTTGGTATCATATCTTTTTGAACGGGAGATTTCAGCCTCTAAACGTTCGTGCAAAAATTTTCTGTTGTGAAGACCTGTCAATGCGTCTGTAGTAGATACCTGATTGATTGTTTCTTTTAATTCTTTTATTTTCAAAAGATTTTTTAATCTTAAGTTAAGCTCTTTTTCATCAAGCGGGGTTGTTACATAATCGTAAGAATCACCTCTGAAAATAATGTCATCGTTAAATTTGTCCGCAACAATCAAGGCCGGTGCAGGCAGCTTTGTAACCATAGACACTTCTTTTAATTTTTCGATAGAACAATTGAATATAAGAGCCGAAGGATTAAATTTTTGAGCGTCTTTGGCTTCATCAACGCCCATAACCCTGACATCATATTCTTCATTATTTGCAAGAAGTTCGTTTAATTGAGCAGAATCTCTGTCGCTGAAAATTACAATATTTTTCATAATAAAATGTCCTTGTACTTTACTGTTATTCTTATAATACCAAATGTGTTTGTAAATGTATATAATCAATTTATACGAACTGTACAATAATTAATTAATGTAAATTCTTTGGTTTTAACAAAAAAGTTATGCTATTGTATTACTGACGCATTTTCAGCCCGTTATATACTGTAAATGCTGTATGGAATAATAAACATAATGATTTTATTATAATAATATCGAATATTATAATCAGATTTTGGGGGATATTACTTTGGCAAGGCCACAGTATAAAAGCGACTATATAAAGGGATACACTAACTATACAACAGCGCATGGAACAAAATATACGACTAATATAAGACCTGCGCTTGTCAGGCATAAAAAAACAACTAAACGTAAAGCAAATCCCATTGCTTTTTTGCTGAATATAGTTCTTCTGGCGGTGTTTGTAGTGTACGTGGTGCCGGTGTATTACAATCAGGTAACAAGACCATTGTTAACCCGTACAAACAAATATCCGCTCGTAAAAGCAGATTTGGCACAGATTGCATATCCAACATCAAATTATTTGCACAACAGCCATATTCTGGGGATGAACTTTTTACAGGGAACTCAGTCCAATAAGCCTCAAATGCAAAAATTGTACGAAACTTACCATTTGACTTTGTTGGAATCTAAATTGAACAACCTTGCAGCAGCATATCCTTCTCTCAAACCATCGATATACGTGTGGGATTATGAATCCGGCAAACATGCAGATTTGCGTTCAAACGAGGTTTACGCAACGGCAAGCATAATCAAAATTCCTGTTTTGATACAATTATTCCGCTCAATTGATGCCGGTACAATAAAACTTAATGATAAGATTGCAATGACGGATTATTACAAATCCGAAGGCTCGGGCAGCTTGCAGTTTAAAGGCAGCAGAACTGTTTATACGGTTGACGACCTTGCAAGAGTTATGATTACAGAATCGGATAACTCTGCAACCAATATACTTCTGTCTGCGACAGGCGGTATGAATGCAATGAACAGGTCTTTAAGAAAATGGGGTATGAAAGAAACCAGAATAAACGACTGGCTCCCCGACCTTGTCGGTACAAATGTTACTACCGCAAAAGAAATGGCCACGCTGTTATATAACATTGACAATACAAACTTTCTTTCTCTCAAGTCAAGAGAAAAGATGATTGATTATATGGGTCACGTTCACAACAACAGGCTGATTCAGGCTGGTTTGCCTAAGGATGCAATATTTATTCACAAAACAGGTGATATCGGCAAAATGCTCGGTGATGCCGGTGTTGTCTTTACGCCGAACGGCAAAAGATATATTGTCGTTATGCTTGTTAACAGGCCGTATAATTCACCGCAGGGCAAAGACTTTATTGTTGCGGCTTCTTCATTGATTTACAATTTTATGACCTATACAAATCTTTAAAAATATCTTATTGATATTGTTTTGCTCTTATATTATAGTTAATAATGTCAGTATTTTATTATTTTTTTAGTTTTGGAGAATAGAATGACTCATCAAAATCAAATAATTAAGGTAGCATGGGAATTGAATGAAAACTGCGAAAACAGATATCAATTAGTTTATGAAATTGCGGAATTGGCAAAAAAATTGGTTGACGAATACCAGATGAAAAAACCTAAAGACGAGTTAGGTTTTGATGAATACGGGTTTGATAATTCAATAAAAAAAGAAAATCCCGTTGAACACGCAATTATGGTTAAAGCTTCAGAATCTGACGAAAGCAGACTCGTTGGCTAAAATAATTTTCTACAAAGTTTTAAACTAAAAAGCACACCTTATTAAAGTGTGCTTTTTTAGTCTAAATTATTTCAGCAAAATAAAAACGCCCTCCAGTAATTCAAGAAGGCGTTTTATTTCAAGTTTTGACTGACTTATTTTGCTAACAGTTTGTTAACAGCCAAAGTTAATCTTGATTTTTTTCTGGCAGCGGTGTTTTTGTGCAAAACGCCTTTAGAAACTGCTTTGTCACACAATTTGTATGCATGGCTCAAAGCCGGTTTCAATTCTGCTTCGTTTTTGGCTTGTGCTAATTCTAAAGTTTTTCTTACAGCAGTTTTGATTTCAGATTTCACAGCAACGTTTTTCAATCTGTTTCTTTCAGCTACAAGAACTCTTTTTTTAGCGGATTTAATATTAGCCATTGTTTTGTTTTCCTTTCATTTGCATAATGTACGGGCTGACTTGTCTCAGACTGATTAAGGTCTTATGTGATTGTAAGCAGCCCCCAGAATCTGCAAAGAGGTTTGGTGAGTAATATTATTATAAACAATGAAAAACGGATTACAAGCAGTTTTATAGGGTTTTTAAAAAAATTTTTGTAATATTTCTTAAAATTTGCAAATAAAAGTTATAAATTTGTAGATTTTTCATTATATACATATCATGCATTTCAGGTTCGGCATTTTTATAAATGTTTATTTTGTGCATAAAAAAAAGGGATTCAATAATTGAATCCCGTCGAATCTTTTTTGATTCCTCGTGTGTGTGTAAGTAAGTGTGTAGGTTAGTGTGGTAGGTCAGTGTATGTTATGTTGAAAAAAATTATTCTCTCGGTTTATTTGTTTATCTCTTACATATATATAAAGTATTTACTTATTAAATAATTGCCTTTTTAAACAATACAGTAGTAACATTTCTTTACATTTGCATAAAAACCTTGTTGATACTACAATCCGTGGTATGAATATTAATGACGAATTTGAGACAATTTCAGCAATCGCAACACCACTCGGTACTGGCGGAGTAGGCATAGTCAGGATTTCAGGCAGCAAGGCCTTTGATATCGCTATTAAAATGTTTTCAAAGCCCGATTTGCAGCCGGGCAAAATTAATCATGGCTGGGTTTGCGATAACGGTCTGAAAATTGATGAGGTTGTTGTCCTTCCCTTCAAAGCTCCTAACAGCTATACGGGCGAAGATGTGGTAGAATTTCAGGGGCACGGCGGGCCTAATGTTGTAAAAAAAATTCTTGATTTAACAATAAAAAACGGTGCAAGGCTTGCGCAGCGCGGTGAATTCACTAAAAGAGCATTTTTAAACAAAAAGTTAGACCTTTCTCAGGCAGAAGCGGTGCTTGATATTATTCACGCAAAAACTACAGATTTTGCGCAAAAAAGTGCCAACAACCTGTCAGGAGCGTTAACTAAAGAGATTTCCACAATAAAATCATCAATTTTTACACTGTACTCTCGTATAATTGCGGCGGTAGACTTTCCCGAGGATGTAGTTGAGCCTGAATATTCATATTTAAAAGAAGAAATTGAAAAGAATCTCTCTGCGATTGACAAAATTTTAAAAACGGCAAACGCCTCAAATATCATGCGTCAGGGGATAAAAATTGCAATAGCCGGCTGTCCGAATGCGGGCAAATCTTCACTATTTAATGCGTTACTCAACCTTGAACGTGCGATTGTAACAGATATTCCTGGCACGACAAGGGATGTAATTCAGGAATCGATTGATGTTGACGGTATTCCTGTCACACTGATTGACACGGCAGGTATTAGAGATAACAGCGATGTGGACAAAGTTGAGGCAATCGGAATTGAGTACACAAAAAACTGTGTGGAAAATGCGGATTTGATTCTTTTCCTTTTTGATTGGAGTAAGGGTTTTGACGCAAACGATGCACTGATATATGAGATGATAGAGCATAAGCCGCATATAAAAATAGCATCTAAAGCGGATTTAGCGGAAGTTCCAAACCCCGAAGCCTTGAATATATCTTCTAAAACAGGTTACAACATTGATGAATTAAAAGAAAAAATTAAAGAGGCTGTGCTTGATAAAAATGCTCTCGAAACAGAGTTTGTAACAAACCAAAGACAGCAGGAGTGCCTTAATAACGCAAAAAAATCATTGACAAATGCACTCATTGCCGTACAAAACGGCGAAATTCAAGATCTGATTTCAATAGACATTAAAGCTGCCTTGCTTGCGCTGGATGAAATAACCGGCGAGGTTATAACCGACGAGATTCTCGAAAATATCTTTGAACATTTTTGCATAGGTAAATAACTGTTCTCTATAAATCATCTGTCGTTCAAAAGCGTTCGTAGCTGCGGGTTTTGCAATGCCTGTTTGTCTTCAGAAACTGACAGAGTGCGTGTGAATTTTAAATGTAGCTGGTTTTGGTAATATCTGATTACCGAACCCCTTTTGCTACGCTAATCCGTACATTGATGTGGTAAAACTGCGTTTTAGCACATCTACCTTTTGTTTTTTGCGATAAACCAAAGACTAAAAAGATGTCCGAGAAAAATTCGTGATAAGGAGCAAAGCGACGTGAACGAATTTTTGGAGTGACACATTGTTCACATAGTGAAGCCATTTTTCAGGCTTCACCACAGTTCAGCCGAAAAAGAAGGCAAAGGTGAGCAGTGACGGCTCGAAGGCTCGAGGCGGCAACTGCAACACTAGATTAAAAATATTGAATAATAAATATTATCAGTCTTCTACGGGCATGGTGACTATATACTTATGTCCGGATTGTTTTCTGGTAATTTTTTCCGTATCAATATCCTCGGGCAGCACAAAGCTCTGTGAAAAGGAATAAACCTTATCAGAGTGTTTGCCGGATTTTTCACCCAGTCCGTTTATACTCACTTTATTTTTTTGAACATCAACGCTTACATTGTTCGGGCTGTTATTAAAAGGTTTCAGGTCGATAATCATTTTATAGGCATTTTCATTGTCATCTTTAAACGTTTCCACGGGTGTATTCATTTTCATCAATACACTGTTGTGCATAGGCATTGCACCCATTGAATCGAACATTTTTTCCTGTTCGTTAATAATTCTGTCAATATTTTGCATCGGAACAGGCGGCATGTAATAAGCGTGACGCATCTGGTCAAGCACATAATACACCGCAAGATAACACGCAATAAACAGTACAAAAAGCACAAGCGCAAATTTTATCCAGTGCTCTGTTTTGCACGTACATTTATGTCCGTTGCTATTCTGATTATTTTCGATATTTTCTTCCATTGTCAGCCTCCTTTATTGATGATTCACAAGTATTATAATTAAGGCTATGAAAAATTATATTACCCCTGATTATATTTTTTACGGCAATATTTCTCTGAGTCTTTCGACCATATTATCTAAAATAGTGATTTTGTCATCGTCAACAGCTTTAAAAAGCTGCGTGATGTCTTCTTCAAAATACAGTGGCAAAGATTTGCAATGCTGTTTGGCGTATTTTATCAGCCTTTTTTCTCCGGGGTGAAAAATCTCATTCGCCGCAAACAACACATCAAAATAAGACGCCAAAAACGCGCTGATTCTATGATTTATGCTCACAGGGTCGTTTCTTTTTACGGCAAGCTTAATCTGTTCAAGATACGAAGCACTTTTTTTATCCTTTAAAAGCATCATATTCCGTTTTATGATATTGTCACGCAATTCTTTCGGATAACCGCCTGTTATTTTGTCCTGCAAAGCTTTGAACCACCCGTTTTTATCGTACAAAATTTTTGAGGTTGCAACGTTGTGCAAAAAGCAGGTTGTATAACCGTTTGATGCGTAGTGTTTTGTGTATGTGTTTTCTATGCAGCCCGTAATCCAGCTAACGGAGCGAAACATAAAGTCTAAAGTGTTTCCGTCTTTCAAAACCCATTCGTCGCCTGTTTCAAAATATTGATTATTAATTTCGCAGTCGTCCGTATAAAGTTTAGCCAGTTGTGTCCTGAACTCAACCGGTATTTCCATATCCGAGTAAACATAAATGTCGTAATCGGACATTTCGTCACTCTGGCAGGAGGTTCGTGAGCCTGCCTGCACAACGGCAAAAACGCAGTCCAGTGTTGAATAGTGATTTGCAATTTCTTTTAAAATATTTTCCATAATAACTTTCTCACAAATTTTATACTTATTTTACAATATGTATTTTAAAATTTCTTCCGCAGAATTTATATGCTATAAAATATATTATATGAAAAAATTAGTTGCGAGTTTAATAGTTCTTTCGAACCTTTTTTATTGTTCTTTTGCGGATGAAATAGGCCTGAATAACATAGAAAAGCACAAAGTCGAATACACACCCAAAGTACAAAAAGAAACAAAAGAGCTGACCTTAAACAAAGACGAAGCCCTGAAAGGGATTGCACAGCTACAGCAGCAAAAAGATATAGAAGACATAGAAATGCTGTGGGAAGCAACGGTAGAAAACAACAGCCTTATAAAATTCGCAATGAAAAAGCTTTCGATTCCGCCCGAACAACAGCGCTACCACTCATCCCTGCTTGCAAAATCCGCAGCAGCGCTTATTAACGGAGCCTCATTCGTTCCTGCACTGTTCGGAGCAAACTACATGGTGCAATCCGCCTCATATGCTACGGGCAGACTCGCTAACAACTACCTTGCAAAAGTCAACAACCCCAAGGAAATACCGCTTACGGACACGGAGCTTATTGAGCTTGCAGGCATGATAGAATCTTTGCAAGACCAGATAATAAACTCGTACTACAGCTACAAACTTGCCTTATCACAGGTAAAAGATACACGCCAGAGGCTTGTTTTATACAACAAAAACTACGCTGACGCCCTGCAAAAAGCCAAGAGCAACGACCCTAAAGACAAAATGGAAATGCTGGTTTCCGGCGCTATGTATGACGATTTATTGTTTCAGGAATTTGAACAGATAAGAGAAGTACGGCGCTATCAAATGGATTTGGAACGTCTTGCCGGCAAAAAAACCGTGCAAAAGCTTAACCTGTACCAGTATGCTTTTAAAAATGAGTTATTCGGCGCAGGTTTAAACGCCAAAAAGGCTCCGGCACAAAACAACGGAGGGAAAAATGATAAAAAATAAAATTTTTCCCGCATTATTAACTCTTATTTTCGCTGCATCTCCCTGCCTTGCAATAGGAATAGAAGATATTACGGAGCCGCTTCCTCCTGCTTATCGTCTGGGGGTCGGTTCTTCACCTGAAAACAAATACAAGGTATCGGAAGCAAACAAAGAGATAAAAGCAAAAGATGCCACTCTCGATAAGGAAGCAGAGGCAGTAAAGAATATTACATACGCGGATTTAAGCCTCAAAAAAATAGCAAAAGAAATCAGCGACGATGCCGAGCTTGAGGCTTCTGACATGCTTGCTGATATGCAGCTTTTGTGGATTGGAGCTGCGCAAAACAGCCAGACTGTTAAATTTATTGTATATAAACTGTCAAACCCCGATGAGGACAAACCGGACGAAAGCATTGTAAAAAAAATAATTCAGCCTATCTCTACGGTGGGAAGCCTTGCCGGCATTGGCATAGGCAACCCTATTGCCGCCATTTCTTCTATCATGGGCAGCAGCGTGCTAGGCTCGTTATCGGTTGACGACAAGGATTTAAACTACAAATTCTCCAAAGTAAACGATGCCGATATGGTTGTTTTAATCAGAAAAATTGAAGAACTGCAAAGAAAAATTATACTCTATTATTTTGATTACATGACCGCCCGTCAGGCATTGCAGCGCTCTGACATACTTGTTGCAAAAAGAAAAAGAGATTTTACCGATACAAAAGGGCTATCAGACTCGCAAATAATAATGCTCGATGTGTTTTACCGCGATGCAATAAACAAACAAAGCAAACTTCGTTCCGACTTTTTATCAAAACGTTCCGCACTTGAACAGCTTGTGGGAATGGATTCTATGACACAGTTTGAAGATGCGCTTGCAAAAAGAGAAGAAAAAGCCGCAAAACAAAAATAAAAATTTTAATTAAGGGGCAATTTATTTTTGTCATCTGTTTTTATTGCAGTGTAAAAATATGATGAAGTGCAAGGAAGTTTAGTGTCTATAACTAATTTAACAAGAAAATATATCCCCTCACTGACCCGTGACAGCAAACAGAACATGCAAGCACTCAAAGAACTGCCCGAGATGAAGCTGTGGGATATGATTCAAAAAGGCGACAAAAGCGTTGTACACATAGGGATGAATGAATGCGTTGCCGCAAGAATCACGCCGGAAGGTATAAACACTGTTTATACAGACGCGCTTTCAGGGTGCAATGCTGTTTCTTTTGTAATGAAGGGGCTTGATAAAAAGCCGATTGCTATTCATTCTCACTACACACCTTTGAGAGAATCGCAGAAAAACCAGCTTGCAGCGCTTGAAAAACAGCTTCAGACCTATGACTATTTTGTAGACAAAACGCAGGAGCCAAAACTGTTTTTTAATCTGCGCGGGCTTATCACAAAGGCAAATCCCGATGTAGTTGTCGGTGTACCCAATTGCATAATTGATTACGTAAGGCGTCTGGCTGATAAATTTTTTAAAAACGGTGTTGATGAACACATTTTTTATTATCAAAACAACGGACGACCTGCGTATTTTTCCAGCGCAAACATTTTGCAGTTTGACAGAGAAAACCTTAACAAGCTAAAACTTACAACCGTCGGAGAAAAAGAACATTTCTTTGATTTGAAATACTGATTTATTTCTCTATTTCATATAGTCAACTGACCCCGATATAATAACTATACGGCAAGCAGATACTACGTATCTGTCTTAGCTCCTCTCACAAACGATACTCAATCGTTTGTTCGGCAGAGTCGTAAACATGATGATTTATGCGACCTCGCTACCTCTCGTAAATATGCCACAGGCATATTTACTCGGCAGAGTGCGTACCACTACTAGCCTGAGATGTTGGCGAGTTTACGAGCCATACATATCAGGATGTCCTTCGGGTACAAGCGAGGTCCCACTCGGACAAATTACAACAAAAAATACCGCACGACAGTACTTTCCGGTAATATTTGAAAAATATTCGAGCTTACATTACACTTGTATAGCGGTATTATTTTTATGGAAATTAACTCATCTTTCAACCGGAACAAACAAATAAGCTTTAAAGCAAGGGAGTTTGCCGTAATAAATACAGTATTTAAAGATTGCGGCAGCAGTTTTCGTGCGTACAAGCTCGAATACTCTGACAGAAACTTTTTAGACAGCATGGCTTTTGCTATTAAACTCAAAAAGCTTACGGAATCCCAAAAGTTCCCCGAAAGCGTTTTAACGCTGTGGAAAAAAGTCATAAACAACGCTGTTTTAATGTCAAGTTTTGAAGAACCGCAAACGTCTTTTTTGCTTGTTAATAACAAGAAACCGTGTGCAATTATGAACTATAAAGACCTCGACAATTGTTATCTGGACAACATTGCCTCGTGGCCGGTAGCCAAAGACAAACACATAAAATTTTCCGGTTTAAGCTTGTTAAAACTCCTTTTTTACAACTGCGAAAAACACAATACGTCAAAGATAGGGCTGGATGTTCTGAGAAACAGCAACATTAACCTTAAAAAGTTTTACGAAGCGCTCGGATTTGTTGAAAACCCCTGCCGCGATAATTTTGCCACTGATATGGTAATATCCAGAGAAAAAATGCTTTTAATCTCAAAAAAGCTGGATACTATTATGCAGATAAAAGAAATAGAAAACCCTAAAAAAGTAAACCTGTCCAAAACATTGGATATAAGATTTTAGAGTCATTTGCCTGATTAATAAATCAAATCTGCTTTGCAGCAAATCAGGCTCATTATTATCCCGCACGGAATTTGCAAAACGCCTCCTTGTATATGTTCATTCATCCGTAACATAAATTGTCCGAGAAAAATTCGTGATAAGGAGCAAAGCGACGTGAACGAATTTTTGGAGTGACACATTGTTCACATAGTGAACTTGGGCTCCATAATCACTATACGGCACGCAAAAGCTGCGCTTTTGACTTAGCTCCTCTCATAAAAGCAACATTTAGTTGCTTTTATTCGGCAGAGTCTCTATTCAAAATGATACTCAATCATTTTGAACAGAATTCTTGCCAAAGAATGGGTGGAACATAAAACCAAAATATGGGTTATTTTTCTTTTTATACGTTCATTTCTTTCTCTTTTTTTACGAAGAAAAGAGAAAGAAACGAACCAAAGAAAGAGAAAAGCTCGTTTTTACAAAAGAGATTTTAAAACTCAGAAACGAAAATTTCCGTCCACTCTCAAAATACAATTTTCGGTACGGTAAATTTTCATTCCTTCATTTAAAAATCTCTAATCGTATTCCGTCAGGGCTCCGCCCCGAACCCCCTACGGCTTACTATGTAAGCCGTGTGTAGTAAGAGTTAAAATGTTATAATTTTTGTCACCGAATCAAATAACATATACAAGGATGCCCTAGGGTACAAGCGAGGTTCCACTCGGACATCTATCCGGACATATTCTGCTGTCTATATAAAATTTTTAAATTTGTGATAAATTGTTTTTATGAAGAAAAAAATTATTTATTTAATATCTCTTTTGTTGTTCTTATGTATCATAGCGGCAAGCTGTATACGGGCAGACAGGCCTCAGGAGGATAAAGCCCCCGCAAAAAGCGGCGGATTTGATTTAAAACAGAATTACGAGCCGTACCCGTATTCAAACAAGACCATTAACGGAGTTGATTATCTTATGTCGCGGAGCCCTGCGGGAAAATACGGCGGGACTCTTGTAACAAGCACCATAGGTGAAGGCCCCAAAACTTTTAATCCTTGGAATTCAATGGATGCAACCTCTTCTCAGGCGGCAGATATTATGTTTGATGCACTTGTGACCACAGACCCCTATACGGGCGAAGTTATACCCAAACTGGCAAAAAGCATAAAAATCATGCCTGACAACAAAACTTACATTTTAGAACTCAGACACGGTTTAAAATGGTCAGACGGCAAAGAAATTACGGCAGATGATGTTTATTTTACGTGGAATACAATAATTTTCGGAGGTTACGGCAACACAAGCACCCGTGACGCCATGTACATCGGGACGCAGCTTCCTGAAATAGAAAAACTTGATAAATATACGGTTAAGTTTACTACCCCGAAGCCGTTTTCTCCGTTTTTAAGACAACTCAGCGTACCGATTGCGCCAAAACATGTTATTGAACCCGTAACCAAACAGGGCAAAAGAGCGTTTGCCTCATTCTGGAGCTCTAATACCAAACCGTCGGAGTTTGTAACAAGCGGCGCTTTTAAACTTAAAGAATATGTTCCTGCGCAGCGTCTGGTTTATGTGCGCAACCCCGATTATTATATGATTGATGAAAAGGGGCAAAAGCTGCCATATTTAGACAAATATATAATTTTAATAGTCGGAGACCTGAATAATGAGCTGTTAAAGTTCAAAGCAGGCGAGCTTGATACTGTCGGGCTCAGGGGAACAAATGTCGCAATGTTTAAAGAGCAGGAGAATAAATCAGATTACAAAATCTACAACCTCGGGCCAAATACAGGTACAATATATTTTTCTTTCAACCTTAATACAAGAAAAAATGAAAAAGGCAACTATTACGTAAACCCTGTAAAGCAAAAATGGTTTAATGATTTGAACTTCAGAACGGCTGTTGATTATGCGCTTGACCGTGAAAATATGGTGTTTAACATTTCAAGCGGTGTTGCTGCTCCGCTGTTTACGCCGGAGCCTTTGTCTTCAATTTATCTGAATGAAAAAATAGCGCAAGGGCACCCTCAGGATATGCAAAAAGCAAAAGAATATCTGAAAAAATCGGGTTTTTATCTTAAAAACGGAAAACTTTTTGATAAATACGGAAATAAAGTAGAGTTCGACCTGTATACAAACGCAGGAAACACCGAACGCGAATCCATAGGCGTCATGGTTAAACAAGACCTTGAAGAACTTGGCATGACAGTGAATTTTAAGCCGATTGAGTTCAATACTCTCGTAAGCAAACTTGTTAACACAAACGATTTTGATTCCGTTATTATGGGGTTTACCGGCAGCCCGCTTGAACCTTACGGGGGCAAGAATGTTTGGTATTCAAACGGTACACTGCACGTATTTAACCAGCGTCAGACTCCCGAAGATAACAAAGTACTTTATCCGTGGGAACAGGAAATAAACGAGCTTTTTGACAAAGCATCACTGGAGCTGGATTTTGACAAACGTAAAAAAATATACGAGCGCTACCAGCAGGTTGTTTACGAGCAAAAACCTCTTATATACCTATATTCGCCGATTATAATTACTGCAATAAGGAACAAATTCGGCAATATAAACCCGACACCGCTGGGCGGGGTGCTGCACAATCTCGAAGAGGTTTATCTCAGGTAATTATTACAGCCCGAGTTCTCTTAAAACGCCGTCCAGAGCTATTTTTACGTGTGCATAATTCAAACCGCCCTGCATATAAGCTGCATAAGGCGCTCTCATCGGCCCGTCTGCGGACAGTTCAATGGTTGAACCCTCTATAAAGCTTCCGCCGGCCATAATGAGTTTGTCGTCATATCCGGGAACCTCATCCGGTATAGGGGTGAGATAAGATTCAACAGGTGAATTGTGCTGCAATGCCTTACAAAAAGCCAGCAACGGCTCAGGTTTGCCAAACTCTATTGTCTGGATAAGGTCTGTTCTGAGCACATCGGGTTTTGGAGTAGAAATAAACCCGATATCTTCGAAAACCTGAGAAGCAAGTATTGCACCTTTAATTGCTTCAGACACAATCGAAGGAGCCATAAACAGCCCCTGAAATATCAAACGGGTCTGGTTAAGCATAGCGCCGCCTTCCGTGCCTATGCCCGGTGCAGTAAGCCTGTATGCTGCCTGTTCTACAAACTCCTGTTTGCCTGCAATGTAGCCGCCTGTTTCTACAATCCCGCCGCCGGGGTTTTTAATTAATGACCCTGCTATAAGGTCGGCTCCGATTTCCAGCGGTTCTTTTTCTTCAACAAATTCACAGTAGCAGTTATCCACAAAACAGATACAGTCAGGATTTTTTGATTTTACTATATCGATAACTTTTTTGGTTGTTTCTATGTTTAGTGATTTTCTTGTTGAATAGCCTCTTGAGCGTTGGATTGTAACCATATTTACGGATTTATCGATTGTTTTTTCAAGCTTTTCAAAATCAACGTCAAGGTTGTTTACCAGCGGAATTTCTTCGTATTTAACCCCGTGTCCCATTAAAGAAGCTCTGTAATTGCCTCTTGTTCCGATAACTTCTTCCATAGTGTCATAAGGAGTACCAACAACGGATACGAGCTTTTCTCCGTGTCTTAGATTACCGAACAACGCACAGGCTATTGCATGGGTGCCTGATACAAAATGGTTACGCACAATTGCGGCTTCCGCACTGAAAGCATCGGCAAAAGTCTTATCCAGTGCTTCGCGCCCCATATCATCGTGGCCGTAGCCGCTTACCGTAGCAAAATGCTCCAGACCTATTTTGTTTTTTCTGAAGGCTTCAAGAACCTTTTTCTGGTTAAACTCTTTTACTTTATCAACATGTTTAAAATATTGTTGTACTTTTTCTTCGGCTAGTTCAATTATCTTATTCATAAATAATATATTATCCCTGTTGTTTTACCTCAATAAGATAATAACAAAAAAGAAAGAGGTTGTTTAGATTGTCCGAGAAAAATTAGTGATAAGGAGCAAAGCAACGTGAACAAATTTTTGGAGTGTCACATTGTTCACATAGTGAAGCCATTTTTCAGGCTTCACCACAGTTCAGCCGCAAAAGAAGGCAAAGATGAGCAATGACGGCTCGAAAGCTCGAGGCGGCAACTGCGGCACCGGATTAGATAAAATTACCCGATTGTGCTTGTGATGACGCAATATCTTATGTATAATTGAGTAAAATATTACAAATAAGGGACGAGGAAATGAGCAACAGAACAGTAGCGGAAGCACTTATAAAAGCACAGCAGTTTGAAGACGAGGATAAATTCGAACAGGCGTATGAATGTTATAAATACGCATACAATATAGACAAAACAGATACCGAAGTTTTGCAAAAGCTTGCTACTGCCGCTCAAATGCACCAGCATAACGAAGATGCAATAAATTACTGGAACGAGTTTATGCGATTAAAGCCTGAAGACCCTATTTCATACAACCAGCTTTTGGATTTGTATTATCAGGAAAACAACTACGAATACTATATGACGCGTGCAAAGCTGAAAACTCTTGAACACAGACTGGCTCAGGCTACCGATGACTACAAAAAAGCTATTTCCAACACAAGTGATGACAAAGAGATTCTTACCGCAAGATACCTGCTGGCCCAGACTTATGAAATCCTCAACAAACCCATGCAGGCAATTGACGAATACTTAAAAATTCTTGACCACGACAAAAACGAGGCTGTATACATATCTTTAGCCAATCTCTATTACACGGACGACAAAGACGCAGCATTAAATATTCTTCAGCAGGCAATAAAAGATTATCCCGACAGTGCCGCCGTAAAAGAGTGTTTATGCAAGGTTTATCTTGCCTTGGGGGATTATGCAAAAGCGGAAGAATACGCTGTAAACGTCTTAAACAAAATAAAAGCTATGCTTATGCAGGACAAAAACGATGAGGCGTGGGAGCTTTTAGAAAAACTTTCAAACAGCGACAAACAGGATATAAGTTACAAAGCCTTGATGGCAGAGTATTATTACAATACTGATGACGCAGACAGTGCTCTCAGCTGGATTGACGCACTGGAAAAACAGAATCAAGACAGCCCCTTAGCCGCTCAGATGAGAGCGCTTGTTTATGAAAAAACAGGCGATGAGTTCAACGAGCACTTTAACTGGGGGAAATACTACATTAAGAAAAATCAGTACGATTTAGCGCTTGATGAGTATTTAAAAGCCTTCAACATGCAGCCGCAAAACACTGCAATAATAAAAGAACTGATTAATTTATACTCTGTGCTGAAAGACAATTACGCCTGTGCAGAGTTTTGCGAAAAACTTGTTGCTATTGAAAAAGATGACGTGGCAACATTAAAAAAACTTGTTAAATTCTACGAAGAGCAGGGCTACGAAGACAAAGTTATCGAGTATTTGCATGCCCTTGCCGAAATTAATACAAAAGACTATTCGACATTTTTAAAGCTGGCTAAACATGCCGAAAGTAACAAAAGAATCGATGACGCAATAGATTATTATCAAAAATATCTAAAATTTGCACCGAGTTCTGACGAAAAAGAAGAAATCAAACGCAAACTGGACCTTCTGTCTACCGGTGAAATGGTTGACTCTGACGGCTTTTTAGACAAGATTATCGGATTTTTCACAAAAAGATAAAAAATACTTGAAATCAAAAATTCCGCATGTATAATTAATTATACAGCGAGAGGGGCATAAGGTTTGATAAAGCCGGTGACCCGTCAGGCTTCCCACAGGAAGCGCGATGAAAACAGAATATATGGTGCGGGCGTTTAGCCAGTTGCCCTGTCAGATAAAGCTTTCTCAGGAAGCGCTGGCAAAAAACTGCGGGCGTTTAGCTCAGTTGCTAAGTGAGGTTTACCTCACGATTTTAAATAAAGCTTCCCTTGGGAAGCGCGATGAAAACAGAATATATGGTGCGGGCGTTTAGCTCAGTTGGTAGAGCGCTTCCCTTACAAGGAAGATGTCGGGAGTTCGAGCCTCTCAACGCCCACCATTTATAGAAAAGACTACTTTATGTAGTCTTTTTTGTTGAGAGGCATCTCACTCCCGACGGAGTTCTCTTCTCATTTTAAAACTGACATTTAGTCAGTTTTAAAACAAGAGCTCTTCTCAACGCCCACCATTTATAGAAAAGACTACTTTATGTAGTCTTTTTTTTGTTTCGAGGCTGCGCCTCTGCTGGCTTTTTCAAATTCTACGCCGCTTTTGCGGCTTGAATTTTAGAAAAATCTGCGCATACTTCTCCCGTACGTCTCGAGCTTCTGCTCTCGACTACGGTTTAAGCATCAACGCCCACCATTTCTAAAAAGAGCCTTGAAAGGCTCTTTTTTAGTGGCTTTTCGCTTGTGATCTGCGTTTGCGGATTTCGAGTATTTTGAAAGAATTTTTTAAAAATCGCTAAAACTCTTTTGTACTGTCAGTTTTAGAGGTTCGAATCTCTTTAGACGTCTTTGACTTAGCTCTAAGTGCCTTAGCCAGAGCCTTTCCGGTATATTCCGGAATTTTTACTCCTTTGATTTTTGCTAAACTCTCAAAAAATTGTTGATAAAGAATTGCGGTTTCTTCTTCCGAATATTCTTTGTCGTCAAATGTGATTATTACGTTTACATCTTTTCTGATTTTCATAATACCTCCT
This sequence comes from Candidatus Gastranaerophilales bacterium, assembly GCA_944323685.1. GTDB lineage: Bacteria > Cyanobacteriota > Vampirovibrionia > Gastranaerophilales > Gastranaerophilaceae > Limenecus. The sequence goes on along the minus strand of CALUTJ010000004.1, from coordinate 11,673 downwards.
TTTATACTTGTTAGTTGACACTAAGCGTGCTGTCATCCCGAATTTATTTCGGGATCTTACCAGTTGGAAACAGAAACTTCAATTTGGTAAGACCCTGAAACAAGTTCAGGGTGACATTAATATAAATAAAATTCATTTACCCCTCGGGATCTTACCGGCTTGGCATGTTATAATTAGTCTATGAACAAAAGTTATGCTGTTTATATAATGACTAATTATTTACAGACCTCTTTTTATATCGGAGTAACCGGAAATTTGCAAAAAAGAGTTTGGGAGCATAAAAATAAATTCGCTGAAGGTTTTACTAAAAGATATAATATTGACAGATTAGTATATTATGAATTAACTGATTCTGTAGAAACTGCCTTAAATCGTGAAAAACAATTAAAACGGTGGCATAGAGATTGGAAAATAAATTTGATTAAAGAAAATAATCCTGAATTTAAAGATTTATCAATGGATTGGGCTTGATGATAAACATTTATCATTTAGTAAGATACTGTGGGAAACCGGACATTTTTCACAAAATCAAAGATTTTGGAAAAAGTAGTCAAATAAGTTCAGGGTGACAACAATATAACTGTCATCCCGAATTTATTTCGGGATCTTACCAGCTGGAAACAGAAACTTCAAGTTGGTAAGATGCTGCACTTCGTAAGGACAGGCTCACACAAAATTTTTAAGATCCTGAAACAAGTTCAGGATGACAAAAATTTTGGTTCGCTTTGTCAAACGAGTTCAGCATGACAAAAATTTTGGTTCGCTTTGTCAAACAAGTTCAGAATGACAGCAATATAAACCGTCATCACAAACTTGTTTAAGCATACTTAACAGAATGCAAGTATTATAAACTTGAAACTGTATTCAATACCATAACCTTTCACTAATAAAAAAACTTACCCTTTTATAAAGTTTTCTTAAAAAGAATATTTGTTTTACATAAACGTAATATAACACTATATTTATAAATATATAATTCTCTATAACATAGGGGATATTTATGAAAAGATTTGGCTTTATTTTAATTGTAATGCTGTTAACGACAGGTGCAGGGTTTGCATTATCATCGCATTTAGCACAGCGAAGCGGATGCTGTTCTCACCATGGCGGTGTCTGCGGTTGCAGCGGCGGACGTGCGGTATGCTGTGACGGAACATTTAGTCCGTCTTGCGGCTGCAATTAGCTTTTTAGATGAACTGCAAAATCCTTGCTGCGGCACTTTTATCCCTTATAAGCCTTGCTCCTGCCTGTGCACACTGCTATCCGGAAAAAATATACCAGAGCTACTGGTGCAAAATAAATAACGGACAAACTGAAGCCAGACTGAATGATAAAACAAGGGTCGATTGCCTTACAGAAGATTATGCTATTGAGTTTGATTTTGCAAAAAAATGGGCCGAATCAATCGGACAGGCGCTTTATTATGCTGACTGTACCGGCAAAAAAGCAGGGGTTGTGTTAATAATCGAAAACCCGCAAACGGATTATAAATATTTATCCAGACTAAAGACAGTAGCTTTAAAATATAATATTAAAGTCTGGACTATTACTCCTCAAGATATCTGTATATCAAGCACTGTACGGAATTAACAAAGTTTTACAAAAACTTCTCGTGTTACAATTGTTACAAAATCTTAACAAAAAACGAACAAATTAGGCAATTATTGAAAAGAAAATGTTTTTATTTAGATACGAGGAATTAATTACTAAACACGAGAGGAAAACCAACAATGGGTTATGCAATTTTCACAGCAAGAAAATTGATGTTGACCAACCGCGTTAACCAACTACAAATGAGGATAATGCAGTTGAGCCAACAACAACAAACCTTATCCGACAACGCCGGACGGTTGGAACGCGCTATAGCTAATACGCGGACCCTCTTTTCTAACATTGGTAATGCGTTCCAGATGGGCTTTACAATGCAGCAGCAAGCACTGAGTGCAAGTATGATGAAATCTCTACAGGAAAGCGGCGGAGATATGAACAACGCAGCTGTCCAAAGTGCTCTGGCATCGATGGGAAGTCTTTTAAACGGTGGTGCAAACTTTATGAGTACACCGATGGGTATAGGTTTGAATATGATGAACCAATCGATAAATGCTCTCAACGAAAGCAAGATGAGGCAAATAAAAGATATGGAAAACCAGATAGAACTGGAGCGAAAATCGCTGGAAACACAACTTGCGGCAGCGCAGAAAGAACTGGAAAGCGTCGAAAAAGCCGAAGAAAAAGCAATCGACAATGCAGCACCGAAGTTCGCATAATAAATTCAAAAATCACAAATACACCAAAAATAAAGCCAGATTCAAAAAAATTGAATTTGGCTTTTTACTTAATTGAAATATTTTTTGCCAACAAGCTCATCAGGCATAAACTGCTGCTTGTAGTCAGGGTTGTCGTGTGTGTAGACATAACCATTGCCAAAACCGTATTTTTTAGCATCTTTATAGTGTGCATCTCTAAGGTGAATAGGAGGCGGGTAATCATGCCCGCTCATTATGTCGGAGAGTGCAGCATCTATCGCACAGATTGCTTTATTGGATTTTGGTGCATCACAAATATAAGCCACGGCAAGCGCAAGCGGGATACGACCTTCAGGCATTCCTAAAAGTTCAACTGATTTGTAGGCATTTGTTGCGATATTAAACGCATTCGGGTCAGCAAGCCCAACGTCTTCCGCAGCACAAACAATCATTCTGCGGGCAATAAAACGGGGGTCTTCTCCGCCTGCAATCATTTTGGCCATCCAGTATATTGCAGCGTCTTTATCAGAGCCTCTCATGCTTTTTTGGAAAGCAGATGCCATGTCGTAATGTTCCTGCCTTGAGTATTTGATAGTTTTTTCCTGTGCAAGGCTTTCGAGTATTTCTATTGAAAGTGTACGGGTGTTTTCCTTATAATCGGCAGCAAAGTATGAATTTTCAACGAGATTTAGAGCCAATCTTGCGTCACCGCCGGAGTATTTGACAATAAAATCAATAACCTGCTGTTTTAGAGAAATAGGCCCGTGTTTTTCCGACAGGTATGTAAAACCTTTTTGCACAATGGAATACATATTATCTTCGTCAATAGGGTGCAGCATCAAAACCTGAACCCGCGATATCAAAGCAGGAACAACCTGAAAAGAGGGATTTTCCGTAGTCGAGCCAATAAGATACAGGGTTCCGTTTTCAAGATAAGGAAGCAGTGCGTCCTGCTGGGTTTTGCTGTAGCGGTGGATTTCATCGATAAAAAGAATTGTTTTTCTGTTATAGCGCAAATTCTCTTTAGCTTTTTCAACACAGTCTTTTATGTCTTTTATCCCCGAGTTGACCGCGCTTATTTCAATAAATTCGCTGTTAGTTTTTGTTGCAATCAACCTTGCGAGAGTAGTTTTTCCGCACCCCGGAGGCCCCCAGAATATACACGAAAACAGCCTGCCCGAGCGTAAAAGATTTATAAACGCTGCATTTTCTCCGACAATCTGGTTTTGTCCGAGGTATTCCTCAAGGGTTTTAGGCCGCAGTATTTCTGCCAGCGGAACCTGCTTATTTGAATTTTCCAAAGAATCAAACAAATTCATAAAACCATGATATTGAGGAAATTTTTTAAAGTCAAAATATGACACAGACAAAAAATTAGTTATAATAAAGAGTATGAAAAAGACTTTTTCAAAACTGCTGATATTATCACTTAGCATTATCGTATGCAGCGGCTCCGGATACAGAGGGTCTCTGCCCGATATAAACGCGCAGTTTGAATATAAAAGGACATCAACGCAGGAAACTCAACCCTTTTACAGAACAATAGATGAAATTGATCATCCTGCACAGTTCAAAAAAGTGCCACGAGAAAACCCTGCTTATATCGATATTATCTTAAAAAAAGATAAATCTTCTCCATACATAAATGACCTTAATGACGTTATTCCGCTTTTGGAAAAACTGCAAAAATGCATACAAACAGACGGCAGTATTCAAAAATTTAACGCTATTGCAAGCTCCATAATTGACCATGCGGACTATATTGCGCAAAAATATGCCGACAGGCCGGAAAAATACTATATTTCTTATACAAAGCTTCAAAACATATCGGCTCATGTAAGAACGGTTGCTACACTGAGATGCGAATCTTTGGTTTACATAAAATACCTTGCAACGCAGGGAGAAGGACAAATCTACAGCAAAGACAGCCTTAAAGAGCAGATAGAGTTGCTCTCTCAGGAACTTGCCGTCACCATAAGAATTTTAAAAGACTCAACATAGCCCGCGTAATATATTTATCTGTCTGATGTGCTCTTTGCATAAACAAATTATCGTTTACGTATAAAAGCAATCAAAAGACAGGGGGCTATTGTGCATAAGTATCTTATTTCGTCGGGGGTGTTGTGTTTAATTTTTTTTGCGGGCATGCCTGCCTGTGCGTACAAGGTAAAAACCTTTCAACCCCTCAGGATTAACCCGCTTGAAGTACCCTACAGCCCGTATCAGGCTCCCGCCGTGAACGAGAGTTACCCGAAGATAACACAAATAGAATATGCGTTATTTAAAAAAGCTTATGAAAAACAGAATATTTATACACGTCTTGCCAGAATTGAGCGCAAAATCTTTAAAAAAGCGTTCAATAATTTGCCGCTTGCAACAAGGATGGAAAACATTACAAACAATATGGACGCGGGTGTTATGTATAATATTTCAAGCAGCGAGCTTTCAAAGTTAGAGAGAAAAGTTCTCGGCAGAACATACGAAGGCGATGATACGGAATCGCGTATAACACGTATGGAAAAAGAGATGCTCGGTGCAATGCAGAGCGGAAATTTGAAAACACGCCTTGAAACAATAAAAACCGCCTCAAAGCATTACAACTCTTATCCCGAGATAATCCAATCCCAAACAATAACGCCGCAGACAATATACCCGCAGCAATATTACAACCAATCGCCAATGGCATATTATCCTCAGTCATACGGCTACCGGAACTGGAATCAAAGCAGGGGGCTGGGCGGATTTTTGAAAAACATGTTCGGAGCTATGATTAACGGCGGCGGTTACGGAACAATGACAGGTTACACCCCGCCGATTTATGACCCTTACAGCCGGTTTGACCCCGGTATAGGTATACGCAACGAGTATTACGGTAACCAAAGGAGATATATAAGAAACCAAAATTACGGAACAGGTTCCTCCGTAAGAATTTTAGACTAACTTAAAATATTTTGCTATAATAACAAAATCAAAGAGATTATACAGGAGGTTATTATGGCTAAAGAATGCAGTTTTGACGTTGTTTCAGAGTTTGATAAACAAGAGCTTGTTAACGCTGTTGACCAAACCCAGCGTGAACTCAGCTCGAGGTTTGATTTAAAAAACACAAATTCCGATATTGCGCTTGAAGCGGACAAATGTATAACTATCACAACAAGCGATGATATGAAATTAAGAAATATCCTTGATATTTTGCAAACAAAACTTGTAAAAAGAAATCTTAATATAAAAATTTTAGACCCTCAGCCGGTTGAAAACGCTTTAGGCGGAAACGTAAGACAGGTATTTAACCTTAAAAAAGGTCTGTCCGCGGAACTTGCAAAAAAAATTGTTGCAGATATAAAAAATTCCAAAATCAAAGTTCAGGCCTCAATACAGGGTGATCAGGTCAGAGTTTCCGGCAAAAGCAAAGACGATTTGCAAGAGGTAATAAAACTGCTTAAGGGCAAAGAAGATTCTTATGACATCCCCTTGCAGTTTCAAAATTACAGATAAGTCGTGTTGTAAGTACTCCTGCCGGATTTTTAGTCCGGCAGGGGTATTTCATATAGTCAACTGCCCCCGATAACTTATTGAACGGGTGCATAAAACAAGTTCAACTATCATATTATAACCTGGGCACCCGCAACAAGTACATGGGGTCACTTCCGTAAACCTGATGATTTATGCGACCTCGCTACCTCTCGTAAATATGCCACAGGCATATTTACTCGGCAGAGTGTGTACCACTCCTAGCCTGAGATGTTGGCGAGTTTACGAGCCATACATATCAGGATGCCCTAGAGTACAAGCGAGGTCCGACTCAGACAAGTTCTGAATATGCAAAGTTTGAGACAGACCGATAAAGTCAGCGGATTTTCCGTGTAAAATTTTAAAAAATAGCCAAAACCCTACAAAAGATTTACGCTTCTTAACCTATTTTACTTTTTTTGGTGGAGTCGAAAAATTCATATATTTATTATTATATGAAAGTTGAATCGTCAAAAGAACAAACACCCCAGCTATTATATTTATTAAAGGATACAAAATGAGCAGTCAAAAATCTCAAAAGCTCCGTCAATCAATATTAAAATACAATACAGAAATGTCTAAACTCAAGGATGAACTTTCTTATTCACAGGAAGCAAACGAAAAATATAACAAATTGATGATAAAAAAGGCGATATGCAAAAAAGAACTTGATGCGGCTAAAAATACATTGCTGCAAAAAATAATCAACAAATTGAATCTAAGCCGCTCGAAAGAAAAGCTTATCTGCGACTATTTTAAATCCTGATTTACCTCGTAAAATTCAAAAGTTTAAAGCTTTTTTTCTTATTTTCCGCCTCTTTGTCGGGCAATTCGTAACATTTCAGGCATCTTGCTTCATAAGTTTCATCCCCGCCAATCATAATCAAGGGCGATGACTTGTCGGCAGGAAAACCGTTAATCAGCCTTTGTGTGCGCGTTGCATGGTCAGAGCCGCATTTCATGCACACCGCAGTAAGTTTGTCTACCTTATCTGCCAGACACAAAAGCTCCGGCATAGCGCCGAAAGGTTCACCCTTAAAATCCAAATCCAACCCCGAAGCAATAACTCTTTTGCCATGCTCAACGAGTTTGCGGACGACTGAAACAATCTCCATATCAAAAAACTGAATTTCGTCTATTGCAACAATTTCATCATCGGCAGAAATATGCGCAAGGATGTCACGGGCGTTTTTAACGATAATAGCATCAAGCCACAAACCGTTGCGGGATTCAATATAATCACCTTTAGAACGTGTATCCACGGCAGGCGAAATAACCTTGACTTTCTTTTGTGCTATTATACATCTTTTTATTCTTCTTAAAAGTTCTTCCGTTTTTCCGCAGCTCATCGGCCCCGTTATAACTTCAAAAGAGTATGCCATAACTCTCCCCAATCTCTTAAAAAATTTACACTCTCTTATATAATTTTAAACAATAATCAGTTAGAAATTCTTCCTACAATTATACTATAATTTCAAAAAAAATAAATTAATGTAAAAAAAGGAGAATATTTCTATTCTCCTTTTTTAAGTTGTTTGTATCAATTATTAGAATACAATTTTCAACTCTTCGTTAGGATTCAAGCTTGAATCGTTAGAGTAAGAAGGTACGATTAAGTATCTTACCTCATCGGTAAATTCATAAATTACACCGAAAGTACCGCTTACAACCAATTTGCAAAGGTCATAAGTACCGATACCGAGTGTAGCTATTGATTTACCGACATTTATTGCACCGGCACCCGGATGGAGTGTGAATGTATCAACAAATGCAGTAGACAATTCATCGCCGAATTCTTCAAGGCTGTTGCCTGCAACGTCAACGCCTGAGCCTACTGTTCTAACAGCAACACCGACAACTCTGCCTGCTGCGCTTAACGGTGCACCAAGCAGTCTTGCTAAAATGTTAGGATTTTTCAATGAAGCTACCTGAGCTTGAGAGATATCTTTCGGGAACTCTGCGCATTGTTTGCCGTCTTTAATTTTAACAAATTTAACTTTGATATAACCGGGGTTTTTAATGCCTGGTCTTACAACCTGAACAACTTCGCCTTTTACTTTTGAACCGGCTTTGAAGGTTTGGCCGTTGATTGTAACGTCAGCAGTTGTTTTAGCTGTAAATCTGTCGCCTGCGTTAGAAGTTCTTGCAGAAAGTCTGTCTAAAATTTTAACGTTCAAGACAACAGGGTTGTAATTTTTGATAGCATCAGGCGCATTTTTGTCTTTTGCTATTGAGTTAGAACCTGTCCAGTTTTCTTTTAACGAACATATGAGGTATGCAACCTGTTCTTTTGAAAGGTATTCGTCAGAATTTACTTTATCAGGGTTCGGAACGTTCTTTAACAGGTCGGAAGCAACAACTTCTTTTGTCGGAGCAATAGCCCAGCGAGGAATATTGTTGATTTCTTTGCCGTTAAATTCAGGAACAATAAGGCTCTTGTCTGTAGCAACGTCAATAAGCTGTGCTACAGTAGCAAAGACTTCTGCTTTTGTAACAGGCTGGTCTGGTCTGAATTTTTTATCAGGATAACCAATCATAACACCGCCGTTTAAAGCACCGTAAATCCAGTCTTTTGCCCAATAATCAGACGGGATATCTTTGTACTTTTTAGATACTGATTTGTTTGTCAAACCGAATTCTTCCGCAAGAATAACAGCGAGTTCGGAACGTAAAACAGGCATTTTTGCGTTGAAGTTAGATGCATTTTGTTTCTTTTCAAGAAGATTCATTAATGCTTCAACTCTTGATGCTACAATTACGTTTTCTTTGTTTGTAATACCGATGTGATTTTTCTTTTTGTAAACTTTTCCGCCTACAATGTAAGTTTCTTTAGCAGTGTTAAGCTGTTGTGCCTGAGAACCAAACATTGTCGGGTGTGCATAAGCTTCCATACGGTGTGAAGGTTTTGCTTTGTCACATTTTTTATCGCAGTCCTTAGCCATTGCGCAGGATGCCGACAACAAAACCACCAGTGTAGAAGCAAGCAAAATTTTGAAATTTTTCATAGACTTCTCCTAACTATTCTCATTTTCTTTTTACAGAAAACCACACTTTATTATCCATTTTTTATACTTTAACGTCAAGCCCTTTAGAGTGATTTTTGTACAAATAAAAGAAGAAATAAGCTAAGTTGTTGTAAGAGAATAAAAGAAAGGATAAACAACATGTATACGGTAGATTCTTCAATAAAAGAAACAGATAAACTAAATATATTTTCCGCAAATAACGCTTTAAATCTTCCGTCAATATTGCGGTCAATAAAAAGGTTCGAACAAAATTTTTATGAAAACAACGCAAACCGGACAAAACGCGAAACATACCCGCTGAAAAAAGAGCTGCGCGGAAAAATACAGCAAAAAAAATTGCTGACTAAAGACGGGGTGCAAATAGATATCTGGGATATAAATATTCCAAAAAACAATGACTACGTTATATTCTGTCAGGGAATAAGCAGCGAAAAAAGCAATCCTTTGCTTCAGGCAGCCTATGTAAAAATTCTGTGCGCAGGCAAAAATGTAATAACCTTTGATTACAGAGGCAAAGGCAAAAGCAGCGGAACATTTTCTAAAGAAGGCACAAAATACGATATGCTGGCAGTCTATAAATACTTAACAGCCAAAGGCGTTCCCGCCTCAAAAATCGGTGTCATCGGGCACTCTCTGGGCAGTGCTGTTGCGGCTGCGTTCAGTGCGGATTTTCAAATTTCATTTACTGTTTTAATAAATCCGTTTTCAAAAGCTTCGGATATGGCAAAACAGTTTGCAAAAGTAGCAGCCATGCCCGATATTGTGCGAAAAATCATTCAAAAACTTCCAAACTTTTTAATCCCGCTTAAAAATTCGTTTGACAACGAAAAATCAATCAGAAAGATAAAATCACCGCTTTGTATTATCCACACAAAAGACGATAATGTTATTCCGGTTGAACTTGCGCAAAAGCTCTATTTAAAAACCCAAAATAACAGCGCAAAATATTTTGAACTGGAAAACGGCGAGCACGAGCTTAACGATGAAAAAATAGACTGCTGCATTGATTTTATGAGAATGTCCGGGAAAAATTCGTGATAAGGAGCAAAGCAACGTGAACGAATTTTTGGAGTGTCACATTGTTCACATAGTGAAGCCATTTTTCAGGCTTCACCACAGTTCAGCCGAAAAAGAAGGCAAAGGTGAGCAGTTACGGCTCAAAGGCTCGAGGCGGCAACTGCGCAACCAGATTAGAAATTGTGTTTGATTGTAAATAAAATTCATTTTATATAGCAAAAAACTTTATGTTTGTACTTAAAGCCGGTATGAGTATAAAGTTTCCACTGAATGATTTATTGAATCTAGTCAGCAAAGCCGAACGCAGCGGCCGGATTAAAGAAGCCGTTTCTTTAATTGATACGCATATAAATGAGCTTGCCGGCCCAGAGCAGCAAATAGCAAAAAGCGTAAAAGAGTATCTGCAATCAAAACTGCCGCAAACCGCAGCAGAAGTTTCAGCCCGTGCTCAGGTTGAAATGTCCTTGCAGTTAAACAAGATAAAAAATCTTTTTTCCCGCATCAATAAGGAAACTATACTAAAAGACGCAGCAACACCGCCTGTAGACAGAGCAGAACACTCCTTGCTTGTTGAAAACCTTAAACACAATATCAACGGCTTGCTCAATCCGCGGGGCAGAGATTTTTGGATAAGCAAATACATAGACGGCACATTTGACGGGCTGAGCGGTAAAGAGTACGACCTGCGTTTTATGCTGGGAGCACAAAGGCTTGTTGATTTAGGCATAATAGATAAATCAACACTGGTTATTCTGCATACGGGGCATAATATACCTGTTGCACACCGGCTTATGCAAAACAAACACCTCGGAGAGGTAAACGGTGTTCTTGAATTCAGCCGCGACACCTTCCCCTTAATGAGTGAAAAAGTTAAAAACATACTGGAACTGTTCGCTAAAGGAGAGGGCAAAGCAGCAGGCTTTTCAAAAGAGGATACAGCCATTTTAAATGAATTAATCAAGCCGTTAAAAAGAAAAATTCTTTACCCCGTAATGGGAGAACAGGCTGTTTTAGATGAATACGTAAGCATACTGGAGCAGTGCACCCAGAGAATAAATGACCAGAACTACACATACCCCGGCACTTTAGCGCAAATTGTCAGCGGAAAAGGCACAAAATATCTCGGTATTGATTTTCACAGAACAGCAAAGGTTGATACGGCAAAATTGCCGACAGCAAAAGAATTGAAAGAAGCAGGCATAAAAAAAGTCGTTTTTCTTGACGAAATGCACCCTGTTTCTACCTTTAACGAAGCTGAAATCGCACAAATGTACGAGCCTATGACGCAGGACAAAATAGATACTATATCTGCACTTTTTGATATGTTCCTCTCTAATATGTATCAGGGCAAAACCAAAGAAGGGCTCAAGGCTATTTTTACACTTGACAGATTTATTGCTCCTGCTGACATAAGACAAAAAATAACCGTGCCGGATGCCGTAAAATTAAACGAGGTTAAAGAAAAAATACAGAAGGGTTCTTTTGGCTACAAACCCGAACAAATAACCCGCGGCGATATGGTTGAATATATGCAAAAGCTACAAAGCGACATTCCTGTTCTGGTTGAAGGAATTGACCTTTTCAGGTTAGAACATTTTCCTTATGAAAATCTGATTTCAGGTACTGACAGGCTGCTCGGACTGGAAAGAAACAAGTTTATAGAAACCTCATACTTAAGTGATTTAATTGCCCTTGTAAACAAAATGCTTGACAATATTTAATATGACACTTTTGGATTAATTATAGTTTTGTAACATTTAGACAATTTTTTACGCACAAATTTGTTTATATATATAGATTGTCCGAGAAAAATTCGTGATAAGGAGCAAAGCGACGTGAACGAATTTTTGGAGTGACACATTGTTCACATAGTG
>CALUTJ010000003.1 GCA_944323685.1 Candidatus Gastranaerophilales bacterium | reverse complement strand
TATGTGAACAATGTGTCACTCCAAAAATTCGTTCACGTCGCTTTGCTCCTTATCACGAATTTTTCTCGGACAAATTATAAGCACTACAGCAGTTTAATGAGAAAAAATTACTTAAAATTTTCAACAAATTTATAAATAAAAGTAATCTGCTCTTTATCAATTTTATCAATATTTTTTATAATAGAGGCTTTCATTTCTTCAACAGAGATAAGGTGTTTAAACTCAAAAAGAGCTTTTAATTCTACATCGAGGTTAAGTGCGATTTTCTCTAAAGTCGGCAAAGAGGGGAAGTGTCTTCCGCTCTCGATACCACTTAGCGAACCCGTTTCGATATCGATAAGTTCAGCTAACTTTTCCTGCGTAAGATTTGCCGCTTTTCTAAGTTCTTTAATCCGTTTGCCCAGTAATTGCTTATTATTCATAACATAACCTTTTAAATTATGTTAGAACACTTGTCTATAATGTATAAGTGTAATAAATATATAGTTTTGTAAAAAAGTACGTATTATATATTTAGTTTATTTTGTTTAATATATACTATTTGTAAAAACTACAGATTTATTACGTAGTTGTAACAGACAGGAAAATTTTTAATGATTTCGGAAAACAATTTGAGTAAATCACTGGGAGTTTTAATAAAAGATTATCGAAGACAAAAAGGACTTACACAAGCGCAGCTTGCAAAGCTTGTCGGACTCAGCACACGCCACATCGGCAAACTCGAGGACGGCACGTATATCCCTAAGCTTTCAACATATTTAAACATATCAAAAGTTCTGGATTTTGATATCGAAGAACTGAAAACATTGCAAAAATATGCCCCGCGGGAGGGCGAAGCAAAGATTTTGCAGATTATAAAAAATATGAACACAGAAGAACTGACCCTTGCGTATAAGCTGCTAAAAGCAATTGTCAAAGGAAACGGAGAAAAGTATGCCTAAAATTTCTGTTATCATGCCTGTTTATAATGTGGAAAATTATCTTGCACAATGCCTGCAAAGTGTTGTCGACCAGACTTTAAAAGATATAGAAATTATACTCGTAGACGACGGCTCAACAGATTCAAGCCTCGATATATGCAAACAATACGCTCAAAAAGACAACCGTATAAAAATCATTGAACAACAAAATCAAGGCGCGGGTGCAGCCAGAAACAAAGGACTGGAAATAGCTACAGGTGAATATCTTTCCATTTTAGACAGCGATGATTATTTTGAAGCGGATATGCTTGAAAAGCTCTACAACAAAGCGACTGTAAATAAATTAGATATTGTCATATGTCGCTGTCAAAGCATTGATACCTTAACGGGTGAAACAAAACCTATGCTGTGGTCAATAAAACAAAACCGCCTGCCTGATAAATCGATTTTTAATTACAAAGACATGCCGGATTATATCTTAGGTTTTTGTGTCGGCTGGAGCTGGGACAAACTTTTTAAAAGAGAGTTTGTACAAAAAAATAATTTAAAATTCCAAAACCTTCGCAGCACAAACGATATGTTATTTGTATTTTTATCACTGGTTTTGGCGGATAAAATTTCCGTAATCAATGATGTACTAATCACCCACAGATACAACAGACCGAATCAACTATCCGAAACCAGAGAAAAAGACCCGTTTTGTTTTATCACTGCGGTTTATGCCCTTAAAAAAGAACTTGAAAAATTAAATTTGTACAACAAAGTGGAAAAAAGTTTTCTCAATTGGTGCATTCAGTTCTGCGACTGGCAGGTCAGCACCCTGAGCAAACCAACTCAAAAGAGGATATTGGCAAAATTAAAACAAGAGCTTTTTAAAGACCTGAAAGTTTATGACAAACAAAAAGATTATTTTTATGAACAGCAGGCATTTGACAGGCTCATATACCCGCAAAAACATTTCTATAAAAACATTTTGCAACAAATATTTTCGCTAAAAAATTATGAAAACCACAAAGTTTTAACGGTTTTGGGAGTAAAAATCAAACTGAGGAGAAAAATAAATGCCTAAAGTTTCTGTGATAATACCTGTTTATAATGTTGAAAAATATTTAAAAGAATGTTTAGACAGTGTAGTCAATCAGACATTAAAGGATATTGAGATAATCTGTATTAACGATGGCTCTACTGATAATTCTTTGAACATATTAAAACAATATGCTACTCAAGACAGTCGCATAAAAATTATTGATAAACCAAACTCAGGCTACGGACACTCAATGAATGTGGGGATTGATAATGCCCAAGGCGAATATATTGGAATTGTTGAGCCTGATGACTACATTAAATTAAATATGTATGAAACATTGTATAACAAAGCTAAAGAACTGGATTTAGACTTTATTAAAGCTGATTTTTACAGGTTTGATGGAGATAAAAATAAAACATTTTATTATGCTCAAATAGATAAAACTGTTAATTTTTATAATAAAATTTTAACCCCTTCAGAAAATTTAAAATTATTTAATTTAACGATGAATACCTGGACAGGAATTTATAATCTTGATTTTTTGAAAAAAAATAATATAAGACATAATGAAACTCCAGGGGCATCTTTTCAAGATAACGGCTTTTGGTTCCAAACCTTTATGTTTGCACAAAAAGTCTATTTTTTGGATAAACCATTCTATATGAAAAGAAAGGATAATCCGAATTCTTCTGTAAATGATAAGTCTAAAATTTATTGTATGTGTGAGGAATATGACTTCATCAGAAACATTATTAATAGCAAAAATGAATTAAAAAAGTACATACCTGTTTATCAATTTAAAAGATACGGTAATTACTTATTTACATTAAGCAGAATTGATAATAAATATAAAAAAGAATTTATAAAAAAGTTTAGCGAGGATTATAAATTAGCTAAAAACACTGGAGAAATAGATAAAAACCTATTTAGCAAAAAAGATATAGAAAATTTAGATTTGATAATTAATAATCCAGATAAATTTTACAAAAAAATTATAAAGAAACCTTCAAAAATTAAATCTTTTATTCAAAAAATATTCTCAATGAAAAAAGAAAATATTTATAAAGTAATTACAATATTTGGAATAAAAATAAAAATAAATCGTACCAAATATTTAAAATACATACCGGAATGTATGTATCAAGAATACTTAAAAGATTGGTTTTATTTTACAACCGGAAAAATGCTTAACCTTGAAAATCCGCAAACTTTTAACGAAAAAATACAGTGGCTAAAACTGTACGACTCAACTCCATTAAAAACAAAACTCGCAGACAAATTCCTTGTGCGTGATTGGGTTAAAGAAAAAATCGGCGAAGAATACCTTATCCCGCTTCTCGGTGTTTGGAAAAACTTTGACGATATAGATTTTGACAAATTGCCTGACAAGTTTGTGCTGAAAGCAAATCACGGAAGCAGCTGGAATATTATTGTAACTGATAAAAACAAATTTGATAAAAAATTAGCCAAACGTAAAATAAAAAAATGGTTAAATACAAATTATGCACTGTTAGGCGGCTTAGAATTACATTATAAAAATATCAAACCATTAATAATTGCGGAAGAATATATTGAAGCTGATGACGGTGATTTAAAAGACTACAAATTCCTGTGTTTTAGCGGTGAAGTTAAATATGTCTGGGTTGATAAAGACAGATATAAAAACCATAAGCGCAATTTATATGATATAAATTGGAATTTAGTCCCAGAAAAAATATCAGAAAAACATGTATATGACAACTTTTCTCCTTGTGCTAAACCTTATAATTTTGAAAAAATGCTCAAATTTGCAAATATTATGTCAAAAGGTTTTCCTTTCGTTAGAGTTGACTTTTATGAAAATGACAACAAATTATATTTTGGAGAAATGACTTTTACAAGCGCATCAGGTACACATATCTTTACTCCAGACATATTTAATTTTAAATTAGGTGAATTGATTGATTTAACAAAAATATAAACATTAAAAGAATAAAAAAATGTTCAAAGCACATAAATAAGGAGTCTATACAATGAATTTTTTACAAACAATCTTTTCTGTAAAAAATGAGAATATTCATAAAATTATCACAATCTGTGGAATAAAAATAAAATTTTTTAACACTAAAAAGTTAATCGAATATGATTTTGAAAACTTAAAACAAAAAGAACTAAAATCTATAAAAAATCAAAACGAGGAACTTTTTAAAGGTATGATTTTTAACAATTTAGTTTTGCAAAAAGATTGGATAAAAAACAAAGAGTTTATACCTACAAAAGGGGCTGCAACTTATTCTTTATTATATATTTTGTTAATTATTTTAGATAAAGCCAGACCAAACAATATTTTAGAATTCGGATTAGGTCAAACCTCAAAACTAACTACCCAATATGCGCATTTTAAAAATCCTGATTGTATATTACAGATTATTGACCACGATGAATTGTGGATAAAAGCAATGTCTGACGAGTTACCATCTGCGGATAATATAAACATAATCAAAAGAGAGCTTGAAAATTTTCAGCTTAATGATGCCCAAAATGACAGATATAAAAATTTGCAAGATATAACTGCCGGTAAAAAATATGACTTAATCATAATTGACGGCCCTTACGGGTTTAATAGGACATATCCCAGAACAAATATTCTTGAATTGATTCCACAAAATTTATCCCAGAATTTTATTATCATACTTGATGACGCAGAACGTCAGGGCGAAAAGAACACCGCTCAATTAATTTTTGAAAAGCTTGAGGCAAATAATATTAAGTATTTCAAATTTTATCAGCATGCAACAAAATCTCAATTGATAATAACTTCCGAGAAATATAAATTTGTAAGTTTTTATTAATGTAAAATATTTTTATAAAACTCATGAGGTCGCTTCGCTCACTTCTAAGGATGACGTTTGGACATGTTTTAGTGGGTTTCACAACCCCACCCGGTCGTCGCTGAACTTGCAGCTCCTCTTGTTACCGAATATAATGAGGCTTACAAGGGAGGGTACTCGTAGAGTAGTTCTGCATGACTGACTATTTTTGTGGTCTGCAAAATATCCTATAAAATAACAGCTTAATATGTCCGAGAAAAATTCGTGATAAGGAGCAAAACGATGTGAACGAATTTTTGGAGTGGCACATTGTTCACATAGTGAAGCCATTTTTCAGGCTTCACCACAGTTCAGCCGAAAAAGAAGGCAAAGGTGAGCAGTGACGGCTCGAAGGCTCAAGGCGGCAACTGCGACACCAGATTAGAAATTATTCTTTGCGGGCGGTGATTTCCGTATGCGGACAAATAATTTTATTTTTAACATATATATGCTAATATAGCTGTATAAATTTTGTCATATAAAGGATTTTTATAGTAGGGGGGGAAATCTTTGATACAAGAAGTCAGTGCTCTTTTGCGTAAATTAATTTTTAAATCTTTTTTGTTTAAATATGTACCTGTTAAATGCTATCCCGTATACCTGAAAGATTTTTATTTTCATAAAACGGGTAAGCAGTTAGACCTTGAAAATCCACAAACTTTTAACGAAAAAATACAGTGGCTTAAACTGTACGACTCAACTCCATTAAAAACAAAACTCGCAGACAAATACCTTGTGCGTGATTGGGTTAAAGAAAAAATCGGCGAAGAATACCTTATCCCGCTTCTCGGTGTTTGGGAAAACTTTGACGATATAGATTTTGACAAATTGCCTGACAAGTTTGTACTTAAAGCAAACCATGGCAGCGCATGGAATATAATTGTTACGGATAAAAACAGTTTTGATAAAAAATCCGCAAAGAAAAACTTTGACAAATGGCTGCGCACCGATTATTCGCTAAAGTCTTTTGAAACGCACTATAGAAATATCAAACCCCTAATCATTGCGGAAGAATATATCGAAGCTGATGACGGTGATTTAAAAGACTACAAATTCCTGTGTTTTAATGGTGAAGTTAAATATGTCTGGGTTGATAAAGACAGATATAAGCACCATAAGCGCAATTTATATGATATAAATTGGAATTTAGTCCCAGAAAAAATATCAGAAAATCACATATACGAGAACTTTTCTCCTTGTGCTAAACCTTATAATTTTGAAAAAATGCTCAAATTCGCAAATATTATGTCAAAAGATTTTCCTTTCGTCAGAGTTGACTTTTATGAAAATGACAACAAATTATATTTTGGCGAAATGACCTTTACAAGCGCCTCAGGTACACATATTTTTACTCCGGAGGACTTTGATTTAAAACTCGGCAATTTAATTCATTTGCCTGAAAATTTGCAAAAATCCTCCAAATAACTAGCAAAAAAATTGTCTTACATGGTTTATAATGAATATGTGGAATGTGGAAGAAAAAATTTCAGGGTGTGAATTATGTCTGACGAAATGAACATTGATGCGTATATTACCTCGCCGTTTTCAAAAGATATGCAAAAACAGCGAGATGCTGCTTTAGAAAGCGCAAGGAATATCCGCAAGGTTACGGAAACTCCTGAAGAATACCGTATCCGTATGGCACAGCAGGAGCAGGAAAATTTTCAGCGGTTGAAAAACGAAAACACTGACGTTTTGCGCCAGAGGCTGGCTAACCTCGATATCTCAAATATCGCCACAAAAAACCGTTCGGCAATAGAAGCTATGATTGCAGAAGCCCAGTCAATCAAATTCTTTGCACTATACAACCACTACAACATGTCTGATATAGACTTTACAACCCTCGACAAAGTTATAAAAGCAGGGCAGCTTCGTTTGCAGGGGCTTAAAAAAGGCGAGGACAAAACAGATATCGGAACAGGTATCTATGCCGACACATACAGAAAAGCAGCAGACAACGGCGATGACCTTTTAAACAAGCTTTTAGGCAGCAGCTCAAACAGTTCTTCAACAGTTAATTCTTCTATCGGGAGTTTGCACAAAAAAATTTAGTTTTATAAAAAATTTCAAATTGTATTTGCCCTGATTTTTTAGTAAAATTTTTTACGGAAACAGGAAGTTTCCTGTGTGGGCAAGGTGAGTTCATGAAGTTTACATATGATGAATTAGTTAAAGTTACGGAAGCTGATGTGCTGCAATGCAGCAATACATCAGGCATGTTTACTGTTTCAACGGATTCTCGAAATATTAATGATTCAAATGTTTATCTGCCTTTAAAAGGTGAAAAATTTGACGGGCACGGTTTTATAAAAGACGCCGTAGACAAGGGTGTCAGGGGATATTTTACGAACGACAAAAACAAAAAATTTCCTCAGGCAAAATTTATTTTGTATGTCCCGAATACCCTTGAGGCGTATTTAAAACTTGCTTTGTATTATAAAGAAAAGGTGAACCCGATTACAATTGCCATAACGGGAAGCTCAGGCAAAACAACCACAAAAGAAATGATGGCATCTGTTGCAAAACAGGCATATAAAACTCACAAATCACCGCTAAATCACAATAATGAAATAGGCCTGTGCCAGACGCTTCTGTCAATGCCTCAGGATACAGAAGTGCTTGTGCTTGAAATGGGTATGCGCGGTTTGGGCGAGATTGAGCTTTTATCAAAGTATTCAAAACCGGATATAGCAATAATTGCCAACACAGGAACAGCTCATATAGGCAGGCTGGGTTCGGAAAAAAATATTGCAAAAGCAAAATGCGAGATTTCAAAATATCTGCACAAAGAAGGACTGCTGCTTGCTCACGATACAGAACTGATAAGAGACGTAAACGATTTTGAGGGTAAAACCGTTTACGTCGGACTGAATTCGCCTGAGCTTAAAGACATAAAATTAAACGAAAACTCTTCTGCCTTTAATTACAAAGGGTATCCTTACGAGTTAAACATAGAAGGCCTGCACAACATACAAAACGCATTGTTTGTAATAAACGCAGGTTTAAAACTGGGTATAAGCGAAGCCAAAATCGCACAGGGGCTTAAAGAATACCGCCCGATAGAAAACAGGTGGCAGGTAGAAGAAATTGCCGGTTATAAAATTATAAACGACAGCTACAACTCAAATCCGGAATCTTTAAAAGCTGCCGTTTCAACTTTTTTGTCAACCCAAAAACCGCCAAGACTTCTTGTTCTCGGTGATATGAAAGAGCTGGGCGACAACGAAAAAAAATACCATGAGCAAATCGGATTGTTTTTAAATCAATACGATGATGTTAAACTTGTTACGGTGGGTGAGCTTGCAAAGTATATAGCAGACACTTCAAAACACAAATCCGTAAGTTTTGCGAATAGCGGGGAAGTTGCGCCATATATCATTAACAACATTGAAAAAGGCACGACAATACTTTTTAAAGCTTCACGCTCAATGAAATTTGAAGAAATAATCAAGGAGTTAAATAAACAATGATATTAGCAATAGTAGCAGCACTTGTCGCATTTGTTTTATCTTTGCTTTTGGGCGTGCCGTATATTGATTTTTTAAAGAAAAAAATGCTCGGTCAGTATATAAGAGAAGAAGCTCCGGAATCTCATGCTAAAAAAGGCGGAACTCCCACAACAGGCGGGGTGTTTCTGGTCACGGCGGCTGTTATTGCGGCGGTTGTGTCTTTGTTTATGGCGGAAAAAACATCCACGGGCGCGTTTTTGCTTTTGATAACATTTATTTTTTATATGTTTGCCGGTTTTCAAGACGACTCACAAAAGTTTGAGCACCACGCAAACAAAGGCCTTAGTGCACGGGGAAAACTTATATTACAGATAGCCATAGCCTGTTTGCCCGTTATGTTTGTAACAATAAGCGGCAGAACGTTTCTAACCTTCGGAGAATACACATTAAACCTCGGATATTTTTATCCGATTTTCGGGATTCTGCTGATAACCGGTGTGTCTAACGCCGTAAATCTTACAGACGGTTTGGACGGACTGGCAGCATCAAATATGGTGGTTTCAACTGCTGCTCTGGCTATAATAAACCTTATTATGGGCAACATTGATATTGCAATCATTTGTGCTTCCGTAACAGGTGCCTGCCTTGGATTTTTGTATTTCAACAAACACCCTGCTAAGGTGTTTATGGGTGATACGGGTTCTCTTGCTTTAGGCGGTGTGTTAGGCACAATAGCAGTTATGGGCAAGTTTGAATTGTGGCTCATTCCGATTGGCATAATATTTTTAATAGAAACCCTGTCCGTAATGCTTCAGGTCACAAGCTACAAACTTACGGGTAAAAGAATATTCAAAATGAGCCCCATACATCATCATTTTGAACTATGCGGCTGGAAAGAAGTTACAATAGTGAAAGTTTTTACGCTAGTTAACTTTATTTTCTGCAGCGGGGCCGTTGTTTTGTTCTGGTATTTAAACAGATAGGATAAAAAATGAAAAGAAAATGGTTTGATAAAAAGGTTTTAATCTTGGGTTTATCCAAAAGCGGTATAGCTGCCGCCAAATATCTTAACGAACGCGGTGCAGACTGTTTTATTACCGAAAATAAACCGTTTGAAGAAAAAAACGCACAAACAGTAAAAGAGCTTAATGAGGAAGGGATAAAAACAGAATTCGGCCGGCACAGTGACGAATTTATGCAAGATGTCTACCTTGCTGTAACAAGCCCCGGAATTCCGCCAAAATCAGAGCTTATGCAAAAGTTGAAAGAAAAAAACATACAGGTCATAAGCGAAATTGAGCTTGCTTATCTTGAAACCCAGATTCCTTTTATTGCAATCACCGGTACAAACGGAAAAACCACTACTACGGAACTTACAAACTTTATAATAAACAAACAATACCATGCCGAAAAATGCGGAAATATCGGCATTCCGCCGTGCTCGCTTCTTGATAAAAGCAAAGATACAGATTATTTTGTGTGCGAGGTAAGTTCTTTTCAACTCACCTACAGCCCGAGTTTCCGTCCTCAAATCGCGGTTTGGATGACGTTCACCCCTGACCACATTGACTGGCACGGCGGTTTGGATAAATATTTTGAAGCTAAAGCTTCTTTGTTTGCCGCGGATAAAATGCCGGGGTTTGCAGTGTTTAATGCACAAGACGAAAAGATTTTTGAATTCGCTCAAAATTACGGCGGAGAAAAATACTTCTTCGGTAAAGAGTTTGACCAAAACTGCGCTTACATAAAAGATGAGGCAATATATTTTAAAAACGGAAAAGGCGAAGCCGAAAAAATTGTTGATATAAAAGATGTTCCTCTTGTCGGAAATCACAATTATCAAAATATTATGGCTTCTTTAATTTGTGCAAAACTTATAGGTGTCGAAACTCAAAAAATAACAGATGCAATAAAAGAGTTTAAAGCACCCGAACACAGATGCGAGTTTGTTGCCAATATACAAGGTAAAGATGTTTACAACGATTCTAAAGCAACCAATCCCGAAGCTGCAATTGTTGCGCTTAAGTCTTTCGGCGGCAGAAGTGTTACTTTAATTGCCGGCGGAACTGATAAAAATACTGATTTAACAGAGTTTTGCGAAACCGTTAAAAAGTATGTAAACCATGTTGTGCTTCTGGGGCTGGCAAAAGAACGTTTTGAGTCTGAACTGCGCAAAAACGGATATGACAATATAACAATGGTAGCAGGCAGTTTTCAAGACGGTGTGGACAAAGCCTTTGAGCTGCCTGATGAGGTAATTTTGTTATCTCCGGCATGTTCAAGTTACGACATGTTCTCAGGTTATGAAGAACGCGGAAGGGTATTTAAAGAGTATGCCTTATCGAAAAAATAGACAAAATATGAATAATACGGATTATGACAATCCGATGCCTCCAATGAACGATGTTGTTCTCTCTTCAGCAGACAGAACATTGATGGTGGTTGTAGCATTTCTTGTTGTAATAGGAATTATGGCTACATTTTCCGCAGGTGCGCCCAAGGCAATGGATTTGGGACAAAATCCCGCATCTTTTGCCATTAAACAGTTTGCATATCTCATTGTCGGCTTTTTCGGGCTGAAATATTTTATGCAGCTGGATTACAAAAGGCTCAAAGACTGGGCAGTGCCTTTTGGCTGGTTTGTCATAATTATGCTCGCTCTTGTTGATTTTACAAATCTCGGGGTATATGTTAACGGCGCAAAAAGATGGATTATGTTAGGGCCTATACAGTTTCAGCCCTCTGAAATGACAAAAATGGCCGTTATTTTACTGCTTGCAAATGCCTTTCACCGCGACGGAAATTTATTTGATTCAACAAAATGGACAAGATATTTTATACCGATTCTAATAATGGTCTTTCTTGTATTTAAGCAGCCGAACCTCTCAATGGTTGTGCTGCTGTTTTTAACCTCGAGTGTTATGTATTTAAGCATTGCCGGCTCAGTTAAATATATGATAGCAATAGGTCTGGCAGGTATAAGCGCAATTGCAGGCGGTTTTATGATGTTCGGCCATAAGCTTTTGCACGGATATCAAATGCAGCGTATTCAAATATGGCTTAATCCAAATTCCGACCCTTACGGAGCTGGATATAACATTATTCAATCGTTACTTGCTTTTGCAGCAGGCGGATTCTGGGGTGTCGGCTACGGGAACTCAAAACAAAAACTCCAGTGGCTGCCGGAAGGGCATACTGACTTTATTTTTGCGGTCATAGCAGAAGAACTCGGATTTTTGGGATGTTTTTTAATTATCGGTTTATTCTGGACATTTATACACAGAGGTATTATTATAGCCTCAAGAGCTAATGATATGTACGGCAAACTTCTGGCTGTCGGTATTACGCTATCCATTGGTTTGCAGGCTTTCATTAACATGAGTGTATCCAGTTCACTCATCCCAGCAACAGGTGTTCCGCTTCCGTTTATAAGCTACGGCGGTACGTCTTTAATTGTTTCTTTATGTATGGTAGGGATTTTATTAAATATTTCAAAAAAGAGAATAAAAAGGATAAAGAATTATGAGCGAAACTATTGATAACAAAAAGAAGAGAGTTTACTTTGTAACAGGCGGAGGTACAGGCGGACACATATATCCCGCAGTAGCCGTAGGAAACGCTTTACAAAAAGAACAGGACACAGAAAAAGTCTACTACGTGGGTAATCCGGATAATCTTGAAAAGAAAATAGCCGACGAAAAAGTTTTTGAGTTTTTGCCTGTTTCAATAACCTCTATGCCAAAGACAATGAGTTTCGGCTTTATAAAATGGGGCTTTAAACTCATGCTGGCTACGGCAAAATCTATGGGCTACATTTTTAAATACAAACCGTCTTTAATCTTCGGGACAGGCGGATATGTCAGCGCACCTATGCTTTTTGCAGGTATATTAACCCGCACGCCTGTTGTTATCCACGAATGTGATGCTATCGCAGGCAAAGTAACAAAAGTGATTGCACCTTATGCAAACTCTATCTCTGTTGCTTTTGAAAGTGCAAAAGACGACATAAAATCAGACAAAATCCACTACAACGGCAACCCCGTAAGAGAAGAATTTTCCACAATCGACAGATACCACGCCAGACAAGCCTGGAATCTCAAAGATAAACTTACAATTATGGTAATGGGCGGTTCTCAGGGGGCTAAAAAGATAAATACCGTTCTTATAAACAGTATAAAAAATCTGTTTAAAAAGTATGATATCCAGATTATTCACCAGACAGGGCTTAAAAATTACGATGAAACCGTCAAAGAATTGAAGAAAATTTATCCCGAGTATACAGAAAATTCGCAATATATAATCAGACCTTACTTTAAAAAGATGTATCTGCCGATGATTGCGTCTGATATAGCTGTTTCCAGAGCAGGTTCTTTAAGTATTTCGGAAATTTGCGTTTCGGGCTTGGCCTCTATCTTGATTCCGTATCCATATGCAGCTGCCGACCATCAGAGAAAAAATGCAAAAGAAATGGAGGAATTAGGCGCTTCTTTATACCTTGATGATACGGATTGCACTGTTGAATCCTTTACTGAAAAACTGGAAGAGTTAATTAATAACACTCAAAAGATGATTGAGCTTCAAAACAATGCCAAAGCTCTTGTTAGAACAGACGCTACAAAAAATATTGTCGAACAGATAAAAGCTGTTTTAAATAAAGAGTAATAAAATAAATTATTTTTATGGAATCAAAAATACGCTTACACAGGAGTGTAAGCGTATTTTGTTTTGTTAATAACATAAAAAAAGCCCTAAACTTGCCAGCAGTACATTTTAAAGCTATAATGTTATGACTGGAAGACAAGTAACGAGGGGTTAGGCATGAATAAACCCGACTTAATCGAAAAAACACAGGCAAAAAATAACACAAGAAAAAATAAAATACGTTTTTATTATTCTTTTTTGACCATTGTCCTTTTAATTTGTCTTGTGCAAATAGGTTTCAGTGCTTTTAACAATATAACTAAAAGCATCAGCTATCACGGAAAAATAAAAAAAATGAAAGCTCTTAATCAACAGGCTTATGTCGAAAACCAGAGATTAAAAGAAGAGCTTGAAGACTTCAGCTCAATGAAAAGCCTTGAAGCAATTGCGAGGAATAACCTTAAAATGGCAGGGGAAGATGAGGTTCTCGTCATAATAAACAAACCTCAGGAACCTGCTCAATCGTCTGCACAAAAAAAGAAAAAGAATGCGGCAAAAAAATAAATATTTTAAGTTTGTCCGAGAAAAATTCGGGATAAGGAGCAAAGCGATGTGAACGAATTTTTGGGGTGGCACATTGAAAAGGTGAGCAGTGACGGCTCGAAGGCTCGAGGCAGCAACTGCGACACTAGATTAGATATAACAACAAAAACTCCTTTGCATACTCTGCTAAAGGAGTTTTTGCTTATTAATGTTTGTTGTTACGTAAAAACCTCACATCGCCTTTTTTATAAAAAACTTACTTTATAGCAACAAGTCTTGAAGAAACACCGATGTCGGAATTTATCATTTTCGCACTTGCTATTGCCATAGAGCGTCTTTTCTTTGCACCTCTGAGCAAAAATGCTACTCCGTCACTTACATTACTTGTTGGTTTTTCCAATTTTTTTAACATAAAATATTTCCCTTTTAGACTCACTTGTTCTCAGTTACATTTTAGTTATCGGTTTATTTTGAATTTTCTTTAGGATTTTAAAGAAAGTTGTTACATAAATTTACAAAACAACAAAACTGTTACCAAATATATTTCTGTTGTACTTAATTGGCGAAAAATGGTATAAATATAATAAACAAGCTAATTATAAGGAAAAGAAATGTTTGATTTATCAATTTTGCTAAACCCGATTATACTTGCCATAATCGTATCTTTTATAGGTGTTGTCCTGTATTTTGTTACTAAAGTACAGTACATCAATATGTCCTTAAACGGACTTACTAATATATTAAAAAGTTTCAGAAAAGGGAATATAGTTTATCGTTTTAAAGAATTGGACGATATGTTCTTGAAAAATCCGTTTATATCTAATTACTGGGTAGAATTTAAAAATACGCTTGTGTTTAATGAGGGTATTTCTCTTAAAGGTTCGCCTGTAGAAAACTCTTCCATACAGTGTACGGTAGACTCCTCTTACTTTTTTAATGAAGAAACACTCATTAACAGCAAACTTAACTACAAATTTATTTCAGCAGTCCCGACAATATTAACCGGTCTGGGGCCTTTATTTACGTTTATGCATATTGCTATTGCATTTTCTAAAGTAAATTTTGCAACACAGGAAGCAACAATTGCATCAGTATCTTCTTTGCTTGCATCAATGAAAGTTGCCGCAATGATTTCCGTTGTTGCTGTCGGCACGTCCATTTTGTTTATGGTTATAGAAAGAATTTTATATAAAAATATGTGCAAAACCCCGTTGAGTGCATTCCAGCTTGAGATGAACAAACTTTTTGATACAATAACGTCCGAAAAATTCCTTGTAGAATTACTCAGAGAATCAAAACTGCAAAACAGTGTGCTTAACCAGACCTTCACAACAATGCCGCTACAGTTGAAAGCAGCCTTTGACAAAAGTTTTAAAGAAACACTTATACCATATCTGGATAACCTAATATTTTCTGTTAACAAATTGCAGGATAATATTAAAAAGACGGGTGCAAGAGGTATATTAGACGATTTATTCGGCAACAACAATGACGATGAGTAAAAATTATGAAATACATTAAATACAAAACAGATTCACAAAGCGGCGGAGACGATAATGTTTTCTGGGTTACGATGAGTGACCTTTTGCTCGGCCTTGTTGTTGTATTTTTAGTACTTTTTGTCTTTGCGATAACGGGTTATACACAATCCAAAGTTTCAGAGCAGGAAAAACGCTACGAAGTCACGGAAAAAATTGCAGATGAGTTAAAGAAAAATAACATTAATGTTGATGCGGATAAATTTTCCGGAAAAATTAAAATTTCCGACTTGGAATTATTTGAACTGAACAGCTGGGAACTTTCACCAAAAGGCAAGCAATATATGTCCAAATTTGTGCCGATATATTTAAATGCAGTGCTAAAAGACCCTAAAGTGAGAAAAAATATAACACAAATCGTCATTGAAGGGCATACGGATTCTCAAACATTTGCCGGCGCAAAAACAGAAGAAGAAAAATATTACAGAAACATGGACTTAAGTTTAAAAAGAGCTTCAAGTGTTGCGCAATATATAATATTCTCCGATTTTGAAGGCAAAAAAGAGTACAGGGATGATTTGTTTAAAATAATCTCCGTAGAAGGCAAAGGGCCGTCAAACCCTATTATTGTTAACGGCAAAGAGGATTATGCCAAAAGCAGACGTGTAGAACTACAGGTTGTCTTTAAAGAGAATTTTATGCTAAATAAAGACAAATAACCGTTGCATTGAACTCATAACATACAGCTTAACATAGTATTGATTAATGCATTTTTGCTTTATATAATTATTCTATTATGGAATTAATGCAAAGAGTAACAGAACCTGTACTTGGGTTTGAGGTTGATTTATTTGATTTTAACGAGGCGATGATTTTTGTTCATCAACACCTTAAAGAAAATAAAGGTCTGCATGTTGTCACAATAAACCCCGAGATGATTTCTATGGGGAATAAAAACGATGAATTCGGGCGTATTTTAAACGAAGCGGATTTATCCATACCTGACGGGGTAGGTATAAAGCTTGCATTAAAAATTAAAGGAATAAATCAGGAAAATATCCCCGGTATTGAGTTTTCTAAAAAATTAATAAGCCTTTGCGCTCTTGAAGGATACACGATAGGGCTTGTCGGAGCAAAAGAAGAAGTCGTACAGCTGGCTGCGTCTAACTTACGTAAAGAATTCGAAAGTTTGAATATAACATATATCCACAACGGATATTTCGATGCCGGACAGGAAGAAATTATTAAAGAAGAAATAAAAACCATTGCGCCGAGAGTTGTGTTTGTTGCACTCGGTGCGCCCAAGCAGGAAATATTTATTTCCAAACTCAAACAAGAGATGCCTCACACAATTTTTGTGGGTGTCGGCGGAAGCTTTGACGTATGGTCGGGTAAGGTAAAAAGGGCACCTGAAATTTATCAAAAACTGGGGCTTGAATGGTTATACCGTACAGTCAAGGAACCTGCAAGGTTTAAGCGTATTTTCCCCGCTTTGCCTTTGTTTCTTATTCGGGTTATAATGGAAACCGTACACGAAAGTTGGGTAAAAATAAGATGATTCAGTTACGAGGTGTAACAAAAAAGTATAAAAATAACTATGCACTCAGAAACGTTAACCTTGACATAATGTCAGGGGAATTCGTTTTTATCACAGGTTCTTCAGGTGCAGGCAAATCTACCCTTATGAAGCTTTTGTACAAGGAAGAAACACCGACTTCCGGCAGTGTAATGATTGGCGGAATTAATATAGCAAACCTTCCGTCAGAAAAAGTTCCCAACCTGAGAAGATGTATGGGTATCGTTTTTCAGGATTACAAACTGCTTATGAACCAGAGCGTTTATGACAATTGTGCTTATGTAATAAGAACACTCGGTATGAGCTCTAAAGAAATAGAAGCAAGAGTTACGGGAGCGCTAAAGGTTGTCGGGCTTGTAAATAAAATGAAAGCCAAAGCCTCTGAACTTTCAGGCGGTGAACAACAGAGAGTTTCCATTGCAAGAGCGATTGTTAACGGCCCGCCGCTTTTGATTGCCGATGAACCTACCGGCAATTTAGACCCTAAAAACTCCATGGAAATTATGCAAATTCTTGAACAGATTAATCTGAAAGGGATTACTGTTCTGGTTTCAACACACGACCATGCAATGGTTGATTATTTCAGAAAGAGAGTTCTTACTCTGGAAAACGGTCAGATTATAAGAGATGTTCAGGCAGGCACTTACGAATAAAAATCAACGGAAAGTAAAATAAATGAGTGACGAGTCAACAAAAGCGATTATAAAAAAGAAAGTCAAAGCCCATATACCAAAAGACTGGCTTAAGGAATTAAGAATAGTTTATCGTATCGGGCTTGAAACAATATACGGTATAAAAAGAACAGGCTGGATTAATATAGCCATTATTACTACAATGGCTGCTATCCTAACCATTTTCGGTTCTCTTTTTAGAACTACTCTTTCTATAACCTCTTTTGTACAAGAGCTGGGCAATGTACTTGAAATATCGGTTTATCTTAAAGACTCGGCAAATACGGATTCCGTAGCTAAAGAGATAAGAAACATAGAGCACGTTGAAAGGGTAAAAATTATCCCGAAAGAAAAATCCTGGGCAGACATGCAAAGGGAAATAGACGTTCCTGATATGGAAAACCCTCTGCCTGACACTTTGCACGTTAAAGTAGACAAACCGGAAAATATTAATACTGTTTTTAACAAGATAAAAACATACTCCACCGTAGAAGACTTAAACTACGCGCAAGACATTGCAAAAAAAATGCAGATGTTTAACAATGTTGTGCACTCCATAACTCTGATAGTTGTTGTGTTAGTTGCTATTTTGACAATTACCATAATAAATAATACAATACAGTTGGTTATTCAATCACGCAAAGAAGAAATAGAAATCATGCGACTAATGGGTGTAAGTAACTGGTATATAAAGATTCCTTTAATTATGCAAGGTGCTATATACGGTTTTTTAGGCGCATTAATTTCTTTATTCCCTCTTAATGCAGTAAATAACGGGCTTTTAAAAGTTCATGAATTTTTTGTTGTTGCTTCACCTGTACTTGCAAACAACACTGTAATTTTGGTTCTGTTCATTATTGCAGTAGGTTTTGGAGCAGGTGGAAGTATGCTCTCCATAAAAAAACATTTACAAGTATAAACAGTTAGGAAAAAAAATGACTAATGCTCAAGAGTTTATAGACAGAATAAAAGATATCCCCGCAATGCCAAATGTTATAGTTAAGGCTCTTGGTATAATTAAAGATGACCAATCCGGCACTAAAGAACTCGGGGAAATCATGGCTTATGATCAAGCCTTAACATCTCAGGTGCTAAAACTGGTTAATTCGGCATATTACGGATTTGCGCAAGAGATTACATCAGTGTCAAAAGCATTAGCGCTTTTAGGTATGTCACAAACAAAAAATATAATTATAACAGTGGCAATGAAACCAATGCTTACCTCTAACGGCGGTAAAGAAATGTGGAAACACTCTCTGCGCTGCGCCGTTGCTTGTGAAATACTGGCGTCAAAAGTTGATCTGGCCGACACCGGTGACGCTTTTACTATAGGTTTTTTACATGATATAGGTAAAATTTTGCTTAATATTTGTAATGCTACGGCTTATCAAAGAGTAAGAGAAATGGTTAAATACGGAACAGACATAATAGAAGCAGAAAATTCCGTATTCCAAACAAATCATGCAGATATCGGATTTCAGCTTGCAAAGAAATGGAAACTTTCCGTTATGCTTGCAAACTGCATAAAGTACCACCACGATCCTATGTCCTCTTCAATGCCGGAAGTTGCAACCCTTGTTTATCTGGCTAACGCCCTTGCACATGATGAACCTGATGTGTATGATGAGGATATGGTTAAAGAACAATTAGGTTTGGAAACTCATGAGATAATGAGTTATAGAGCTGAAATTTTGGAAAAAGCAAATGCCCTGTTCTCGACTTTAAACGCAAATGATTAAAAGAACAATTAAAAAGTTTCAGAGATTAAATGCACTTGCGCTCTCACTGTCCCACAGTAACCTTAAAGCTCATAGCTGTAATTGTTGTTAGACTACCCATTCTCATCTGTAACAGCAACAGTTGCTGTAGAAGCAAATTTCACGCAAAAATAACTTAAATAATAATCTATACGTCTATCTTAACTTAACAAGATCATACTTTCTCATTCTGATATTTTTAGGCGTAACTTCCACAAGCTCGTCATCTGAGATATATTCAAGACACTCTTCAAGAGAAAGTATTCTCGGGGCTTGCAGAGTAACCATAACATCAGCTGTGGCTGTTCTCATATTTGTAAGTTTTTTAGTTTTGCACACATTAACGGGAATATCCTGAGAACGGTTGCATTCGCCAACAATCATACCCCTGTATACTCTTGTTTTAGGAGTAACAAAGAACACGCCTCTGTCTTCAAACTGAGCAAGAGCATAAGGTACTGCCTCGCCTTCTTCATGTGCAATAAGAGAACCCATTCTCTGGCGGTTGATATCACCGGCATATGGTTTATATTCCGCAAATGTATGGTTCATGATACCTTCACCGCGTGTCATTCTGATGAACTCGCCTCTAAAGCCGATTAACCCTCTGGACGGGATTAAAAATCTCATTTTAGAACGTGTCCCGACTGCCTGCATTTCCAGCATTTCGCCTTTTCTGCCTGCAAGTTTTTCAATACATCCGCCGGCGCATTCTTCCGGAACGTCTATCAGCAGGTCTTCATAAGGTTCGTAAGTTTCTTCATTAATGGTTTTGTAGATAACTTCCGGTTTAGAAACCTGAAATTCAAAGCCTTCACGGCGCATTGTTTCAATAAGAATACTCAGATGAAGCTCGCCCCTGCCTGAAACTTTGAAAACGTCAGTAGAATCTGTATCTTCGACTCTTAAAGATACGTTTTTCTCTAGTTCCTGATAAAGTCTTTTTCTCAACTGTCTTGAAGTAACAAATTTACCCTCCTGACCGGCAAAAGGACTGTTGTTAACAGAAAAATTCATCTGCAAAGTAGGTTCATCGATTTTTATCAACGGCAAAGCCTGAGGGTTTTCAAGAGATGCGATTGTTTCACCTATCTGTACATCGGGGAAACCGGCTATGCCGACAATATCTCCGGCATGCGCTTCTTTAATTTCAACACGCCCCAAATCTTCAAAACCAAACAGCTTAACGACTTTACCTCTTGTGATTGAGCCGTCTGTGTGGATGTGGCTGACTATCTCCTGTGATTTAATTGAACCGTTAACGATTCTGCCTATCGCAATTCTGCCGACATACTCGTTATAATCCAGTGTTGTTACGTGGAATTGCAAATCTTTTGTTGCGTCGGCAAGCGGAGGTTTAATATTTTCAATAATAGAATCCAGCAGAGGTATGATGTCTTTTGATTCGTCTGTAAGTTCTTTTTTTGCAAAACCGTGCAGGCTGCTTGAATAAATAACAGGAAAATCTATTAAATACTCATCATCAGTCAATTCCGTAAACAGGTCGAATACTTTGTTCAATGTTTCATCAGGGTCTGCTGCCGGTTTATCAATTTTGTTTATAACCACAATAACTCTTATGCCGAGTTCAAGAGCTTTTTGCAGAACAAATCTTGTCTGGGGCATAGGGCCTTCTGCCGCATCAACGATTAGGAGTGCGCCGTCTACCATGCCTAAAACACGCTCTACCTCGCCGCCAAAATCCGCGTGACCCGGGGTGTCGACAATGTTGATTTTGTAACCTTTATAGTGAACCGAAACGTTTTTGGCAAGGATTGTAATACCTCTTTCACGTTCCAAATCATTGCTGTCTAAAACACGTTCCTGCACAACTTCATTCTGTCTGAATACACCGCACTGTTTTAACATACAATCCACAAGCGTTGTTTTGCCGTGGTCAACGTGGGCAATGATGGCTATATTTCTTAACTTTGAACTGTCCATATTTATACCTGTTTTTTCTGTTATTAATGTTTGTAACCTTATACTCAGATGATATAACAGACAGGTTTTAAAGTAAATTTTTAGGCTAAAATCATAAACGATTGTGAAGAATTATTCCCATAATTTTTTCATTTGTTGCATTACTCGTCTCAAGCTCATTAAATTAGAACATTACATTTGTAACATTTTATTGCAATAAAAAAAATCTCTTGTTGATAAATAACAAAAAATAAATTCAGGGTTTTTAAAATCTAATACTAAAAGAAAAAATAAAAAACATGTATAAAATATAATGATTTGCTGCTATAATTTAGTTGGTCTGTCAATAAGGAAGGAATTATAAAATGGAATTGACTATGGAATTTCCCCAGCGCGAAAAAACTATCAATCCTACTCATGATATCAAATTATTTTCCGGTCGCGCCCATCAGGAACTTGCTCAAGAGCTTGCCGAATATTTAGGCACAAGCGTAGGTCCGATGATTATTAAAAACTTTGCGGACGGAGAGATATACGTACAGGTTCAGCAAAGTATCCGCGGCGATGATGTTTTTATCGTACAGCCTTTGTCAAACCCCGTTAATGAAAACCTTATGGAACTTTTAATAATGATTGATGCGTTCAAAAGAGCAAGCGCAAAATCAATCACTGCCGTAATTCCTTATTACGGTTATGCAAGACAGGACAGAAAAACTTCCGGAAGAGAAGCAATCACTGCAAAACTCGTTGCAGACTTGTTAACAACGGCTGGTGCGGACAGAATACTGGCTATGGATTTGCATACAGGACAGATTCAGGGCTTTTTCAATATCCTTGTTGACCATATTTATGCGACTCCGGTTTTGACAGATTATATTAAAAGATTAAACATTCCGCACGATAAACTGGTCGCCGTAAGCCCTGATACAGGCGGAGTTCAGAGAACAAGAGTTTTTGCCAAAAAACTCGATTGTCCTCTTGCTATTGTTGATAAAAGACGTGACAAACACAATGAAGCTATTGCAGACCATGTTATAGGCGATGTTCAGGGTAAAATCTGCGTTCTTGTAGACGATATGATTGATACAGCAGGTACAATATGCGAAGCTTCCAAGCTGCTAATAAGAGAAGGTGCTGAAAAAGTTTACGTTTGTGCTGCACACGGTATCTTATCAGGTCCGGCTATTCAGCGTCTTGAAGAAGCTCCTGTTGAAGAAGTTATTATTACAAATTCTATTCCGTTAAGCAAACATGTTTCTTCTAAATTTACTCAATTGAGCATTGCTCCTATTTTAGGTGAAGCTATTTCAAGAATTCATGACAATGAATCCGTAAGTTCGCTTTTCGGCTTTGAAAAAGAATACAAATCATATTAATTTTTGTTCATAAGACTTAAGAAGAGAGAGTATAAAAAGTCCGGTATCTGTTTGATACCGGACTTTTAAGATTAAATAAAATTATACATTTTAACGGGTTAGTTTACCATTATCTGCCTAAGGTCGACAATGTTTGCAGTATCTGGTTTGTTGTGTCAAACACACGGCTGTTTGCTTCGATAGCGCGCTGCGCAACAACCATTTCCGCAAATTCTGACGCCAAATCTACGTTAGAGCCTTCCAAAACGCCTGATATAACCGTACCAAAAGCGTCTGAACTTATGCTTCCGTACAAAGCCATACCGCTGTTCGGCCCAACCGTATAGGTATTATTGCCGTTAGCAATCAAACCGTTAGGGTTAATAAAGCTTGCCAGCTGAATCTGTAGGTTTGCAGGTTCTACAACATCATTGAAAACAGTCAGGTCATCACCGGTAATAACACGACCGTTGTTCAGGGTGTATTTAAATACCATGTTGTTAGGGTTGTCAGGATCCTGCATAACACTCAATGTATCACCGTTGCCGTATTTTACATCTATAATACCGTCTTCGTTAATATAAATTGAAGAATAGTTTTCAGAGTTCAAATCGCTCGGAGAACCTGCTGATATTGTTTGATGATAACTTAAAGTTTGGGTAGCATATGTTCCTGCATCTTCATCAATTGCATCAAAGCCCATAACAGTAGTTATGTTAGATGCCTCGACATCAGGTTTGGTAACATCTCCGTTTTTAAATTCCATTCTTACTGCATCACCGTCTGTTTGCATAGTAATACCGCCATTTTCCATGGTTACGGTATAAGCGCCGTCTGCTTTAGCATTAATAGCATCAACAAGCCCCTGCACTGTCATTTCTGAATTTACATTGATAACGTGATTTTTTGCTGTTCCATCATCTGCATACGTAACAATTGTAAATGCGCCGTCTGTTACCCCGCCTGACATAAGACCGTTTAAGTCGCTTAATGCCGTATTTGCCATCTGGTCATCTGTAGAGGCAGTTGTCACAGTAGAAATATAGGTCGGGATTTTAATCGGAGTAGTGCTTGAAGCAGTATCCAAGATGTTGTCTGTACCGAGCACTTTGTACCCGCTGGAGTTAACAAGATACCCGTTAGAGTCAACAGTAAAGTTACCGTCTCTTGTGTAAACAACGTCAGAGTTTGTTGTTGATACGGTAAAGAAGCTGCTGCCGTTAATAAACAGGTCAGTATTTAACCCTGTTGTCAGGGTTGTTCCCGATGAGAAATCTCTTGCAATAGATGCAGTATTAACCCCGATACCGATTTGTCTGGGGTTTGTACCGCCCTGATTTCCGCTCGGTGCTTTACCTACGGAAGAAGTATTGTAGTAAACATCGGAAAAGTTTACTTTAGAAGCTTTAAACCCTACTGTGTTCATATTGGCGATGTTGTCGGCGACTACGGAAATTTTAGTCTGACCGGCGTTCATACCGCTGATTGACGTGTAAAATGATTGTGTCATTAATCCTCCCGTTTTACATTTAAATGTATAATTTTATCTCTTAATCAAATATCTTAGTTAAAATCCTTTCAAGAATACCTTTTTGCTCTGCTTCCGTATTGCCGGAACCTGACGAACCGCCTGTCGAAGAGCCTGTATTTCCGCCTCTGTTGAAGTCTAATATGCAGGTTTCCAAATCTCCGCTTTCATTCTGGAACATCTGAAACGCGCTTACAATGTTACAAGAAGCAGCGGAGCTGTCGTTTATTTTTCCGTTAGTGATTGAAATAGAA
The DNA here is from genome assembly GCA_944323685.1 of Candidatus Gastranaerophilales bacterium. Taxonomy (GTDB): domain Bacteria; phylum Cyanobacteriota; class Vampirovibrionia; order Gastranaerophilales; family Gastranaerophilaceae; genus Limenecus. Next base: position 109,622 of record CALUTJ010000003.1, on the reverse strand, counting down.
TCAAAATTACCTTTGGAAATAGTTAGAATACCGTTATTAATCGAAGATTCAAGTCCTGCTTTTTTCAATTCTTTTTGCAAGTCTGCGACAGTCATATCTTTTGTGATTTTAATGTAGGTATTATTTTTCTGAAGGCTGTTTGCATCCTGTGTAGTGACCGTTATATAGCCTTCTTTTAGTGAAGAAATATTATTTAATTCGCTCAGTTTTTTATTTGCGATAACATCGGCAGATGATGCGTTTGCGCCGTCAGTAACTGCCGCAACAAGGCCGAGAGGATATTCGTTACCGTTAACAACAACCGTAGCGCTTTCTCCGGTGAAGTTTGCACTTGTAACAACTCCTGTGATAAGTCTGGACGGGTTATTGGGGTCAACAACCTGAACGGTTTTGCCTACCAGACTGTTTGCCTGTTGTACAATGTTATTCTGGTTTATTGTTTCGTTGAGTTTTTGCAGTTCTGTCAACTGGGTAAACTGTGCCTGCTGGGCAAGCATTTCCGAGTTATCCATAGGATCCATCGGATTCTGATTTTTTAACTGCTCAAGCATTAGCATCAAAAAAGCATCACCGTCAAGCTCTTGAGAGGCGCCGCTTTCTTGCCTTTCTTTTGCCTGATTAACGGCTGTATTAGTTTGCATGCTGATTAATTCTTGTTGTATTGATGCGTATGACATTTTCTCTTCCCCTTAAATTAGACTTTATAGTCAACCTTACCATTATGTTGTATTATTGTTTGCGTATTTTTAATTTCAACCCCGCTGTTAATATCAGTTTCAACTTCGTCAAAATTCATATTATCAGTATTTGCGTACACAGTTTGTGTGTCCGGTTGATTTGTCTGATTGTGATTTGAGTTGTTAGGATTGTTAAAAGACTGGTTAAACTGTTCTCTTTCAAAGTTCATTGCATTATTGGCAGATTCCTGTGTGCATTCGACTTTGATATTGTTAACATTAACCCCTTGAGCGCTTAAGTTTGATTTTAAAGCTTCAATATTTTTGTCGAACAGATCTTTAACCTGCTGGCTGTCTGTCATCATTTTTGCGGTTATCCCGTCTTTTGTATTCATAATTTCAACAGACACTCTGCCGAGATTTTCCGGCTGCAATACAATGGAAACTTTGTTTGAAGCGCTTTGCTGCAGTTGTTCAAATTGTTTGTTAACCTGTTCCATAATACTGTTTGTGTTAAGTGTATTTTGCATTGAAGAAGAGGTTTTAGAAGCCGCTGAAAGCCCGGCATCCATTTTGCTAACAAAATTTTCCGCGCCGTTAAACTGAACATTGCCTGTATCTGAATTTGCTTCCACAGACATTTTTACAACCTGTTCCTGCGCGTTATTTTGAGACAAATTTCCGTTTTGCTGCTGCGAAGAAGATTCTTGAGCCGTTGTTTGTGTAACAACTGTATTTTTATCTTCCATAGCCGTCATCTGCGCTACTGCTTTGTCTTTTATTTTAGAAGTTGTATCTTTGTTCTCAAGGTTGTTAGCAATTGTATTGGCATTTTCTTCTATACTTGCTGCAACCTCCTGTGTAACTTTAATTACAGGAGTCTTTGCCTCTTTTGTATCATCAGGGGTAAGTACCTGAATATCTGCCTCTTGAGTTTGTTCAACATTAGCAGTCAATTTAGACATATCGGAAGCCAAATTTTCAGCCGCTGTTTTTAAAACACCGGCTTGCTGATTTTTCTGCACAGTTTGTGCACTGTCAATATCTGCGCTAATTTGTTCCTTTCCGTTTTCTATTGCTGACTTAAGTGCTTCGGGGTCAATTTCAGGTTCAACGGCAACTGATGCAGAAATATTTTCCGTTTTAACCGGTATCTGGTTCTGCTGTGCACAATCAACGTTTGAAAGGATTTGCTCATTAGCAATTATATTTTTGGCTGATGAATTTTCAATAGCTACCGCAGCAGCTGCATTTTGGACATTTACATCAGTTTGGGCCTGCTGTTGAACTTCTGTTTGTGTTGAATTATCTGTTTGTTTGTTTTGTTCTGTTTTTTCAGTTGAATCTGTCTGTTTTTTATCTGTTTGTGTTGTTGTATCTGTTTGTTGTTTAGGAGTTTCTTCTTTTAATTCTTTATCTGCTGTTTTTGTATTTTGTACATCTTTTGTATCTTTAGCATAATCATTTTTTTGAGATGTGACTTTATTTTCTGACTTATCCGCATAAGATTTTGTTGCGTTATCAAGTGCTGCGCCAAAAGCATCCGTATCAGCGTCATAGTTGTTATATGAATTTGAAGAAGCTGATGACTGTGCCGGATTTGATACATTCGACACCAAAAGCTGTATTGAATTTGTTAACTGCGCACTCATCTGCTTCCTCTTCCCGTCTTGCAACCTCAAAAAATTTTATACCCTCGCGTACCTTGATGATGCTATATCATCTAACTCACGCGTCTGGTATTGTTCATAGGATTGATAATATTTCTTTTTCTGGTTTTCTTTGAGTTTTTCCAACACTTTTTTCTCTTTTAAAACTTCATTAACTTCTTTTCTTTTAAGTTCCAGTACTTTTGAAATATTTTGTATAACGACTTTCTGGTTAGAAATATCTACAATCAATTTGTTAATAAAATCTTTGTAGCGCTGCACCTCAACTAAATCAAGGTCATTTCCGCTTTGAAAAACATTCATTAATGCTTCGTTAATTTCGTTTTGATACCCTTCAAGTGTTCTTTGTTTCTGCACGGCTTCCTGCAAACTTCTTTGCACCTTAGAAAGCTCCAGAAGCTTTTGCTCAAGAAGTTTTTCTTTTATATCTAATACCACCTGAAGTCTGAATTGAAATTTTTTCAAACCTTACCTCTTTACTGTTTTTTATTTGTTTTTTACCAAGTCCAGATAATTTGCATGCGAATATACGATTCGGACAAATTATATATTAACAGGTTACTACATGCGTCTTTTTTACTAAATCCTCTAAAAACAGGATTTTATTGTTATTAGAGGTATTAATTTTTTGAACATAAAAAAACGACCTTTGAATAAAGGTCGTCTTTTATTGGTTATGTGATTATTTTTAGTGTTTATCAGTCATAACAAACAGGCTAATTAAATCATTGAGCGCAACTGCCTGTTTTTTATAATCCTGAACCTGTTTTTCGAGGTTTTTGATATGGTTTCTGTATTCGGCAATTGTAGACATACAAGCCTTAGCACTTGCTGTAATGCTGTCTTGCCCCTGTTGTGCTTCTTTTAAAACACTGTTCATTGATATACCGAGAGCTTCCATTGTCTGGCGTATAATTTGTGCGCCGGTTTGTTTTGATACGCCCTGCGGAAGCTGCATAATAAGTCTTTTTAACACAGCGACATTTGCCGGCATTGAATAATTATTTTGCGGCTGTGTCATATTGAGTTTTTGTGTAGTTGTAAAAGTTTCTTTTTCTTCAAACATAGGTGTATCCGTTTCTGCAAAGTTTATATTGTGCGGTGTCGGGAAAGTATCGTCAAAGCTGTCGTTTGATGAATTATCCATAGACAAATCCATATCGGGCAGATTGTTTATCTCTGAATTATCATTAGATGAAAAATCAGAAAATTCATCATCCAGGCTGACATTATCACTTACAACATTGTCATATATTTCAGGCTGGATTGCAGCTTCATCCTCAAGAGAAACTATATTTTCTTTGCTTTCTGCAACCGGTTGAATTTCAATTTCAGCTTGTTTTTTTAGAGCTTGAACAATTTTTTTACCTACACCTGAAGGAAGTTTATTTTCTGCCATAATAGTAACCTTTTCTGTTAATTATTCATCTAAATTATATATAAAATATAAAATCATGACAAAGATATTTACAATATATTAAGTAAAACCTCCGGCTGAACAACAGACCGTTTTATACAACCTTCTCAAGCCATGCAACGGATTCTATATGGTAAGAATGGCAAAACATGTCCACGGGTTGAATATACTTTGTTTTAAAACCGTTTTCGCCCAAATATTTTAAATCCCTTGCAAGAGTGGAAGGGTTGCAAGATACGTAAATAATAGATTTTTCACTCAATTTAATTGCAAAATCAAGAGATTCTTTCTCACAGCCTTTACGCGGCGGATCCAGCACTGTTACGTCAAATTTATCATTATTTTTAATGAGTTCTTCAAAAATTTTTTTTGCATCACCGTTTAGAGCTGTTAAATTTGTAACGTTATTTAGTTTAACATTTTCTGAGGCGTCTTTTGTGGCACTCAAAGCTTCTTCCACGGACACAACCTCTTTAGCAACATCGCTCAGCCAGATACCGAAGCTGGAAACCCCCGAGTATGCGTCTAAAATACGGGGATTTTTATAATTATTTTTGATAATATCTTTCACAATATTAAAAATATTTCTTGCAGAACTTATATTTACCTGAAAGAAACTGTTAGCAGAAATTCTGAAAATTTTATCGTCAATTTTTTCCGTAATAAAATTTTCACCGAGTATTTTTCGCGTATCATTACTCATAATCAGGTTTGTCTTATTCGGGTTGTAATTTATAAGACAGCCTTTTATATGGGCAAATTCGTCCATAAGCTTTTTAGAAAGTTTTTTAAATTTGTCCTTCAACTGCGTGTCATTTACAACAAAAATCACAATCAATTCATTTTCACTGTTGCTGTATCGATAGACAAGGTGTTTTAATTCACCTTTGTGCAATTTTTCATTGTAGCCTGAAATTCCGAGTTCCTGTGCATTTTGTCTTATAAATTCAGTTATTTTATCAATAATTTTAGGCTGAATCGGACAGAATTTTATGTTGACAAGTTCGTGCGAACCTTTTTTGTAATACCCTGCAAGAAGCCTTTTTGATACTTTAGTTTGAGAAACCGGATACTGAACTTTTGAACGGTAGGTTTTTGTTTGCAAAGAAGGTATAACGTCTTTAACCTCTATATCTTCTCCGGTAATTTTTTTTACCGTTTCATAGACAATATTTCTTTTTTGCTCAAGCTGGAACTCATAATCAATATGCTGCCAGCCGCATCCGCCGCAAACATTGTGCATCGGACAAAACGGCTTTACCCTGTGAGGTGAAGGCTCTATGATTTCTTCTATCACCGCTGTAGCAAAATTTTTATTTGCTTTTGTTATTTTTACTTTTAATTTATCCTGCGGGCATGCTCCTTCTATAAAAATCGGGTAGCCGTTGACTTTTGCAAGAGCAGAGCCTTCATAGACAAGTTTTTCGGGCGTAATTTCAATAATATCTCCGCCCTTTATTTTATTGTTGTCTTGTGTGTTTCGGATATTTTCCATAAAAACTATACCATAGGCTGTGCAAATTCTTCTTCCGCAGCCTCTTGTTTTTCTGCCGGCTCATCAGGGAAAGCTTTATTATCCTGAATTTTAGTCACACCGTGAGTTGTTTTGCCCCAATCCATCGTCTTTTTAAAGAAAATAATTTTAAATACAATAAATACAACAACCGGGAACCATACACAGCAAAGAAAAATACCTGTCTGTACAGCCTGAACCAGACTCTGCCATCTTGAGAGGTGGTTGTATTTTCTCACACTGTACAAAAGCCCGATGGTAAAAAATCCGCAAACCATAACCGACACAAGCAGTGATGACGAAACACAGTTCGGCGAATCTTTTACGTACTTGAAAGCCTGAAAACAAATCTCGGATATCATCCAGAACGGAAGTATAAATTCTGTTATGTAAGCAATCATATCTATACTTACACGCAAGGACATGTCTTTAGAAAATAACACACCCCAGAAATGCTCAAGATATCGTCTGATACTGCCTTCAACCCAGCGTCTTCTCTGTTTTAAAAGAGGGACGAATTTGAGAACGGCTTCTTCGTACACACATACATCTGCACAAAAACGAACGTCCCAGCCCTTTATGTGCAGTCTTGTGGACATATCAAGGTCATCGGTAATTGTGTAGTTATTCCAACCGTGGATATCGTCAAGAGCTTCTCTCTTAATGAGTTCTCCGTTGCCTCTGAGTTCAACGGCACCTTTGATTGAATCTCTGCCGACCTGAAAATGCGTATCAAGTGCATACTCATTATCCTGACAACGTGTGAGAAAGTTTTCTTCGCGGTTTATAATAACCTTTCTTGCCTGTACAGCTCCCACACTGTCTTTTTCTAAGTGAGGGACAAGTTTTGTTAGAAAATCAGGCTTTACACGTGCATCAGCATCAAAGACAAGGATTGCTTCACCTTTTGCAATTTTCATTGCGTCATTCAAAACAGCAGACTTGCCGGGGAAAGCATTTTTGTCACGAATCATTGCCGTAACTTTTTCATACTTTTGTTCGAGCTCTTTCAGCTTTTGTGCGGTGTTATCTTCACTTCTATCATCGATAACGATTACTTCGAACTTTTCGTAATCCATTTCAAGAATATTTTCAACGGTTTTTTCAATAACGTCCTGTTCGTTATGTGAGGGAATCATAACGGTCACAAACGGTTTATAATTCCAGTTAAGCTCATCAGGTTGTCTTTTACGTTTGATTTTCTGGTGCTTAAGTGCAATTTGCATGTAAACTACGTAAGAAAGCATAAACGCACATAAGAAAATTATTGCCCAGAACGTAGACATAAAGTTTTGGAATATAAAAAGAAATAGCCATAAAGAAGCAATTAATACAGATAAAACAATTCTTTCTATCAAACCTCTGTCCTCTGAATATGTGTTTACAGTTAAATTATACCAAAAATATTATATTGATTTGTAACAATAATAAACAATTCTGTATAAAATCGCAATATTTTAATATTGAGATAATATAATTATATTTATCAGATATAAAAATGAGTACCCGACATGAAAAAAACGGCAATATATCCCGGAAGTTTTGACCCCATAACAAAAGGACATTTAGATGTGCTTCATAAAGCATCTAAACTGTTTGACAGGGTCATTATTGCTGTTTTGAGAAATGAAGCCAAAACAGGGCTTCTTCCGACTCAAGACAGAGTAGCATTAATAAAAGATGCTCTGAAGGAAATGAAATTGGATAATGTCGAGGTGGACAGCTTTGATGGTCTTACTATCGAATATGCAAAGCAGGTCGGTTCTGATATCTTAATCAGAGGGTTGAGGGCGGTTTCTGATTTTGAATACGAAATGCAGTTGTCACAAACAAACAACTCGCTTGCTCCAAATATTACCACCGTATTTTTAATCACAAAACCCAAGTATAACTTCATTTCCTCAAGTACTGTTAAAGAAATTGCAAAATACGGAGGGGACATTTCGAAATTTGTTCCCGAAAGTGTGGTAAAATATTTTAATAATATACAAGAAAGGTAAGAACAATTATGACACAACTTAGAATCAAAGAACTCTTAGGCAGAGCCAATCTTATATTAGACAAGGGGTTCCACTTCCTGCCGGGTTTTGTCATGGTTAAAAGTTCAGAAATGGAAGCAATCTTAGACAGAATTGATGCTTCTATTCCCGAAGATATAAAAGAAGCCGAGTCTATTTTAAGAAGACGCGAAGAAATCCAAATCGAAGCGCAGCAAAGAGCAGAACGTGTTATTGCCGAAGCAAGAAACGAGGCTGAAAAAATATTAAGCGAATCGGAACTGTTAAGTCAGGTGCAAAGAGAAGCCGAAAGAATCAAGGAACAGGTTCTTGCGGAATGCCAGCAGCTTAGAGATAACACTATTGAAGAAGCTAAAAGAATAAAAATTCAGGCAGAAGATGAAGCGCATCACATAAAAGAAGGTGCGGAAAACTATGCTGAACAGGTCCTAAACAATATAGAAGGCGACTTAACACAGCTTCAAACTATTGTTAAAAACGGACAATTGTACTTAGAAAAACTCAAAACAAGCGCAGGCTCAAACAGCAACGCTCAAATGCAAAGTCAGCAGGAAGATTACACAGCTGCTAACTATCCTATGTAGTTAAGCAACAATCTCTCCGTTAGAAATTTTAAATATCTCTACATCTTTTAAATATTCCTCGTCAAAATGCAACGTATCGACAGAGGTAATAATGGTTTGTGTTTTTTCTCCAATAGCGTTTAAAAGATAGTTCTGCCTTATGTCGTCAAGCTCTGCGAGGACGTCATCCAATAACAAAACCGGAGTATCGCCGATTTTTTCTTTAACGAGTTCAAGTTCCGCTAACTTAAGACTCAACACTATTGTTCGTTGCTGGCCTTGAGAGGCAAATTTTTTTGCCTCAATATCGTTTATAAAAAAGGATACGTCATCTCTGTGCGGGCCTACAAGCGCCTGAGCACGTATTATCTCTTCAAGCTGTCTTTCTTTTAGTTTTTCTGCAAACTTTTGCGCAATATCTTCTGCATTAAAATCTGATTGCAGTGAAAAATCGACATCACCGAGCACCGTAGAGTTATAAAATGTCGTTAAAATTTCTGATGAAGCGATTTGAAGATGTTTTTCCATTGCAATTTTTTGCAGCTCTTTTAAAAATTTCAATCTTAAAAATATAATATTGCTGCCCGATACTGCCATCTGGGTATTAAAAACCTCAAGAAGAGATGTATCCGCATTAATATTGCCTTTTATATCTTTTAAGTGGTTATTCTTTTGGGTTCGGATTTTATTATACTTTGACAACCTGTCGGGGTATGCAGGATATATCTGGCTTATTGCCATATCGAGCCAGCTGCGCCTGTCATCGGGTACGCCTCTTAAAAGCAGCAAATCATTTACGGAAAAAGAAACCACACTTAAATTTGTACAAAATTCCGCTGATTTGGATTTTTTTATGCCGTTGACTTTCAATTCCTTGCGTTTGGGTGGATTAATCAAAACCTCTAATTCTTTTTCAAAATCTTCTTTCAGCACAAGTGCCTTTAACTTTGCTGCCTGTTCATTCCACATAATAAGCTCGCTGTCAGTTTTTGCACGTGAGGAATTTAAGCATGACAAATAATACATAGCCTCAAGCAAATTTGTTTTGCCCTGTGCGTTTTTACCTATTAAAAGAATTTTTTCTTTTGAAAATTCCAGCTTTAGGTCTTTGTAGTTTCTGTAATTTTTGAGCTCTATTGATTTTATGAACATAGATTTATTATAACATCTAATATCTTTAGAGGTTTAAACAGCAAGAAAAGTACTTTAATATTTAAGCATTATGCAAAGCGTGGAAGAATTCAGAAAAAATTTTGACAGTGTTTATTATAGTGAAATTTTGCCGGCTCTGGAATTTCATCGTGTTGAAGAAGATCGTAAAGATACAATTGCAGGTTGTATAGTCTGGTTCTTCTTTGGAATTTTTTTGTTCATAATTTCATTCGGAATAACTCATGTATTTAGTTCATATAATTTGGTGACAAATCTTTTATCAGGCGTTATTGGCTTGCTGGGTGTAGTGTTAATTCTTGGTTCAATACCTTGGTTTGTAATGCCATTTGAATCACATATAAAAAGCTTGATAATGCCTATCTTGCTAAAAAATATTCCGCTGTTTAAGTGGTCGTCTTTGAATATAACGTCTCTTGGCTATAAAATTTGTAAATTAATAAGAGCATCTAAACTGGTCAGCAGATTTAACGAAGTTAATGCAGATGAATGTTTTCAAGGTGTTTATAAAAATGTAGCAATTGATATAAACGAACTGAAATTGAATCTGGTCGGCATTGGTTTGCCGTTTCCGGTTGTAAAGTTTAATGGTGTTATTGTTAAACTGATTCCGCCAAGGAAATATAAAGGCCTAACACTTATTTAAAAAAAGAAAATCATTAACATGTCACCAAAAGCGTTGAAATACGTTAATCTTGAAGATTTAGAATTTGAAAAAGAATACAATGTCTACTCAAACGACCAGATAGAAGCCAGATATGTGCTGACAACTGCGTTTATGGAAAGATTTAAGAATATAAAACTTGCGTTTAAAGCTTCCAAAATAGAAGCTTCAATCTCTGAACAGGGCATACTGCTTGCAATTTCTACGAACAGAGATTTGTTTAAAGTAGGCAAACTGTGGCGTCCGATTGCCGATTACGAACAGTTTAAAACAATGATGGAAGAATTCGCCTCTATCTTAGAACTTATTGACACATTAAAACTTGAACAGAATATAGGAATGTAGGTTAGGCTACATAAAGACCTTTGTTAATCAAAAAGCTTATCTCTCGTTCGCCTTGAGTCAGCACATCTTTAAATTTTTCGTAGAAAAATCCGCTTCGCTGCACTGCTTTTAAATCAGCTTGAGCCAGAATGCATTCCATTAAAAAGTTATTGCCGTCTTTTAAAAGACGCGCAAATTCTTCTGGCGGTGTAAGCCCTTTGTTATAGCGTTCAAGCCAGTCGTGTTGTCTTATAATCAGTACAATCCTGTCTTTTAAATTTTGAGAAATATCAAATCTTTTTAAAATTTCTTTCGCCTCATTAGCAGAGCATTCCGGGTGAGTTTTGTCTATTTCTGCTTCTCTTTTAGTTAAATCATGCAACAGTATTGCGATTTCAAGGACTTTTTTATCGTTAAAACTCAACAATTTGAACCTTTTATCCGTCATTACCCCTTGCAAAACTTTTAACGTATGCACATCAACAGTATAATCGTGTGTATGGTGCTGTGCTTTACCGATTAAAGCATAAAACTCGGGGAAAGTCTCTGTTATTACTTCAAGGCAGGCAGACAGTTCTTTGTTCCCTTTAATTGACGTGTTGTTGTTCAAAATGAATTTTTTAACGCAGTTGTTAATTTCACTGTTTGCAGCGTTATTAATTGTCGGGCAGCCGTTTAGCAAACCGCTTTCAATAACAAAATTAAAAGGCTTTGTTAAATTCTTGTGTTCTTCTTGGGGAAATGTTTTTAAAATATTACTAACATCTTTAATAAAATCCCTGCGCGAATATGAAAGTTCAATACAAAAGCCCTGCACGGCAAAATCAGTTGTAAAAAAACAACCGTCAGATTTTTCCATTTTGTCTGATATTTCAAAAAAATTTGTCAAACTTTTGTCCATACGGATATTTTATATTAAAAATAACAATGAAGCCAAAGGCTAAAAACTAACCTTTAATCTGGTACGGACATTTTGTACAGCGTGCTTTCGGGACAAGCACAAGATTGTCTTCCAAATCATACATTTTTGCAATTCTTGTTATAAGTTTTGAACCGCAGACAGGACACTCGAGATCAGCTATGTCATGGGCAAGAATCTTTGTTTTGATATACAAACTGGCCTCATTATCAGGCAGAAGTGATAAGTTCGGGTGTTTTTCGTATTTCTTTATATCTGCGGGGTTAAGCTTTAAGCCTCTTGCCAATTTCTGACGTATTGTGGAAGCCAAAAAAAGCTCCTGTCCTGATTCTATGTCTTCTATGGTTTTTAAAGACAGAGCCGACTTTTTAGCCAGCCCTGTCTGTGATAAACCGAGTTTTTCTCTTGTTTGAGAAACAAATTGTGCCAGTGCGATTTCTGTTTGTCCTTCGCTCATTGTTTACACCTGCAATGCTTCATTTCTTCTTGAAGATGTGGATTTTTGAGAGTCTTTGTGCTCTCTCCACCAGTCAAGCAGGGTAGAAGCAAAGAAAATACTTGAATATGTACCGATTGCAATACCGACAATCATTGCAAGTACAAACTCTTTGGTTGTTTCACCGCCGAAGAAATACAACGCCAAAAGAGTAATCAAGGTTGTTAAAGAAGTGTTTATACTTCTTGCAAGAGTCTGGTTTACACTTGCGTTAACAATCTCGGGGAAAGTAGCTTTTTTAGCCAGAAATCTTGAGTTTTCTCTGATTCTGTCAAACACAACGATAGTATCGTGGTTTGAAAAACCTATTACAGTAAGCACTGCGGTTATGAACAATGCGTCTATGTGCACATCAAAGAATATACCTAAGATTGCAAAAAATCCGAGCACGAAAAACGCATCATGCGCCAGTGATATCAATGCGATAACAGCATAGTCAACCTGAAATCTGAAAGACAGGTAAACAACAATACCCAAAAACGCAAGAGCAAGCGCATACATTGAGTTTACAAACAACTCTTTACCTAAAGAAGGCCCGATTGAACTTACCTGCACAAGCTCTGCTTCCGGATAGTCAGCTTTTACAACATCCGCAATTTTTTGTTCAGATGTTTTATCGTTGCTTTTGAATGCTGTTTTTACAGATATTACCGTAGTCGGTTTAATGTTTTCCGCTTTAGAAATCGTATTGTTTGATTTTAAAACCTGAATAACAGGATTTTCTATCCCCGCTTTATTCAGTTTATCTCTTAAAACTTCAACCTCATCATTAGAAACGTCTTTTGATACCGAGTACTGTGTGATTGTGCCGCCGGTGAAATCAATGCCGACTTTAACAGGCAAATGCTGCGGGGAATTTATCATAAGATAACCCATTGCAACGATTCCGGGGACGATTAAAAGCAATGACAGCCCGAACCAGACCCATCTGTATTTTACGACATCAATCCATTTATGTTGATGTAAAACTGTTTCACTCATTATAATTTCTCCTTAGATTAAATCCGTCAGTTAGTCTAAAATACCGAATTTAGCTTTTTCTTTCTTAGTTTCGGTAGCTTCATAAGCCTTGCCTATTTCAGACTGCTTGATACCAAACCAGCCCGGGTGTTTCAATTGACCTGCGCCGAAGAGAAGGTGCATAAAGTTTTTGGTTACGGTGATTGCCGTAAACATACTGATTAAAACACCGATAATAAGTGTTAAAGCAAAGCCTTTAACAATGCTTGTACCTAAGAAATACAAGATTACACAGGTAATGATTGTTGTCATATTAGAGTCAAAAATACTGGTGAAGGCTCTGTCAAAACCCGCATTAATCGCTGTGAACAGTGTTCTGCCGGCTTTTAACTCTTCTTTTGTTCTCTCAAAAATAAGAATGTTAGCGTCAACAGCCATACCGATACTCAAAATGAAACCGGCAATACCTGCAAGCGTCAAGGTTACGGGAACAATCTTGAAGACTGCAAACACAAGCAATGAATAAATAATCAAAGCAATGTCTGCAACAAAGCCCGGCAAGCGATAGTACAACAACATAAATATCATAACAAGCCCGATACCGATAATACCGGCTGTTTTACTTTTAGCGATACTGTCTGCGCCTAATGTAGGCCCTACCAAACTTTCTTCAATAATTTTTGCCGGAACAGGCAGTGCACCTGCGTTAAGCAAGTCTACCATCTTTTTAGCTTCTTCGTAAGCAAATCCGCTGTCACCGCCTGAAATTTGAGCATGCCCGCCCAAGATAGGTTCTTGTATAACAGGCGCTGATTGCAATTCTCCGTTAAAGAAAATTGCCATCGGTTTTCCGACAAGCTGTTGAGTCAGTTCGCCGAATTTTTTTGTACCTTTATCGTTAAATTCAAGTGCAACAACCCATTGTCCTCCGGGGTTTGTTGATATCAGCGCTTTTCTAACGTCTTTACCCGTCAAACCCGTTGGCAGCCAGCCTGTAGCACCATACTGGTTATCTAACGGTTTTTTAAATTCAAGTTCGGCTGTTTCGCCTAAAAATTCTTTTGCTTTTGCCGGATCTGAAATATTAGGAATTTCTACCAGCAAACGTTTTTCTCCGTTTTGTTGAACAACGGTTTCCGCAACACCGAGAGCATTTACTCTGTTTTCGATGGCAAATTGCAAACTGCTCATCATGTCAGGTGTGATTTTTGCAATAGTGTCGGTAGTTTGTGCTTCGAGCACGAGTCTTGAACCGCCTACAAGGTCTAAACCGAGTTTTGTAGGCTTTTTGATGATTACGACAGCCGCAGCTACGGCAAGTGCAATAATCAACCAAAACATCAATAATTTTTTGTTTTTCATCTTTGGCCTCTCTATACCCCTAGTTTATTGTCTATAATTAATTAGTCGATACTAAAAATAACTTTATCATTGTAACAAAAAAACAAATGATAATACCAAAATTTATACAAATTTAGCCCTACAGGCGTAATTCTTATTAACATTTGTTACAATTGCACTTGATTTATATAAACTTTATACAAATTTTGTCGATATAAAACAGTATGAAAGTAGAAAAAATTAATGAATCTTTATATTTAACAAATGTTGATTCCTCTGCGCAAGCTTCCGATGTAAAAAAAGAGGCCATGTTCGCGGCGGAGTTTAACAGTGATGACGGTATACAGTTAGAAAAACATTCCGAAACTCAGGACAACACACCAAAAACCTATACCAAAAAGTCAAAGGACGCTGACGGCAATGACGTTATACTTACCTACAGAAGCAAAGATGATTCTCTTATTTCACGAGAAATCAAGTACTCCTACGGTGATACAAGAACGGAATTTATAAAAGCCGGTACCAGTATCGTTGAAAAAGCCGAAGAAAAAAACAGCAACGGAGCAGTAATATTACAAGAAATTTACTACACAGAAAGCCCTTTCGGTAAAAAAGAAGCAGAAGAACTTGACCCTGAAACCGGCGAACTTATTTCCATGGCGTTTTATGAAAACGGTGAAGAATTGCCGTATTTTAAAACGGACTATGATGACGGATACAAAATAGAAACGACTTATTTATACGGCGAACCTGAAGAAACTATAGTTTACCGCGCTGACGGTTCGGTAGAACGACACACAAAGTCAATATCAACAAATGAAGGCAAACGCTACGAAAACACAAAATACCGCAAAGACGGAACAGTTTTTTCTCACGGAATTTTTGCAGACCCGTACGAAGTAATGTCCGTGGAAGAAACAAGTTACGCGTTTGACGGAAAAACAGTCAAGGCAAAAAAATATACAGGGAAAGATTCAAGAACCTATTTCGACAATTATAACGATGACGGCTCCGTCAGAGTAAGAGAAATCTCAGATAGCGGTATTGGCCGGATGAAAGAAAGAATCGTATATGACGAAAACGGTGAAATCTTTATCAGCACCAAATACGGTGCCAACGGTGAAATAACAGAATATTACAAAAACCCCGAATCTGTAGCCAACAAACCGTTTCAGGAAAAACTTTTAAACGGAAAATTAGATACAAGTTTTAAACAGGGGCAGGCTGGTACCTGCTACATAGCTTCTGTCGTCAGAAGTCTGGTATCAACAGAAAAAGGCAGAGAAGTTTTAAGCAAAACAATTAAATATGATGACTCAACCGACACTGCAACAATCACTTTTAAAGGTGCAAACAAAGAGTATTCATTTACAAAAGAAGAAATCGCAAAGGCAATGGGCAGACTCGGCACAGGCGACCCCGATTTTACGGCATTTTTACTCGGATATGAACAATACAGAACGGAAGAGCTGCATCAGCCGATAGACAGCGGTTCCGCAGTTGAAGTTGTACAGGTGTTAACAGGTAAAGAGTGCGACTCTAACATTATGTTCGGTATGTCAGCATATGACTTAAGTGATGACATATTGAATAAACTACAAAAACAGATGGAAACTAAACAAATGATGGTTACAGCCGGCACTCCGCCGAGGGATTTGTACACGGAATTTAGCGAAAAAGACAACGAAATGGGACTTGCAAACTCCCATGCTTATTGTATTAAGCAAATAACAGGTGATTCCGTATATCTGATAGAGCCAACAACCGACAAAGAAATCGTGCTTTCAAGAGAAATGTTTCTTGATAAATTTATTTCCTTCTTTGCCGTGGATTTGTAATCATTTTCTTGAACTTATATAAAACAATATAGAACCTGCTGTGCTTAAGTTCAAAGACTCTGTTTTTGAGCTTATAGGAATAGTTGTTTTTATGTCTGCCGCGTCAATTGCGTCTTTTGTTAGACCGTCAGCCTCAGACCCCAGCATCAGCACAAAAGGTTGTGTATAATCAATAGTTTCCGGTGTAACAATATCTTTGTGATTTAATACACTTGCTATAAAAGTGTGTGACGGGAATAAATCTTTAAGTTCTTTTAAAGAGGTTTTTATAACAGGCAGTTTAAACAAAGCCCCCACGGTTGAGCGAATGACCTTAGGGTTGTAAACATCAACGCTGTCAGCGCACAGGCAAATCACATCAAACGAAAACGCACAAGCAGAACGGATAAGAGTCCCGAGATTGCCCGCATCTTTGATATTTTCTATAAGAGCAATTTTTTTTGCATTTTTTATTGAATCAAGCGTATACTCTTTTTGTTTTGCTACGGCAACAGCTTCCGGCATGCTTTCAGTTGTAGAAATTTTTTCCAGCACTGGCTGCGTAACTAAAATAACCTTGTCTTTTATAAAATCAAATTTTTGCAGGTACTTTTCCGTTGTATAAACACACTGTATGTCCACATCAGCAGTACACGCTTCTTCTATCGGCTTATATCCTTCAAGAAGAAACAAACCTGTTTGTGTTCTGTATTTTTTTTGCTGAAGTTTTGCTGCCGCTTTGATTTTTGGATTAGTTGTACTTGTAATAACTTCACGTTCTGTCATTTTAATCCTTTATTGCCTTATTTATTTTTTTTACAAGTTTAGAAATAAATGAATCTTTGTTTGTCAAAAGATTTTTACCTTCTTTTAACTCAGTAAGCTGGTTAGCACCGAAAGTATCCTGAAATTGATATTTTTTTGCCGTCAATTTACCGTTTTCCATATATGCACGTGTAAAATCCACAGTTAAATCAGCTTTGACCAGTTCTTCATCAATATCAAAAAAGTTCATAAAAAATCTTTGAAAAGGATGATCATCAATTTTTATTGAGATAGATTGCTCTTCTGCAAAAGGTGAAGATTTTATACCGTGTATAATTTGTTGTTTCATTGCTTTTTGTGTTTTTGTCAGTGCATTTGCCTGTATCGCAGCTTTTTGCCTTATCAAGTCAAGCCTTATCATCATTTTCTCCGTATTATGTGTTATTCCATTGTTTCAGCCATTTTTTCTCCTGTTCGTTCAAAAGAGAAAAATCAATTACATTTTCTTGAAACGGAACACGAGACAACGATTCTATTTTTAATATTCCGTTTACCTCCGTTAAATACACGGAATTTTCCAATCTTACTCCGCCGAAACCTGCTTTGTAAAGCCCCGGCTCTATAGTGAAAACCATATTCTTTTTTAAAACACGTTTGCCTGCACTTGAACACGAAATTGTCGGCGGGTTTTCGTGTACGTTTATACCTACTCCATGTCCTAAACCGTGGTTAAAATTAAAATCTTTTAAACCTGATTGTCTGTGGATTTTTCTTGCAACAGCATCAAGCGTATAGCCTGTTGTTCTGCTTGTAACTTTATAGTGATAAGCATTTAAAAACATTTTTAAAACCGTTGTATAAACTTTTTTTTGAAGATTTGACGGCTTGCCTTTTAAAAAAGTTCTTGTTATGTCGGTCGAATACCCGCCTTCAAAATGACCGCCGCAATCCAGCAGCACAAAATCACCGTTTTGAATTTCCGCCTTATCTGACGGATGCGAATAATGAATGATTGAAGAATTTGTTCCGGCAGCAAGTATTGTTTTAAAGCTCAACTGTTTTGCACCTTGATTGATAAATTCCTTATCTATTGCATCACACAGCGTTTTTTCCGTAAATTTGTTTTTACTCTGTACAAGTTCAAACGCTTTATTCACTACGTTGTCAGTGCGTCTGTAATTTTTTTTGAAATGGGCAATTTCACTGTCGTTTTTTATCGCCTTCATTTCTTTTATAAAATCTGTTTTTGCCTCAAATGCTT
Organism: Candidatus Gastranaerophilales bacterium; assembly: GCA_944323685.1. GTDB lineage: Bacteria > Cyanobacteriota > Vampirovibrionia > Gastranaerophilales > Gastranaerophilaceae > Limenecus. The sequence continues at coordinate 92,047 of CALUTJ010000003.1, read as the reverse complement.
TTGATTTTATGACCTTGTAGTCGTAAAGATTTATTGTTGACGGGTTAAAAAACACCTTTTTAACCTTTTTAAAGGCCGTGTCAAAATCTTTAAGCGGCAAAATTTCAAAATATTGTCCTATATTTGTATTAAATTTTTCATCACTGAAAATAACCGCTCTATCTTTATACAAAACCATTTTTGCCTTAAAAGTTGAAGAATACGGCGTTTTATACTGTCTGCAATTTGTCAGGTATGCGATATTTTCAAGCTGTGTGTCAACAAAAGCTTCATCTTTTTTGTATTTTTTGGCAACTTTTTTAAATTTGTCATCAGCGCTGACACCAGTAATATCAAGACTTATTTGCTCAACACAATTTGCAGCGCCGCTTGATTTCAGGCAATGAAATTTTTCAACTGGGTCAAAATCAAAGGTTTTTATTTTGCAGTGCTTTTTATCAAGTTTTGTTTTTAAATTGTTATAAAAATTAAGGGAAATTTTTTTAGAAACAACACCGACAACGCTTTTAGGAGCAATTCTTTCAACGAGTTCTCCAAGAAATGTCTGCCCGAGCTGTAATTTAACGACGGTTGTTGTTTTTAAATCACACTCATTGTCAGCCTGTTCGTGATATCTGCCGTCTACAAACTGAAAAATGTCACTGTCTGAAAGCAAAACATCACCGGTAGAGCCTGAAAATCCCGTAACAAAGTATCTTGCACAGTTTGAAAGCTCATTATATTCAACTAAAAACTCATCTGTCGTATTAATCAGCAGATAGTCGAGCTTGTTTTCTTTTAAAAATTCCCTTAATTTTTTAATCATTCTAATCCTTCTTGTCTGTCAAATAAAGCAAATGCCAGCCGAATTGAGTTTGAATCGGTTCTGACAAATCGCCTACATTCATAGAAAAAGCAGCGTCTTCAAATTCTTTAACCATAACGCCTTTGCCAAAGAATCCGAGATCTCCGCCGTTTGCGCCTGACGGACAAAGAGAAACCTCTGCGGCAACATCTTCAAATTTTTTGCCGTTTAAGATGTCTTCTCTGAGTTTTTTGGCTTCTTCCTCTGTTTTTACAAGCAGGTGGCTTGCTCTTACTTCTGTCATAGTTGTATTCCTTATTTTATTGTACGCAATTATTATATCAGCATTACAAGTTTACTTACATCAAAAAAATTAAGTTTTGTAACGTACCTGCCGGCAAAAAGTCAATTTCAACTTGTGAGAATACTTATATAGCATGTAAAACGGAAGGAAAAAAGTGAAGTACCTCTAACCGTTTAAAAATCAGTGTTAATAAGTGTGAGATTACAACCATGCAGCCAATTCATTACGGAGCACCAATCTATCCTAACTGTTTCGACCTTTTGACAACTCACGGAGTTGTTGCGGAAGATGTTGTAGGATACATTACAGACCAGCCGTCACCTTATCTTCAAAATTATGTAGCACAAAGAGGCTGGCCGCCGTCAGTGCCGGGGAGAATTTTACCTGATCCTCTGCCGGCCGCGCCCGCTCCGGCTCCGCTGCCTAAAAATGACGTATACCAGACCGTTGCCGCGGACAAACCCGCTAATCCGCAGGGTGTACCTACACAAAATCAGATAAATGATTTTGTTAAACAACCCCAACACGATGGCTGGAAAAAAGCTGCTCTTGTTTTACTTTTAACAGGCTTAAGCGCCTTTGGGCTTTATAAGCTCGGTGCGGGTATTAAAGCATTAAAAAACGGTACCGCCGCCACATCTGCCGGTAATTTCTTTAAAAATATCGGCAACACATTAAAATCAGCAGGTAAAGCAGTCGTTAATTTCTTTAAAAACCTCTGGGCAAAAATCAAAAATTAACCCCGGCTCAGTTGTCGGCAAATTTTTCCGCTATTGCCTGAGACATTTTGAGCGGAAGCATACGGTCGAGCGCATCGGGTATTATAAAATCCGTTGAAAGTTCGTCTTCTTCCACCATTGACGCTATCATAACAGCGCATTCAAGTTTTATGTCATCGGTTACTTTTTTAATATGCCCGTCTAAAAGCCCTTTAAACAGCCCCGGAAATACAAGCAAATTGTTTATCTGGTTAGGGTAATCGCTTCTGCCGGTTGCAACGATATAAGCGCCTGCCTCCTTGGCGTCATCAGGCAAAATCTCGGGCTCCGGATTTGCAAGAGCAAATATAATCGGCTGATATTCCATTTTTTCAACCATTTGTCCTGTTAAAAGTCCGCCTTTAGAAACCCCTATGAATATATCTGCATTTTGGATGATGTCATCCAAATCACCTCTTTCATCATTCGGGTTTGTAATCTGAGCCAGTTCTTCAAGATGTTTGTCATTTGACTCTCTGCCTTTGTATACAACGCCGTTTATGTCATAAAGAATTATATTTTTAGCACCCGCGTACAGTAAAAGTTTTGCTATTGCACTGCCTGCGGCCCCTGCTCCAGTTATTACGATTTTTGTGTGTTCAAGCTTTTTGCCTGTAAGAGAAAGCGCGTTTAAAATCCCGGCCAGTACAACAATCGCAGTGCAATGCTGGTCATCATGCACTACAGGTATTTCTAGCGTCTGAGTCAGAGCGTTTTCAACATCAAAGCAAGCTGGGGCTGCAATGTCTTCTAGATGTATTGCAGAGAAAGAGTCTTCAAAAATTCGTACAATTTTTATCAGCTCATCCTTATTCTGTGTTTTTATACAAAAAGACATTGAATCTATATCAGTCATTTCCGAATGTAACGCCGCTTTTCCTTCCATTACCGGAATTGCCGCAAGAGCGCCTGTATTGCCAAACCCCAGCACTGCCGTACCGTCAGAGACAATTGCTACGGGTTTTGGACGTTTTTGTTCCGTAAGCTGAGTTTCTATAACCCCGCCTGCAAGTTCGCGCAGCTGTAGTGAACGCTCATTAACACTGCCTTTAAGTTTTGATGTATCAAGCATAAAAACAGTTCTTGCAATAGCACCGAAAAAGTCTTTTAAATCCGCTGCGTTTTTTTGTAAAACGGGAATATCCACATTAAAATCCATCTCGCTTGCAAAATCCTGCATTAAGGACAAATCTATCGCACAAAAATTTATATAAATGTTTTCTATGGCAAGTTTTAAATCCGATTTAGAGATATCTTTTTTCACTACAAGCGGATAAGCATCAATTAGCAAAACGCTTTTTAAAAATATTGCCCGTTCGAGAGCTTCTTCATAATCAAAAGCAATTACCGCAACAGAATTTATTTTGTTTGTATAAACAGTCGCAGCTTCGGGATTTTTTGTTATTTGTATACAAGAAGCACCGACGCCCGGAGTGTAAACAAGCGATAATGTATCATGATTGTCTATTGCTACTTTTGGTACCGTTTTGAAACCGTTATACTGAGGCATATTTTTTACCTTACTGTCTTACTTTATTTTCTTCACCTTTGATGAGTCTTTTTATATTTTCTCTATGCAGCCAGATAATATAAACAGCACCGACTGCTGCATATGCAATGTAGCCTAAAGGCTGTTTAAACACCCACATAAGGAACGGAGATATTGCTAAAGCTATTATTGAACCTAAGGAAACATATTTTGACACCCACGTGATTACGCCCCATATTGCGGCGGTGATTAAACCAACCGGCCAGCAAAGCGCAATGATTGTTCCGACCCCTGAGGCAACGGATTTTCCGCCTGTAAATTTTAAAAATATTGATTTGCTGTGCCCTACAAGTACTGCAACAGCTGCGGCAACTGGAGTGATTCCGTATTTGGCGTAGGCGTGCAAAAATAAAGCCGCCAATACAACAGGAAGTGCCCCTTTTATGGCATCTAAAATCATTACGATAAAGAACCATTTTTTGCCCAGTACCCTTTTTACATTGGTTGCACCGGTAGAGCCGGAGCCGACTTTTCGTATATCCTCGCCTGTTTTTGCTTTAACTATTAAATAACCCGTAGGTATAGAACCTATGAAATAGCCCATAACCAATGCCAGCAATACTTGTAACATGATATCTCCTCGTAGTCTTTAAATACTTTAATAATTTTATCAAAAAAGCGCAATTTTTTAAATTGAGAGATTTAAAATAAATGTATGAAAATTAACAACAGTTTTCCCGTAAACAAAGAACAAAATCATATAAACCAAACGGGTAAAGAGTATGCCCTGTATCGGGATGCTGCCCGCGGCGATGTTTGGACAATGGATTACAGCCGTCCTGTTTCGCTAAAACGTGCTTTGTATAATGTTAGAGATGACAAAAATATTAACGAAGGCATAGTCGGCGAAAAAAAGATAATAAACAGATTCATTTCAGATTTACAAAGCAACAAACAAACGCAGGGGATTCTGCACAAAAAAGTAGTAAAACTGGCGGGTTACGGAGCCAGTGCGGCAGTATTTGAAACCGCTGACGGCAAAATTATAAAAATTACGGACGGAAACCACATACCGATGAACCGACCGTCAGCAGTGTTTGATGTTCCGGTATTTAAGAAAGGCAAAAGCGGAAAAACTCATTTTTATGTGGAAGAAAAGTTGTACCAACACGCCATGCCTGTTATATGGCTGGATCAAATAAAAAATATGATAAAAAAAGCAGGTTACAAACCCTGTGATTTATATGAGTATGACACACATCAAATAGGTATCTCAAAAGACGGCAAATTATACCTTTTAGATGCAGAATGCGCAAAATATAAAACAATATTTCATGCATTGGTTGATAAAATCAAACGGCAAATTTTAAAAAGAATTTAATTATTTTTTTCCTTGCGTTCTCTAAATGACATACGAACCGGCGTGCCAAAAAAGCCAAAAGCTTCTCTCATTTTGTTTTCGAGATATCTTTTATAGCTATCCTGTACAAGATCCTCGTCATTAACAAACAAAATAAAGGTAGGCGGAGCGGTGCGCACCTGTGTTGCATAATAAACACGCAGCTTTTTACCTTTTTTGGTTGTAGGCGGGTTCATTGCCATAGCTTCCAGAAGAACTTTGTTTAAAATACTTGTCGAAACCCTTTTTGTACACTGAGCGTATACTTCTTTTGCCTGTTTATAAATATTAACCAGACGCTGTTTAGTTTTTGCGCTGATGAATATTTTGGGCGCAAAGTCAAGGAACGGAGCATCATGCATAAGTTTTTGATTATATTTTGCAGTCGGGTCTGATTTATCTTTGTCCTCTATCAAATCCCATTTGTTTACAGCAACAATCAGACCTTTGCCTGCTTCGACAACAATTTGAGATATCTTTTTGTCCTGATCTGTTAAACCGTCAACAGCATCAATGACAAGCACTGCTATATCGCAATCTTTTATTGCTCTTATTGCTCTGTCAACGGCAAATTTTTCAACGCCCCAGTCAACTTTAGCTTTTTTTCTGATACCGGCAGTGTCTACAAGAATGAACTCTTCACCCTCGTATTTAACTTTAGAATCGATGCTGTCTCGTGTTGTACCTGATACATCGCTTACAATAACTCTTTCCTCGCCTAAAAGGGCATTGATTATAGAAGATTTTCCCGCATTGGGTTTGCCCACAATTGCAAGTTTTATAATATCAGCATCTGTAACGCTTTCGTCGGCAACAAAATCCTGTGTAATAGATTCTAACAAATCACCCACTCCGCCGGAACCATGCAACGCAGAAATAGGATGCGGATCGCCAACAGCCAGTGCATAAAAATCTGCAATGTTGTTAAAATGTTCGGGCGCATCAATTTTGTTTACAGCAAGATAAATAGGCTTTTTGCTTCTTCTCAACACATTAGCTATATCATAATCAACAGGGTTTATCCCTTCTTTGCCATCAACAAGAAATATAATTTTATCCGCCTCATCACAGGCTACTTTTGCCTGTGTAAAAATATTGAGCATAATTTCGTCCTCATCGCCGGGAATAATACCGCCTGTATCAATGAGGGTAAACTGTTTGTTTTGCCATTCTACGTCAAAATATATTCTGTCGCGGGTAACACCAGGTTGGTCATCGACAATTGATTGACGGGAGCCGACAATTCTGTTTACGAATGTTGATTTTCCTACGTTTGGTCTTCCTACAACGGCGACAATGGGTTTTGTGCTCATAATTTATTCCTGTTGATTTTATATTTCCAATTATAATATAAAATTTATTTATTATATTTATTAAAAATATGCCCGGGGAGATTCGAACCCCCGACCTTCAGCTTCGGAGGCTGACGCTCTATCCGGCTGAGCTACGGGCACATATATCTAATCTAGTGTCGCAGTTGCCGCCTCGAGCATTCGAGCCGTCACTGCTCACCTTTTCAATGTATCACTCCAAAAATTCGTTCACGTCGCTTTGCTCCTTATCACGAATTTTTCTCGGACAACTATTGTTTTGAAATATATTGTATCGCAGTTTAGTTTAAATCTAAAGCTCTTGTTTTTATAAATAATCTTTTAAATTATGTTCTATTGCATTATAATATAACCAGAGAGGATATATAAATAATATGGAAGATTGTATTTTTTGTAAAATAGCGAATAAAGAAATACCCTCAAACCTTGTTTATGAAGATGAAAACACGGTAGCTTTCAATGACTTAAATCCGCAAGCTCCGACGCATATACTTGTTATACCTAAAAAACATTATGCATCTTTAAATGAACTTGATAATGAAAAAGTAATGTCAGCTTTGTTGACTGCGGTAAAAAACGTTACCCGAAAAGCAGGTATAAAAGAATATCGTACTGTTATTAACACAGGCGAGTCGGCAGGGCAGACCGTTTTTCACCTGCATATTCATATATTAGCAGGCAGACCGTTTAAATGGCCTCCGGGGTAGGCTGCGGGTACCACAATGTCTAACAATTTTATTTTATTAACACTATTAATATTTCTTATTCTTGGGATTTTGTATGTTTTTATGAAACTGAAAGACTCTACGTCAGTACAGAATTCCAACGGGGAGCATTTGCAAATTTCACCGGAAGAGGTGCTGCAACAGGTAGAGGCGCTTGTTAACAATGCAGATTACAACACAGCGCAGAAGCTTGCGAAAAAATATCTGGCACAAAACCCTTATCACCATGATTTGCGCAGACTGCTTGTAAAAATATACATTTCCATTCAAAAAGAGTACGATGCGATTTCTAACCTGCTGGTACTTATAAAAGCATTTCCTGATGATATTACCCTGTACAAACAAATTGCTGATTTGTACCGCGATACACACCAGACCAAAAAGGCAATGCATTATTACAGCTACATATTAAGCAAAGATAAATACGATCTTCATGCTATGAAGGCACTTGCTTTGATTTATTACAACAACAAGCAAAAAGATTCTGCGCTTAAATTATACAGACAGCTTGTTTCTCTTGTTGATAATGAGAATGAAAAGCTTGAATATTACGAGATTCTCGGCAATTTATACTCTTCCTTAAGCCAGTACGACAAAGCCATAAGCGTTTATAAAAAAGTGCTTGAAAAAGATTCGGCCAATATTGAAGTAATAAAGGATATGCGAAGAATCTATCTGAAACTTAAAGATACAGATAATGTACTTTACTATTCACGATTACTTATCAATTTGGATGCGGAAAATTACAAGTATTACGAAGAAATTATAGATTTATTGTTCCATCTGCACATGTACGATGAGGCGCTTACGTATGCGCAAAAAGCAATGGAATTAACGGGAGCGGATATTTATACTCTCAAAAACTACATAGCTAAAATATATATTTATACAGGTAAAATAGACGACAGTATTGATTTAATAACGGAAACAATAAAAAAAGATCCGACAAACCTGTTACTCAGCCAGACTCTTGCAATGGCCTACTGTATGAACAAAAACTTTGATATGGCAAAAAAAGTATGCCATGATGCGATTGAAGTAGCAATCCCTTCCGATATAAAGGTTATACACAACAACCTTTCCTCTATACTTACGGAAGAAGCAGTTTTTCTGCTAAATCAGGGCAAAACAAAACAGGCTTTTAACAAATTTACGGAAGCTATGCAATACAACAACGAAAACCCTGAAATATTTTATAAACTGGCGCTGGCTAACAACTCCATAAAAAATTATTCTGAGGCTGTAAAGCAATGCAAAAGAGCTATAGAGCTGGCACCTGAAGTTAGCCTTTACTACGAAACGCTCGGTGATATTTATAACGGTATTCAAAACTTTATCGAAGCAAAAAGATATTATAAAGAAGCTGTTTTTATTGACCCTAAAAATGCAAGGGCACATGCACTTTTAGGAACATTACAATCAAAAGACGGGGATCATGAAAGTGCGGTAAAATCACTTGAAACCGCATTATCAATTGAGCCTAATAATATTGACATAAGATACAACCTTGCTCTGGCATACGAGGTTGCAGGCAGAAAAGAAGAAGCCAAAGTTCAATATAATAAAGTGCTTGAAGCTGACCCGAATCATAAAGAAGCATTAAATAACATAAAACTTTTGTAATTAAAATCTGTCATTTATTTCAACTTTACACAAAGGTTCATCAGTAGATTTTTTAATTTTACAAGGCTTATCGTAAGTGCTGCTTTGAGGGCTAAAAGATTTTATCTCAAGAGCAGTACCCTGATGTTGTCTTAAAATGGAATCTCTTATTGAAAAAACATCATAAAACGGATATTCTCTGCCGTTAAACGCAGCCGTTTGCGCATCATAATACGTTCTTGATTGAGAAGACATCGGAGTATTATCAAGCGGATACTGAACATAAGCGGAAAAATAGCGCATATCGGTAGTCGGATAACCGGCAGGCAAAACATTCCCCCTGGTCGTAACAATAAAAGGCACTATATCTATAATCCCTTTTTTATTAATAAATGCACTGTTCGGTCTTTTTTTGCCGTTTAAATCAACCCAAACAATAAAATATCTTATTGTAACTATTTGTTTTTCACTCACCGCATTTTTTATTTTTACCTGCTGAAGAGGAGAAATATAAAACTTCATAGAATTTGTTGCCTGAAAAGCCATATTGCTCTCATTAAAAGTGTTACTCCTAATATATTCAGGCACGGTTTGAAAATTTTCACCGCAATTATAAACTACAGTGTTTATATAGCCGGAACTCTCCTCTTCTTCAAACGGAGAGGCTGCTATGAGTTTGCACAGCTGTTGTGCGGATTTAAAAGGGTCAGGATTTTGACCTTCTCCGGGGAAAAGAGCATTTTTTTGTTTAATTTTTTCATAAGAATTATATATTGCATCTTCCAGAGAGGTAAAAACTCTTGAATAAGCGAGAGGAACTGCCTTATATGAAGGATTTATTGTATTATACAACAGCATTACAATAAAACCTATTATTGCAATCACCATAACCATTTCCGCAAGATTGTATGCTTTTTTATTCATATTTAATTATCCAGTACTTTTACGTAATCTTCGTATGTTTGCAATTCCTTAATTTCAGATAAATTAAGAATACTTTTGTCGATATTTAAGACAGTAGAGTTTTCTTTTACTGCATAAACAGGAATATCAGCAGCAAGAGCATCCATAACAACACTTGACCCGAGGGCATTATAAGGCACTGATACAGAATGCAAATCTTTCACGGTAATGCTATTTGCCGGAGGTTTTGTATTGTTCAAATCTACAAGCATCGGAGCGTTTTTTAACCCGAACAAAAGACATGGCAAAAACGTTGGGGTAATATATTCCGCACTGACTTTAGGATTAACTTTTTTGTCCGTAATTGTTACATCTTCAAATGCGGGTGCGTGTACACAGGGGCACATAAGCTTTTTAGTCAGATAATGAGATATTACAGCCTCAACACCGCCGACAATATCAACACCGTCCCCGTTTTCGTAATCATCTTCAGGCGGTTCTTCAAACGCACAAACAACAGCCAGCGCATTAGCTCCGTTATCCAAAAGTTTTTGCCCGGCTTTTAAAAGAGTTTGCGGGTTATTTACCCTGCCTGATGAAGCACCGCTTTGAGTTGTAAAAAATTCAACCCCCGCACTTTCTTCAGTGATTTCATAGCCTGTTACATCAATGCCGTAAACAGTTTTAAGAGCATTTATCGTGTTTATATGTATATTTAAAACACTTTGACTGATTGCTCTGTCAAAGATAATTCCTATTTTGTTGTTTTTTGAAGGAACAAGAGCGATATTGCCTTTGACAAACTCTTCTATCGCAAATCCTTCCACATAAAACATGTTTTCTGTAATACCTGAAAACACCGCAGCATTGACAATATTGGGATTGACAATCAGAGGAATATGTTTGGCTATTTTTTGTGCATAAAGACTTGCATCACCGGCATAACCGCCGATAGATGCTCCGACTCCTGTCGGGATAATCATCAATGCAGCTTTTTCTAATCTAGTGTCGCAGTTGCCGCCTCGAGCCTTCGAGCCGTCACTGCTCACCTTTTCAATGTGACACTCCAAAAATTCGTTCACGTCGCTTTGCTCCTTATCACGAATTTTTCTCGGACATTTTTTATTGTTTATCAAAGATTTATTCCTTCACCGGGGTTAAGAATCGTACATTTTTTATTCAGAGCTTCTATTGACGTTTTGAACTTGAGCGCATCAGCTTTAATCAAATCAAACGTATTATAGTGCATAGGGATAACTTCCTTCGCATTAAGCCAGATTGAAGCAACAACTGCTTCTTCGATATCCATTGTATAGTTAGAACCTATCGGCAAAAGAGCAATATCCGGTTTGTAAATTTCCCCGACAGTTTTCATTTCTGAATTCAAACAGGTGTCACCTGCGTGATAAATTTTTGTTCCGTTTATGTCAAACAGAATAGAAGCAGGCATGCCTGCATAATAACCTTCAGGGGTAGAGCTGCTGTGAAAAGCAGGCAAAAGCCTTGCGCTTCCCCAGGGGAAATCTATTTTCCCGCCCATACCTGCACCGTGAGCTTTCGCACCTTTTGACATACAGTAGTTAGCCAGCTCAAAAATTGTACAAATCTCAGCATTGTGTGATTTTGATAACGGTATCGCATCACCGAGGTGATCACCGTGTCCGTGAGTTACAAAAATATTTGTAATTATATTGTTGTTCAAATCAAAAACGGCTTTAGGGTTGCCGGTTATAAACGGATCGATTAAAATCCCGTAACCGCCTGTTTTTATGTAAAACGCACTATGCCCTATGTATTGAAGCGATATCATAATTCGTCCCCTTTATGTTTTACAAAATCCTGTTTATATTATACCAATAATTCAAAATTTTATATAAACAAATTGTTGGCAAAAGCCTTTAACTTGAATATAATTATATTAATATGGAAAAGATTGATGTAGAAGAGTTAGTAAAATTCAAAATGCTCCCCTTTGATTTATATAACGACAACGGGGAAAAACTTGTTAATGCAGGTGAAATATTAACTTCGGGCAAACTCTTACAAATCAGTCAGTATGAACACATATATAAAGATATGCCAAAACAACAAAATTCGGGTTCCAAAAAGCAAAAAAGACAATTCGATGATTACACGGGTTTGGAAGAATCTGGTTCTTTTGAAAAAGAAAAACCCAGAGAAATTATTTTTGATAAAACAGTAAACAGAAAATCAAAAATAAAAGCCCAAGCTCAGGTTGATATGAAGTCTTATTTTGCCACAACAATGTTTGCACTGCAAGATAATGCAACGCAGGAAGCAATACAAATGATTGGCGAAATTAAGGATAAAATCCTTGATGACATTCACGCAATACTGCCGGATGTAAAATACTGTTCACAATTAAAACTGCTGGGCAATTATTATGACTGCCATTCATTGAATACTGCTATTTTATCCACTGCTTTAGGCTACAAACTCAATGTTGATGAAGATTATCTTGAAAAATTGACTAAAGCGGCACTTTTGCATGATATCGGGATAACAAAACTGCCTAAAGAAATTCTTGAAAAAACAGTACTTTCCCAGCAAGATACAAAAATTTTTCAAACCCATACACAAATCGGTTATAAAATTCTAAAACACGAAATGGGAATGCCTGAAGATATCTGCCTTGTAGCATTAGAACACCACGAAAATAACGACGGCTCCGGATATCCGTTCAAGTTGTCGGGAGAACAAATTAGTGAAATGGCACGTATTGTGGGATTATGCAGCTTTTTTGACGACTTGACTTCAAACAGAACCCCGACAAGAATAAAAAATACAAAAGAAGCTTTAAGAGTTATGCTTGAGGTCGGTTCAAAAAAATTCACTCCCCAGCTTTTATACCAGTTTGTTAATATGTACAACTACAACGACCTTGAGTCTTATGACGAAATGGCGCAATAACGGGTGAAAACATGAGAGTAAAAGTTATAGGCGCAGGTCTTGCGGGAAGCGAAGCAGCATTACAGCTTGCAAAACAAGGATTTGAAGTCGATATGTATGAAATGCGCCCTCTGAAAACAACAGGCGCCCACACAACTGACAAACCAGCAGAGTTTGTATGCAGCAACAGTCTGGGTTCCCTTGACCCTGCAAATGCGAGCGGGCTTTTAAAACATGAAATGTCTGCTTTAGGTTCTTTTCTTATAAATATTGCAAAAGAATCTCAAGTTCCTGCAGGCAATGCTCTTGCTATTGACAGGACAGTGTTTTCACAAAAAGTTGAAAATCTTATTAAAGAAAATCCAAAAATAAATTTGATAAGAGAAGAAGTCAAAGAAATACCTAAAGATTCACCGGTTATAGTTGCATCAGGGCCACTGACCTCAGATTCGCTTGCCGAAGATATAAAAAAACTCGGCGGCGGAGAACACCTGCACTTTTTTGACGCAATAGCTCCGATTGTGGAAAAAGATTCCATTGACTTTGACAAAGCGTTTTATGCAAGCCGCTATGATAAAGGCGAAGCTTCTTACATAAACTGTCCGATGAACAAACAAGAATACGAAAAATTTTACGATATTTTGATTAATGCTCCTAAAATCGAACTTAAAGAATTTGAAAAAGACGCTAAATTTTTTGAATCATGCCTTCCGATAGAGGTTCTTGCCTCCAGAGGAGTCGATACATTGAGATACGGTCCGATGAAACCCGTCGGTCTTATTGATAAAAGAACAGGCATTGAAAATTATGCGGTTGTCCAACTCAGACAGGATAATGTTTCCGCCACTATGTACAATCTTGTCGGGTTCCAAACAAACCTTAAGTGGGGAGCACAAAAAGAGCTTTTGCATTCCATTCCGGGGTTAGAAAACGCAAATATACTGCGCTACGGTGTTATGCACAGGAATACGTTTATAAACAGCCCGATGCTGCTTGAACCTTCTTTGCAATGCAAAAATCGCAAAGACCTGTTTTTTGCCGGACAAATTACGGGAACTGAAGGCTACAGCGAATCAATTGCAACAGGTATGCTCGCCGGAATAAATATGGCAAAGATGTTAAAAGAAGAAGAGCTGCTTGTTCTTCCCGATATTACAATGCTTGGTGCCTTGATGAAATACATTACAACCGCCGAACAAAAGCATTTTCAGCCGATAAATTCAAACTGGGGCATAGTTGCACAACTTGACGTTGATAAAAAAATTAAAAAAAATAAAAAAATAAAAAACGAACTGCTTTCCAAACGATCGCTAGAATATATGGAGTCAATTATCCGGCCGGCCGTTTAACTCTTTTTTAACTCTTTTTTAACTCTTTCAATATTTGTGAATGCAAAGCTCCGGCTCTCTGTAGATGATTAACAAGAGTTTCGTATTTTTCCTCCTGCTCGCCGAAAGGCACCTTCATTTTAACCAGTTCATCAACCGATTTATTTATTTTGTTCAGCTTGCCGATTGTTTCTCTGACCGCCATTGCTCTGGCAAGAGGTTTAAAATGTTTTAAAAATTTTGTGTGTAAAAGTATGGATTTAAAATATTTTATCAAATTCGTTTTTAAATTCTGAGGCAGCAAAAGCGCCTTTGTAATAAAATGAGCAAATCCAGTTTCAAAACTATGTTCGCTGTATTGTTTTTTCAGGAACTCAAGATTTTTTTCAAGCACAGCTTTTTTATATGCAAGCTCTTTTTGTGCTTTTAAGTCTTGCACTGTCTGCGCAACAATAAGTTTTTCACTGACTTCGTCCAAAGCTTTTTCGTATTTTGAAATACGATTTTCCAGCTTAAGTTCGGGATTATCGATTACTTTATAAGCACTTTCCTCCAACATTGCAGCATCTGTAGAGTTAAGACGCTTAAACAAAAGCTTTTCCTGTTTTTCCTGTTCGATTTCATCAAGCTGTTTTTTATTGAAAATAGTAACCTGAGGTTTGTTCAGGACTTTTTCATACTTGTGTATATTGACTGATATTTGCTGACCTGTCAAACGAAAAAATTCTTTTTGCGTATTCTTTTTTTCAGGGTTATTTTGCTGTGATGAATTCATTTTTAATTTTAATGTTTGTCTTTGTAAAAAATTTTACCCGTTAAAGAAGGGATTTCAATTTATTTTTTTAACAAGTTTTTTATTTTGTTAAAAGTGTTGATTATAAAAGTTTTGATGTTGCTGCGGTACTTAAATGCAAGAAAAGCGCCGCCTAAAAAAACCGCAACTTTTAAGGCACCTAACAGTTTGTTTTTCTTCGTTGTTTCATTTTGAGGTGCAGCTGTAGATTTTGTATAAAAAGCCTTGCTTTTAGGGTTTAAAAGCTGTTTGTAAAAATTCGGATCAACGTATATTTCATCATAAAAAGAATACTTGGCAATAGGCGGCGGATTCACAACAAAATGTCCGGCTCTAAAATCTTTGCTGCCGTTGAGAGAATATGCGCCTATCGGCTGAACAGGCATAGTCTGTATTTGAGGCGATGAAACCGGTACGCTCATAACTTTACATTCATTCCTTAAACTTTCACACGTTTTTATTAAAACAAAACATTATTGCTTTTTGACTTAAAATGCTCAAATTGTAAAATTTGTTAAAAATAAACTGGCTTTTACAGAATATTAACTTTTGTTAAGCCGCTAAAACGTTATAATAGCAAGGGTTTTTAAAATAAGTATATATTTTGTAGATAAATTTTAGCAATAAATTATTTCAAAAATACTTTATATAAGAGTAAGGATTAAACAATCCAAAAGCTAAACCACAAAAGAGATTACAGACCTAACAAATTGGAGGAAATAAATATGGCAAGAGTTTTAATTTCAATGCCCGAAGAATTTTTAAACAAAATTGACGGAGTTGCTGAAACAGAAAATCGTACAAGAAGCGAACTTATCCGTGAAGCACTCAGAACATATATTCATAAACAAAAAGTCAGAGAAAACTCACTGGCAACTAAAAACGCAAAAATCTTAGAAGCACTGCTTGACTAAGACAAAAGGCATCAAACGGCTATTAAATTTGGGGACTAATTAAAACAACGGCTAAACTAGACTAATCGGGAAATATAAAATCACAGACAAAACGGACTAATAGAAGAATTAATAATCAGGCAATACTGGATTTGGGGATTTACAAAAAACTGACGCAAAACAAGCGTCAGTTTTTTATTTGTAAATTTGATTATTTATAACCAGTGCGGTTGATAAAAGCGGGTCTAATGCAGTAGAAAAAGGCGGGGCATAAGTCATATCCAGATGCAAAAATTCGTCAAGCGTTTGTTCCGCTAAAATAGCAGAGGCCACTGTATTAATACGTTTGTCTGCATCACCTCCGCCAAAAGCCTGTGCTCCCAAAATTTTTTTTAATCTTCTGTCTACAACAAGTTTGAGTGTGATATCATCAGCATTTGGCATATAGCCGGCTTTGTCTTTTTTGGTCATGGTCGATGTTATAACATCAAAACCGAAGTTTTTTGCTTCTGTTTCAGTTAATCCGGTTAAAGATATTGCCAACTTGTCAAATTTTGTTACGGCCGAACCTAATATTCCGGCAAAGGCATCATATTTTCCGCTGATATTTATAGCTGCACAGCGTCCCTGCTTGTTTGCAGTAGAGCCCAGAGGAATCCAGACATAATTTCTTGATACAAGATGAAAATTCTCTGTGCAATCCCCTGCCGCATAAATATCTTTTTTCGAAGTTTGCATGCGATTATTAACCCTTATTGCATTGCTTACCCCGAGTTCAATTCCGGCATCTGCGGCAATTTCCGTATTGGGACGTATTCCGGCCGCAATAATAACCATATCTGTTTCAATTATTCTGCCGCTTTGTGTTATGACTTTTTCTACATTTTCACTGCCTTCAAAGGCGACAACAGCATCAGAGGTAATTATTTCAACATTATTTTCATTATTCCGATTTGCCATTGAAAGTATTTGTTCTTTAATCATATCGCTGATTTCAGGGTCAAAGAGAGAAAGAATATGCGGTTCTCTTTCAATCATGACTGTATGCACTTTATTGGCGTGAAAAGCTTCCAAAAGTTCTATGCCTATATATCCTCCGCCTAAAATCACAGCATTTTTGGAGTTAAGCATTTTTTGACGTATGTTTACACCGTCTTGAATTGTTCTTATCGTGAAAATATTTTTCAATCCGATGTTTTTTATAGACGGAATTATAGGCCTTGCGCCGGTTGTAATAGCGAGTTTGTCGTATTCAACCTCTTGTATTTCGTCTGTAACAGTATCCCGTACAAGGATTTTGTGAGCATCAGGCATAATTTTTATACATTTTTTGTTTAAATGTATATTTGCACCCTGCTGTTCAAACTGCTCAGGGCGTCGTACAATCAGTTTTTCCGAATTGCTGATAAGCCCTTCTATGTAATACGGCAACCCGCATGCCGAATAAGATATAATATTTTCCTGTGTGTATAAGTCTATTGAACAATCAAAATCCTTTGTTCTTAAAAGCTTTGCCGTTATTTTGGGGCCTGCTGCGCCCCCGCCTATAATTACGATTTTTTGTTTCATGGCTTTATTTTATAAAGTGTTATCACAGCGGACAATCAGCCAAAACGGCTAGTATATCAGCTACACCATTTAGAGGATATTACAACTAAAGTTGTAAAGATATTTTATTTAATTCCGATAAATTCTTTGTAAGAGGTTTTAGAAGAGAAATGATTAACAGAACAAGTGTCCTTATAATACAGAAAGATTTGAATACTATCGCTGAAATCACTGAAAAGTGTATTGAAGCAGGTATTTACGAAAAAAATATCTTTTCCGTAACGGATGCCGAAGCTGCACAAAGATATCTGGAAATAGCAGGAATCTCTTACATAATAATTGACGCAGAGATGTACAACTTTGTTGTTGCGTCGGTTATTGAACAATTCTGTGAATATTTCCCCATACAAACAATAATTACAAATTCTACTCTTGAACAAAGAACTTTAAGAATGATGAATGACAAATCATTGACATTTATCGATTCTTACGATGAACTTGCAGAGGTTTTACACAAACGTGCATCAGGTATGGAAAATTTCCCTAATACCGGTGTTAACTGAGATTTATTTTATCATCCCTGTTTAGACTGTGCTGTTGGACCCTAATTCAACAGCTTTTTTTTGCGGTTTTATTCGGCAAGAATTTATTTAATACAAATTCTTGCCGAATAATTTATTTTATCTTTTTTAAACAGTTTTGCGGAGCAACCACGCTGTACACATACGGCTGTTCAAAATATTTGTTGGCTACACGTATTATATCAGTAGCTGTTACGCTTTTTACAAGCTGAGGGAATTCATTTATATATCCGAATCCTCTGCCTGACAACTCAAACCAGCCCAGAGTCGAAGCTTTTTCCATATTTGTTTCCTGAGAAAGAATAAAGTTGCCGAGTATTTTGTCTTTTGCTTCTTGAAGCTCCCTGTCCGAAACAAATTCTTTTTTCAATAAATTCACCTGTTTTAACAGCTCATTTTTAGAGTGCTGGGCCGTTGCAGGATTTGTACCTATATAAAGAGCGAATATCCCCTTATTTACATTGGCTGCAAAGCTTGAACCCACCTGATAAGCCAACCCCTGCTCATCACGCAGCCTGTTGAACAGGCGGGAACTCATTCCTCCGCCTAAAATAGAATCAATAACCTGCAAAGTTGCAACATCTTTTTTGTTTTCAACTCCGTCAGTCAACCAGCCCATTACAATCCAGGCTGCCTGTACATCTTTTGCTTTTGTAACTTTTTTAGTTGCGTTCAAGGGTTTGAACACATTTTTGTAAGTATTGTAATCAAATTTTTGTACATTTGCCTGTTTATCTACACAAAAAATATTTGTAATTGCACTGATTATCTCGTTATCATTAACATTACCGTTAACGGATATTACAAGATTTTCAGGATAGAAAAGACCGTTATAATATTCTGTCACATCTTTATGAGTTATGGTCGGTATTGTTTTTTCGAGAATATTACCGGTATTACCGTAAGGTGTTCCTTGCCAGATAACTGTTTTAAACTCTTCCAGCGCAACATTGACGGGCAAATCCCTGTTTCTTTGAATCGCCTGTAATTTTTCTTTTTTTACTTTTTCAAGCTGTTGGTCATCTAAAGATGCGTTATTGACTATTTCGTTTAAGAGTTCAAACGTTAACGGCAAATCTTTTTTGGTAGTTTTTACTGAAACAGAAAACATATCGGAGCTGTTAGACGGTTCAATTATTATACCGTTTTGTTCCATTGTTTGAGACAAATCAAGCGATGAATATTTTTTTGTACCTTTTAACATCAAAGATGCCGTTACCGTGCCGAGTCCTGCTTTTTTTTCAATGTAGTTGCCGCCTTTGGAATAAATAGTCATAGCCACTATATCATTAAGGTGATTGTGGTTGATTACAAGATTTATGTTACAAGGCAGTTTATATTGAGATATTGTTTTGTCTTTTTTAATAAGAACGGGTTTATCAGGGTGAGTATGTTTTTTTATACTGCTTATGGGTTTTGTGTTATCCTGACAGGATTCATCGGGCAGCATAATTGAAATAGCAGCCTGATTGGGGTTGAGATATTTTTTAGCAACCCTTATTATGTCATTTTTTGTAACTTTCTTTATGTTTTCTATATATTCGTCATAGTATTTGGAATCGCCGTAGACAAGCGTTGTGTAGCCTAATTCATTGGCAATATTCGAGGTGGATTCTCTTGAATAGAAAGTATCGCGCTCAATGATACTTTTGGCTTTTTGTATATCTTTTTCGTCAAAATTGCCGTTGCGTATTTTTTCTATTTCATCAAACACGGCTTTTTTAACTTTTTCCTTGTTTATAGGAACAAAGTTGGCACTTACATACAATATACTGTCATCTTTCATTGAAGCGTGTCCGGCACCGATGCTGTATGCAAGCTGCTGTTGTTCTTTTACGGATTGATACAATTTTGAGGAACGTCCGTCACCGAGAATAGTAGACAAAACATCAAGAGCATATCCGTCATTGCGGTCTTGCTGCGCAACTCCTCTAAAACCTATCATCATATAACCCGTTTTTACTTTGTCACGTGCGGTTACTTCTTTAGTTTTTTCAAGATATTTGTCTATTTTGTACTCTGGCAGTTTTGTTTTTTTAGCCTCTTTTTTATTGAAATCGTGTTTTATTACATTTAAGGCTTCCTGTGTATTAACATCGCCCACAACAACAGTAATCATATTGGACGGATTGTACCATGTATTATAAAAATAGAGAATTTCTTCTCTCGGAATATTTTCAATGATTTCTTTTTTACCGATAACCTGTCTTTTATAAGGGTGATTTTGATACAGTGATTTAATCATATTTTCGTAGAGTTTGTTTTCGGGGTTGTCGTTAGTTTTAGAAATTTCTTCTATAACAACTTTCCTCTCTTTCTCAAGCTCATTGCTCGGTATCAGCGGGTTTAAAAGCATATCGGCATGCAAATCCATTGCAAGATTAAAGTATTTTGACGGAATCGTTATGTAATAATGAGTAAAATCCTTGCTTGTTGCGGCATTTGTCATTGCGCCTTTAGATTCCAGTATTTTGTCAAACTCACCGGTCGGGTGTTTGGTTGTTCCTTTAAAAAACAGGTGTTCCAAAAAATGTGCAACACCGTTATTAGTATCATTTTCATTAATGGAACCTGTTTTTATCCAGGTATCTATTGTGACAATAGGATTGTCGTGGACTTCTTTAATTATTACTGTTTGTCCGTTATCAAGTTTGAAGGTTGAATAATCCTGTGCAAATACGCATTGAACAACGCTTATCAACACTACAAAAACTAAAACCGCAGCATTTTTTATATTTTTCATAGAGTATCCTTTTTGTTTTGTTATTTGATAACAAATTATACTATATATTTTGTTATATTCGCATAGTCTTAATATGCTGTTATACGAATTATTTTTTAATAGCTCTTTCGGTTAATGGTGAAAACATTTAATTTGTTTAACATGCATATATGTTTAACAAATTTTCAGAGCAGAATTTTGGGCTGAATTACGGAGATAATATGTCTTACAACGATTGCGCAATAGAGGGCTTTTGCAGCGCAGACCCCATTGTTTATTCTCTTATGGAAGTCTGGCTTTACGAGTTAAAACAAATTACTTACTATTACATAAAAATGCAAGAACTCGGCTATGAAAACCTTAAACTCAAAAACAGTATCATAAACTACCTGTCAGTTGTGATAATCGGCTATGAGTTTGACCGCAAAGAGTTTGAAGATTTGATTTATAAAATTCATGCCGAAAAAGAAGCGGTTAAGAATTCTTATGTTTCAATTTGTGATAAAGAAAATATTGATTGCCAGATTTTAAAATCAAATATAAATTTTGAAAAATTTAACATAGCCTCAATAATTAATCAGGGCGAACAGCAAGTTATTTTAAGAAATAAAATTTTAAATACCGACGTAAAAAACATTTACGAAATTATATTGAATCTGATAAAAAGCGCGAGCATAAGGCTTGAAGAACTTAAGTCCTACACAGACGACTGCACTGAAGAACAAGATGCCATTTTAAAACTGTTTAACAGTTTAAATTTTTCAACTATGCAAGAATCTAAACTGCTTAGAAAAATCAATGATTTTGCTAAGATAAATTTTCAGATTTATAAAAAACTGCATCAGTTTAAAGAAAAATACTACGGGAAAATATCTCTGAACGATGTAAAGATAGGTGTCGACAAAGGCAAAGCCATACTGGTTTCGGGACAAAACTTGAAGGATTTTCAAAATCTTCTTGAAGCTTTGCAAGGAAGTGATATAAACGTTTACACCCATAATGGTCTCATTGTCGCACACGCTTACCCCAAATTTAAAAATTATCCTAACCTTAAAGGCCACTACCAGACCTCGCTGGATAATGTCTATTATGATTTTACTTCTTTTAAAGGGCCTGTACTTGTTATAAGAAACTTTCAATACCTTTTAGACAGACTGTATCGCGGCAGAATTTTTACAACCAACCTTATCGCAGGTAAAGGAATGACAAGTATTGAAAACAACGATTTTTCAAAACTGATACAAAATGCCTCAGAAAACGAAGGCTATAGCAATAATCAAGGCATAACAAGCATAAAAGTCGGTTATGACGAAGATGCGGTTATGCAAAAAATAGATAGGCTTATTGAAAAAATAAAAAATAAAGAAATAAAACACCTTATAATTATAGGATTGTTAAACCACGCGGCTTTGCGCAGCGAATATTTTAATGAGCTGGAAAAATATTTGCCGTCTGATTATTTTGTAATAAGCACACTCATGACCTCTAAAAATGACAATATTTTAAGCTTTGACTCATTTTTTAACTCTTCTTTGATTTATAAAATATTATCTCATATTAAAAAACAAATTGATTTTGAAAAATTCCCCGTGAGCGTTTTTATCACGACCTGCAATCTACATACCATATCTCATTTGTTCAATTTGAGATGCCTAGGGGTGAAAAATATTTATCTTCCTTTTTGCAGTGCGAATGTTTTGACTCCTAACATGCTGGGATTTTTAAAATCAAAATTCGGGGTAAAACAGGTTACTTTAAGCGCACAAAAAGACTTAAAAAATCTTTAATTATTGGTGTTCACAAGGTTTAGCATTCCGTTTCGAATTTTTATTTCTAAAAATTCTCAACTCCATTAACCTTGTTCAAATGGACACTCGCGCGGCTTTTTAAGCCTCGACTCCGTGCCCGCACTATTCACTATTCACTATTTACAGATTAATAAAGACAAGCAACACTAATGATTTTTTCGTGAAGCCATTTTGCACGTTTCGCTATAACTCAACGGCAAAAGAAGACAAATCCGCGTCTTGGATTTCCTTCTCGCTCGGATAGTTTCACCTTTTGTGCTTTGCACAAGCCAGCTCGATGTCCTAGCTCCCCGGGTTGCACCCGTCCGGAAATCAGCCTCTTGGATTATTGGCGTTCACAAGGTTTAGTATTCCGTTTCGAATTTTTATTCTAAAAATTCTCAACTCCATCAACCTTGTTCACATGGGCACTCGCTCGGCTTTTTAAGCCTCGACTCCGTGCCCGCACTATTCACTATTTACAGATTAATAAAGACAAGCAACACTAATGATTTTTTCGTGAAGCCATTTTGCACGTTTCGCTATAGCTCAACGGCAAAAGAAGGCAAATCCGCGTCTTGGATTTCCTTCTCGCTCGGTATTGTCGTTCACATTGCTTACGCAAGTGCTCACTTCATACCTCGCTCCCCGGACTAACTCCCTTCGGTCGTGTCGTCCGTACGGAAATCCGCAAAAAAAGCCCGAAGATTTTGAAAACCTTCGGGCAAGTTGCCATCACCTATTATAGTAAATTTGTCTATAAATTTTTTGATGTTTTTTATCAGATTACTTATCCCTGACTCTATTGAATCAACGTCAATGCGATTTGAGGCAGTGCGTTGGCCTGAACCAAAAGTGAAGATGCAGTCTGTTGAAGAATCTGCTGTTGTACATAGTTTGCTGATTCTTCCGCAATATCTGCGTCCATGATGGTTGAGTGAGCAGCTGTCATGTTTTCAATAGTTGTTGTCAAAGATTCGGTTGCTGCATCAAGTCTGTTGCCTGTAGCACCGATTGCTGCTTTTGCTGTGTTGATTGTATCAATAGCTGCATCGATTGTATCGAGGTAAGCTGCTGCTGCTCCGGCACTCTGATAGCTTGTATCTATAGCACCTGCATCTAAGCCTAATTCACCTGAGTGGAAATCAGCAAAAATTGCTTCTTCGATTGTTACACAGTTTGCAGCTTCGTCAGCGTTAGCACCAACTTGAAGTCTTACATCACCCATAGAACCGTCTAACAGTTTTTTACCGTTGAAGTTTGAAGATTCGGCAATACGGTCGATTTCAGCCATACGGGCAGAGATTTCATCTTTCATTGCTTGCATGGAATCTTCATCATAAATACCGTTAGCGGCCTGTACTGTCAAATCTCTGATACGTGTAACGTTATCAAGGATAACGTCTAAGTCACCTTCTGCGATACTCAACATGTTAGCAGCAGTTGTGATGTTACTTTTTGCAACTTTTGAACCGCTGATTTGAACATCAAGGTTTGTTGCAATGTACATATTAGCAGCGTCATCCTTTGCGCTGTTAATTTTGTAACCTGTTGACATTCTTTCCATTGCTTTGTTCATTGCATTGGTTGCGTCATTCAAGTTACGTTGTGTCTTTAATGCAGACATGTTTGTGTTAACGATAATTGCCATTTTTGATCTCCTTTCGGCAAAACTATCTACATCCTTGTAAATAGCGTTGATTGTTTAGACTGTAATACTCTTCAATCACGACACCGTCAGGACAAAACACCCTGACGAAACGGCATCTTTATGGGGAAAAGAGCGCTGCCGCAATTTTTCTTTTATTTGTTTAGACTGAATAATTTTTCCTAACGAAAAATCATCTAACCTGTTTAGACTGTGAACTGTTACACGTTGTCCACACTCATATAATATCGTCTGACGCGGCAAAACTTAATTCTAAAAAAGTTAGAAATCTCTCATACTTTAGGTGGGTTTGTCAAAAATAACAAAATGTTTTTATCACTTTTATTGTTTGATGTAAAATTAAACGTAAGTTAATAAAGAAACGGAGATTTAATATGGAATCAAATAGCGAAGTAAGAGTCAGAATAGCTCCTTCACCGAGCGGCAACTTACATATAGGTACAGCAAGAACTGCTTTATTTAACTATCTTTTTGCAAAGAAAAATCACGGCAAATACGTTTTAAGAATTGAAGATACAGACTTAGAGCGTTCTTCTCAGGCTTATATTGATAATATTTATGACAGCTTAAAAGCACTCGGCTTAAACTGGGATGAAGGCCCAGATGTAGGCGGCCCGTACGGTCCTTATCAACAATCAGAAAGATTTGACATTTATCCTAAATATGCTAAAAAGCTTATGGATATGGGCTATGCTTACGAATGTTTCTGTACACAGGAAGAATTGGACGCTGAAAAAGAAGAATCCATTAAAAATAAAAAACCTCACAAATATTCAGGCAAATGCAGAAACTTAACAGAAGAAGAAAAAGAAAAATTAAGAGCACAAGGTCGCAAACCATCTATCCGCTTCCACGTACCTGAAGGCGAAACATCCTACGATGATATGGTTAAAGGTCATCTGCATTTTGACAACTCGTTAATCGGCGACTTTGTTATTATGAAATCAAACGGAACACCGACATATAACTTTGCGGTTGTTATTGATGATATGGAGATGAAAATTTCTCACATCATAAGAGGCGAAGACCACATCTCAAACACTGCAAAACAAATTATGATTTATAACGCACTCGGTGCTGAAGTTCCGAAATTCGGACACCTCGGTATGATTCTTGCGCCGGACAGAAGCAAATTGTCCAAAAGACACGGTGCAACAGCAGTTTCCGAGTTTGTTGAAAAAGGCTATTTAACAGAAGCACTTGTTAACTTTGTTGCACTTCTGGGCTGGTCGCCTTCTGACGGACATGAAATAAAAACTCTTGATGAAATTGCGGCTGATTTCAGAATCAGCGAAGTTTCTTCATCCAACTCAATTTTTGAATATGACAAATTGAACTGGATGAACGGTCAGTACATCAAAAAAATGGATTTGGCAAAATTAACCCAGCTTGTTAAACCTTATCTTTCCTGCTATGACCTCAGTGAATACACTGAAAAACAACTCGAAAGAATCGTTGAAGTAACAAGAGAACCTATCACAATACTTTCCGAACTTACAAACGATACAAAATATTTCTTCGGCAAAGATGTTGAAATAGAACCCGATGTTCAGGAAAAAATCTTAAACGGAGAAGTTGCTAAAAAAGTACTCCCGTATGTTATCGAAAATGAACTCGATAAATGGGATTTTGACGATGAAGAAAAACTTCACGAGCAGCTTGCCGATTTAAGAACATACTTTAAAGAACAGCACGGCATTAAGCCTAAAGAAACAATGTGGGCAATAAGAGCAGCCGTAACAGGCAGAACACACGGTGCTGATATGGTTGCAACGCTTATTCTGCTCGGCAAAGACAGAGTAGTCTACAGAATTAAAAAAGCTGTATAATATGAAATTGCATTTGCAAAATAACAACAGCGATAATTTGATTTTATTCTTTTGCGGATGGGGAATGGATGAAAATCCTTTCTCCGTCTTAAAAAGCAACTGTGATGTTTTGTATGTGTATGACTACACAACCCCTGATTTTCCCGCTTTTGACTTTTCAAAATACAAAAGCGTAAAACTTTTGTCTTTTTCTTACGGGGTATACGCAGGAGCTATTGCACAACTCCCAGACGACTTAAAATTAGACGCAAGAGTAGCAATAAACGGGACACTTATCCCTGTTGATGACAAATACGGGGTGCCTGTTAAACAGTTTGAACTTACGGAAAAGATGGATTCTCAGTCTGTTGTAAAATTCCGTCAAAGACTCTTTGGCGGAGAAAAAGCACAGCAGCATTTTGATATTTTTGAAAATCATCTTCCCAAAAGGAGTGCTCAAAGCTGCACAGAAGAGTTGCTCGGAATGAAAAAATATGTACCTCAAATTCCGGCTGCGCAAAAAACTTTCGATAAAGTTTATGTTGCAAAATACGACAGGTGTGTGCCGACACGCAACCAGAGAAATTTCTGGCAAAAAGCCGGTTTAGAAGAGACTATTGAGCTTGAGAGCGGTCATTTTCCTTTTTACAATTACAAAAAACTTGAAGATTTGTTGTAGATATGATTAACAAAAATCTTGTAAAATTCAGATTTCAAAAAAGCGTAAAAACTTATGACGACTCTGCCATAATCCAGAAGGAGATGGCTCATTCGCTTATTGACAAAATCCTTGCAAATTGCGGAAATTCTTTTGATAAGGTGTTCGAGTTCGGTGCCGGCACAGGTTTTTTGTCAAAAAATATGCTAAATAAAATCGGTTTTAAAGAGTACTATGCCAACGATATTATCGAAGAATCAGAGTTTTGCATAAAAAATATTATAAATAACGTCAATTTTGTCGCCGGTGATATCGAAAAAATAGAGTTAAACCAAAAATTTGACCTTGTTGTTGCTAACGCTGTTATGCAATGGATAACGGATATTGATGAGCTTCTTATAAAAATTCGCAAAAATCTTAACGATAGCGGATATTTTGCTTTTACCACATTCGGCGAGCAAAATTATAAAGAAATAAAAGAAACCACAGGCGTTTATTTAAACTATTTGAAATCTGAAACCCTAAAAGAAAAATGTTCCCGCAATTTTGAAATACTTTGTTTTGACGAAAACATCCAGACCCTGTGTTTTGATTCACCTTTAGAAGTCTTAAAACATATCAAATATTCCGGTACAAACGGTATAAAAACACTCAACTGGACAACCAAAAAGCTTAAAGATTTTGACATATATTACCGGAAATCTTTCGGGATAAATGACAGAGTAACATTGACATACAATCCTGTTTATATGATTTTAAAAGCTAAGTAACAAGAAATAGGAAAGTTTATGGAAATATTATTAAACCCTGTAATTGTGTCTGTGGTAGTGTTATGTGTCCTTTGTGTGTGCAGAATAAATGTTTTGCTGGCAATTATTTTTTCGGCAATTGCGGCAGGTATATGTGCACATATGGGTTTAGGAGATGTAATGCGCGTTTTTATCTCCGGAATGGGAGATAATTCAGAAACAGCCCTGAGTTATATTTTGCTCGGAGCTTTTGCAGCAGCAATGACACATACGGGGTTGGCTCCGATACTTGCCAAAAAGATTGCCAACGTTATCTGCGGCAGAAAATTTTTGTTAATTTTAATAATTACTGTTATGGCAATACTGTCGCAAAACCTTATCCCCGTGCATATTGCATTTATTCCTATTTTAATTCCGCCTTTGCTGCACGTTATGAACAAACTAAAAATTGACAGAAGAGCGGTTGCCTGCGCGCTTGCATTCGGGTTAAAAGCCCCTTATATAACAATTCCGGCAGGGTTCGGATTGATATTTCAAGGGTTGATTGCGGATAATTTAACCCAGAATGGGATGAAAGTAGTTGTTGCTGATGTTTGGAAAGCAAACTGGTTTTTGGGTCTGGCAATGGTTGTCGGGCTTTTGTATGCTTTATTTATATCTTACAAAAAGCCAAGAGAATACAAAGATGTGGAAATTGCCGCTGACACAGTTATGACGGAGAATGAAGAAGATTTAAGATTTAACAAAAATCACTATCTGACTTTGCTGGCTGCTTTTGCAACTTTAGGTGTTCAGCTGTGGACAAACTCTCTGCCTTTAGGTGCTCTTGTCGGGTTATCAGTGATATTTGGCACAGGAGCCATTGACCACAAAAAAATGGATAAATTAATGAATGAAGGCATAGGGCTTATGGGTTATGTTGCCTTTGTAATGCTTGTTGCTGCCGGTTTTTCAATGGTATTGAAGCAAACCGGCGGAGTGGAAAGCCTTGTGCATGCGGCAACAGCCTTTATGTGCGGAAGCAAAATGCTTGCGGCAACAATAATGCTTGCTATAGGCTTATTTATTACAATGGGAATAGGGACATCGTTCGGTACAATACCTATTCTGGCTGTTTTGTTTGTTCCGGTTTGTGCCAAGATGGGATTTAGCATACCAGCGACCATAATTATCATGTCTGCTGCCGCTGCTCTGGGCGATGCAGGATCGCCGGCTTCCGACACTACACTCGGGCCTACGGCAGGGTTGGACGCCGACGGTCAGCACAATCACATATTAGATACGTGTATTCCTACATTTGTACACTACAACGTACCGCTTATTATATTCGCGGTACTTGCAGTGTTTATATTCCAATGATGCAGAAGTTATTTCTTTTTTACCAGGTGTAAGGTGAATATTCCACAACGCTGGCTTCTTCGGGCACGCCTTCAAGGTCATAAGTCCTTGCAAATTTTTGGACTTCTTCTTCTCCGTCTGAGTATTGGAAAGATTTTGAGGTATGGCTTGCTTTAGGCTGAAGATTTTTGTCAAACAAAACGTAAGTTTCTTCTACTGCTCTTTCGCCGTTTTTGTCGTCAATAAATTGATAATGCGCAACGTATTCACCGTTATTATTTCTTGACGGTTTGATTGCAATTCTTTCTATTGCATCATCAATATTTTGTTTTATGATTTCCGCAGACGCTGCCAGAAGTTCATGTGTTTTTTTGTCGTATTTTAAATTGTAGTGTACGCCGTCATTATCGTAAGAAATCAGATTGAGGCGTTCATTAGAAATTGCGTTAAAGTTTTTTGTATCAAATTGTTTTTCTTTTAACGCCTTAACAAAATCCATCTCATCACCAAAGAAATTTATCGGATTGTCTTTGGTTTTCCAGCTGAATTTGTCAAGCATTGATTTTTTGTTCGAACCTTCTTTTACGCTTGTGTCAAAACAATTTGTAATGTTTTTAGCGGCTTCGTCTTCATAACTTTCTTTTAAAAGACCAAAGTTGTTGCAAATGCTTTCATCTAAGTCCGAACCTGAAAAAGATACAATATCTTTTGCGGGTTTTGACTCAACAGGTGATGTAACTGTCGGGGCGGGCTGAGTGTTTTGTAAACCGTTTAAATTTTTAAACATTACAGGTGAAACATTTTGAATTTTCATAAACACTCCTTTCTTTTTTGATACAGTATACCATGCATGATTGTATACCTTTTTGGAAATATTACAAGCATAACAAAAAAGATTTTAAAGAATGTTAATATTTTTATTTAAATTGTCAGATTTCTTAAATTGAATATCAAAAAATTTGAGTCCGCTTCAACTCCGTTAATCTCAATTTCGCCGGTTTCATTTACTATTGACATTCCGTCTCCTGACTCAAGTATATTTGAGTTTACTTCTATTGCCCCTTTTGCAACTTGCAGCCAGAGTTTTCTGTTCTCAGGAATTGAAAAATATACGGTTTTATCCGCCTCCAGCACTGACTGAAAAATTTCAGCATCCTGACGGATTTTTAGGGAACCATCCCCTCCGCTGCCTGAAACTATCATTCTTATACGATTCAACAACCTTTCTCTTGGGAAGTTTTTTGTTTGAAAAGAAGGAGCATAATTCTTTTTAGACGGCAAAATCCATATCTGTAGCAGATGTGTGTTGTTTACGGGAGAAGGATTAAATCTGTTGAAAGTCACTCCGCTGCCTGTGTTTATTACCTGTATTTGTCCTTCCGTAAGAAGTTGCGTTTTTTCGTTTGAAAATTTATACTGAAGTGCTCCGTCTAATATAATTGTTATGATTTCCATATTAGCAATGGTTTGTTCGCCTAAATTACCTGAAGGGGCAATAATATCATCATTAATTACCCTGAGGTCGCTAAAACCCATATTAAACGGATCAAAATACTGTGCAAAAGAAAAACTGTGCGCACTTTTAAAAAAATCAGTTACTGTTTTGCCGCGTTCTTCTCTTGCCCTTAATTTATACATGTCATCATCCTTTACTTTGTGTGTACAAGTAAAGTATAAATACAAATTTTGTATTTTTTATGCTTTCTTGCGCCGGCAAACGGATAATTTAATAAGTGCTTATAATTGTTTATATAAGAACTTTAAAAATTTTAGACAACAAAATATCCTGTTTTAAAAATTCCGACTCACTCATTCTTTTATATTTTTCGGGAGTTTGTGAGTTTTTAAGCGAACAAATACCTTTGTTGTTTTTTATAAAATGCTCAACTGAATATTTTGGACTAAAATAGTAATCAAGATATTGTTTATGCGCGGTTGTCTTTTCTGATAAAGCTTCCATTTTATAAGAACAGATACTGTTGTCTGTTAACAAGACTTCTTCTTGTTGACTGTTTTTTATCGTCTTGTTGATTATTTGATTTCTTTTTTGTTTTTTGTGTGCCGAAAAATCAAAGGAGTTGTATGTATTGATTAATTTCAAAATAAACTCACTTTGTTTGCGGCCCATCATATAGCCTGAGCAAATTTCATCATGTAAGGTAAAAAATGCGGCTTCGTATTTTTTTAAAAGTTCAAAGTCCGGCAAAAAATTATCACTAATAATGGTATCAGCATCAATAAAAACACCGCCGTTGCAGTATAAAACACAAAAGCCTATGTAATCGCAAAATATCGGGGAATAAGGCTCAAAATTTTTTATAATATTATTTTGAAGAAATTTTTCATCTATATACCGGCTTAAATTATCAGGAGTTAAAACAACCGTATTAAACTTTTTATGCGGACATTGCGTCAACGCTTTTATACAGAGTATTATATATGGAGGGATAAAATCCTTAAAATTTATAAACGTAAAAATTTGTTTTTTTGAATAATCCATTAGGGTAACCGAATATGTATAAATTTTTTTTAAGACAGAAAACAAGTCCGTCAGTCTACTGTGTCAGACAATGCCAAACACTCTTATTTTATACATCATATGTTATAAAACGCCTAAGTCAATAATTAAAATGAAAATTATAGGCGTTTAGAAACGTTAAGTTGAATGTTTTATGCGTATATACTTAACGAAAGGATTTGGCCTATGACTAATTTTAAAAACGGTGTTGGCAGCAACATAAAATACCTCAGAAAAGTAAGAAACATCACACAGGAAGACTTGGCCGGTATAATCGGCATTCACTCAAGACAGCTCTCTAAAATCGAAACAGGTGAGCATTTTCCTTCTTGCAAAACTCTTGAGAAAGTTTGTATTACACTTGATGTCCAACCGAAAGAGCTTTTCGATTTCGATTTTTTAACAAACGAGTTCGAAGGTGCTCTTAACGGAACAAATAACGAAGCAGCTTTTCAGGTTTCAAAAAGCTCTAAAAGCAATGTATACCAGCTTTATGAAGACGGAGTCAAAGAAAAGCCCTGCACGGATAAAACCATGGCAAATACAGCAAAGGCTTTGAACAGACCGGTACTTGTCGAATATTTTGACGAGAAAAAATCTTCCAAAATAGTTGTTTTTTATCCGGACGGAAAAGAAAAAGTTATAAGAAACTCGCAAAACGCAGAGGCACAAAGAAACCTCAATTACATGGTAAGCGAATTTAGAAAAATTTCTAAAGACAAAGCTTCCTCCGAGTTTATTAAACTTGCTCTTGACGCTTTAAAAAGTGACAAAGCGCTAGTTAAACTGGCAAACCTTGTTGAAGGTATGAAGCTTGCAAGAGGCGTAGAAAATAAATAATTTTTAAACAGCTTAGTCTTTATTGTCAAAAAGCAAAGACAACTGCGGTACTTCAGGTGTCGGAATTTTTGGCTTGCGTTTGTTTGCCGACAAATCTTTTGAATAATCGACCTGCATTTTTGTCATCATATCTTCTGCGGTTTTTATTACTGATTGAGGCAAACCGGCCATTTTTGCGACCTGAATACCGTAGCTTTTGCTTGCAGAGCCTTCGATAACTTTTCTTAAAAAGATAATTTCGCCGTTGTTTTCCGATATTGTCACGCGATAGTTTTTAATCTGAGGGAAAATAGAACTCATAACGTTAAGTTCGTGATAATGTGTGGCAAAAATTGTTCTTGCTTTTATTTTTGTGGCAATATATTCCGCAACGCTCCATGCTATAGCCACACCGTCATAAGTGCTTGTGCCTCTGCCGATTTCATCAAGCAGGATAAGACTTTTTTCGGTAGCAGAATTTAAAATAAATGCGGTTTCGTTCATTTCCACCATAAATGTGGACTGCCCCAGAGATAAATCGTCAACAGCACCGACCCTTGTGAAAATCTTGTCCACCACTCCTATTCTGGCAGCATCGCAGGGAACAAAACTTCCGATTTGCGCAAGTATAACAATCAATGCATTCTGACGCATATAGGTAGACTTACCTGCCATGTTCGGACCTGTAAGTATCATAAACTGTGTATCCTGCTGCGACCGGTTGTCTGCAACAAGCTTTAAATCATTAGAAACATACTTGCCCATAGGCAGAATTTTTTCTAATACAGGGTGACGCCCTTCTTTTATATAAAGTTCATTTGAATCTGTTATAAGCGGTCTTGTGTATTTGTTTTCTATTGCACACACCGCAAAAGAAACAAGTACGTCCATATCCGCGATGGATTCCGCAACCTCTCTTACAGGCTCAACAAATTCCTTGGAATATTCTCTTAAGTCAGAAAATATTTTTGATTCCAATTCAACCGATTTTGTTTGAGCGGAAAGCACATCGGACTCGTGTTTTTTCAGTTCTTCAGTGACATATCTTTCACCGTTTGTGAGCGTTTGGCGTCTTATGTAATGCTCAGGCACCATGTTAAGGTTTGAGTTAGAAACTTCGATAAAATAGCCGAAAGTCTTTGAAAAGCCGACTTTTAAAAATTTTATGCCGGTTTCTTCTTTTTGTTTGTTTTCAAAATCAATAAGCCAGTTTTTTCCGCCGGTTAAAAGTTCTCTGTAATAGTCTAAATCACCTGATACACCTTCTTTTATAACACCTCCGTCTTTCAGGGTAATCGGAGCGTCTTCTTTTATTGTTTTATCTATAATTTCAGCAAAATCAGTGAGATTTGTTTTAACTACGCTTAATTTTGTCAAAAGTTTTGAATTGAAATTTTTTAACACCTCGCTGAACGCCGGCAGCAACTCAATTGTATCTTTTAACGCAATAAAATCTCTGGGGTTTGCGGTATTGTTGCTTATTCTCGTTGAAAGACGCTGGATGTCGTAGACTTTTTCCAAAAGGCCGATTAATTTTATTCTTTCGGGTGTGTTTTTTATGAGTTCTTCAACAGCATCCTGTCTTTGTGTAATATTTTCTATATTCTTTAGCGGCTGATGAATCCATTTTTTCAGCTGTCTTGAACCCATATTTGTCTTTGTGTTGTCAACTGCCCACAAAAGACTGCCATATTTTGCTTTATCTCTTGAAGTTTCCGTTAATTCAAGGTTTCTTCTTGTGTTTGCGTCTATTGAAACATACTGGTTCAGGCTGTATTGGGTAATTTTTTCAAATTTTGGAAAATTTTCCTGCTGGGTTTTAAAAAGATACTCAATTATAGCCCCTGCCGCACAAAAGCCGGTTTTACACTGCGAAAAACCAAACGCGTCAGCAGAATCCACTTTAAAGATTTCTTTTATGTTTTTTTCAGCCCTGTCAACGTCAAATGCAGCATAACTCATTTTTGAACAGTTGTAATTGTTTGTAATTTCTTCCGGTAAATCAATAAGCTCGTTACCGACATATTGAAACGGCAAAACTTTTTGAGAAATTTTAGGCGCAACAACCTCTGTCGGTTTTATACGGGAAAGCTCGCTTAAAAGCTGTTCAAAATCGGTTTGGGTAACTTTAAATTCTCCGGTAGAAATATCAGTGTATGCAAGTCCGTACAGATTTGATTTTTTATCTTTTATCACTGATGCAAGGTAGTTATTGGAATTTGATTTTAAAAGGCTGTCTTCTGTCAGGGTTCCGGCAGTAATAGTTTTTATGATATCTCTTTTAACCAGACCTTTGGCGAGGGCAGGGTCTTCTAATTGTTCACAAATAGAAATTTTGTGTCCTTTCTCAAGAAGTTTTGGCAGATAATTATCTACCGCTTTTGCCGGTATGCCCGCCATTGGAATACGGCCTAATGAACCGCCTTCACGGCTTGTTAATGTAATCTCCAGATCTTTTGAGAGAGTCAGAGCGTCCTCAAAAAAAGTTTCGTAAAAATCACCCATACGATACAACAAAAGTACGTCTTGATTGTTTCTTTTTATTTCTAAAAACTGCTTAAGCATGGGGGTTGCTTCGTTGATATCAACATCCATGCTGTTAATATAATTTATTTCCGGTTTTGACATACGCTCCTCACTTATAAAAGAAATTTACTATAAAACAGGGGTTTTTTCAATTCTGAAATTTATATATAAAAACTTTGTTGACATCGAATTATGTCTTAGATATTATTATGCATACAGTCGAGATGAAATTCATCTTTGTTTACAGGCTCCCATCGTCTAGAGGCCTAGGACACATCCCTTTCACGGATGCGACAGGGGTTCAAATCCCCTTGGGAGTACCATTTAAAACAGACGGTTTATTAATTTAAACCGACACTATAAAAAAAAGAGGCGCTAAGCCTCTTTTTTATTGCTTTTATTTTTATTATTAATTTGATTTTGTTTTCTTTCAGGCAAAAAGTTTTCTCCTGTTACAACTTTTTTGCCGGTTTCAAGTTCAAGTTTTTCACGGGCTTGTTTAGCTATATTACCGCCTCGTTTTGCTGACTGTTTATTTTCAGAAAAGCCTGTTGCTTCTTCGCTTTCTGCAATTTGCCGTGTGGAAAGTTCCGCCGGTGCTGTAAAAATCAATTCCGCCTCTGACATATGGTCACGAAGGTTTTGCGACTTCAAATTTTTCAATTGTTTATGTTCTTTGACAGTTAATCCTGTCCATTCCTGATGAATAATGTTTGTAAGTATGGCAAATTCGTTGCTTTCTTCTATTCCGTGTTCAGCCCAGTAATCAGTCAGTTTATTTCTGGTTTCCTGACCGGACATTCTTTGCTGAATCCATTTTGCACTTCTGCCCTGTTTTTGCCATATATCTCTTGCTCTATCCAGTGCAGTGGATGGATCTGCAAGCTCTTTCATCCTTTCATAACCTACACGGGCAAGCCACTGTTTAACCGGTTCTGCTTTTTTGCTCGGAATAGATTGTATAATACGCAAAAGAGTTTCTACATCAGCACAATCTGTATTGTATTTTTTACCGTCAGATGATGTTAATTTCAGTTGTACGATTTTTTCGTACAACTGACTAAAACCCTCTTCATCAGAGAGTTTTATCTTTAAATCACTCCAATATCTTCTTGGATTTTTACTCTCTGTTAGGATACTAATAATATCAATAACAGAAAAATACCATTTTTCATAATCAGGTTGTAGAAAAAG
This sequence comes from Candidatus Gastranaerophilales bacterium, assembly GCA_944323685.1. Classification (GTDB taxonomy): domain Bacteria; phylum Cyanobacteriota; class Vampirovibrionia; order Gastranaerophilales; family Gastranaerophilaceae; genus Limenecus. The sequence continues at coordinate 56,911 of CALUTJ010000003.1, read as the reverse complement.
GCTTGTTCTATGACGCTGCATAAAAAAGATTTAATTTGTCCGAGAAAAATTCGTGATAAGGAGCAAAGCGACGTGAACGAATTTTTGGAGTGTCACATTGTTCACATAGTGAAGCCATTTTTCAGGCTTCACCACAGTTCAGCCGAAAAAGAAGGCAAAGGTGAGCAGTGACGGCTTGAAGGCTAGAGGCGGCAACTGCGACACTAGATTAGAAATAAGTTTCGTTTATACAAAAAGCCATGTATAGAATTATACACGACTTTTTGGGTTGCTATATTTTTGTTGTAGTTAAACAGAAATTAGTTATCTTTTCTTCTCGCCATAGCTGCGCCAATTGCAGTGAACACAAGCCCGATAACAGCGAAAGCAGCACCGGTAAATCCAGCGCGTCCTGCCATTTCTTTAAGAGGCATTGCCGGTTTGTTTTTAGCAATTGCTCTGTAAAGGTTTGTCAAACCGTCAAAAATACCGCTGACAATAGCACCTGCCGCAAACTGTGTAGCTGTGTAACCTGCCAGTCTGGCTGCTGTTGACGGTCTTTTGCGTCCTGATACAGTTTCGGGATTTTGGCCAAAAGACTGTTTTTGGCTTGCCACGTAGTTTGCATTTGTATAATTTAAAGGTTGAATCATGTTTTCACACTCCTTACACTTACAAGTATAAAACGCATAATTAAATTTTTTTGCTATTTTATAATTTTCTTGTAACATAAGTTATCAATTTTTATAAGAAATTTTTATAATGATACAATTATCTTATCATCACTTAGCGGAGAGTTTTCTATGGACGAAAAACATTTAATACTGGAGCAATACAGAATCTATAACGAAATGAAAGAAAGTTTTATTAACCGCACTTTTGCCATAAACAGATTTTTTATGATACTCTGTGCAATATTTTTGTTTATGCTGATTTTTGCAAAAATGCTTTTGCCTACTGAATATTTTTTACTGCTGGGTATTGATATTTTTGGTATTGCGTTTTGTGTAATGTGGATATCAAATCAGGACGCATACGCTTCCATAATCAAAATAAAATACAATTCCGTTATAGAAAAACTCGAAGAAGACCTGCCAAAAGCCCCGAATAAAGAAGAATATAAAGAACTTACAGACCAGCGTTCTAAAAAAAGAGTAATACTTGTAAAAGATATACAAAAATGGTTTGCCATATTTTTAATGCTTGTCTTTTTGGGTAATACGCTTATAGATGTTGCAAATTCAATATTCTCTCGCATTGCAGGTGTGTAAAAATCAGACTGTCGGGCAGTTAAATTTTTCAAAAATCGATTCATAATCTTTTTATGACTAACGACATAGAAATTTATACATTACCGACCTGTCCTTTTTGTAAAAAAGCCAAAGAAAAGCTAAAGGACAACTATCTTGACTATACGGAGTACGACATCTCCCATAATGAAGAAGAAATCCGTCACAAACTTGCAGAACTTTTTGAAATTCCGTCAGGACGTGCAACTGTACCGCAGATAATCATTAACGGCAAACATATAGGCGGTTACGGTGAGTTAAAAGAATTAATTGAATCAGGAAAATTAAACCGGTATCTCAATTAATGCTGACTTATCTTCTTGCGTTCGGATTCAAATCAGGGTTGTTAATTTTCATACTCGGCGGGCCTTCTTTGCCGTAAACAAATGCAAGAATTTCCGCAACAGCAACGTAAAGTTCGGCTGGTATAACTTCATCGACCTTAACAAGCTTGTATAAGGATCTGGCAAGAGGTTTGTTTTCCACAATAGGAACATTGTTTGCTTTTGCGATTTCACGAATTTTAAACGCCATATAATCAACGCCTTTTGCTACCACAACAGGCGCCGGAGCAATTGATTTGTCATATTTTAGCGCAACTGAAAAATGTGTAGGGTTTGCGACAACTACATCTGCCGTCGGAACTGCGCTCATCATCTTCTGTTTCATAAACTGCATCTGTGCGGATTTCAGTTTTGACTTGATGACAGGATCCCCTTCCATGTTTTTCCATTCGTCTTTTATTTCCTGTTTAGTCATTTTTATCGACTTGTTGTATTCATAATCCGAATATTTTTTGTCAATAAAACCTATAATAAGCATCGCAACAATAATGTTTAAAATCATCTGGGTTAAAATACTTGCCAGAACTATAAAAGCAGTGTTTATATCGACCCCGAGCAGCCCCAAAAGTTCATCTTTTCTGCCCATTACCGTAGAAAAACCGCAATAACCGACAATTCCGACTTTTAAAAATGACTTTGTGATTTCAATAAGATTTTTCGGCTCAAACGGGTTAAACATACGCTTGAGCTGTTGAACCATATTAGCCGGCTGGAATTTATCGAGTTTGGGTTTTATTTTTTCCGTGGCAAATAACGCCCCGACTTGAATTCTCATTATCAAGACGGTAGCCAGCGCAAGCCCCAACAAAAACGGCAGAAGCATTTCCCCCGTAACTTTGGCATAAGGTGCAAAAAGCGCTATTATATCATCGGTTTCGATAGTTTTCGGGTCAAGGTGCGTAAGCGTATAATATAAAAGGTTTTTAAGCTTTTCCAGAATATGAGGCGCCATAACAAAAAGCAGACCAACACCGACAGTGACGGTCAATGCTGCCGTCATGTCCTGACTTCGTGAAATATTCCCTTTTTTTCGCTCGTCTTCCCGCCGCTTGGGGGTCGCCTCTTCCGTTTTTTCGTCTGCCATATTTTACCTTTTTACATAAACAGGTTTAAAATACCTTTCAGATAATTTTCCGTCACGGCAACAAGATAACTTACCGTTGGTGATAAAAACATTAATATCAAAATGATACCTATATATATTTTAAGCGGTATTGCTACCATAAATATATTCATCTGCGGCATCATTTTGGACATAAAGCCCATTAATACTTCTGATACAAACATAACACAGAATATGGGCAAAATCATACTTATACCTATTACAAACATCTCGGAAGACATATGTAAAACCTGCGAGACAATATTGCCCGTAAAAATATACTCAATCCCCGGAGGGAATGTCTGAAAACTTTTATAAATAGCAGCAAACAGCCACTGATGCGCATTAAGCCCTATAAAAACCATTGTAGCAAGATATGTGTACATTTGAGACAGAATCTGAGTACTTTCACCTGTCGTCGGGTCAAGCACCTGACTCATGGAAACACCTATCTGAATGCTGACAAATTCCCCCGCAATTTGGACCGCAGCAAAAAGAAAGTTGGCACAAAAACCTATAACGTAACCGATAGCAAATTCTCTGACAAGGTACACAAGCACCTCGGGTATGCTGTGCGGAACAATAAATGACTGATGTGCCGCAACCATAGGGAACAATATAAACGCAACCAGTGCCCCGAGCCATATTTTGACCTGCTGCGGTATAGGATAAGTTGAAATCAACGGCATGGAAAAAATCATACCGCTTATTCTGGTAAAAATCAGTACAAAAATCAAAATATTCGACGGTGAAAATATTGTTAGCAAGTTAGGCTGCAAGTTTTATCCCCCGTCTTTGTCATTTTATCATCGTTTGTATGTATTCAAACATTTCCGTAGACCGTGCCACAAACATATTGAGCATCCACGGCATAAGTATAATCAAAGTCAAAATACCTGCAATAATCTTAGGTACAAAAGTTAACGTAGACTCCTGTATCTGCGTAACCGCTTGAAATATACTTATCACAAGCCCAACAACCATACTTATAACAAGCACGGGCGTGGAAAGTATTAAAATAAGTATTAAAACATTTTGTGTAAGCGTTAAAAAGACTGCGTCTTCCATTTATAAAATTTTCCTTTTGTTTAATTAAACGTACAGTATATTTTGAGTTTAAAATCAGGTCACAAACCCCTCAAGCAGAGTTTTTGTGACAAGATACCAGCCGTCTATCATAACGAACAGTATGAGCTTAAACGGCATGGCAACGGTTGTCGGAGGCAAAAACAGCATACCCATTGATACAAGGATACTTGCCACAACAATATCTATAACCAGAAACGGTAAAAATATCACAAAACCTATCTTAAAAGAAGTTTTTAACTCAGTTATTACAAAAGCCGGAATAAGAGTGTAAGTAGGAACATCCTGCCAGTTTTGAGGCTTTTCTATCTTTGCCATACTCAAAAACAGCCCCAGCTCTTTTTCTTCGGTATGTTTAATCATAAATTCCCTCAGAGGAAGTATTGCTTTGTCAAGCGCAACCTGCTGTGTTATCTGATTTTTCATATAAGGCTGTATGGCGGTTTCGTTTATTTTGTTAAAGGTCGGAGCCATAACAAAAAACGTCAAAATTAACGCAAGACCGGCAAGAACCTGATTCGGCGGCAGGGTTGAAGTTCCTATAGCCTGCCTTGTCAGAGCAAGTACAATAATAATCCTTATAAACGCCGTACACATAATAAAAATACTCGGCGCAAGTGTCAAAATAGTCAAAAGTATAAGGATTTGCACACCCTGTGTAAATTCCTGCGGAGTGTTTGCATTGGTCATTCCGACTGTAATTGTCGGGAAAGCCACTGCCGCATGTACAGCAGTGTTTGTACAAAATACAATAAACATTGCCGTTAAAATTTTCACAAAATTACGTAAACTTCTCATAATTTTTTTATAATTCCCCAAAGTAATACTCAACAATATACTAATTATATTCTAACCGCAAAACTTTAAGCCGCCTAATTCTTAATTAAACTTTAGATAATGTTTATTATAAAAATTTAGCAAGAATGTATTTAACCTACACAACTTATGAAATAACAGAATTATAGAGCTTATAAAAAAGCAACAAACAAAGACAACCGTATCGAACAGCACCTGTACGGCTAACGCAGTGAGACCTGTTGCGATTCTGACGCTGTAGCTGATTACAATAACAGAGGTTGGGCATAGCAGATTTACCTTCTTATGCCAAAATTTATGATTCCGGCATAAGAAAACAAATCCGCTTTCACACACTTACTTACAAGGAATTATAAACCCTTTCTAAAAGATAAATGGCCAGTGGCTAATAGAAAAATACTCTCTACAATCCGGAGGGTATCTTTTATATTAAGAATTTTAACAATTAATTATTTAAAATGACAATAAAAAGTAATAATGCGTTTTCTTTATAGTGTCTGTAGGTAAAATTCGTCGAAAGCGGGTAGTTTTATGACAGAAATTAAGGTAAGTTCTATAACAACGACACAAGTTAATGCTCAACCCAATAAATCCCCCAAAAAAGAAAAAAAAAAAATCAAAGTTTAACGCTACAAATGTTACATTATATGGTCTGGGCGCTCTTGGTGTAATTGGAGCAGCCATTTTAGCCGTACGGCACGGCAAGACCGGAAAAGCTTTACAAGAAATAGGTATCGATAACTTTAAAGAAGCAGGTAATTTCTTTAAAAAAGGCAATGCCTTCACAAAGGAAGGAAAACCTTTTACAGGTACTGTTATTAAAGAAAATGCTGCCGGCTTCAAACATCACATTCAGTACGAAAACGGTGTTATTAAAGAAGTTAAAAAAACACGGATAATAAAATTTCCGGACGGGAAGGTCGGAGAATTACCCTACAGTAAAAAATCGTACACTTATAATGCTGAAGGCAAACTTGAAAGTGTTGATAAATTTGATTGGGTACACGTAAATACAAATAACCCGAAAAATCATGGTTTCCAGTATATAAAAAGCTCATCGACAAATCTGGATAAAAAACGCTCGGAAGGACTGAAAAATTTTGCAGAAAAGCAAGAAAAGAAAAAGCAGGAAGAAATAAATCAATATGTAAACGATATCGAAGAAAAATTATCCGACAAAACTGAAATTTCAGCAGATGGAATTGATAAATCTTTCAATAATGATACTAACAATGATTTAAGTTATTGTAGACTCACTGACAACATCAAAGAAAACGTTTCTAAAATAAAGGAAAAATTGCATACAAAAACAGAAATCAGTGCTGAAAAAATTGATAAACAATTTGAGACTAAAAACCCAGAATTAGACAAATTAAACGAATATTATAAAGGACTTGAAGAAAAAGCCGAAGCAGAAGCAAGGAGGCTTGCTGAAAAACAGGCTAAAAAAGCAGAATGGGAAAAATTTGTAAAAGAACATCCGGAAGAGGCTGCACAAATTAAAGCAGAAAAGAAAGCCGCAAAAAAAGCTGCCACTAAAGCTAAAAAAGAAGAAATATTATCCCAAAATACAAAAATTGCAAGAAATATATACGGTCAAAAAGTCAAAGCAATCACCATAGATAATAAAGATGGTTCCCAAATAATAAAACATTATACACCGGATGGGAAGACTTTATTACATGAGTTTTATGTTGATGCGCTCGGCAGAGAAACCCACTTCGCATATAGTGGTAACTCTAGAACGACCGTTGTCAATAAAGGACAAACATTAACCATAAAACTTTCAGAAAAAAACGAAAGTGGTAAATATGTAGAAATAAAAAGAGAAACGACAGACCTTCATACATATGAAAAAAAGGTTGTAGAACGCCTTGAAAACGGAAATACAAAGATAACAGTAAGCGATGAAACAGGAAAAGTTGTTATTATTCGAGATAAAAAAGGTAAAATTTTATCAAAAGAACGCTTTAATTCAAGTTATCCTGAACCTCCGGGACAATCAGGAGGCAAATTGCTTGCCGCCTGGTACACTGAATATTTAAAACTATGCAGACAATTTGGAGTCCAACCAAGAATTGTCGGCATCAAAGGTGGTGCCTGGGATCATTTCTATGAATTAAATCTCAGAGCAACAGACCCTGAAGCTTATGAAAGTTACCTGAGATTGCGTGCATATAGAGCAAGATATGATGATACCGCAAGAATTATGCAAGGATTAGATAATGGAATATTAGACCCTGCTTCTCTTGAATATGTAAAACAAACACAAAGTTTTGAATCTTTGCTGGAACAACTTAATTACTTAGATAACCAACAAGACTTACAACAAATACAATGGATTATGATCTAATGGAAATCAAAAATATCAGTCAGCAGTATGCTGTTAAATATAAGAAAGATACCTCTTTTACATCAAAGAAAAAATCACCTGACAGTTACGATGGGAGTAAGGGTAAGTTACTCGCCACTTCCCTTGCAGGCCTGGCAGTAATCGGTACATCATTATTTTTAATATTAAAAAAGAAAAAATTACCCAAAACATCACAAATTGTTAATGCTGTAGATAATACAGCCGAACGACAGGCACATTCAAGAATAAGTTATCCGGCTGAACTCGTAAGTAATGAAATTAGCGAGAGTAATGAGGCGTACAAGTACCTTAAACGAAATGTGAAAGGTTTCTATCTGCAATATGGTCGTGAGATAAATATGTTTTTAAGAACAGGCAGACTAAAAGAACCGCCGCAAATAACAGATGATATGCCGGCCGGCATAAAGGAATATGCCAAAAATCAGGCTGTCGAAATTAAGGATATAAACAGGGCAATTGTGGATAGTGTGGAAAAACTCGATAATTGCTTTACCTCCAAAACAACCAAACCAGTAGTCGTTTATAGAGATGCTCCGCGCAGTTGGTTGGATACGGCTCACAACGGAATAATAACAGATAAAGGATTCTGCTCAACTTCACTTGAGCCGGGAGCCTCTATGGAAGGTATGATAGGTGCTGATGCAATAAACAATATTCGTTATACGATTAAACTGCCCCGGGGGACTTCTTTCTTAGACCTGACTTACACCTCTGAAAAAGAAATACTTTTACCAAGAGATTCCAAATTTAGGATTATTGACGGTAGCACACTGGAGCTAATTCAATAAATACAGGTAATATGTAAGTAATTAAACTCTTATACAAAAATATTGGTTTTTGTTTAAAACTTTTACTTTTTATTTAAAATCAACTTCAGAACATCTTTAATAGAGTAATGTATGTAGTTTTGTATCAATTGAAAAATATTTTTTCCCAAACTTGCGGATTTGCGGACGGATAAAAATCCGGTAAGCAAAAGCCGAAATGAGTGCTGCCAGAGAGGAGCAAATTACAGACTTGAGCGCAAAGCAAATTAAAGACGGTTGTGCATTTTCTCAAACTTAATGAAAATTCTTCCTGACGAAAAGAAAAATTTCCCGATTAACGGATTTTCGCTAAAGTGCCACGTAAGGTGCAGAGCGAATATTACTCCGTCTTTACTCCAAATAACAAAAAATAAATAACTTAAAAAATGTAAAAAAATTTCATAAAATTATAAAATACTAACAAATATAAATATTCAGGATTTTTAAATGACCAAATAACAAATTATAATTAGGAGACATAATGAAAGTATATTTAAACACTACAACAAAAACAAACTATTCTAACAATTTAAAGCAGTATAACAATACAAACACCCCTTATTCAACTTTTCTTCAAAACAGCGACAAATTGGAACTTTCTAGCAAAACCAACCCGAATCTCTCTTTTAAAGCAACCTTTTGGAAACACCTTTCTGCTGGAATTTCTGCAGGCGCAGCAAGCGGTGCAGCCATAGGTACAAAAGTTGGAGGTGTTGTTGATTTAGGTACGGCAGGGACTACACTGGGAGTACCAACTGCTACCGGTGCAACGGTTGGAGGATTTCTTGGTGGTATAACAGGCGCAATTGGCGGAACTGTCTCATACTTTACTTGCAAAAGCCGTGAAGAAATAAAAAAAGCTGCTGCTGAAGAGGCTGCAAAAATACAAAAAGAAAAAGATGCTCTTGAAGCAAAAGCAAAAGCACTTGAAGAACAACAAAACATTGCAAATTCCAAAAATCAAAAAGCCCTGGAGAACAAACAAGCTCAACTTGATGAATTAAAAAAACAAAACAAAATTTTAGAAAAATATGCAGTCAAAAAATACGAAGAAGCTAACGGTGTAGGTTTGGGCAGAATTGCAGGGTATTATGAAGATAAAAATCTTCTAAATGCTGCATTTATTTCTCCTTATAAAAAAAGCTTTAATCCTGAAACAAAATACGAATCTTACAATGTTCCTAACGGTGTTTTGCTGTACGGTACTTCAGGCAACGGTAAAACAACATTAGCTGAAGGTATTATTGAAGAATTAATGAATACAACTGATACAGAGTATTACAATTTATCAGATTTAAAAAGATCAAAACTTGAGGACAAACTCAGTGAAATAAAAGAAAAAGCACAACAAGATTGGGAAAATAACAACAAAAGAACAATTATATTTTTAGATGAATTTGACGGATTTGCGCCGAATCCAAATATTATTAAAAGAACACTTCAAGGCGATGATACCGAAAATCCGTCAAACGGCTATCTTAAAAGCTTTATGAACGATTGTTCTAAATTCGGTATCACGATAATTGCAACTACAAACTACCCGAGAAATATTGAAAAACCATTCATCGACAACGATAGCAGATTTTCTGTAAGAACGGCAATAGAACCGCCAAAAGCTGACGATATTACACAAATTTTGAATTACTATCTTGAAGGGGTAACAGATGATACCGTTAATTTGAAAGAAATTACAAATATTTTAATCCAAAAAACGGATAAAGATAAAGCTATGTACTCTTCTTCAAAAATCGAAAAACTTGCAGAAAAAGCAAAAGATAAAGCTAAAAAAGAAAAAAGATTTGTTTCGCAAGAAGATTTGTTAAAAATAGCAAATAAAACCAATCCGAATATTGATAGTAACGATATAGAAAGCTTCAAAGAGGATTTTGAATTTATAACTAATATGACTTACGAAGAATATCTTGAAGAAAAAGAAGAACTTGAAAAACAAAAAAATACTGAGGAATAAATTTGACCACACCTGTTTTTACAGACTTTTATAAACACTTGACAGCAGTTGATAAAACAAATTATCAACAATCTGTTGCCTCAAAGAAAAAACAAAAATACACTCTGCCGCTAACACTTGCAGGGACTGCGGCAGGTATTGTTCAACCTTCTTTAAAATCAGGTAAAAATATAAATATGCAATATGCGGTTTTTGTAAAAGAAAAATTAAAGTCAATAATGACAGAAGAATTTGATCAGACACACAAGCATCAATGCATACCAAGATTCAGCAAAAACCCGATTACGCATATAAAACAAATTCAAAACAGCATAAAAAATTATGATGAAGATATATTCAGTTATCAAGAAAGTCTCTCTAAATCAAAAAATAACCTTGAACTTGAAAAAGCAATTATAAATACCCAAAAGAAAAAACTCCGTCTTCAACAGTTCCTGACAGAGTATAAATATATTTTTAAAGACATAAACTTGCAATTTAAAGCAAAAATGCGTGAAAGATTTGTAAAAAAAGCTATTATCGGAATTTTAATCTGGTCAACAATCGGCTCTCTTGCAGGAATTGCGTTAGATAAAATAAAAGAAAAAGGCTCTGCTGCAAAATGAAAATAATTTCAGTACAAAATACCATAAGACAATATCAACCTTCTCAATCTTTTAAAGGGAAAACAATAAACGGCCACTATTATACCGATCAAGAATATGTTGATGCAATGAAATATAAATCATATGACCGTGTCGATTGTACATACTTTAGAGACAGATACGGTTTTTGGCAATATTATTTTACCCAAGCACCAGAACAACACGCTAATGAAGTAAACAAGTGTATTAATGATATTAAAGAAGAGGAAAAACGCAAAAATGCTATAAGAGAAGAAAAATCAAGAGCAATAGAAAAAGCAAAACAGGAATTATCAAAAAAAATAGAAGATATTGAAAAAAAAGAAAACGACAGAAAAAAAATTATAGAAAAATATACCAATCTTGATAAAAATACAGAACTATTATCGTGCGGTCTGTCACAGGAAAACATAGAACAACTATCTGAAGAACTTTTTCATCCTTATGCCGAAAGTATTGCAGATGAAGCGCAATACCCGAATACACCAAATGGAATACTAATACAGGGTAGTGACTCTGCCCGGCAAGAAAAAGTAGCAAAAGCTATAGCCCGTCAAATACAAAAGGAAAACACAATATCAAACTTCCAACAAGTAATTTTTGATGGAAATATTGAAAAATTACAAAATGATTTACAAGAAATTAAGACAATTGCAAATCAAAAATATTCTCACAAAAAAGAGTTAACAGTAATTTATATACCCGATTTTGATAAAATTGCACTAAAGCCTAACAAAGCTGATTACATACCTGAATTAAACAGTTTTTTAAAAGTTTATATGTTAAATTGTGCTAAAAACGGATGCATTTTATTAGCTACAGCTAAAGACGAAAGAAAAATAGAATCTCCGTTTTTGATAAATAACAAACGCTTTGGTGTTGTTATAAATTTAGAAAACGAGGATTAAGATGAGAATTACACTAAATTTTAACCAGGAAAATACCAGAGCAATAAAAGAAAAAAGCTCGCTTAATTTACAACAATTAAAAGCAGTACCAATAAACTACACTAATAAGAACAACATTCCACTTAACAGATTTATATTTCCTGCAACAAAAATATCTTTTGGGCAAAATCAATTTCAACCTGATGAGGATAATGCTCGTTTTAATGAGGAAGATGCAACCAACTTTAGCATAAAACTTTTTAACGACATAAATAAATTTTTAACACAATATAAAAACAAAACTCCGGAATCTGAATCATTATACCTGTTAAATCTGGATAAAAAAGACAAAGTAACTGCAAAAAAAAATATAACAATCATGAATAATGCTTCTGCAAAACAAGTAAATGCAGAACTTGTTGATATGTTCAACTTTGCATCGGCAAATAAAATTCAAACCAATATGAATACATATCTGTTTGATAATTCTACTGCTGATGAAATAAAAGCAAAGAAAATTTATCTCTCAGACAAAGCTTTTTCTTCAAAAAATGAAGCAGAAACAGTCTGGCTTAAGGATAACGCAACAGCTCAAAAGATTACAGCTAATAATGTTTATCAAAGAAACCACTCTACAACTAATCAAATTACAACAAAAAACTTTTTTGCGGCAGACAATATTAACTGTGAAAATTTAACAGCCAACAACATTGTACTAAAAAACTCTGCTAATGTTCAAAATGCAATTACAGAAGGCGGAGAAGTTGTCCTGTATAACAATGCAAAAATTAACAATTTAAATACTAAAAATTCCAAAATAATATTAAATAAAAACACCTCTATTACAAATATTACATCTGAAGACAATCTTACAATTACAGGCAACGGAACTGTCGGTGACGTAGAAATAAATGGCACTCATTTATTTCTAAACGGACCGGTAAAGATAAACGGAAAAATAAGATTTTCAACTCCTGACGGAGTAGTAATAGCTCAAAGAGGCAAACAAAATATATTTCCTAAAATTGACTCATCAATAGTAGAAAACGGAATACTCCAATTTTTAATCAGTGACAAAAATAATGTCTATTTAGGAAACCCCGTAGATGTTTTTGCCTCAGGTTTAAGCATTCTGGATAATAACATAGCAGAAGAAAAGAATAAAGAACAAATTCCGGTCTATTTAAACGACAGCTCTATAATCTCAGAGATTAACAATAATCCTGAAATAAAAAGTCTTTATGTGGATTTTTATAAAGACAATCTGCAATTATTATCAAATGATGACAAAACTAAAGTTTTCTCTTTGTTCTGGATAAAAAATGCAAAACTGGGAGAAAAAAAGCTGGCAGACTTGTGGATGGAAATATTGGACAAACAAGCAGAATCAATACCTGATACCCAAAAAACTTATAAAATAAACAATCTCACTGATAGTGAAAGAAAACTTTTACTGGAAAAAACAACGCTTTACTGGTTCAAAAACATTTTGCCTCAAATAACACAAGAACAAAATTTTAATGATTTTGATTGTTACAAACAAAATTTGGATTCAATCGAAAAATTGTTGGATAATTTAGACCAAGATAAAGAAAATATCCCAAAGACCTTGAACGATAATAAAATTTTGTATGAACAACTCAATTCACTACAAATTGACAACCAATCTCTTCTTGATTTTTGGTTAAAAAACGACAATCCGGAATTTACTCAAGACATAAAAACAGAAAGATTAAAAAAACAGCATTTGAATGAACTTCTGAAAAGTAAAAACAGATGTCAAAAAATTATTAATTTAACTAAAGATGAACTAAAAAATCAAAAGAACTTTATAAAAGCGTATGAATTTGCATGTGACGATTTGATTAAAAATGAACCGGAACTTGATAAATTGCAGCAAAAATTGCTTGAAAAATACAAAAATAGCAAAGTGTTGTACCAAATTATTTTAGAAACATCAAATAAAACAAATGATACAAAAAAAATAGAAATTGAAATAATAAAAATCTTGCAATCTTTGACCAACGAATACAGACAATTGTCTATTGATGCAAGAAAAAATATATTCGACAAGACCTTGAATGTAGCGCATGTAATAACAGCAAAACCAAACACAGAGTTAGACAACTATGTAAACTTTGTATTCACCGCTCTATCGCAAAATGTCCACAAAATGCAAAAAGAAGATCTGTTTGATTTTATAAACGACACCAATGCTTTCAAAAACTTTGTAAGTAAGAATTCTGCATATTTTAGTGACTATTGGCTGGATATGGTAAAAAATGCATACCGTTTTTATGACACAAAAATGATTGATATGATTACAAAAAACAATCTTAAATTGTTATATTCAAATGAACAAAACAAGAAAAATGCCTCAAATAAAATAACAGAATTTGTAAACACACTGCAAAAAAATTCAACTGACACAATCGAACAAAAAGAATTTATCTCTCGTTTCAAAGATAATATCAATTTTTCAAAATTGATGAATAACAGCGGCATAGATCAGAAAAAAGCACTAACTGAGTTGCTAATGACAGAAGCTTTAAACGAAAACTTATACCTAAATCGTCTTAATTCATACCCAAAATCTATTACACCGGATTCTGTAAAAGAAAATCTGGATTTAACTGACAAATACCTTGTTCTGTTAGATAAAGACTATTCAGATATGTCTATTAAAGAAAAATACCAAACTATTTCAAAAGTGCCGGATGAAGAATTCAGATTAATGAATCAATTAATTTTTAATGATTGGAAAAAACACGAACTCCAAAATCTTTTAAATAATAAGTTTGTATTAATGCAGCTTGAATATAATGCAAATGCGCAGAGTAAAAACATAAAAGATAATTTAGAAACAATAAATCATAACCTTAACAATATAAGAATAAATATTGCAGGTCAAAATTATACTTTACGGGAAATGGCGTCAAACCTTGATACTCTTGTTAATATAAGCCAAAAATCTTTTAAGGAGCTATATTTCATAGGTGAAAATATTGAGGCAATAAACGGCAATACACAAAGCATAAAAGCCAACACAAGAGCGGTTTTGTATGCAACTATGCAAAACTCCAAATTTAGGGATCCTGAATTGTCTAAAATGATTGAAGAATTGCTTCCTGCTAACGAAAGAGGTTCCTTTTCCGACTTTTTATCAGAGGTTGAAAAAAAATACAAAAAAATAAAAGACGAAAAAAAGAAAAAAGACCTGAAACAAATTGCAAATCTGGCACTGATTGCGGCGGCAGCTTCCGGTATTGGATATATTGATCCATCAGTTATAACAGGCTTTTTGGGCGGCGGAGAAATTCTTACTCATGCAATTTCAGCAATAAAACCAATTGCAGACACCCTAAAACATGTCGCTATTTTCAAAGCTGCAACAACAGGAATGAAATAAATTTTTAACTAACACAAAGCAAACATTGAGTTATTTAAAAAAGCTACATCAGGCTTTTCCATATCAAGATATCCTAAATTTACAGAAGTTTTTTGCAGGTCTGTAAGCAGATTTGTGTTGTCTTTAATATATATTTTTAAATCATCGCTAAATTTTGATTTAAAAAATTTATTTATATTATTTATACAGTCGCAAACATTTGTATTGGCTTGAAAAAGTAAAACATCAGGAATCATTACAGGTCTGTAATAAGGTGACGAAACAGTTGCTATTGCATTTTGTTTTTTTTGTTCCAGTGTAGATACTATTGTCGTCAGTTTTTTAAAATCGTGCGGGGAATTGAAATATTTACTTTCTGCCAATTCTCTAAAGGCAGGAGTTTGAAGATATTTTTGTACATAATACGCCTGATTTGAACCATCAAGACAATCTTGAACAGCTACCAATTTGGCATATTCTTTTTGCCTAAGCAAGTCTGCCTCAGTTCTTTCATTATAAGGTCCAATATTTAAACTTTTAAGCATATTATCAAGCGGATTTGGCAACTGCTGTATTGGACTCATTATATAATTAGTTTTACATTGATTCGTATGAACTGTTTGTATAAGCACATTAACCTCCTGCAATATTATACCAAGCATTGTTAACAAGATCAGTTAATTTTTTATCATGTTTTCCTGCCTGATAAAAAGGATTTTGTGTAACCATCAACGTATTAGGGTCTAAAACATCCACAACCTCTTTTGTTATAGTTTCAGCAATAAGTTCAAAAGGATTTCCTCCTTGTATGGAACCCGAGCGCACTCTTCTGCCGGCAGCATATTCACTGATTTCTTTTTTTATTATTTCCCTTTGTTGCGAAGTATATCTTGATGCTTGCATTCGTTTGAGGTGTTCTATTCCTGAAACATAAGGGTTCGGGTCATAATACACCCCATTAAAAGTATTATATCTTTGCAAAGTTTTGGGGCAAGTTCCGTCATATCCGAACACTCTATATAATAAATCGTTATGAATATTGTGAACCCATTCATGTATTATTGTATGAAGAAAATGATTCGTTGAATTAAATCCTGAGCGATGCTGCGCTTCCGCCAGTGCATCCATTTCTGACAAAGTTTTCATTCTTTCATTATTATAAAATACAGATCTTGCTTCATAAACACCTTTGCCTAAAATAATTCTTGCAGAATCAGGCAAACAGAACCCTAAACAGTCTCTATCTGCGTAATTAATCAAATCGTTGTCATGATACACCGTCAAAGAAGGCGGCTTTGCACCAAAAGGCAATTTGTATTTATTAGTTAATGTTTCAAAAATATCATTAACAATACCGCAACAATATGCAATAGCTCTGTTGTTTTTAAAATCCGCATTAACACCTCGTTGCTTGAATAAGTATTCTATATTTGCCCCAGAATACTGTGCGGCCAGCTTTTTTATTGTTGGTGTCAAACCGGCTTTAAATGAAACTCTTTGCGGATTATTTTTTATTTTCACTTTAATTCCTCTGATATTTTAAGTTTGAAAAAAATAATTTTTGCGGGTATTTTGTATTAATTTTAACAATTGTTAAAATTAATACAATAAAATAACAAATTTAAAAATTTTTAAATATTATACAAGTAGTATTAAAAGAGAGGTATAATATGATAAAAGCAATTTCTTTTGCAACGAATTATGGATTAACTAAAACTACATCAAAAAAAACTATTCTGCACAAATCAAATTATCAACAATCACCGATTTCTTTTTCCGGAATAATGGATGCACCCGGAGCTAAACGAGTTACAGATGCAAACGGAAATACATACATAATTGAGGCCGGAGGTACTCTTGTAATACATAATGATGATAAAGAAAATAAAAGAGGAGTCCAAGATACATTAACAGGGGCTGGCATTGGTGCAGCAGGTACTTCCATAGTTAACGGAAAAGTAAACCGGAACAACAATCACACGCAATCAACAGACCAAGATGATAAACAACCTCACGAATATACAAAAAATGAGACAGATGATACTGACGATATTAAAAATACTGGTTCTTCAGATGATATAAAAGATGAGTCTGATTTTGATCATGATACAGACTATGATGATGACGTTGATGATTCTATTTTTGACGATTCACTTCCGATTTTTGAATTATAAACCTTACCTTTTAAAATTGATTTTGAAATTAAGGATATAAAAGAAAAGACATATCGAAGTTTTATTAATATAAAAAACAAAGTGCTTTAACCCGCACCTCGAAATTTTAAAAAGAGACTTTTTTAAGAAAAAGCCTCTTTTTTAGTCTTAAAAGTCTCTAAATTTGGTCTCTAAAACGAATCAAACAACCGCAAATGCCAATGTAAAGAAAAACCTTAAATGATTAATGATGATTCCAATAAAGTCTTGCCCAAAGGCGCATGAGTGTGATTTGTAGGTAGCATGGATCTGCTTTTGAACAATTTAAAATTTTTAATTATATTTTCCTATGAAATCAAAATACGTATATTCTTTTATTAATTTAAAAGTATCATTATGAGTTTGGTATATTGCCGGTAAATTAATTCCATTGAACATATTAGATTTAACAATACTATATGCTCCAACATTATTAAAAAGAATTTTATCTCCAATTTTCAATGGTTTATCAAACTTATATAGACCAAATAAATCCCCGGCCAAACAACTAGAACCGGCAAGAATATATTCATACGCTCCGTTTTTAGAACTATTCGTAATGTTTAACCTGTAATTGAATTCTAAAACTTCAGGTAAATGATTTACTGTTGTATCCAGTACAGCAACTCTTTTGTCCTCTGAATCAAACACGTCAATAACAGTTGATACTAATAAAAAGGAATTTCTTATTATACTGGCACCGGGTTCAATATAAATTTCAACATCATATTTATTTTTTATTCTTTTAATTAAATTAATGAAACTTTTAATTTGTTCATCACTCTGAAACAGATAACCACCGCCTAAATTTATCCACTCTATTTTGTGTAAACAATCTTTCAAATTGATTTCTATCAGTTCAAATGTTTCTGTTAAAAAATCAAAATTGGTAGAATCGCAATTCGTATGAAAATGAATTCCGGTGACAAAATTATAATTATTTGTTTTGATATATTCAACAAATCTCTTGATTGGAATTCCTAATTTAGAATTTGGACAACAAGGATTATATTTGTTATCAATATCAGAAGAAAATTGAGGATTTATCCTAAAACCAATTTTTAAATTTTTATCAAGTTTATCTTTTAAAAACTCATATTGTGAAATTGAATTGAACGCAATAAAATTTGCCGTTCTTGAAATTTCATTTATTTCATTTTGTCTTAACCCGGGGGTTGTTAGATGAATAGATTGTTCGTTACTTAGCAATTCTTTTGCTATTTTTGTTTCAAATAAAGAACTTGAAGAAAATCCATCAACATATTTTTGTATATATTTCAAAATTTCAACGATAGTAAATGTTTTCAAAGAAAACAACAATTTACAACCACTTTCATTTGCCATTTTTCGATGAAATTCCAAGTTTTTAATTAATGTATCAATATCACAAATAAATGCAGGTGTTTTTATTTCTTTTAAATTATATTCAACGTTCATATTTAAATACCCTCAAATTTTGTTTGGTTTCTTTGTATTCCAAATACCTAATTAATTTAATTAAAATATAATCCATAATTTTGTTTGAGGAATATATATGCATATATTTTGATTGAAGTGTACAACCTATTCTCATTTTAGATTGTTCAGCAGTTTGACCAAAATTTATTATTTTGCATTGCCTTTCAATTCCTGTTTTTAATATAAATAGCAGCATATTATAGTATAAATCATACTCATCTCTATATTGATAATCCATTCCTCCAAATATAAAATTTAAAGTTTCATTTATTTCCTTCAATTGAACAAACGCAACTGGTTTATTTTCTTTATAAAAAACATAAATTTCACTTTCGAAATCTTGAAAAAAGCCTTTATCTAGCGTTTCTAAAGGATATTTTGAATTTTTTAGTACATTTAAATACAGATTATGTATTTCATCAGTAAAATTTTCATTTTTTATTTTTGTGATTTTCAGCTTTTTCCCTTTATTTAAAGCTATATTTATACGTCTTCGATATTGACTTCTAAGTGAAGATAAATACTCATCAAATTTTTTAAAATTATTATAAAAAATACAATTAGGTAAAGTCCTTCCGCTCCTATAAGGTTGTTGCTCATAACAAGTATCATCATTTAAAAATAAAAATATACCCTTTCTTTTCCTTAAATCTTTTGTTATATCGTTTAAATCTCCGTCATAACCTTTTTCGCAAATAGAGATAGGAAAGCCTATTATTGTTATTTTTAAAGGTAAATATAAATTGCAAAAAGTTAATAAATTTAATTTTATGTCATATTCAATTAATTTATATTTTTTATTTATTGTTACCCTAAACGGCAGATTACTATTTTGTTTGTATAATTCAAACAGCTCTTTTTTAAACAATATATTAAAAAAAATACTAGATACTAAGTTCATATACACAAAACTCCTTATCTGTTTTTTCTAAAATATGCTTAACTAAATTTTTAGATTTGGTATTTTTATCATAAATCCATCCGCTACATACTACCGCATTTTTATCATAATAATTATATAAATAGTTATGTAATTTAGAAAATAATAATATTATTAATCCTGTTTTTTCATATTCCGGTAAAACACCAATTTCTGTTAAAAGAATTTGTTTTGGTTTATTATTAAAAAGTTTATATTTTATTAGTGATAATAAATTTAGTTTTTTTTGTTTACTTACAATTTCATTAAAATCCGGATACCATAGTAAGAAGCCAATCGGCTGTTCTTTTTTATATGCAATAATAAGATTTTTATTTAGAAACAGGGGTTTCATTGAAGAAAACAGCTCTTTATCTTCTTCATATTCCCTTTTATAATAATAGGAATGCTTTTGAAATATATTATTGTTCAAATCAGTATATATTTTCACTGCCCTATAAAAATCAGCATTAAACGCATCATAATATTCCAATCTAATGTCTTTATCTTCTATTTTTTTATTTACTTTAGAGAGCTTGTCTCCACATACAGATAAGTGGTTTTTATAATTGTGAAAATAATGAATTTTAAAATCTTTTTCAAAGAAATCCTTATAATAATCATAATTATAAGCTTCACCAAAACTCGGAGAGATATTAAAATTACCGGTCAAAGTTCCTAATCCGTAATTACAATGACCGTTTATCGATACCAAAAGTTTTTTGCAATCTGCTTTTTTGGCTTTATCTTTTGCATAATCTATAAGAAGCTTTACTTCTTTTTCAGAATTTTTCTCAGCTTCAAAAAACGCTAACATTAAAATTTTGGGCAAATTCTTGTGCCTTATTAAAATTGTTTGGCACTTCGTTTGTCCATCTGAAACAACTTTTACCATTTCTTGAAAAGAATTTTTATAAAAAGAACTTTTCTTATTACAAAGCATATTTATAACATCAGATTTATTATCTTTATAAAATCTATTATTTTTATAAAGCTTTTTTATAAATTCCAAATATTCTTTTGTTGTTTTTACAATTCTTAATTCCATACTTTTTTAAATTACATTTGGTGTAATTCCTTGATATATTTGATAACGATAAAATAAATTTATATACAAATAAAACAAATATTTTATTGGATTTTTAATAAATTCTTCTCTTAATATTGTTCTTTTGAAAATATTTTTTATAGAAAAAACATCTTTATATAATTTCCAGTAAGCATTTGTTAATTCATCAGGAGTCATGTTTTTAGGCATATGTACAGCCTCTGCTCCATTATAGGTATAAATATTTTTATTAACCAGCCTATCTTGTGCAACTATTTCATTGTAGAAATCTGTTCCGGGTATCGGAGTCAAAATATAAAATCTTGGAACTACAATTTTGTTATCTATTATGAAATCAACTGTCGCATTAATGCTTTCTATAGTATCACCATCCGCACCGACAACCATTTCTGTAGATACATCAATGCCTGCATCAGTTATTTTTTTTATTTGTTCTGAATATTTACTTACATCTGCCCAGGATTTGTTCATCTTATCCAAACTCTCTTGGGAAATACTTTCTATTCCGAATGATAAAGTCACACAACCACTCTCCGACACAAGTTTTAAAATTTCCGGATTATCTGCTATTTTAATTGAACATTGCGACATCCATTTCATATTGAGTTTTTTAATTTCATTACACAATAACTTTAAATATTCCAAATTTGAATATATATTATCATCCAATAATAAGAATTTTTTATAGCCAAGCTCTTTGATTCTTTTTATATCCCTTATTACCTCATTAATATCACGCTGCATATATTTCTTTCGATATAAACAATAAACCGAACAAAATGAACAAACATTTGGACAACCCCTTCCAGCTTGTACTGGCAAAAAATCTCCTATTTTTTTGTTTGTTAATAGTTCGTATTTTGGAAGTGGATAAGTAAGCTTTTTTAACGGATCATTATAAAAATCTTGTAAATTGCCATTTTTAAAATCTTCTAACATCTTAGGAAAACTAATTTCTCCGTCACCAATAATAACACTATCACAATACTGTTTTATTTCTTTAGGTACAAGACTTGCCATATAACCACCCATGACAACAGTTTTTCCTCTGCGTTTAAACTCCTTAGCAATATCAATCCCTCTTAAAATTGTATGTCCCATGCCTGAAATTGCTATTAAATCA
Organism: Candidatus Gastranaerophilales bacterium; assembly: GCA_944323685.1. Classification (GTDB taxonomy): domain Bacteria; phylum Cyanobacteriota; class Vampirovibrionia; order Gastranaerophilales; family Gastranaerophilaceae; genus Limenecus. Next base: position 35,487 of record CALUTJ010000003.1, on the reverse strand, counting down.
GCGTCTGTATTAAAATTTACATTTTCTATGGTTTCTAAACAAGCTTCAAATTCAACATCTTCAGGAATTACAGATGCAAAAATTGCAGGTGCCAACCCTACAAAATATAAACGTTTCTTTTTTAGTAATTTATTATTATCATAATAAGAAGTAGGTTGTATAAATAAAATTTTCATAACTCTCTCCTTAATTTTTGACAAATATAATTCAAAATAACCCTGATGTAATAATGAAAATTCATAAAATTAAATATTCCTGTTTTTTGTGTATATTTATACAATTTATAAGTAAGTTTATAAAATTCATAATAAAATCTTATAGCAGGAAGTCTTGTTGGTTTTAAAACTAAGTGTAAGAAATCCCAATAAGTACAATCTTTTGTTGTTAATTTATCTTGATAATCTTTAAAAATTTTAGTACCCGGCATAGGGGTAAAAATTGATAATGTTACATATTGAACTTTATTTTTTACTATCCATTTGTACAAATTATCAAAATAAGATTTGTCCGCATCAATTGGAACTATCATAAGAGCAAAACATCTCGCGTTTAATTCATCTAACAACTTGATACATTGAAGGTTTACATCCACTGTAATTTGTTTGTTGTATTCATTTAGTTCATTATCAAAAGAAGATTCTATACCTACAAGAAAATAAACAAAACCTGCTTCGACCAATGCTTTTATTTGATTAGGATGTGATGCAATATAATCAGCTCTGCCATAACAAATAAATTTTTTATTTATTTTTCGTCTTTTTATTTCATCGATAAAATTCCAAATACGTTTTTCATTAAACAAAAATAAATCATCTGCAATTAAAATATTTTCACAGTCAAGGCTTTCTATTTCTTGCATAACCTTGTCTATATCTCTAACTGAATATTTGCCGGCAAGTTGTGTGCAATAGCAGAAATTGCAATCATAAGGACAGGATAAAGCTGTTTTTATTGTTGCTGTTTCCTCTAAATCAATATATCTAAACCATTTTTTATTTTTATAAAAGAAACTTCTGTCAGGAATCGGCAATGTATTTATATCAACAGGAACAAACTCATTTTGAATCCATTTATTATTTTTTCTCCAACATAAACCATTTATCTTAGAAAAATTTGTATTACTTTCGGTAATATTTTCCAATAATTCGCCAAATGCATTCATATCTTCACTGCGGAAAACAAAATCTGTATTATCAATATAAAAGTTTTTATAATTTAACTGTGCATGAACACCGCCAATAATTGTTTTAATATTAGGATTAATTTTTTTAGCTAAATCAACATATTTCAAAATTAAATTTTCTTGAGTTATATATCCTGTAATACCAATTAAATCCGGCTGAAATTCTTTCAACATTCTTGTCAAACTTTTTTTACAGTTAAAACCATCGTAAATTAACGGAATCCATTTATGTTCTTTTGCAATAGTGTACAAATATTCCAACTCTAAAGGTTCACTGTTTATAACCTGTAGATGTTGTAATATATTTACAGCTGCCGGCCTAACTAAAAGAATTTTCATTATTTCCCTACTATTTTTTCATTAGCATGTTTTTTACATAAATGCTAAATAATGTCTTAAATCCAAAAAGCATCGCAAGATTGTTCTTTAAAGAAAAGTTTTTTCTTACATATTTAATTGAATGTTTAGCTCCATTAAGTTTCAATGCTAATTTGATTATTTCAAAATAATATTCTCTTAAGGACATTTTTGACGGTCTTATTATAACATCGCCAAAATTCCATTTTTCATAATCCTCAACAGTATATATAAGTCTGTCTTTATATTCTTCATATAATGGTGTCAAAGGGTGAGGAACCAGCGGGGAAAAAGTACATAATTCTATTTTCAAATCTCTTAGATAATCAATCATCTTTTTAAAATCTGATTTGTCCCAATCCGGATGGACGATAAAAGATCCCCAACAAGCCACGTTATTATCGTGTAATATTTTTATAGCATTGTAATTATCATCTACACTTGTCGGTTTGTTATATTCACTGAATCTCTCATTATCAAAAGCTTCTATCCCAACAATTACGGCTTTTAAACCGTTTTTTTGAAGCCTTTCTATTGTTTGCGGTTTTTCCAGTATACTATTTACACTTCCATAACACACAAATTCTTTTTTAATATTTTTTTCTTCCAATAAATCACAAAATTTTTCTAATCTACTGCGATGGATAAGAAAATCATTATCACATATCATTATATATGGTTCATTTATATTTTCTATTTGTTCAACAATTTCTTCTATTGGAATTTCTTGCAATTTTCCTTCCAATTGCCAGCGAATACAAAATTTGCATCTGTTTCTGCATCCAAACGCCGTTAGTACAATTGCGCAAGGTTGAAAACCTACATATCTGTATTTATGTCTGTATTTTGCAGAAATGCTTCTGTCAGGTACAATATAGTCATTGCAGCAAAAATCTCCATCATTTTTGAATTCTAATGACTTGCTAAAAATGCCGTCAACTCTTTCAGTCAAATTGTTATTTTCAATATTTTCCATTAACTTTTTTACATTTTGCTGGGTTGTGGATTTGAAAATAAAATCGACTTCCGGCATAAAAAAAGCTTCAGGAAAACACATTGCGTGAATTCCTCCTACAATTACTTTGATATTTGGGTTAAACTTTTTAACTGTTTTAGCTATTTTAGTAACATTTACGACATCACTGCATTGAGAGGTTATTCCGACAATATCTGGGTTAAAATCTTTTAAATACTTTTCAATTTTACCATTTTTTTCAATCATGAAATCAGCAAGTAAAACTTCATGTCCCAAATTCTTCATAATTGTACCAACACAAATTATTCCGAGAGGTTCTCCTACCAGATAATTCCTAACAGTCGTTATATGCTTATTTACCCAAGGTCTAACTAACAGTATTTTCATAATATCACCCTTTTATTATTTTAATAACATATTGTAATGCAACATGCATAGCTCCATAGCTAAGCTTCATTGTTTCAAAAAATCCATATTTTTTTATCATATATAATGCACTTTTAGGCCTTAATGATAAAAGATAATATAATTTCAAAATTTGAAAATAAAATTCACGAACAGTTAATTTTTCAGGCTGTAAAACCAGATGAGCCATATCCCATTTTTCATGTTCTTTATATGAAATAATAGCTTTGTCTTTATATTGGTCAAATAATTTTGTATTTGGCATTGGCGTTAATGGTTGCAAATTAACAAATACTAAATTTAATCCTGATAAAAATTTGTATAATTTATCGAAATTAGTTTTATCCCAATCCATTCCAAGAATAACTGTTCCATAACATTCTATGTCATATTTTTTTAAAATTTTAACAGCTTCAATATTATCTGATATTTTGGTTCTTTTATTAAAACTATCAAGTTCTTCTTGACTTGCAGCTTCCAGCCCTACAATAACTGCTCTCAATCCAACTTCTTTTAAGCGTTTTATAATATCTTCATTATTTGCAATAAAATCGGCTCTTCCATACACTAAATATCTTTTTTTGATATTGTTTTTTTCTATTTTTTCTGCAAATTCAATCAAACGTTCTCTATTAAATAAAAAATCATCATCTACAATATAAACTTCATATTGTTCTATAGTTAAAAGCTCTTCTATTACATCATCAATTTTACGTGCTTTATATGGGGAAATTTGTTTACAAAAACAAAAATCACAATTATAAGGACATCCAAATGAAGTTTTAATAAGTGAACAATTTTTATGAAATAAATAATAATATGATTTTCTATATTTTCGGGGTAAATTTCTATCAGGCAATCTTTGGGTTTTATCTGTGCAATCCAAAAAATCATACATATCTTGAGCGGAAAAGCATATTTTATCAATATTCTTATCTTGAAAATCTGAAGGGCAAACCTCGGCCTGTACACCGCCAACAATTGTTTTTATATTAGAGTTGTATTTTTTTGTTATGTGAGAATATTCCTTAATAACATTAATATGACTAATATAACCTGTAAATCCAACAACATCGGGATTATATTTTTTGAGAAAATACAATAAAGGCTTTTTTTCTAAAATCATATCTATAATTTTTACGTCATGATTATTTGCATTCAACACACTTTTCAGTGTCATTAATTCTAATGGTTCGCAAATCATAACGCTTTGTAAACCTATAGTTTCTGGATGTGGTTTCGGTCTAATTAGTAATATTTTCATTTCTTTTTCTCATAACAAACCCGGCTAATGTTGGCATAAAAAATTTTTCTTTTACTTCAAATTCTTTTACGATTTCAAATCTTGATTCAAATAATTTCTTAAATTCCGATTTTGATAAATATTGAGCCTTTTCTGCCGTTTTTTCCACAATTGACATAACAAGTTTGTCATATTGGTTATTTATAGATGCTTGTACAAAAATAGCATATCCATTATTTTTTAGAATTTTATTTATATTATTAACGACAATAGCTTTATTATCATAATACGGAAAAGAATGACAACAGGTAACTAAATCAAAAGAGTTTTCTTCATAATTTATATTTTCAGCCTTTTGTACCGAAAAACTAGCATTTACAACTTTACTTTTGGCAATTTCTATCATTTGAGAAGATTTGTCAAAGCCTGAGCATTTTGCATTCGGATATGTTTTTAATACTTCTTCCAATAACTGGCCAGTTGCACAACCACAGTCAAGCAACTTAAAATTATCAACCAAGTCAAATTCTTCAATTAACTTAATAACCTTCTTACGAGTTGGAGATAATGAATATTTTTGTACCCATAGTCTGTCGTACTTTATAGCTAATCTATCCCAAACCAACTCAGACACAACCCCCATTCTACTGGGATTTTATCATAGTTAAAATTTTAAGTAAAGATTAGAAACAGTTTTTTAACGGAAATATCATGTTATCTCGCTTATTTTGTTTCAAGTCTATTTCCCTAACCCTTCAATTACATATTATTAAATTGAAGGGATTATACTTATATTATTGATATACATCCCTTGTATAGCTAAAACTTAAACATAATTTTATTCAATAGATTAACCGGACTTTATTTACTCAAAATATCAAATAATCTTTTTATAAGTCCAGATAAAATGTCCCGTTAAAATATACTCTTCTCGGGTTCTCATCCCTCCGTATTAAAAAAGACCCTTGCGGGTCTTAAGATTCGGAGAAGGAGGCAACAATGCTCGATTTTTTTGTAAAAGAACACATGGTTTGATTATTTGTTCCACATGGTTTGATTTTTTGGGGCAACTTGTTCTTTAAATTATTATACAGGAATCAGGAACGGAATATAATGGTATAACTCTATACAAAACAGGCACCCAGCATGGCAAAAGAGAAATAATTAAACCGTTATGCGATTCTATCGGCATGCCTTATGATGCGATGGGTGTTGTTTTTAAATCAGAGGATGAAAAGACATTGTATATAGCAGGCGATACTATTTGGTGTGAAGAAGTAATTGAGGCTCTTACAAAATACCATCCTGATGTAATAGTTATAAATGCTTGTGCTGCAACGGTTTTAAACGGTGAACGGCTAATTATGAATATTGATGATGTAAAAGAAGTTTTGCAAAATGCTCCAAACGCAACAGTAATTGCAAGCCACATGGATACAGTCAGCCATCTTTCGGTTACAAGAAATGATTTAAAAGAATTTAAAAATAAAAACAATATTGATAATTTATTAATTCCTGAGGATGGAGAGGTGATTGATTTTACAAGAAATAATTAAATTTTTATATTGAGTATTATTTAAAAATCCGATTTATGAGTTCAATGCTTGCGAATAATGGATATTGCTAATTTTCCACTCATTGTTACGCAAAACAAGAAATTGTGTTTCGCGCCCCAGAGTATGGATTTGCTCCCCGTTTTCTTTTTTAGTTGCATAAAAATCCCAGCTAAATTCTAAAAAAGCAGCTCTGTCATAAAATTTTGCCGAAACATTTTTTATCTTTAAATCTCTCTTTGAAAACAAATTTCCCATTGTACCGAGATAAAAATGCTCTTTAATTTCTTCAAAAGAATGTTCATAGCCCAGCGGATGAATAAATGAAATTGAATCTTCGCTATCCCATATTTCTCTTGCTAATTCTAGATTACATTCATTAATTGATTGTACGTATTTATTTAATAAACAATAAATTTTTTCCATATATCTATACTATCATAAAAAATTATACATAATGATTTTTACAAGCTTGATGAAAATTCTTTCGACCTTAAGAAAAAACTTCCGACCTTGTTCAAAATTCTTAAACCTTATGATATTTTTTTTAAATTTGCGGAACTAGACTTTTCCGAAATAATCAAATTATCCGTACAACTCAAAAACGGTGCGTATCTCACTGAAATCCTGCAAATCTCAATCTATCCGTACAGTCCAGAAAAAGTCCAGTTTTCCAGTTTGATTTTTTGTGTAAACTTAATTTTGCCGACCCGGAAACTTCCACACAAAGCCAACTTTACCAAAATAATCTATCTATCCGTACAAATCAATCTGGACAAAAAAGTACATTTTTTATTCACTACGTTCATAAAAATCGGCACTTTGCATCCGTCAAACTACGGCTCGGCTTTGCCTGCGCCTTGTTTGTCGTAGCATTCTCACCCTCTTCTCGGGTTCTCATCCCTCCGTATTAAAAAAGACCCTTGCGGGTCTTAAGATTCGGATACCCAAGGTCTAACAGCAAAAGTCTCCTGAAAATACTTCACTGTTTTTCGGGTTTTTCAGGTAATTTTTATAAATTTACAGCGAATTAATTATTTTTAAACTTATCAAAGTGCTGTATTGCAAGCGTTAAAGCTAAAATCCCTGTTTTTAAAAACAGGGATTTTGCAGGGAAATAAACAAAAATTATTCTATAAATATTTGAGTTTATTTTCATGGTAAAATCCATAAAAAGGAGCTTTTTGTGTTTATATCAAGCCTGACTATAGAAAATTTTAGAGGTTTTAAAAATAAAACAAACATTGAATTTAATGAAGGTCTCAATGTTATTATTGGTGAAAATAATGCCGGAAAAACAACAGTATTAAAAGCATTGCAACTAATATTTGATATTAACAATAATAGTAGATTGTCTATAGATGATATTAATAAAGACATTGATGATTTAAATAATCCTCCAGAAATTACAATTACAGCTACAATAAAGTCATCTAAATCGGATAGAGACATTGATAAAGCTTTGGTTGCAAGCTGGTTGACAAAATTAGAATCCCCCTGGGAAGCTCAATTAACATATCAATTTTTCCTACCAGAGGAACATTGGGAAGATTATAAGAAAGAATTGGGAACAACTACCGATAAAAGGCTAGCTTATGCAAAATTAGAAAAATTTATTCCTTTTTATAAAACAAAAATATTTGGAGGTAATCCAAATGCAAATATTGTTGCAGAACGTGAGTGGCTATCAAAATTTAATTTTCAATTTTTAGGACCATTAAGGGATGCAGAATCTGAAATTTATTCAGGGAAAAATCCTTTACTTAAAAAATTCTTGAGAAAAGCTTTAATCGAATATCAAAAAGATAAGCCTGAAAAATGTGAAAAAAACAAAAAAGAACTTAAAAATATCTCAGAAAATCTTGTCAATGAAGTTAATGAAAGCAAACAATTCAAATCTTTAATTGCTTTTGCTAATGAAACCGGAGCTTCATTTAATAATAAAAGCAATCCAAATGTAAGAGGACTCTTTGAAGAAGAAGATATAATTGACAGTTTAAAATTACTTATAAAAAAGAACAACTTTGATATTCCTATAACATTAAATGGATTAGGTTATAACAATTTGCTTTATATATCTCTAATACTTGCCAATTTTGATGATGAGTTGAAAAATAAAGAAAGTAATAGTACTATTTTCCCATTATTACTTATAGAAGAACCCGAAGCACATCTTCATCCAGCATTGCAATATAATTTTATGAATTATATTTATAAAAATCATAAAGAAGCTAGACAAATTTTTATAACGACTCACTCTACGCATATTACATCTGCGGTTGGATTAGATTACATTATATGTTTGTCTGAAAATAATGGCGAGATAACAATAGCTAGACCAGGACTAGCTTTTTCAGAGACAGATGAAGACAAAAAATCAAAAAAATATATTGAACGGTATTTAGATGCTACAAAGTCCAATTTGTTGTTTTCAAAAGGTGTAATCTTGGTTGAAGGCTTAACTGAACAAATACTGGTTCCATGTTTAGCTGATTATATTGAAGACTCTATACTTGAAAAAACGCTAACTTCTGTAATAAGAGTTGATGGTTCTTGTTTCAAACATTTCTTAAAATTATTTAACCCTAGTAAAAATAATACTCTGCTAACTAAAAAAGTATCTTGTATTCTTGATACAGACCCATCTAAAAAGGGGGAAAAAGAATATCAATATAAATCTTGTTTACCATTTGAATTTGGTATAGATTCTGAAAAATATGAATATAGAGCTTGTTCACCTGTTATAACAAATTTAAAAAGAGATTTTAATTTAGATGAAAATTACGAGAATAAAAATATAAAAGTTTGTTTCAGCCAAATAGGAATAGGTAAAACATTTGAATATGATTTTGCTCTTAAAAATGCGAGTAATGATCTTTTGATAGTGGAATCTTGCTCCAATAAAGATAAATTGTCCCTTTTGCAAAAAACAGATCTGACAGATGACGAAAAAAGTGATATAAATGCATTAATAGGAAAATTTGAATTTAATGATGGAAAAGAGCCTGAACATTGGCTATTAAAAGCTGATAAAAAAGAAGAATGTTTTGCGTGTTACTATTTGAATTGTGTAAAAGATAATAAAGGAGAAGTTGCATTTGATATAGGAGTAAAATTGCGTGAAAATTTGCAATATAAGAACAATGAAAATCCAGATAAAAAAGTAAAATATAAAGAAATAACTATTCCCAAACACATAGAAGATGCTATAAAATGGGCTTGTAGAAAGTGATTTTATGGAAGCAATTTGTTCTGATACACAAATAGATATTGAAAAACCTTTCAAAATTTCAGCTGGACCTGGTGCAGGAAAAACCAGATTTTTAATAAATCATATTAAAAATGTCCTGTCGAATTCAAAAAGACTAAATTCAATAAACAACATTGCTTGTATTACTTATACTAATATCGCAGTTGAAGAAATTAAAACTCGTTTAAAAGATAAATCAGCAAGAGTTGATGTTTCGACAATACATAGTTTTTTGTATAGAAATTTGATAAAACCATATGCATATTTAGCGAAAGATAATGAAAATAATCCAATAGTTTTTAATATGAAAGAGCTAGACGGGCATGATGAACATCAACCAAACACTAGGTATGTAATGAACTGGATTAACAATATCGCTCCAAGATACAAATTTTTGTACAAAGAAGAAAATAGGCCAAAGTTAAAACAGATTCTTTCTGAATTAAGATATATTTTTACAAATAAGGAATTATTACTAGAAATTGCACCAAATCAAATTCCTACAGCCAGAGCTATACCATTTCCAACTACAATAATTAAAAGTAAAGAATTCTTTGTTTATAAAAAAATGTATTGGCAAGAAGGAATTATTGACCACGAAGATGTTTTATATGTTTCTTATCAGCTTCTTAAACAAAATCCTGTATTAGTAGATATTTTACGATGTAAATATCCTTATATTTTCATTGATGAATTTCAAGATACAAATCCGATACAGACAGAAATAGTTAAAATGTTAGCATCCCCCAAATGTATCATTGGGGTTATCGGAGACTACAACCAATCAATTTATGGATTTCAAGGGGCTAAACCGGAAGACTTCAGGGACTTTTCTATTGATGGTCTTGTTGAATACCAAATTGCAGATAATTGGAGAAGTACAGAAAAAATAATTAAAACATTGGATAACTTTACTGGTAACCAGCAGAAATGTAAAAGAAATATGGAAGGTGATATTCCTAGTATCATTGTTGGCAATTCACAAAATACCCTTCCCTTTATCAAGCAGAAAGAAATAGAATTGTCAGGTAATAATTTTACTTCAATTATTTTAACGAAGAATAATAAGGATTTACGTAATATAAAAACAAATTTAAATTCTCAACAATATCAACTTTTAGATAATATATGGGATGAATTTCAGACAAAGGATACAAAAGAAAGATATATTCTAATTACTCAAGTATTAAAATCCTATCAATATGCAACAGATAAAAAATTTGAACTTACATTAAATGAAATTTTAAAATTATTCAAGAAACAACCATTCAATATAATTAAAGACAAATTAAAACAAAGAGCTATATCTCTTGAAGTTTTGGAACTCTGTACAAATCTTGAAGCTATAAATGAAATGACGATTAAGGAATTTTATACTTTATTAAAAGATAAATTATCCGGGTTTGGAATAAAACTTAGTAATTATAGAGCCGGACAAGCAGCAACTTTTGCAGAAGAACATTCCGTTGAGGATATGTCAAAGCATCTTAAAATAACAGAATATAAAACAGACGTAAGTACAATACACGGTGCAAAAGGCACAGAGTATGATATGGTTTCATTATTTATTTTTGATGATGGTCGAAATAAAGCTGAAAACAAATTAATAAAATTTATAACTAACCCTAATATGTTAGATGAAGAACACAGAAAAAAATACGTTGCACTTAGTAGAGCCAAAGATCATTTATTTATAGTTGTCACTGAATTATCTGAACAAAATGAACAATTAATTAATAAGACAGGGCTATATAATATAATACGAGTATAGTTATTTTATGACAGACACTTTAAAACATAAAAAAGAACAAATACAAAAAATTTATAAAAATTATTCATTTGAGGATATTTGTCATTCCTTATTTGTCTTAAGTAGTTGGCTTCCCAACATTTCAGCGACAGTAAAACCATCTTTTTTGTTTTTATGCCTATTTGAAATTCTTGATTATAATTTTCCATCAAAAAATAAAATTAAAAAATATAGCGATTTCAAATCATTTTTTTATAAAATAGCAACTTTTATACCTGACTTTATAGGAATGGAAGATTATTATCCTGAAAATGATTGGGGTGAAATTTTTTATTATTTGGATGGAAATTTTTACAAATTTTTATATGGAGGAGAGTTAGAAAATACTTATGACTATTTGAAATATTTTGAACTATATCATTGCTCGCTAGACAAAGATTTATACAAGATAACCGAACAAAATCCAAGAAATGATTTACTAAAAATATTAAAATTACAAAATAATATAATAGAGAACATATCAAATAATAATGATAAACAAATAAAAATTGGTCATTTTGAACTACCTGACGAAAAATTTTGGAATCAATGTAATTTATTTTTATATGCAAAGTTAAACTTATTAGATATATTTGATACAAAAACTCTTGATTGGTACTCACAAAAAGAACCAACATATAAAGAAATATTAAAAGATAAAAACTTTGGAGAAGCATTTTTAACAGGTAAAGCAATAACTTCATTGTTTGTAAAAAAAGACAGTAAATATTATTTGTTACCAATAAGAAGAATGGCAGCGGTCTTATTAGACAAATGGAATAAAATTTTAAATGGCAACATAAAACAGCTTGAAACTCTGGATAATAACATATTGTTGAAAAAACAATTAAATAATTTTATATGCAATAAATTACCCCAAAATTGTAATTGCTTCAAAAATGCACATTTATTTTTTGAAGATCAGCCGGATTATTCAACCAATACAATGATAATTTTTCATGAAAATAGAATTTTAATAATTTTATTGCAAAATTTTTGTGAAAAGGCAAGTTTAGATGCAGCCGAGCATTTAACCCAAATAAGTAATAAATTAAAAAAATACAAAGAAAAATTAACCCAAAGTGGTATTTTTAAAATTATTGCAAATAACAAACTTGTTGAACTTAAAATAAATTCTGACGAGAGGGCTTGCCAAATTGACATTATTGTTGTTCATCCAAGTCTCACAACTGCTTTCAGTTTTTTAGGTTTCAGAGAAGAATTGAGCTTCAAGTTATATAACTATACTGATTTTGTTCAATTTATAGATGAAATTCAAGATATTGATGATTTATTTAAAAAGTTTGATTTTACCAAAAAGGGTAATAAAAAAAGTTTTTCATCAAATGCTGATTTGATAAGTTTCTTTTCATCAGAAAATGAAGGTGAAATCTTGACCGGATATCGTAATTTCCAGGATATATTATTGGATCCGTTTTACAGCGATAAAGTAAGGTATGAAAATCTTAAAAAGTTTTGGGAGTTATCTCCTAAAGATACTTTAATGAATATAGAGCCAAGAAATTGGATTTTAGAAAAAATGGATAACTCTGAATCGATATACATGTTTTCTCCACATTTTCATACTGTTGCAATTAATTGTCTTGTCGCCAATACGAATATCTTTTTGTACACACTTCCGTTGGTTAATGGCGAGTATATAGATGGAATAAAAATATTTTCTGAAATGATTGAAGATGCACTTACTCTATATCAAGATATATTAAAAGAACATTTGTTTTTTAAATCAAGTAAAAAATTACAAATACTCATTGTTCCATCTGATTTTGCAATAAAAAATAGTATTAAAGAACTTATACACTTGATCCCGATAAATGAAATCTATAATATTGATAAAGTTAAGTTTGAAGACTGTTGTGGGCTTAGAATTGTTTTTAATAGAGAAAAATTATTTAATAATTTACTGGAGACGAAAAATCGAACGGTTCAAATTGAACTATTAAACGAAATTATCAAGAAAATAAATGAGATACTTCCTGATCAATCAATGAAGAAGCTGATAATTGAAAAAACGCTTTTGGATAAAATAAAACCTGCTAGATTTATGGTGTTTGCAGAAAGAAAAGAAACTTGCTTTCCTGTAAGACATAGGAATATATATCCCCAAAGCAAAGATTTTATTAGAGTTCAAAATATTATGGCAAATATTTTGCATACTGCAAATATTTTTCCTGGTAAGTATGACCTTGAAAAAGCCAAGTATATATTAGATACACTTAAAAATGGATTAATAGAATATATAAATAAGGAAGTCATAAAATATAACTTTGAGTCTGCAATTCCAAAACTTATTGAATATAATGATGCAAATATAAATACTTATGTGATGAAAGAAAAACGAATCAAAGCCTCAACTAAGCATGAGGTTGATTATTCAAGAGAAAACGAGTTATCTGCTGCACATGAAAAATTTTTAAGAGAAGCTGCTAATTATAGATATTTAATTGAAAAATTTGTTCAACTTTCACCTGATGGAAAACAGGAACTTTTAGATGATTCTCTAAGTTTCATGTTGGCATTAGTTGATTGGTTAATAATTACTTATCGCCACAGTGATTCTATTCATTACTCACTTTTGGCGTGCGGGCTAATCGTTAAGGACGATAAGAGCATAGAAACAATATTTAAAGATGATTTTTCTGAAAAAGAAGACGCTTATGCTAACCTAGAGGCAACTGAGCAATTATATAAAAATTATAAAAACATTAAATTTACTTCATATATGAGTTTCCATGAAGAATTTTGTAATGCCTTTAAAACTGATTTTGGATTTAACTTTCAGAGTATGATAAATCTTTTGACAGTTTTATCTAATTGGAATGAAAATGAACAGACATATGTTATTGCAAATGAATCAGAAATCATTAAAAATGCTAAATTGTCATTAAAGGATTTTTCAGAGGATGAAGAAAAAGAAATTCCATTAATATTAGATTTTTTAACATTAAAACAAGACGACATAACAAAAATTTTTGATAAAAATAATATTAATGTTAAACTTCAATGCGAGGATATCCCTTTAGATGAATTTAATTTAAGATTTTGCAGATATACAATAAGACCTTTAATCAAATATAATAATAAATATGTTTGGGGTCCATATTCCGCACAAAAAACAGGAATAACTTTTTGTACTCATTTACAAAATACTAGAATGCCTTACAATATTACAAATAGCAAATCAGCACAAATACTAGAAAAAATAAAAAAAATTCACGAAAAAGAATTAGTGGACAATACATATAATATACTTGCACAATATACCAATTTTATTGATAGAGAAGTTAAATTACATAAAAGAGATAAATCCGGGAATCATCCGCAAAATCTAGGCGATTACGATGTACTTGCATATCTGCCTGATTCAAATATCCTATTGAATATAGAATGCAAACACCATATAGGAGCATATTCACCCAAAGATGCCAGAAAATATTTAGATAAGATGTACAAACCCGATAAATCAGGCAAAAGTGCAATAGATAGGGTAATTAATCGGGAGCAATATATTTCTGACAATTATCAAGTTGCATTAAATATACTCAAAACAGGTAGAACAAATAAACCACAAATATTGTCTATTTATGTAACAAAAATCCGTACATTTTATATAATGTTTCCAAAAGAAAAAAGCAATATTAAATTATTATCTATTTACGACTTAGAAGATTACATAAGAAATTTGACGAGTAATAAAATTATATCCACTATTGTATAGCATCTTGACGTTTTGTCCGCTAAAGCATACAATACAAATATCAAACAATGAATTATTAAAATTGCTCAACTTGCAAATGACAAAGCTCCATTTATTGAATGGATGAATTCGTTGGATAAAGTTACTAAAGCAAGAGTACAAAGTAGATTAACCAGATTATTGGAAAATAATTTTGGCGATCATAAAAAGATTGACAGTGAAATATCAGAACTTAGATTGAAATTTGGCTCCGGTTATCGAATTTACTATACGGAAATTGATAATATAATCGTTTTGTTAATAAATGGCGGCGATAAATCAACTAAATCCAAAGACATTAAAAAGGCAAAAAGTATACTTCAAGAATGGAGAAACTTACAATGAAAGATTTAAAACATACACTAGACTTAGAAAATTATATAGTTGGTGATTTAAAATCAGATGAAGATATTAAATTATACTTAAATGCAAGCTTAAAAGATTATCTTGAAGACGGAGATTTTAACTCGTTTTATCGTGCATTAGAAATTGTTATTAAAGCCAAAGATTCAATTTCCGGATTTGCTAAAAAAGTTGGTATGTCAAGAACTCATCTTTACAGTATTTTTAAATCAGAAAAAGAGCCTAAATTCTCTACGATTGTTAAAATATTCCAAGAATTGGGATATGAATTAGAAGTTGCGTAACTTGGTGCAGTAGTGATAGCACCAGACTTATTTCTTGAATCATAATTTTGTGTAATCTGGCATTGGTAAATCAATAGGCAACCAATACTTTTGCGGTTCATTATCATTCATTTGATTTTGCTTAGCTATTGTTAAATTTAAACAATAATCTCTATTAGCTTCGGGAAAAGCTTCTAAATTAAATTGTAATATTGCATATTCCCAATTAGTTAAGTTTGATTCTTTTAAACTAGATTCTTTAAGTAATTCTATTAAATCTTGTTTTTCTTTAGAATTTAAAATCCAATTAATTTTTCTATCTATATCAGAATGAATAGTATAAGCAGGATATCTAAATTTTACTCTTGCTAATTTTGTTGCTTTACGAGCATTACTTGCATTATACACTTTAAAATATTCTTCATCGAACCATCTACGACTTGAATCAGAATTAACACTTATATATCTATCTGATGTACTAACAACTGTTGCCATTTCATACACCAATAATTCTTCGTCCCACAAACTTTTCATAAAATCTTGTACAGAATTAAAAGGACCGATAAGATTTTCTGGTTTTAATAACTCTTTTACTTTAGAACCTAATTCTTGTGTTTCTTCTATTTGTTGTTTTTGGGGTTCATTATTCATAACAAAATACCTTTTTCTTTAATAAATAACATAAGGATTAAAAAATTATTTTCCAATAACTTGCTTCATTTTATTTCTCAAAAAGATAAGAATATTTTTTAATTAATTCTTCTCTTTTATTTTGATTGACTCTCGCTTTATCATCAATAAAATTTTGTTCAAACATTTCTGACAATATTTGGTATGGATTAATATTTTTTTCTTTTGCGTAAGCTTGGACTGCTGTGTCTACAAAAGAAATGTATTTTAATCTTTTAGTTTCAAATTTATGTTTACTTATTGATTCAACGTTAATATTGGGATTAAAAGCTCTATAAAGCAGGAGTAATTCATAATATTTTGAATGCTTTCCATTTTCTGATTTTTCATTTATAAATTCTGATACAAGACGCTTTAAAGATTTAATTTGTTTTTCAAAATACTCTTTTTTAAAAGGCAAAACAGGTATTATATCCAGTTCTTTTTGTGTTTTTGGCTTTTTGTCAGAAAGATAAAATTTATATAAATCGTTATTTAGTTTTGTAATAATGTGCGGTTTGTCTGTATAATTGTATGTTTCTATAAAAAATCTATCTTCCGACCAGCCGCGTATTAAACAACCACAAAGTTTTCCTGTGTCCGGAGAAATTAAAATTTCGCCTTCAAACGGTTTAATTTTGTTAGTTCGTTCTTGTATATATTTAATTACTTCTATATTAGACCATTTAATATTTTTAACTAACAAATTTTTTTCATACAGCCATTGTATGAAAATTTTATAATTAAAGTCTTTTTTCTTTGCTGTTATGTAAAAATCTGAACTCAAGCGAGAACCCAAATCATCAACAGTTTTAGGTTTATCCTTTTGAAAATGAATTTCTATCCCTCCTTCATTGTTTATTAAAAATAAACTTTGCCAATCTCCGGCAAACACATAAAATCCTTGACATTCACCAATATATGCCAGTTCAATCTTTTTTGCACGCTGCTTATTGTATTCTTCAAGTTCTGTTTTAAATATTGTGTAAACATTGTTGATAAGTTTATTCATGAGATTTCCCTTTCTTGTGGAAAATATCTAGAACCGTTTTGAAATTGAACATGTGATGAGTCAAATTGCAAATCAATACTGCCTATCGCTCCGTTTCTGTGTTTTGCAATAATTATCTCTGCAGCTTTTGAATCGACATCTTCATCATGGTTGTAGTAACTTTTTTCTACGGAATTATGCACATTAGGGATAAAATCCTTTATTAAATGAAAATCAGTCATTATTTTCCCTTTCTTTTGTACAGATTAACAATTTAATACGTCAGATATGGACATTACTATTGTATTAATGCTCTGATTATTATATTAATCAAGTACAGGATGCAAAATTGTGTTCAATTGATACATTTTCAGCTATATTAAGTATATTGATTGATAAGTGTTACTAAATACCGTATAATATACACGTCCGATTGTGGCGCATAAAGTGTTTATTATGGGAATTATGAATATGGAAGATAAACCAAGATACTCCAGAATCAGCGATATTTTGCAGCTGCTCGTACTTATGCAGGCAAGACCTCTCGGAGTAACAATTCAGGATATACAACAGGAGTTTAATGTTTCAAGAAGAACAGCAGAGCGTATGCGAGAAAGCATTACAAACATTTTTCCGCAAATTGATGAAATCGAATCCAATGACAGAGTAAAACACTGGGGTTTTACGGGCGGATACTTAAACGAAATCATTGCTTTTACTCCGGAAGAGCTTGCTAACCTCGAAAAATTGAAAGAAATTCAGCAGCAGCAAGGCTTTTGTGATAAAGAAAATCTTCTTGATTCAACAATTACAAAAATAAAGGCACTAAGCAGAAAAAGTCTGCATAAAATTGAAAACGTGCTTGAAATTTTATTGCAAACAGAAGGCTATGCCGTACGACAGATGCCTAACCACAACATTGATATAAACACGCTCTCTTTAATTCGGGAAGCAATGAAAGCAAACAAAAAAATCACAGCAACGTATAATGATAAACACAAAACTCTTTCACCGTACGGGTTAATATACGGAGAAAAGATATATTTGATTGCAAGAGAAGAAGAAAAAGGCCCGGACCCATACAATTATCTTTTATACAAATTCAAAGATGTAAAACTCACTGACCAAACTTTTGATAAGGGTGATTTTGACCTTAAAGAATTTTCCGAAAAATCTTTCGGGGTTTATCAGGGGCTGGCACAGGAGGTTAAACTGCAATTTGAAAAAGAAACTGCACCAGAGGTTTTAAGCTATCATTTCCACCCGACACAAAAAATAAAACAGAACGAAGACGGCACTGTTACGGTAAAGTTCAAAGCTTCGGGGGATTACGAAATACTCTGGCATCTTTTCAGATGGGGGACTTCCGTAAAAATAATTTCGCCAAAATCACTAAAAAACAAGTATATTGAGATCCTTGAAGGTGTACTAAAAAATCAAAACTAAATTTTTGTATTCTTAAGTTTTTTAGCAAAACGTAAATGCATTTCTATTTCTAAGCTATTATCTGTATTATGAATATGCTTGGAAAGAGCATAAAGAAACTCGTTATAATATGGAATTTGAGAGCTATATTTGTTGTATATCTCAGGTAAATTAAAAAATTTATATATCTGGCTATAAGGAATTAGTTTGTATATATTGGGCAACTTTTTAATTTTTGATGTATCAATATGGTTATAATCAGGAGCAAATATATAAAAGAAACGGTTTCTTTGCTTATATTTTTCTTTGTTATTCACATATTCATAATAATCTAACAGCTGATTACTGACCTCTTCACCATAGATATCATATTTTAAACCATTTATTGATGATTTAATTTTATTTTCTATGACAACAATATTATTATTCTCTTCATCATCTATAAGTAAATCAATATGAGCTTCTTCTCTTTTTATTTCAAATTTTTGAGACAGATTTAATTTTAAAATTTCATTTGCAAATTTAGCACATAATTCAGGGTTGGATTCCAAAATATGTTTAAATAAATTTGAATAAGTAACTTCGGCATATTGCTTATCAATCAGATCAATAAAATTATATTTATTTTTATAGTCAATATCTATTTTGTCAGCACTTTGGGTTGTATTAACTTCTTCCCATAATTTTTCATTTTCAAGCATTGCTTTTAACTGATTGAAAGCAAATTTTTGATTAACATATTTTCTATTTTTATATGTTTTGTTTTTATTACACTTAACTTCTCCGTTTCTTATGTACATTTTTAAACTAGCTTTTGCCATATCGACTTTTGGAATAATATCAGAAGAATTATCTACCTGATTGTCTGAACAATTCAAATATACAATATTGCTATCTTTACCATTAATAGAAGATAGTTTGGAAGAATTAGAAGAACATTTAAAACTAATAAATAATGGATTTTTGGGGCGTCGTAATTTGCCAGCTTTAAAACTTACATAGGCTGTTTTTATATCAGTTTGATTGTCACTAAAAATCTCAAGAGGGGATCTATTGCTATATTTAACATTGTGTTCTTCAATATATTTTTTTTGTTGAATGTTTATGATTTCTATTTCTTTTTTTCTGGAACTATTCTCTATTTTTGATATTTGCTCTAGTTCCCAGGCTTGCGCCAAAACTTCTAATGTTTCCGGAATGCCCGTATTGCGTACCAAAATAATTGTATCAATTTTTTCATTATGTTCCTTTTCCATTGTGCCATAAGGTTGAACATATATGTAATTTTGACCATCTCCGAATTTATCTGTATTGCCATCAGCTCTTAATAAGTTTATAACTTCATGTCCAATATTATTGTTCAGATATTCTCCAACATACATTTTGTTTATTAGAATCTCTTTTTTTATATCGATAGTATGTAGCGCCATATCTGAATCCTTTCATTTTTTATTTTTATTCGTTGCTTGTGATTAGTTTGTGACTTAATCAGCTTTGTGGATTATTTTAACTCTACTAGCATGGTTAGTCAACACATGTGAGTACCTATGACAATAATCGCAATTAGTGATGTTTAGAAGTAATCAAATGTAGTTTATTTTTAAATAAAGTAAGAGGTGTATTTACATGGATTTCGACAAAAAATATATTGCACAAATTCTTCAAAATGCAAGAAAACAAAAGCATTTAAAGCAATCTGAACTTGCTGAAATGATTGGAATTAGTGAAAAACACCTTAGCAAGATAGAAACCGGAAAAAATTATCCATCATTAGACAATTTTTTAAAAATTATAGAAGTATTAGGTTTATCATTAAAAGATTTTGGCTTAAAAGAAACAAATATCTGTTCGGAAAATAAAGAAAAACTGTTAAAGATTATCAATACATCGACAGAAGCACAACTTAGCCTTTATATAGATATGGTTAATATGTTGCAAAAACACTTTTAACAACAAATTTCGCCAAGATTTTTGAGATACTCAATATTAGCCTCAATAGCTTCTTTGTTGCCTGAAATCATATACAAAGAAGGCTGGGAAAAGTAATATTGTGCAAGTTCACGAATATCTTGAGGCGTAATTTCATCAATTGCTTTATCAAGCTCGGAAATATAATTTAATCCATAGAAGGAATTGTCACATTCTTTACCCATAAAATTTTGAGTAAGCGCACTTTCGCCCCAAAACCCACTCTTGAATTTTTTCTTTGCTATATTCAAATCTTTCTCTGAAACAGGTTCTGTCATGAGTTGTTTTATACATTCCTCAAAATTCGCATTAACCTGTTGCAGATTATCCTTGTCCGAATACGAGACCATATTGAATATTCCATAATTCGGCACAAATGAAGAATTCACGTATTCAGAACCGGTTGAATAGGTTAAATTTTTATCAAACCTTAATTTTTTGTAGAGCATCCCGTCAAAATCTTCACCGAGAATAAAATTCAAAAGCGATATTCCCACAATATCTTTTATATTACCGGTTTTTATCATTTTATAACTTTTAACAATTTCTAAAAGGTTATTGTCGTTTATATCCAAAAACACCTTGTTCTTTTCAAGCGGTTTTGCCTGTATAGAGTGAAAATACTCAGAATGGTTGTATGGTTGAAACTTTGGCAAACCGGACAATATATTAAAAATTTGCTGCTTATACTGTGAACTGCAATTCTTTGGAAGTGTAATATTTACAGCAACCTGAGCATTTTTAAGAAGGTCTGAATGATAGTCTTGGACATTTTTTAATGTGAGTTTTTGAACATCATCTTTTTTATTTCTCCACGGTGTATCTTTGTACAATTCATCATTATATCTTTGAATTGCAATATTGTTTACCGTATTTATATCTTTGTTAATATGTTTCCACTTGGCAAGGTCTTCTTCAGATGACAATACGGGATGCAATAATGTATAGATTATACTATTTAGCATCTCTGGTGTTTGTTCCGGCTCTCCGAGTAAATCATACCTGAGATTACGTTCATCAGATTCGACTTTAAACATAATACCGTTATTCTCGCAAAGATAACCGACACCGGTTAAGTTAATTGCATTACGTAAATATTTTCTTGCACAACTGTGTGAATCCAATATTTTTTTAGAACTTACCATAAAATTTATACTTGATTCATTAACAGAGTCAGATTCATTAATATTAACTTTTATGTTATTGGGCAAAGTGTACTCACTTATATTGTACAAATCAGTAAGTTTTAGCGTTCCTTTGAAAGAAGGCTGCTTTGTTTTTTCTTGAGGATGCACAACGGTCAGAGCAGCTTTGTTCAAATCAAAATATTTTTTTATCGTCGCCTGTATATCCTGTGCACTAATCCTGTTATAAATTTCTTCTGTTTTCTCGGGAGTTACAAAATTATTGAAGGATAAATTATAACTGAAATAATCTGCGAGACTTTCCGCCGTATTTAATAAAGCAGCACCCTTATTGAGTTTTTTTAACCGGTTAAGCTCGTCTTCGGAAATAGGATTGTTCCCTAAATCATTAATAATATTATATATATTTTGCAATATTTTTTCTGAATAACTGTGTTCTATTTCTGAATTAATGCTTATTACATTTTTGTCAAAATCACTGTTAATAATCGGAGATATAGTTGCAGTCGTCTCATCTATTTCATTTCTCACACTATCTCTGACAAGGCCTGTTGCAAGACTCAAACATTCTTTTTCATAGGTATTCATTTTGTCATTAACAAAAAAATCCAATTCGATTAAATATGATTTCTGGTTTTTGTCGGGGGTGATTATATCTTTTCGTACTGCTTTTTGAATAGGATTTTCAACAAGTTTGTTTAGATAAGTATCTTTGCTTTTTAATAGTGGATTTTTTACCTGATTAAAGTATTTTGAAAAAGTTTTAATTGTGTTTTCATCCACATTTCCTACAATAGCAGTAACCATATTGTCAGGTCTGTAATACTTATTGTAAAAATCATGCAAATCATTTTTGTTTATATTATCTATATTTTTTTGTGACACAGTATGAGATAATTCATTTTTTGCAGGTAAATTTAACAATGAACTCAGAGCGGCATCAGTTGCAACATCTTCGCCTGTCTTATTATCGTTGCGAAAATTCACTTCATTTGAGATGGTTACTTTTTCGTGTTCAAAATTTTTATCTGAAAAATCAGCAGAATTAACAACGGCAAAATGATATTTTAAAAGTTTATCAAGCTCTTTGTCATCCGTAACCAATGCTTTTTCGTAATAATTAGTGTAACAGCCTCCTGTAGCGGCGTTTGATTCAAGAATAATATTATCTGAAATTTCTTGTAGTTCCTGCGCATTCTTTTTATATTGTATTGTTGCTAACAGATGTTCCAGCATATGAGCTGTGTCTCGTTTATCCGGCTTTTCGTTTTGCCATCCCGCAGCGACCAGTGTATTAATTACAGTCGGACCTTTTTTAGGCAAAACAATGACTTTATGACCGTTTCTGAGTTGATAAACCTTGCCTACTCCTGTGTTTGGCAGTTTGAAGGTTTCCAATACTTTATACTCCGGATAAATTTGTGGTGTTGCATATGCTTTTGAAACGTTAATCGGGATTTTAGGATGCGAAAAATCATCGCTGACAAAATTGGAAAAAGTATTTTGTAAAACAGTATTTGGGTTATTTGCTTTTGAAAAACTTATTGGATGTAGCCTTCCATCAATACGCATGAGAAGTTCCATAGGTTGTAAACACACTCAATTAAAACATGTAAATGAATTATTTTGCTAGTTTAATAAATATTTCTGTTTGTAAAAATTTAAATATTAGACGTTCAAAAAACACCTTGAGGTGATTTAATCAAATAAAGAGATTTTATATGGAAATACAGCATTATTCAAATAAAAAATCATTTTACCCGACTTTTTCCGCAGGTGTCACAAAAGCAATATTAAAAGAAATTGAAAACACCGATACTATTTCTATCTCTAATAAATTATTAAAAAATGGGATAAGCTCTGATTTTAATAATAACAAAACAATAGCTTGGTGTTGTAATAAAGTAATTGAATTAATTGAACATATCAACAAAAAATATAAAATGAATTTTGCTTTGCCCAAAGGAATTTTTGTGAAGGATTTCGAAAACTTAAATATAGATGATACAAAAACAAGAGCCTTTTGTAATCTTAGACCTTTTGAATTGTATAAAAGTAGTGAAGAAGTAGTTCCGTCAAGAACTATTTTTTTTAATAATTTTGAGACTTTAAAACAAAATTTGTCACCAGAAAATAGGTTTTTCTATGATTGGAAAAACATTGATGAAATTTCTGATTTGACATACGACATCAAACATTCACCTACGGATTTTTTCTTGGATACATTTTTCCATGAATTTGCACATGCTATTCACGAAACAAGATTGATAAACAAACTTGGTCCAAATAAATTGTCTAAACAACTCGATTTAATAGAAACTACAAAAAATGTACAAAATTATCGTCAAAAATATGGAGACAGAGTGAAACAAATTTGTGATTATGCTTTACAAAATCAATTAGAAGCTGTGGCTTGTGATATGTCTAAAACGATAACAGAATCTCTTGATAAAAACACTATACACCCAAACAAGCAGCCATTTATTGACACAGCTTTTGAAAAACTGTTTTTCTGGCAGCCAAAAAGAATCAAAATCCCTGTATATTCTGATGAAGAAAGACCATTAATAGAAATAATCAGAAGTTTTTGGAATGGAGATTTTCAATAAAATTATAAGATAATAAAAAGCAAAGGAAAATATATGATACAAAAAGTAGGTTTAAAAGTTGTTGAAAAGAGTTTATCTAAAATAAAAAATGTAAATCCATTATTGAAAAATGCGTCAGAAACTTGTGTTGTAAAACAGCTACCGCCTCAAGAAAAGTCAATACAAGAATTTAAACGTTTTTTAGTTGAATTAAAAGACTCAATAAAAAACTTTTTAAAGAATCTTTCCGGACAAAAAGAACTCGACAAAACCAATAAAGCTCAAATTGCAAAGGATATTTATGATGAGGCTGCGGTTAAAGAAGCAAAAAAAATGTTAAAAGACCCTAATGTCCCATCTTCAATAAAAATAAAAATTAAAGATGAGCTGGCATATGCAATAAAGACTTCAAATGAAAATAGCGATTTCACATGTTCGGGACTATCGTACCTTAAGCAGGCAATTTTGGATGCAAAGCAGGAGCTCGAAAGACAACAAAAAGCTGCCGAAAAAATTTCTTTTAAAGGGGAAATTGATGATAAGACGCTAAATGATATGTGCAAAAAAGAGTTTAAAGGTAAACACGATGATTTGGATTTTGAAGATACAATTCATAAACAGATATCCAGAAATGAGTATGGTTTTAATGTACATGGTATTGAGAATGATGATATATATAATGACATCACAATGCGTAAACAACGGTTTGAAAATGCAGAACAAGAAATTGAAAATTCTTTACCAAAAACAGGAAAGCATAATTATGACCAGCATCTAACACAAACAGAAGAACACATTAGTGATACCACCAAAGAGCATATAGATAATTTAAATGAACAATTATTTAATTAATAAGGAGAAATAACATGATAGAAAAAATTATTTATTCAAGTATACAAACTACCAAAAGCATTGCTTTTCATACAAAACAAACCAACTTGCTTTATCGTCCTATTAAAAATGAAATTTTGTCAAACACAAAACCTCTCAAATTTGTACAAATAAAAAGACTTTTTCAAGAACTTAAGACAGAATTGAAAGCTTTTTTAAGAAAAACAGCCAAAAAAGATGAATTACCCCCAAAAAACAAATTCTCTAAAGCTGACATTATGTATGATGAAAAAATGCAAAAAGAATTAGAAGAACAAGCAAAACAAAGAAATGTTGTCAAATGGAGAAAAGAAGACAATGAAAAACTGATTAAAAAATCGGGACATTCTGTTTCTTCAGGTGATATTGATCAGAATGGCTATTTGACAACTTCAGGTCAAAAAAAAGTTAATAATCCCGCATTTAAAGGCAAACAAGATGATCTGGATTTCGAAGAAACAGTTCATAAAGAATTATCAAATAAGGAGCATGATATAGGCTTAGATGACCTCGAACACAATTACAACGATATTATAATGGGCAATCATTCTGCAAATACAGCAGAACATGAGGCAGACACATTTTTAACAAAATCTCTAAAACACCCCCAAGAACAACATTTAACAGAAAATGAAGAACATATCGCCGATACCGTAAAAGATCACATTGAAGATTTAAATGAACACTTATTCGGTTAACATCGATTAAAAACCTCATTAATATAGAAAATTACATTTGTAAAAATTTATTTTCCAACTAACAAAATATAATTTTTTGTGTGTTTATACCAAACAAAAAAGCAGAAAGCAATTTATGATTAAACCTATTATTAATACTAACTATCCCAAAGTTAGCTTCGGACGTAATACTGTTAAATATGAACAAGACGATATTCATACTTACATAAAAACACAAGCCCCTGATGATGTTGAAATAGTAAGTAAAATTATAGGGCAAAATAAAGCAAATAGTCTTTATAAAGGTTTACTGTTTGATAAATTCGGAGCAATTTTTGAACATGGTTCTGACAATCACGGTGCAAACAAGCTATATAAAAATGCAGTAGAAGAAAAAAAGAAGAATGGAGTATCTCTTTTTGAGCTTTTTAAATCTTATATAGCACTGCAAAAAACCAGCCAGGTGATTGGTGATAAGGCACAAGTTGAAGAAATAGAAAACTATCTCGCAAAAACAATTGCACAACAGGGTATATTAACGCCCCAACAACTTACTGATGAAGATCAAAATACCTTTGATGACTTATTTATAAATAATGCTTTAATTATTAGTAAAAAACTTTTCGACTTAAATAAAATTAATAGTGCTTCAGCTATTTTTAATGAAGTTAGTAATATGATAAAAAATACGGGAACAGAGTCAAAATACGTTTCCGATAAGTATAAAGAACTAAAAGCTGTTTTATTGCAAAAAATTGGTGAATATAAAGCCTCATCTGAAATATATAGAGAATTATCAAAGAATTTAAATAAAGATAAAAATATTGAATACCTCCATTCAATTATACAAAATGAATTATCCTCAGGGAATTTATCTGTTGATGCAGATTTGGATTTTTGTTTGGAAAATTCGGCTTCAGAAAAAGATATTATTGAAAATCTTTTCATTCGGGCGAATAGGGAATTGTTAATACAAAATGATGATGATAATGCAGCTAAATATTTAAACCTTGCCTCTATTATTTCAAAAAACCACAAATCAGATATAAAAGAATCAATAAATTTACTTAATGCAACGCTTTTTAGAAATAACGGAGAAATAAATAAAAGCAGTGAAATCTGTGTTGAAAACATTGAAAGTTTAGAAAACAAAAACAAATTATATTCAGAAGAATTTGTAAAGACCTTAATACTTTTGGCGGCAAATGATTATGACGAGTATAAACAGAACTCTAAAGAAAATAAAGAGAAGCTGACTCAAGCAATGAATGGATACAAAAATGCCTTTGAGATTGCCAATATTATAAATGATAATACCTTAAAGGCAATGATAACAAGCCAAATGGCATATATTTATTTAGAACAAGACGACGAAAAACATATTAAAACTACAACTGACTATATATTAAACTGTTCAAAAGAATCTCCATTTAAAGCTGAGGCATACAAAATTTTGGGATTGCAGGCTTTAAAACATGATAAATTTAATGAAGCAATAAAACATTTTGAAAAAGAAAGACAAGCTATTCTTGCATTTGATGCGCATAAATCGGTAGTACAAGAAAATATTAACAATTTAATCGAGTCATACAGAAAAGCAGGTGATACAAATAAAGCAGAGGAATATTCAAAAATATTAAATGACAAAAAATCAGCAAGATATAAAGATCTGATTGAAATGGGTAATATTAATATAAGAAACGGCGATTATAAAAAAGCACAGGAATATTTTGAACAAGCTTTTAGTTTGAATGATGTAGAAAAATCGTCTAAAGCAATTGCAAGAATACACATAGGTATTGCAAAACTACAAACTCAAAATGATAAAAAAGCGTTGTACGAGATAGAAAAAGGCATAGACGAATTATCAGAAATTATTAAAGAAGAAAAATATTTAAATAAAGAAACGCTGAAAGTTCTAAATGATACGCTGGAATTTACAGGCGGATATTATTATTTTAAAAAAGCTGATTACAAAAAAGCTTCCGAATATTTTGTAAAGCAGTATAAATTACAAAATAAAGAAACAGCACTGGAACTGCCATCAAATTATAAAGCATCAACAATTACAAAAACAGGTGCCAGTTTATATAAAGCAGGAAAATATGAAGATGCTTTGCCATATTATATAAAACACCTAAAACAATCTACCGGAATGCAAGATTTTAAACTTTCTTCATTAGATGCTAAATTTATTGACAATATCCTAGATACTAAAGATAGAAAAGATTGTTTAAAAATAGCTACAGCTTTAGAAATTGTAGGGGTAATAAATGTAAAAAGCAAAAGATTTATGACAGCAAACGAATGCTTTAATGCAGCATTAAAAATCAGAGAAGGCGCCGGCGGTTCTAAGCTATCACTTGCGAATGATTATAAAGCAATTGCAAGATTAGCCATGCTTAGCGTTCAAGATAACTCAAAAGCCAGTTTTGATGTTGCGGAACAATATTTAAACAGGTCCATTGAAATTATGAAATCACATCTGGGTAATAAAGCCGAAGCTGTGATAAAAGAAGAAAATTTCTTAAAAAAACATTTTAAACCTTCTGTGTTTGGTTCCTTGGGAAAATACGGATCAATGTACTGGGGCAAGTTTAAAGAAGTTTTAGGGTGGCAAGACAATTATAAGCAAGAAATAATTGATGATTTTCACATAATATACGAGGATTTAGCTTTATGCGAATAATTCCGATTTTAAAATTAAACAATAATAAAAATAATAGGCCAATATCAAAACCAATAGCTCAAAAAAGCTTTAAGTCTGATACATACTGCAATCTGCCAAATTTTCAATATTACAAAACTATATCATTTTACGGAAACAAGCCAAGTGAAATATCCTTTGTTAAAGATATTGTTAAAAACATAGGATCCGGGGATACGCCTGTTTTGCAAAAACAATATGAGGATACTGTTGAAATAAATTATAAAAAAGATTTTAAAATTGAAGATTTACCATTTGAGAGGATTTTGACAAAAAGAAAAACAGATTTTATTGATGAATTTAATAAAAATGCACAAGACCTATATTATAGTCATCAATCAACAAATGAAGACAAAATAAAAGCGGTGAAATTTGCTTATTCTTTTATTTCAGATAAGGCTAAAAAATACAAAGAGCCAGAAACATTGGAAGATTACCTGAATTCTTTAAATTTGTCAGTTAAATACGGGCATACTGTATTTGCGGACAACAGCATAATAAATATGTTTAAAGAGGCAAAAGAATATTGGGAAAAAGAATATTTGCCTATTCTGCTACAGAAAGAAAATGAACATATTCTATTTGTGGAACAAGCTATGAAAAAATTGCCATTGCTAAATGAATTAAAAGGTTTTCAGGATCTTTCGATTTCTGATAAATTTTTTGTTGCAAAATACTTCGAAATTAACAATTATAAAGTATTTAGAGATGACCCGATGACAAAAATCATAACAGATCACACCATTAAAAATAAAGAAGAATTGTTAAATGAAATCAGACAAAAAATTGTTATAGATACAGAAATTTTTGAGGAAAAATTAAATCAGATTCCTGAATTAATATTAAGTGAAAACGGAATAGACAATATGTCAACTTATGTAATAAAAGGAAAAAATAAAGATGATGAAACAAGTCTTTTAAATTTGTTTCTTGTTGCTTTAAACAAAAAAGATTTGTATGGAAACAATAAAAATACCCTGCTTGCATACTTCCAAACATTAAGCGAAACAGATATAAATAAAGCCATTGATAATATCAGAAAAATCTGGTTTATGACATATATCCCACTAAAACTGGAGAATGAAACAACATATCAAGCGTATAAAACAGATATCCATGTCCGCAATAACAATGAACTCAAAAAGATAAACAAACAATTGGAACAAATAAATATTAAACTTGATAAAATATCAATGTCATTAACAGACTATATTTCCAACTTAGATAGTGTATCATCAAAATTTCAAAATCCTGTTGAAGACAGCATAGAAATCCAGAGAAATACAGGTATGCAAATTGAAGAAATGTTGTCGTCTGTTGATAAATTATCTGACGAAGAAGAACAAAAATTGATGGACGCATTCAAAGATGACGGCATAAAATATCTTGATATTTTGCTAAGTAATACAAAAGATAAAGCAGTCGAAAATATGCTAAAAGACTTAAAAACAGTTATAAAAGAAGAAAAACGCCCCAGTATGATTCTTGCCAGATTAGAAGGATATGCAACAATGTCTGTGATGAGCAGTTTGATACACGGAAACAGTCATATAGCTGCAGCGTCGGCAGCACATTCATTGAATTCTGTTTCAGGAGCTTCTGCTTCTGCGGGAGGTTTATTAGGATCCATTTTAGACCCACATACATTAGCTTTTGCTGCTGTTGTCGCAGGACTTTATTCAATATATTCGGCCTCACAAACACATAAAGAATTCAGCGATATGTACTTTGGCGGAAAGATATAAAGGACAAAATATGTTAAAAATCACACCCGTACACAATTTACAAACAATAAATACCCAAACTGCTTATTATCAGAAAAAAGCAAAATTATTGTCATTTGGTCAAAATGATGAATACTCGTCAACAAATAAAAAGCAAAATTATTCTACAACAAATTTTTTAACCAGGGCTTATTATTATTCATTGCTGACCTGTAAAAATAAGAGCAAACAATATAAATCAAAATTGCAAGAAAAGCTTAACAAAATTATACCAACTAATAAAAAAACAAATGTTAAAGAAGAAAAAAGTATTCTAAATCCTTCTAAAGCAGTATCAACAGTTACTGAACAGACCGTTATACCTGCATTCCAACCAACATTTAATATGGAAAGATTTGAGCGTATTGTTAACGACAAAGAACTCAAAATCACACCACAATGGATAGAAACACACCCAAATGATTGCTTGACGATTCTTAATGCTGTTAGCTACCCGTTTGTTAATGATTCCACAACTTATTATGATATACGTGATTTCAAAAATATTATTCCTACAACAAAAGGACAGGCCAAAGTTATCAATGCAATTTTAAAACAACCAAATCTTATTGAAGTTGCAAATCAAAGACTTGCAAAAGAGAAAGCTGCATACATAGACAGTATCTGGGATGAATATATCCAGGTCCAAACAGTTTTTAAACCAATAAATAAAGAAAAGAACCTACAAGGTTTGAAAATGCTCAATGAATATGGAACAGTAGAAGATTTAAGAAGATTGCCAGATGAATATAGCATAGTAAAAGATGATGATTTGTATAGAGAATATGCTAAATTCGTTACTAAAGTTGGTACAGACTTTGAAGATTTTTTATTCTTAGAATCTGGTCTTTCAAAAAGATGTGATATAGGCAGCGAAAAAACAGTAGAGGAAATAGTGAAAGGAATCAAAAAAATTCGTGTAGATATAATCAAAGAAAACGCATTTGAAGGGGCAAGTTGGTCACAATATAAAGATTTAAAAAAATGTTTAGACAAATATCCTGATAATAAAGTAATTACAGAAAATCTCAATGCTGTAATCAAAAAAATGACAGACGAAAATCCATGGATGATTGAGGAAATTAATAAAAACGTAAAAAAGTCTTAATATATATAATATTATTAGGCAAATAAATCGCTTTATAGGTTTTGTGTTAATAAACAATGAAGGTGAAAATGGAAATCAACAATATATCTTTTAAATCGAATTTAATAGAACAAATTCATCAGAAACAGCAAATTGTAACCCCAAAAGAAGTTTCTGCCCCCAAAGATACTGTAGAATTATCAAATAAAAAAACTTCTTCCAAAAAGAAAAAAACTATGTGGGAAGCTATTACAGGCGGCTTTATGCTTTTGGTCGCATTTTTTAAACGTAAATCTATCGCAAAAGTTGCAAAAAACCTTTTTAACATAGGGAAAAAACAAACCAAATCTGTAGCTGAAAAAACAGCCAATAAAGGTGAAAAAGTGGCAGAGTCCGCTGCAGAAAATATTACAAATAAAATACCAAAACCCCAATTCACTTGCGGTCCGGAAAAACCGGAACAATATGCAAAAGAAAAAGCGGAATACATAAATAGCATCTGGGATGAATATATCCAGGTCCAAACAGTTTTTAAACCAATAAATAAAGAAAAGAACCTACAAGGTTTGAAAATGCTCAATGAATATGGAACAGTAGAAGATTTAAGAAGATTGCCAGATGAATATAGCATAGTAAAAGATGATGATTTGTATAGAGAATATGCTAAATTCGTTACTAAAGTTGGTACAGACTTTGAAGATTTTTTATTCTTAGAATCTGGTCTTTCAAAAAGATGTGATATAGGCAGCGAAAAAACAGTAGAGGAAATAGTGAAAGGAATCAAAAAAATTCGTGTAGATATAATCAAAGAAAACGCATTTGAAGGGGCAAGTTGGTCACAATATAAAGATTTAAAAAAATGTTTAGACAAATATCCTGATAATAAAGTAATTACAGAAAATCTCAATGCTGTAATCAAAAAAATGACAGACGAAAATCCATGGATGATTGAGGAAATTAACAAATTGAAAAAATAAAGGACACGGAAATGAGAGTAAATTCCATACAAAGCCACATTAAAATCTATAAAAATTCAAATAAAGAAGAGATAAATTCAAACAATTTTCATAAGGACTTTTCAAATTCAATAAAAAAACTGCCGGATTATCCAGTTGCATACGTAAAATTTGCTCCGTCTTTTGGTATTTCGTTAGAGGAAAAGCTAAAAAAAGAAGAACTTCTTAAAAATGAAGAAATGAAACAGGACTATTTATGGGCTATAAGTTGGGATAAAGACGAAGCAAAAAAAGAGTATGACCTGAGAGCCCAAAAAGAAATTGAAATAGAAAATCAGAAAAAATTTTTCGGAAATATCAATGATGAAAAAGAATATGAAATCAGAAGGAAATACAATAACTTATATGAAACTGATTTAAAAAAATATAACAATATAATGGAGCACAAAGACGAATATAAACAACTTGTGGATAAAGATTTGCTAACAAGACATAAATCTGTTACCGAATTGATAAAAATGTCAAGAGAATCTTTGGATAAAGAAATTGCCGGCTATAGCAGCTTAAAACGAGATATGGGCAGAATGTTTTTGGAACCGATAAAAAGAGAGCTGATTACTGGTGTTGAAGAAATTGAAAATAATGTTCCTAAAGTAGCTAACTGTATTTTGCTATGTGGACCTACCGGATGCGGAAAAACACTGGCTGCTGAAACCGTAGCTAAAGAAACCTCGTGTAATATTCTTAAAATACCAACAAACACTAGTGCTAATCATTTTCCTGAAAAAGTCAGAGACCTAGTAGCAATAGCGAGAAATGAATTTGAAAGCAGAACCCAAGCTATACAAAAACTGAAAGAATCTGAAGAATACAATGAAATGAGCGATGAGGAAAAGTTAAAAGCTTTGTTGAAAATCGGTTCACCAAGAACAGTCATTCTTATTGATGAGTTTGACAAATACTTTAACGATAGAATTGTTGATAAAAGGGTAATTGATGGTAACAAACTCTTATTAAAACAAGTTTTTGACGGTTGTGCGGAATGGCCGAAGCCAAATAGAGGAAAAGCTGCGGCTGTGACATTTTTATGCACAACAAATTATCCGTCGAGAATACCTGAAGAGCTGGAGGTTGGCAAATGTGAAAGGGTTCCTGTTTTACCTCCCTCAGGTCAGGATATGATTGATGTTATAAAGCATTATATGAAACAGGCCAATGCTTTAATTGACACATATATTAAAGAAAATCCTGATTTAAAGAAAATTGATATAGAAAATATTAACTTGAAGAAATTTGTAGAATATTATGCACCTAATGAAAAAGATGGCGCATTTAGCAACGACTCTATTCAATATATGATATTAGACGCAGCTGATTCTTATATTGACAATCCGCAAATTGATTATAATCTGCATTTAATTAGAACGTTTAATCATTACAAAAGAGATATTACCCCAAAAAAATATAACATCTACCTAAAAGAACTTTCTTTGAAAGGTTTAGACAAAAAAGATGAAATCATTGATCGCAGCATACTTTCGGAAAAAGAATTTTTAGAAAGAAAAATAGAAGAAATGTCAGAACTGGAAGATATTTTGCCGGACAAGGATTTGGAATTATTAAAACAATACAAAACAAGATATCAAGAAATTATTAATGAAAAAGGTGAGAAACAATGATATTACCGCTAAATTCAAACAATACGATTTTATCAGGAATATATAATCACACAAATAGACAATCAAAAATTAAAATTAATAAGTATCAAAGTTCTATATCCAATACGAGAATACTTGGAGTTCCAAAAGCCTATATTAATTTTGGTTCTAAAGAGCTTACTGATGAAGAATTAGAAAAATTAAATAAAGAAACCTTGAGACGTAAGCAGATAGCACAATATTGTGATTATTTAAACAGACAAAAAAAAGTGAATATAGATGCCGAAACCGAAGCAAACAAGGAAATTGAAAGACTAAAAGAACAAGGCTCCGGAAAATATTTAGGGTTTATTCCTCATAAAGGACGTGTTAAAAAAAGTAAACAAATGGAAATCAAAGAAAATTGGCGTCAAAGAGTAATAGAAGCAGAAAAGCAAGATGAAATTATAAGAAAAAACGAAGACATTTTTAAAGCATTATTGCAAACAGATGAACTGGAAGTTTATGCAAAAGTAAAAGAATTACTTGCAAATAAGACCGATGCTATTGAGGCAACTACCGCAGGATATGAAAATGAGAAAAAAGAAATAAAACGACTTCTTGTAGAGCCTATCCAACGAGAAAATGCACTGGGTACAACTGAAAGAATTCCACCTGCATTATTAATATACGGCCCAATCAGATGCGGTAAGTCACAACTGGCAAGAGCAGCAGCAAAAGAAGCAGGGTGTAATTACAAAATATTGGAAAATGTATCACCAAAGATTTTCATAGATGAAATTACAGAAGCAGTTAACGACGCAAAAGAAAATTATAAAAAAGTAAATATAGAAAATAATTTAGTCAGAGCTAATCTAAAACCAGATAGTGTGACAGGTAAAAAATATAGTGAGATGAATATTGATGAGAAAGCTAATTTAATTGTTAATCAACAATCACCGAGAACAATTATTATAATTGATGACGCAGATGCGTATTTTGATCCGGATTACCCTGGCAATAGTGAAGAGGACGCAGAAAATAACAAAACTATTTTAAAGGGGCTATTAGATCATAGCAGTGAAAAGTTTCAAGACGACAAAATGAGTGATGCAGCAGGTGTTACTTTTATTTTTACATCAAATTATCCTTCTAAAATAGATACGGAAATCTCTTTAAGGAAAGGTAAATGTGATAAATTAGCTGTGTCTATACCCAGCATTGAAGACTCAAAAAAAATTATTAAATTTTACTTAAATAAAGAAAATGAAAAAATAAAAAAATTGCAAAGTGATGGCAGAAATATTGATTTGATTGATATTAGTCAACTACCAATTGATAGATATGATAAAAGATTAGAACCCAAACGGGACATAGGTTCTTTATATGGAGCAGGTATCAAAGCTGCTGTAGAAGATGCGGTTTCACGTTATATTGAATCTTCAGATGAATCAGTAGGCATCAATTTGCCTAAACTGTTGACCTCTTCAAAATATCGTCTGAGCAATGAAAGCCTGGAAATATTTAAAACAGAAATGGAAAATATGGGCGCCATTCAACACGAAATTGATGGTGAAGAAGAGTATAATTTATTAACTCAGGCCCAAAATTTAGATATGATGACAGAAGATCAACAAAAAAGATATTTCTCATTAAAGGAACTATATAATGGTTAATCTGCCATATTAAAAAATTCTTTCTTGTATAACAAAGTTGGTGTAAAACTATAATGTGTTTAGAGAGAAGCGGGAGGAAATAATGCCCCCCTATTCTTCCTCTTTTTTTCCCGCAGTACGTTCATACAGTAACTCTTTAACGTACTTTTCAAGTTCTTCTCGCTTTTCGTCGTCAACTGTTTGTGCTTT
>CALUTJ010000002.1 GCA_944323685.1 Candidatus Gastranaerophilales bacterium | reverse complement strand
ACTTTACTTACATATATATAAAAACAAAATAAAAAAGCTATATTCAATATATATCTATTTTGTTACATTTCGTTACATAAAACCCTGCAAGCTTTTGCCGCAGGGTTTTATGTATCAAAATATATTATTTTGTTTAATTGATTTTTCTTTCCTTAATCATAACTGTTATCAATAAAGCTGTTAATAGTACTATCGCACCGACATAGAATGAATATTCCCAGTGATAATTAATCAATCCGCCAGCAAGATGTACTTCGCATTTAGAAATAAACCATGCAACCAGTGTGCACACAAGTACCTGAGGGCCTGCTATAAAAATATTAAATATTCCCATAACAGCGCCTTCCGAACCTTTTTTAATGTATTCTGACAGCATTGCAAAAGGCAAAGCAAGTATGCTTGACCAGCCTATACCGGAAATACCCATTAAAAGCATTATAGCTTTAGGGTTTTTAGTCACTGCCATTAAAAGATAAGCTAAAGTCATAGTCAACAATGCAATAGCGTGGACCTTCTTGTTTCCGAACTTTGTGGACAAAAGGCCTATAGGGATAGAAACAAGAAAACATACGAGATTAAGAACCGCAAAGCATATTGAAGAAAAGTTTGTTGCATTGGCAGTTGCTTCTTCGTATTGCAAAACAAG
This sequence comes from Candidatus Gastranaerophilales bacterium, assembly GCA_944323685.1. GTDB lineage: Bacteria > Cyanobacteriota > Vampirovibrionia > Gastranaerophilales > Gastranaerophilaceae > Limenecus. The sequence goes on along the minus strand of CALUTJ010000002.1, from coordinate 153,093 downwards.
CGCGTCTGATACGCTTGTTAAATCAGGTACATTGAATATTGTGTGGATAGAAAACTGTGTAAAGAAAATGAACATACACATTACGCCAATCCACGTAAAAAATTGCATCATGCATATTTTATATACCTCGGGTGAAGATTGTAGAAATGTTTTAAAGTTGTCAATAAAAGTCGGCTTTTTTTCTTTATCTTGAGCAGATTCTTCTTTTTTTTCAAACTTGCGTTCACTAAAAGTTATACAAGTCCATGTCATACCGAGAGAAAAAGCCAGAGCGGCCATAATAAACTGTGCTTCTATAGACATTTGATACCCGAAAGCCCAATTTAAAAACGGTGCGGTACCGGCAGCGATAACAGAGCCAAGCCCTATTGCAAAACTCAAATAAGAGTTTGCTATAGAATGCTGTTCTGGTTCAATATTATCGGGAATCAATGCTCTGTATGGCCCTTGAGCGGCGTTTACACAGGCATCTATAATCCATATCATTATCGCTGCAACGATAAGCCCACCGAACTCGGGGACTGCGATGTGAAGTTTAGAGGCTGTAATATTTGCAATTCCTTCGGAATTAGGAAACGCCCATAGAGCGATTGCTGCAAGAATTGCACCAAGCATAAGATATGGTCTTCTTCTTCCGAATACCGTATGAGTGTTGTCACTCATTGCACCGATAATCGGCTGTACGACCATTCCCGTAACAGGCCCTGCAAGCCATATTAAACCAAAAATAAACGGCGATGCGCCAAGACCTTCCGTAACAGGCCCTGAAAGAATTATTCTCATTTGCCATGCAAACTGAAGCCCGAAAAAGCCAAGGCAGAAGTTTAAAAGCTGCAATGTTGTTAGTTTTCTTAATCCCGAAATTTCCTCATTCATATAGTTCCCCTCTATTTATATAGATGCAATTCTATTATATTAAGAATTATAAATAAAATCAAAACAATTTTTCGTATAAAACAAGGAAATTGACTAAACTTTTTTATAATTGTATAAAATTAGATTGAAAGATAAATATTTTAAGGTAATTTTATGGATAAAGCCAAAACATTATTTGATGTTATAGGCCCTGTTATGATAGGGCCGTCCAGTTCTCATACAGCCGGAGCCGTACGTATAGGGTATCTTGCCGGCAAAATTTTTGGCGAAAAACCGGCAAAACTAACCTTTAAGCTCTACAATTCTTTTTCTAAAACAGGAAAAGGCCACGGTACGGACAAAGGATTGCTCGGTGGCGTGCTCGGATACGATGTTGACAACGAAAAAATAAAAACAGCTTATCAAGAAGCTGACAAACTCGGTATTGACTACGCTTTTGAGTATCTTGAAGATTACACAAGACACCCTAACTCTGTTGATGTTATTCTTGAAAACGATAACCTCGGCAAGATGGAGATAAGCGGCATTTCTGTCGGCGCAGGAGAGGTTGCCATTACCAAAATAGACGGATATAAATTCAATATAAACGGCGACTATGACACAATTATACTTATATATAAAGACAAACCGGGTATGATTTATCGCGTAACAGCACTTTTGCAGAGTCAAAATATTAACATTGCCTCTATGCACTGCGACAGAAAAGCCAAAGGCAAGCAGGCTTCCATGGGGCTTTGTATTGACGGCGGAATATCTGATTCCGTAATAAAAGAGCTGCAAAATATTGAAGAGGTTTATTTAATAAGAAATATAGAAGTGTTGAAAAAATGACGAATTTAATGAATTTTTCAGACATTTTAGAAATGTCGAAAGACAAAAATAAAAAACTTTATGAAATTTGCGAACTTTTAGAAGCAGAAAACACCGAAATTTCTGTTGAAGAAATCAGAAACAAGACCGGTGTTATTCTTGAAGCAATGAAATCTGCTATAAAGTCAGGGCTTGAGTCTGATGAAAAATCAACAAGCGGAATGTGCGGTGATGACTGCGCAAGGCTTATAAGCATGTACAAAAACTCAAAATCTTTGTTTTCTGTATTGCATCAAAAAATATTGACCTATTCGCTTGCAACAATAGAACAAAACGCAAGGATGGGTAAAATTGCTGCATGCCCGACAGCAGGTTCCTGCGGAATTGTGCCGTCTGTTATTATAGCGGTTTCGGAAGAATTGAAAACAAATAAAGATAGAGAAATCGATGCTTTGATTACTGCCGGTTTGATAGGGAAAATAGTATCTAACAAGCTTGCTCTTGCCGGTGCCGTGGCAGGCTGTCAGAGTGAATGCGGCGTTGCCGCTGCTATGGCTGCTGCCGCAATTGTTGAATTGTATGACGGCACAAACATACAAATAATTAATGCCGCGGCTTTGACGCTCAAAAATATAATGGGTTTAGTTTGTGACCCTGTAGCCGGACTGGTTGAAATCCCATGTGTTAAACGCAATGCGTTTCTTTCTATTTACGCCGTTGTTGGTGCAGAACTTGCGCTGGCAGGGATAGAGTCTGTTATTCCGATAGATGAAATAGTTGACGCTATGAAACAGGTTGGCGAGATGATGTCGCCAAAACTTAAAGAAAGTTCTGAAGCAGGGCTTGCCACAACACCTACAGGGTTAAAAATTACAGAAGAGTTAATTCAAAAGTGGAATAACTGAAAATTTTAATAGCCAACAAAAAAAGAGCCTTTTCGGCTCTTGTTGTAAAATCTGGAGCGTACGAGACTCGAACTCGTGACCCCAACACTGCCAGTGTTGTGCGCTACCAGCTGCGCTAACGCCCCGTTAGTTTTATAATACGCTAAAGGTAATAATTTATCAACATTTATAACTATTGACGATTACAATTTATACGATAAGATTTATATACATTGAAAATTAAATAAAGGGCCTGTGGCACTCTGCCGAGGAAAAGTGACTAAATGTCACTTTTGCGAGAGGTGGTAGACGCAGTTGCCCATGTTGAAAATTAAATAAAGGGCCTGTGGCACTCTGCCGAGGAAAAGTGACTAAATGTCACTTTTGCGAGAGGTGGTAGACGCAGTTGCCCATGTTGAAAATTAAATAAAGGGCCTGTGGCGAAATTGGTAGACGCACTAGACTTAGGATCTAGCGCCTTTGGTGTGAGAGTTCGAGTCTCTCCGGGCCCACCATTTAAAAGGAAGTCTTTATGGCTTCCTTTTTTTGTTCTTATAACTGGTGATAATCAGAGTAAACGTCATCGCGGTCGATTCTGTTGTTTACGTTAATTACACAGTTTGTATTGTCTATCGGAACAAAAATAATCAAATCTTTTTGTGACATAGGCGGCATGGCAAAATCGCTAATCAAGCTGCCGTAATATTTCTGGTATTCTTTTTTTATTTTTTTGTGTGCAAAGTATTCTTCTATCTTTTGCTGGGGATAAACACCGATAAGCCCTGCACCTGCGGCTACCGCACCTGCTGTTGCTGTTGTGTAAATAAGCCCTTTGTGTGCAGCCGCAACACAGCCCGTGCCAACATCTTCTTTGTAGCTTTCTACTGCAATCTCTTTGGGTATTTGCATTAATTCTTTAAGCGACAGCCCGCCGTTTAGTATCTTTGTAACATTAGAGTCAACAATTGCATTAGAAGGAATGGAAATATCAAGGGTTGAATTGGTTTTGTTTTCTAAAGACGTTTGATAAACCCGATATTCCTGCTTTAAATCACTTTTTAAATCTATTTCGGCTGCAACAACGGATAACTGACCGGGTTCTTCCGAACAAACCCAGTCGGATGTGTCGACAGGAAATGCATAAACACTCTGACATAAAGACACTATAACCACCGCTGTTGCTAAGAACTTTTTCATAAAAATATTTTACTTCAAAAATCTGATTTTGCCTATAAAAATTTTATACCCGAACGGCTAATTGTTTTAATTTTATTTATAATAGTATTTTAGATAGCGGAATCTAAAATGTTTTTATAGCGGAAGCAAAGGAGAAAAAGATTTTACAGTTTTTTCTGACAACAGGTGCAATTGTGTTACGTATTTTTTCAAATACGCTGGGGAATGTCTATCAAAAAAAACTTACATCAAAGAACAATCCTTTGATGATAACCTTCCTTACGTATTTGTTTGTCACAATAATTTGTCTTCCGTTTATATTTACCGGCGATTTTTTGCGAAACATGATTTTTGATTTTTGGATTTATTCATTTTTAATGGGCGCCTGCGGGGCTGTAGGTAATGCTTTTCTTGTAAAGTCTTTAAAAAACGGTGAGCTTTCCGTTATCGGGCCGATTAACTCTTATAAATCAGTAATAGGGCTTATTCTCGGTATAATTTTTCTGCATGAAATTCCAAATCTTTTTGGACTTGCCGGCATGGCTTTGATATTTTTCGGAAGTTATTTTATTCTTGATACGACACTGGAGCGTTTCAGTTTAAAACTTTTAAAGAACAAAGAGATTCAATACCGTTTTTATTCTCTTTTGTTCTGTGCAATTGAAGCAATAATTATAAAAAAAGTAATACTCTTATCTTCTGCCGCAGATGCTTTTTATTCCTGGTGTTTGTTTGGCGCTGTTTTTTCTGTGCTGCTGCTTGTTTTTGAAAAAATAAAAATTAAAGAAGAGCTGGAAATTATAAAAAGCAAAAATGCAAACCATATATTAAAACTTGTTGTTTGTATGGGAATTATGCAATATACGACAAATTATGTTTTTGCCCATATGAATGTGGGTTATGCACTGTCTTTGTTTCAGCTGTCATCTGTGCTCAGCATTGTTTTTGGTTATAAGATATTTAAAGAACAAAATATCATTCCCCGTCTGGCAGGTTCTTTGATAATGATAGCGGGGGCTGTTGTTATTATTCTTTTCAATTAAAATGTCCGAGAAAAATTCGTGATAAGGAGCAAAGCGATGTGAACGAATTTTTGGAGTGACACATTGAAAAGGTGAGCAGTGACGGCTCGAAGGCTCGAGGCGGCAACTGCGACACTAGATTAAAAATACGCGATAAAACGGATTGTTAAAAAGCATTTTTTGCGTTACAAAAACATTATCCGCAGTGAAGTATAAGGAGTTTGTAATATGAAAAATTTTGAACTTAATCTTTCTCATGAAGAGCTTGTCAAAAGAACGTCAAAAGACTGTCTTATCCCGAAGGAAATGTTGAAAGAGGATGCAAAAGAGTATGAAGCACTTGCTCAGGGTGATAAAGAAGCTTTAATCCACCTTGTAAAAGCTGCAAAAGCGATAGATGAAGTGTTTATGAAACAGGATAATCCCGACAATCTTGATTTTAAAGCATATCTTGAAGAAGAAACTCAAAAAGGCAACGAAGACGCCAAAATGACTCTCACCCTGTTCAATGCACAAATAGGTATGAACGCTGTTGACTCTGAAGCCAATAAAATTTTTCTTGCCAAAAACACAAAAGAGCTTCCGGGCAAAGGCTTTTATCCGGTTGATTTAACAAAAGAAGAGTTTCATGAAATTCTTATAAAAATGCTTAATGACGGACAAATTGAAGAAGTGAGAAATATTCTAAACCAGCGCTCTATGGTTGTTCGTGACGGTGACAAATTAAAGGCCGTTGATTATACGGAATATTTTGCAAAAGAATTTTCTTATATAGCTGACGAACTTGAAGCTGCCGCAGAAGTTTCCACAAACGAGGATTTTAATAAATACCTTAAATTACAGGCAATTGCACTTTGCGAAAATAATCCAAATAATGATGCTTATGCTGATAAAAAATGGGCACAGCTTCAGGATACACCGCTTGAATTTACAATTTCAAGAGAACAATACGCAGACGAAATGACAGGCACAGTGGTAGAAAATGAAGAACTGAATAATCTGCTTGTACAAAACAATATAGAGCCTATTTCAAAAGATTCCATCGGCATAAGAGTCGGTATTGTCAATAAAGAAGGCACAAATAAACTGCTTGAAATAAAAAAATATATGCCTACTCTCGCACAGCATATGCCATACAATGATGAATACGAACAGAATATTACAGAGGGTGACGACGGAAAACAAACCATGGTCGATGTTGATATCGTTACATTAAGAGGAGATGAGGGTACCTATCGCGGTGGAATTACCCTTGCTCAAAATCTTCCGAATAACGATAAACCATCGTTAAAAATCGGCGGGGGCAGAAGAAATGTCTACCACCGGCAAATAAGAATCAGCACAAGCCCCGAGGCAAAAGCCAAAAGACAAAAACGTCTTGATGCAACTTTAGCAAAGGAACTGCATCAATACTACAATCAGGAGGCCGATCACTGGTTTACCATCGGGCATGAAAACGTTCACTCTCTCGGGCCAAAGTCGGGTACCGAAGCACTCGGCAAATATAAAAACATCATAGAAGAAAACAAAGCCGATATGGGTTCGCTTGCTTTATTGGATGTACTTGCAGGACTCGGCATGTATACGGAAGAAGAAAAGAAACAAATTATTGTTACTTATGCTGCCGATAACTTCTTAAAAGCCAAACCTACCATATCTCAGGCTCACAGGGTAAGAACTGTAATGCAGACAAAATTTTTCCTTGAAAATAAGGCAATATGGCTTAATGAACAGGGCCTTTTGGAAATTGATATGGATAAAATGGTTCCGACTGCTCAAAAAATGCTTGCGCAAATCATTAGCGTCCAGCTTTCAAAAGACTTTGCAACCGGCGAAAAATATGTGCTGGATAATTTTGTATGGACTGATGAAATGGAAACAATTGCAAATAAATTGAAAGAAATTGATAAGTCTCTTAACGGTACGCTTGTTACCCCGCTGGCTGATAAACTGGCTGCAATGTAGTATGGTTTTTTATAAAGAGTGCCCCTTGATTACAACTTTCAGGGGCATTCTTTTATTTAATCTTTTTTATGTTTTAATAGATTCTATATTAGCAATGTTAGGAGAAATATGGAAAAATCGGGTAAAGTAAAACTGGGCTTAATCGGTCTCGGCACTGTGGGTACAGGTGTTGTTAAGGTATTGAGAGATTTTGGTAATATTGAAATTGTAAAAATTGCTGTTAAAAATATTAATAAAAAAAGAGATATTGAAAATTTTGATACCTCTCTTTTAACAACAGACCCGTTTGAAGTTGTCAACAACCCCGATATAGATATAGTTGTCGAAGTAATAGGCGGCATTGACCCTGCTTATGAACTTTTAAAAACAGCCGTACAAAACCGTAAACATATAGTTACGGCTAACAAAGAGCTTTTAGCTAAAAAAGGACAGGAACTCTTTGCACTTGCAAATAAAAATAACGTTACAATCCTGTACGAAGCTGCAATTGCCGGCGGTATACCGATAATTATGCCGATAAAAACCACACTAGCGGGTAATAAAATCAATAAAATAGAGGCTATTTTAAACGGTACAACCAACTATATCCTTACAAAAATGGAAAAAGAGGGTGTGTCATACGAGGAAGTACTTGCCGAAGCGCAAAAATTAGGTTATGCGGAAACCGATCCGACAGGTGATGTTGAAGGTTTTGACTCTGCATACAAAATCGCAACCCTCGCTACTATCGCATTGAACCAGAGAGTTGATATAAACAAAATTTATCGTGAAGGTATCACAAAAATCAGCGCGAAAGATATGCAGTTTGCACAAGAATTGGGCTATAAAATCAAATTGATTGCCCTTGCAAGGCTGACAGAGGATAACAAAGCCGATGTGCGCGTACATCCTATGCTTGTGTCCGTAAAAGATTGTCTTGCCGGTATTAGCGGCGTAACAAACAGCGTTGTTTTAGAGGGCTTTCCCGTAGGCAGAGTAATGTTTGCAGGCCCCGGAGCAGGGGAATTTCCTACAGCAAGTTCTGTTTTAGGCGATATACTGGCTATTGCCGGAAGCCTCGGTTCAGAAAATATGCTTCCGTTTATGAAATGTACACACGAAATTAACGCGCAGCAGATTGATATAAAAGATACTGTTAACAGGTATTATTTTTGCGTAACGGCTGCAAATACCCCCGGTGTAATCGGCACTATAGGCGAAATTTGCGGAAGACACAACATAAGTCTGGCAAGTGTTTTGCAAAAAGGTATTGATAAAGAAAACACTGCCGAGATTGTCGTCATAACTGAAGAAAGCAAAGAAAACGATGTTAATGCCGCTGTTGAAGAGCTGCGCAGCAACAAAAATATCATTAAAATAAACAATCTTATAAGAGTAATGTAATAATCCGGAGTATTAAAAATGGAAAATGAAAAATTTCAACAAAAAGGACATTATCAAGGCTTAATAAACAGATACAGAGAGTATCTGCCGGTTACGGATTCAACGCCGGTAGTCACGTTGAATGAAGGTAATACTCCGCTAATTAAGGCTGATAATCTTGCAAAAAAGATTGGCCTTGATAAATTGAATTGTGAAATTTATCTGAAATTTGAAGGCGCAAACCCTACAGGCAGCTTTAAAGACCGCGGAATGACAATGGCTGTCACAAAAGCAAAAGAAGAGGGCGCTAAAGCTATTATATGCGCTTCAACAGGTAATACTTCGGCAGCAGCCGCTGCTTACGGCGCTAAAGCCGGTTTAAAAACATATGTACTTATTCCTGACGGATATATTGCACTTGGCAAATTATCTCAGGCAATGATGTACGGGGCAGAAATTATTGCGATTAAAGGGAACTTTGACGAGGCGCTTGAAAGAGTAATCGAAATCTCTCAAAAATACCCTGTTACTCTCGTAAACTCCGTTAACCCGTACAGAATTGAGGGGCAAAAAACCGGTGCTTTTGAAATCTGTGAGGCCTTAGGCGATGCGCCGGATTATCACTTTATACCGGTAGGCAACGCAGGAAATATTACGGCTTACTTTAAAGGTTACGAAGAGTTTTATAACCTCAAAAAAATATCACATCTGCCTAAAATGATGGGGTTTGAAGCTGAAGGTGCAGCTGCAATTGTTAAAGGAGAACGTATATTAAAACCTGAAACAATCGCTACCGCAATTAGAATAGGCAACCCTGCAAGCTGGAAACAGGCAGAAAATGCGCGTGATAAATCAGGCGGTGTTATCAATTTTGTTACTGATGAGGAGATTATTGCGGCATATAGACTTATTGCTTCTTCCGAAGGCATACTTGCCGAACCTGCCAGTGCAGCTTCGGTTGCAGGTGTAATAAAAGCTTTAAAACTCGGGCTTGTTGAACCAAACAAAAAAATGGTTTGCATCTTAACAGGCAACGGGCTTAAAGACCCTGATTCAGCAATAAAATATTCAGGCTGTGAAGTTAAAAAGACCTCTGCCGAATTAACCGATATTGTTAAAGCAATGGAGTTATAAGGACTGTTTATTTAGCATACCTGATAAACGGCAGGTATATAGCAAATTCCGCAAAAAATTCTCAAAACAGCGTCATACTGAGCGTTAGTGAAGTATCTTAATAAAAAAGCTTCTTTGGACTAAAGTCCTCAGAATTACGGACTTTTATAGCATCTGTGGAATTTGCTACAAAAGTCCCTGATAAGCTAATTGTTTTTTTAATATATTTTCTGCTAGAATATCTTTATAAGAGATATGTGGTATCGCTATACATACAACGAAAGTTCAGGGCGTTTTAATGAGCACATTTTCTAAAAGAGATGCAAAAATTTACAATAAATTCCGTACTGTATTTCAGTGGATTACCTGCCATTTATGTTTTGGCAGCTTTATAAGACTGATGTACGATTATTCGGTTGAAGGCAGAGAAAATATACCTCAACAGGGAAAATTTATCGTTGCGGCCAACCATATTTCCGGACGCGACCCGTTTTTGCTTCCGTTTGCTCTTAATTTGCCGATTGCGTTTATGGCAAAAGAAGAACTTTTTGAAAAGTTCTTTTCAAGAACATTAATGGATTTTTGCGGTGCCTTTGCCGTCAGACGTGATAAGGTAGAAGTTTCGACAATCAAAACAGCTTTAAATATAAAAAATACAAATTGGATGCTGGGGCTTTTCCCTCAGGGGACAAGAGATTCCAGCCAGAAAGTGGAAAAGATAACAAAAGGCTTTGCTTCTTTTGCAAAAGCCACAAAAACAGGGATATTGCCTGTTGCTATTATCGGAACAGACCAGAAGCCAAAATGGCCGTTCAGCCCTAAATTGACTGTAAAAATCGGCAAAATAATACCTTACAGCGACAATATCGATGATATGATGAAACAGTGGTGCGATTCTATTTCGCAAATGACAGGGAAAGAATACGTCTTAGAATAGTTTGAAGTAATTGAAGGAGCATTAATGTCAAGGAATTATGCAAGAAGATATGCTTACGAATATAATACTTTCAGAATGATATTTCAGGCTTTGTGGTGCATTTTTATTGCTATACCGCTCTTCTGGTTTTTCTACAGGTTTGAAATACGCGGCAGAGAAAATATTCCGAAAGACGGAAAATTTATCTGTGCTGCAAACCATATTTCGCATTTTGACCCGTTTCTTGTGTCAATTGCGGTGAGAAAACCCATTGCTTATATGGCTAAAAAAGAACTGTTCGAAAACTTTGGCTTTTTTACTTTGAATATCGATTGGCTCGGTGCTTTTGCCGTAAACAGACAAAAGCTTGAAGTTTCAACAATAAAAACAGTTAAGGAACTGACAAAAACAAACTGGCTTTTAGGTATCTTCCCGCAGGGCGGAATAAGAAGAAACCACACAATAGAAAAAATAAACAAGGGCTTTGCGGTAATAGCAAAGGCGGCCAAATGGAATATTTTGCCGGTTTCTATTATCGGTTGTGAGCAATATAACTGGATTCCTTTCAAGTCAAAAGTAATTGTTCAGATTGGCAAGCCTATCTCTTACGAACTTTCTCAAGACGAAATAATTGAACAGTGGGGCAAACAGGTTGCATCGATGTGCCATTACAAATATGTTGAAACAGAACCTGATAACAGCGAAATTCAAGACCAGCAGGAATTTGCCCAAACCTAATTTGTAAACGAATGTAAACATAAAATAAAAAAATAAAAAGTGTCAAAAACACAATTTATATAAAGGTATACAACTGATTATCGTATACCTTTATTTTTTCTATAGCCTCAAGGGTATTGACGAAATCAAAAACAAAGTGTAGTGTATTAAATAATAAACAACTACTACCATTGTAAAACTAAGGAGATTATATGTTAATGCATACGCTTATGTCTGTTATTTGCCATAATGTGCGTTATTCAAAACGTTTAGCGGAGTATGCGGTTTTGGTTTAAAATATTGTAAAAATCACACTTATTATTAAATACAGCCGCTAATCAAATTTTTGGTAAGCGGTTTTTTTTGAAAATGTTTAGCCTAAAGAAGGGAGAAGAAGTTATTTATGCAAATTTCCGCAATCAAGCCTTACACAACGTCTGAAACATATCAAAAAATTTACAGACAAAACAAGCTAAAAGATACTACCGTGCAAGAAAAGCCGGCATCAAATTCGACTGTAAATCTTGCCGATATTCACTATAATCAACTTCTTGTCAAACCCGCTAATGAACAGATTTCGTTTAAAGGTATAGAAAAAGTCGGAAGCGCTATCACTTCTGCAATTAAGAGTATTCCTTTTGAAGAGCGATTAGCGTCACTTGTTGAAATAATTGACGGCAATGATATTATTGTTGCTGCAAAAAATAAAAAAACAGCAAATAAATTGTTAAACGAATCTATAGAAGTTTTTAACAAAGTAATAAAAAGAGTTTTCTTCCTGCCAGAAGAAAAAATACCGGAAGCTGTGGCAATTTCCAGAAGTGAGATTAGCCCTGAGATAATAAATCTCGGCAAAGCTCCTATTCTTGTATCGAATCTTGAAGGTAAAAATTATCTTGTCGGGCAAAAATCAGGCGTTTGGATTACTCCGGATGCAAAGGTTAATTTGAACAATAAGTTCAGCTTTAGCGTAAAAGAAAAATCTGCTGAAAATCTTAGTTTTTTGCGTGCAGAGTTCAGTGAGCCTTATAACTTCACAAAATTTGTTCAACCTTCTATTGTCAACGTTAATAAAAGAACTTTCAAAGATTTGTTTCTCGAAGACGTACAGGCAAAAAAATTCGGGCTTGATGATGTCGGCGGTATGGATAATGTCGTAAAAGAATTAAAGAAAAATATTTTGTATCCGATTAAAAATCCCGAAGCCTATGCAATGAGAAAAAAACTCAATCACGGCATAATTTTATACGGCCCGCCCGGTACCGGAAAAACCTTTGTGGCAAAGGCTCTTGCCAATGATGCACAGGCTAATTATATTGAGGTAAATGCAGGGTCTTTAAGAGGCGGCCTTGTCGGACAAACGGAAGCAAACTGGAGAAATGTTTTTAAAGAAGCAGTTGATAACCAGCCGAGCATTCTGCTTATTGACGAGTGCGATGCAGTGTTCAAAACGAGAAGTACGCTACAGCCGTATGCTGCGGATGAACTTAATCAGGTGTTGAGTTTGATAAGTGATCTTGAAAAAAACAATGACAAAGTTTTTGTAATTTCTACAACAAACAGACCCGAACTGCTTGATGAGGCTATATTAAGAGCCGGCAGACTGGGTAAACAGATAGAAATTCCTTTCCCTGATGCTGATGCGATGAAAGATATTTTTAACAAACAGCTTAAAGGTTTGAAGATTGACAAAAACTTTAACAGGAATGCATTCGCTGATAAAATGCACAAATATTCGCTCACGGGCGCAGATACAAACCAAATTATCGACAATGCCTATGATATGGCTTATGATAGACTGGGAATTTTTGAAAAAATTGAGCAGGGGACTTTTACTCCCGAAGATTGTGAAAATATAGTACTTTTGCAGCAGGATTTTGAAAATGCTCTTAAAAAACACCTTGACCAGAATATTAAAGCTTCGGGCAAAACAAAGAGAAGACCTATCGGTTTTACCGCAAAAGATAATGATACAGCGGCGCCAAAATTTACTGAAATAAAACAGCAAACTCTTAAAGAAGAACCTCAGGTTGCTGCTATGGGATAAGATTTTTCTGTCCCATAACAGCAGTAGGTATACGGTTTTTACTGATATCCTGATTCCTAACTACACACTAATCCACAATCCACATGAAACAACAGCGGCTTTGTTCTTTTAAATTTTACAGAGCCGTTTTTTATTTGCTAAAGCTGTTAATTTGTCCGAGAAAAATTTGTGATAATGAGCAAAGCGACGTAAACGAATTTTTGGAGTGTCACATTGTTCACATAGTGAAGCCATTTTTCAGGCTTCACCACAGTTCAGCCGAAAAAGAAGGCAAAGGTGAGCAGTGACTGCTCGAAGGCTCGAGGGGCAACTGCGACACTAGATTAGATTCTAAAATATTAAAGAGGTTTTTTCTTTGCCTGACCTGATTTTCTCGGATAAATATTTGAGGCGGCGCTTTTCTTTTTGAATATCAAAAGTTCTCTTGTGTAATCTTCTTCAAGAGGAAGTGTGTAACTTATACTTTCGACAAATTCGCTTTTTAGGGTTTCTATTGCGTTTTTTGCATACGCAAGTTCTTCCTGCGCATTTTTGGATTTGTAAGCCGCAAAATATCCACCTGTTTTTACAAAAGGAACAGTATATTCAAGAAGCAGGTTAAGTGCAGCAACCGCGCGCGAGGTAACGACATCAAAAGAGTTTTTGTATTCAGTATTCAAATCTTCAACTCTTTTACAAATCGGGTGCAGATTTTCAAGCCGCAATTCTTTTTGCACAAGCTCAATAAATCCTATCTTTTTTGCAACCGAATCTATCGGATATATCTGCATTTCCGGATAAACGATACTTAACGGAACTGATGGAAATCCCCCGCCTGTGCCGACATCGAGAAGCTTTATACCGGACTGAATTTTGTATTTGGTAAAGAAATTACTTAGACACAGCGAGTCATAGACGTGTTTTTCAAAAAAGAAGTTCTCATCGTTTTTGCTGATTAAATTGGTATGAGAGTTGTAAATTTTAAAAAGCTTTTCGTAATCGTTGAACTGTAACAGCGCCTGTTTTGATAATCCTGTGCCTAAAAGTTTTTCTATTGCTTCTATTTGTTCTTTATTCATGTTGGTTTACTTCATCCGTTATCTTGTCTGTTAAATCTTTATCCATTCTTGCTTTCAAGTCATTTATTCTCAAATCAATGCTTTCAGATGATTCGTCAACGGAAATATTTTTCTTTGCAAGAAGCAGAGCTTTAAAGGCTTTTGCGTCTTGCTGTTTTGTCATATAGTAGTCACCGAGTTCTATATATGCGTTTGTTATATACAGAGCCTCTCTGGTTCTTTTTGCTGAAGAAAGTGACTTAAGCAAAAATGCAAGCACCTTTTGCGGCGCCAGGGTTTCGTAAAGCTGGGATAGCTTGAGGCAGATGTAATACATTCCCTCATAGTTGGAACGTTCAAAATCCGTTTTTAATCCGAGTTTAAAATAGTCTTCGGCCTTATTCAGGCTGCCGGATTCTTTTAGAATTTCAGCTATGTTTGTATATGCAGCGGAAAGATAAATGTTATTTTCTTTATCGGTTCTTATGCTCTTTTGATAAAAATCAAGGGCCGGCTGCTGTCTGTTAAAATCGTCAAGAATCAAGGCATATTTAAAATAAGCCTGAGCGAGCACTGAGGGTTTTATTTCTATGCCTTCGTTTATCAAAGCAAAAGCTTTTTTAAAGTATTCTATAGCTTTATCAGTGTTTGACAAATCCTCTTCAATCCCTGCAAGTTCAATATACGAGCGTGCAAGTATGCTGTCTGACGCAGGAGATTTTTTATTTATAAAGTTCTCGTAGATGACTCTTGCGTGGTTCATTTTATATATTTCTTTATAAATCTGTGCAATCTCGAGTCTGATTTCGTTCATTTTTTCGATTTCGTTTCTTGAAGAATATAAATCAGTGAGCTTGTTGTAAAAATCTATAGCATCAGTGGTTTTGTTCATTTTGCGTGCGCATATTGCGAGTTTTTCAAGCAATTTTGGTTCGTATTCATAAAAATCACTGTCATCTCGTATTGCAAGCGCCTTTGCATAAACAATAAAAGCTGTTTCTAATTCGTGTTGATTTTCGAGTTCCTGTGCTGTGTTGAAAAGCTCTTTGACAGTGTGTTGTTCTTTTGAACGTTTAAGTTCTTCTTCTTTTTGCTCAAAAGTTCTGTTCAATTTTTCTTTTGCCTGAGCTTCCGGCGTTTTGCGCATATCAACCGGTACACTTAAAAGAGAAATTTCTTCTTTGGTCAGTGCGTATTTTTCAAATCTTTGATTGTTCTCTTTTTTTATTAAGCTTTCGGGTTTTTTGGGGCGTTTGTGGCGTTTGGAATTTTTGTCATTGTTATCATCGTCACCGGCATTTGTGTTTTTTATATTCCATGCGGTAAGATTGCTGTTTAAGTAGCTTACAAGCGACATATCCGCCTGAGGGGTTTCGTTTGGCTTTGTTTTTATAATAAAAGAAGAATGGTATTCTATCTGTGCACGCATAGTGTCGCGCGAAATCAGCATTGCCCGTTCGTTAGGTTTTAGCGGCAGCTGAGATTCGTAAAAATCACGCCACATCGTGTGGTATTTTATTTTTTCAAAGTGCGCAACACTGCTTTGGAGGTATTTTTTTAACGAATTTTTTAAAAATACTACCCCGTATTCCTGAGCCAGTATGCCTTTTTCAACCATATATGCAAGCTGTTCTTCTGAAAAGAAACCGTTTTGTGTAAGGTATTTGGGGCTTATTCCTTCATTAAAAACAGACAGTATGTAAAGCGATTTTTTTACGTTATCTGGAACAAATGTAGTAAGTTTTTGATTAATAAAATCTTCAAAAAGCAGATGTCTTCTGGTAAAATCCAACACAATCGCCTGCGGCGTTGTATTGAGTGTTGTAATGATACCTGCGGTTGTTGTTATGTAGTTCTGGTTGCCTCGTGTTATATCGTAGATGTTTTCAAGCGTGTCGTCATCTGTTGTGATATTTTCTTGCAAAAAATAATCTCTTATTTCTTCTTTGCTAAAAGGTTCTGTCTGAATAGTTACTGAATTTTCAAGTTCAAATTTTACTGTAGCAAATGAGGTTGATATAAGTATAATTTTAAACCGGTGCATTTTGTTTAAGTGCTCAATGTAGCGGCAAAACTCTTCCTTTTCTGCGGAATATTTTTTTGAAAAGATATTCTCCAGAGAATCAATCACTATAGCGCAGGGTAAATTAATTGAGGTAAGATAGCTGTTTATTCTTTGAGAAATTGAGTTTGTTTCTATTTTCTTTAGAGTAATTTTTTTTTGCTGCGAGTACTTTTTTAAATCTTCAAAAAAGGCAAGATAAATGTCATCCAGCGTAGACCCCTCAAAGCATTTGAACTTAAACACAAGCATTTTGCCAGACGTTTTTGATAAAGCTTCTTTTACCAGTTCGGTTTTAAAAGAACCGGTCTGCCCTTCCAAAAAACAGACTCCGTGAGTATTTGTATTCAAAAAATCCGCCAGAGCGTTAAGTTTATCTTGTTTCATAAACTTATAATATCATATTTTGTATTATTATGATTGATTTAAAAATTTACCACATTATTTTAAGCGCGGTGATTTCTTCTCCGGTAGTTTTTGATTTTATGCTGTGCAGAGTGACAGGCCCTGTTTGTGTTTCTTCGAGCTGAGCTTGGGATATTACAATATCGCCTTTTTTCAGTTCTTTTTTGTATTTGATGTCTATAACTTTTGCACTGTATTTTGTGCGAAGTTCACAGGGCAGCGCCTCTAACGCCCATATAATATAGTTGCAGTTGTTTGCATGTTTGTTTACGTCTATATCATCAAAGCGGACTTCGAATTCTTTTTGAAAATCTATTTTTGTTAACGGTTCTATCTTTCCGTAGTCAAGGTCTGATTCTCTTTTTTCAAAAGGTTTCACAAAATTTAGCGCGTTTTGCATCGGCAGGACTTTTCGTGTATCCATATCTATAAGCGCCCACGCAGATGCGACACGTCCGAGCAAGGTTTTATCCGGAGAATAAAGTTCAAAATCACGGAAGGCATAAAGTTTTGTTGTGCCGCGGGATTCTGTCTTTATCAAAAGTTTGTCAAGAGCGTTAAGCTCTTTGTACAGCTCAATATGATACTTTAAAACCACCCACGCATAATTACGGGAAAAGACATAAGTCGGGCCGAAGCCGAGAGATTCTGCACTTATCGTCGCAATATCCTGCAAAAAATTAAGCAGGCTTGATTCTTTTAAATCGCCTTTGACGTTTTGTTCGTAATATTTTATATCGTATTGCTTTTCTAAAGTATAATCCATTGTCTGCTACACTGCGGGACGCAGCACCCTTTTGATATTTATATTTTTAACTTTGCCAAACGGAAGTTTGTCGTAACTGAAAACTATTTCAGTAAAGTAATACGGTTCTTTAGAAAGAGAAGGTACAGAAATATGTGTGACGCCGTAGTCGTCCGTTATTTCAAAATCTTTGCCGTAATGTCCTGATACAATTAGAGCGACATTATTGTGACGTCTTAGCACTGCCGCGTATTCCGCTTTTTCAAGTATTTCGTATTCAGGGATGTCAACGGGTTCATAATAGGGTACATGCTGGAAGATAATAGCCTGTTTGTTTTTGTTTTTATCAAGCACCTGTGAGAGCCATTTTAAAGTCTTTTTGTTGAATACCCCGTGTTCGGAAGGCATTCCCGTGGAAACTCCGTCCAGAAAAATTGCGATTATACCCGGTGCAGGGTAAAAATAATATGATTTATCAGTGTCTCTCTGGTTTTTGTTGTATTTGCTGACAATTTGAAGATACTCGGGTTTTGATATACCTGAAATTTTGTGAACATCGTTATTCCCCATAACAAGGTAATAGGGGGTATTTAAAGCCCCTGCTTTTTTTAAAAAGCCTATGAGGTGCTGTTGTTTTGATTTTTTTATGTTATCTCCGTTAAAAACTATAAAATCGTATTTGTTTTCCTGCATACGGGCGATAAAACCGTCTAAAACCTTTGCCCCAGTAGAGTTCGGGTCATCTGCAACGTAGTTTATATCGGACGTAACGGCGAAGGATATTGTTTTTGCCTCAGCTGCTGCCGAAAAAACACAAAAAGACGCTATAACAAGCGTAATACCGATTATTGATTTAAAAAAATTCATAAAATATCTCCTGATATAACATTTATTATATCAAAAATATTTTAAAATAAAAAAATCTCAAGGGAGAAGTAAATAATCATAAGTCTAAAAAATAAAAAACAAGCTTCAAATTATAATTTTAAAGCTTGTTTTTATTTTGATTCCATCAAACTATTTAATCTTTTGATTGCTTTGTCAGCTTCCTGTATTTCAGACGGAAGTTGTTTTACAAGAATCTCGTTTTCGAGTTTCAGGTTTGTCATTTTAGTTATTCGGTCTTGCAATGACTGTATGTTATTTTCCTTTTGCTTTTCTATTGCATCGGAATATTCATTTTTTAATTTTTCTTTAGCTGTTGTTATATTTTGTCTAAGGTCCTTTATTTGTTGGTTGATTTCGGGAGTGCGCTGGTCTTCCGGAATTGATTCCAACTGTGAAAGTTGGTTTTCGTTTGTTGTTATGCTCGTTTTAAGTTCTTCTTTAGCAAATTTAAAATCTGTTAATTGCTGTTTTGCCTCTGTTATTTCTTTATTAAGATTGTTCAGTGTAGTTGTTGCTGTTTTTACAGCTCCTTCTGCATGAGTAAGTTGCTTCTGTGCAGTTCCTTGGGCATTAATAAGTTCCTTCTGCATGTCACCGATATCTTTCAATTTGCTTTTTTTGTCTAAGTTGTTTGCTTTTTGAGTCAAGCCGGCAAGATTTTCATCTGCTGAAGGGGTATTTGAATTATTTTTAGAACCCTTCGCTGATTTAATTGCTGCTGCTATGCTTAAACCGGTAACTGCTGCACCGCCGACAAGTGTAAAAATGCTGGCGACGTTACTCAAGGTTGAAATAAAATTTTGACCTTTTAAGCTGCCGCTTGTGCTGCCAAAAACAGTAATTGGATCTTTTGAACTATATTTATTCCAATCAATAGTCGGTGAACCTGACATTATATTTTGGTATTTAATCGAGTCCTGTCTGCCTCCGGGAACTGTTCCGCTGCCGGTGCGGTTGAAGTTATTAGCTTCCTGGCCCGAAGTAATCAGGGTATTTTTATATTTATTTACGCTGTTATCGTGTTCGCCCATTTTTTCTTTAAGCCTCTCTTGTAATTCTAATAACTTAAACTCTCTGTACATATATAAAGTATATACAAATTAAATAATTGCCTTTTTTGTATATATTTTCTTGATTATCTTAACAATACTTAACATATTCCTTAAAAATGCCTTGAAATAAAGGGTTTTGTCCGCTGAAAAAATTGTTCTTTAAATTACTTTTGAAGAATAAAAGTATATACTATTTTAATATTTCTTAACAATGCTTGTTTTTTTTGTGGGGTGAAATAAACTGCATAAATAAAAAGAGGCAGACTTTAATCTGCCTCTTTTAGATTTGTAAAATGTAATTATCGTCCGACTTTCCAGCGTAAACCCGTTGTCATCGTTACACCGTTTCTTCCGCCGTTATGTATCATTGCCTGACCAAAAGCAAGGAAGTTGTCCTTAAACCTTTTTTGTATACCGACACCGTATTGTACATACGGTCTGATACTCATTTCCGGCAATCTGATATCGTTTGCTGTTACATTTGTTTCATTCAGCAAATTCCATACCATATTTACACCAATGTATGGCTGCCAGCCGTTTTTAGTATTACCGATTAATTTAACACCGGGGGCTAACTGTATAGCGTGCATCGGGTCGGATTCAATACGTACGCCGGCTCCGTTTGTATAATCAAATGTATTAACAAACGTGTAAGATATTAACATACTGGGCTGGAAAATCATTTTTCCGTCCCAAAATTCCACGTTATAACCGGTTTTGTTACCGATACCGGCTAAAAGCATTGTATAGTTTTCGCTTCCGTACATTCCCGTTGCATCACCGGCACTGGCTCCGACACTTAATGTTGTGGCGTTAAAGAAGTTGCCTTTGTAGAACGTTGCCGTACCGCCTAACAACCCGCCGTTTTGATAAGCATCTACGCCCGAATATCTTTGTGAAGCACCGTTGTATCCGATGTAACCGGTTAATACACGTTCAAATCCGTTGCCCACATCAGTAAGTTTTGAATCATAACCAACAAGGGTACCGTAATTTATATTGGAAACTTTAGGCCCGTTTTTAAGCGGTACGGATTCAAAGCTTGCATAAGGCTTAACCCAGAAACCTGCATCTTCTTCTCTTGTTAATAACGGAGAAAAAGTACCTACATCAGTAGCATCTCCAGTAGGTGACAGGGCGTATCGTCCTGCATTTTTCATTGCTGTACGTTCCATATATGGAATATTCATAAATGTATCAGCATGCTGGAAGGCGTAATTAAAGGTTTGAAGCTGTGTTGTATAAGCCCCTGCCTGTGTTGCAACCGCAGGCGCTAAAATCGTCGGGTTGTAAGAGCTGCTGTCTGATGCACTCCCTCTTGCAAAACTAAAGAATCCGTTTTCAGGGTTATAAGATACATCATATTTCCAGATAGGAGAGTATGCCACAGAGTCAGCGCCCGTATACGCAACCTGAGATTTGTAATCTTGAGAAGCAAACTGGATATTTGTTAACTCTTTTGATGCATCATTTATGAGATTAATATAGTTTACATTTATGTTTGCGCTGTCAGAAACAATTGCATTTTCTGGCAGTGTATCCATTTTTTCATTTTTAAGGTCAACATCTACAGCCATATTGATATTGCCGTTTATGTTTGCGGATTTCATTATCTGTTGTTCGGCAATACCGTTTACAAAGCCTAATGTACCTGAATTGA
Organism: Candidatus Gastranaerophilales bacterium; assembly: GCA_944323685.1. Taxonomy (GTDB): domain Bacteria; phylum Cyanobacteriota; class Vampirovibrionia; order Gastranaerophilales; family Gastranaerophilaceae; genus Limenecus. The sequence continues at coordinate 132,356 of CALUTJ010000002.1, read as the reverse complement.
TTGTAAAATCTGATTGAGCGAAAACATCGTTCTTGCCAAGATTTAAGGCTATATTTTCGGCTGTCACATTAGCGTTTGTAACACTGTTATTTAAAGCTATTTTACCTGTCCGGTCACCGGTTAAAGCCAGTTTATAACCGGATTCGCCGTTTATCTGGTCATCAAATTGTATAACCCCGTTATTTTTTGACTCTAATTTTAAAGTGACACCGGAATCACCAACATATACTGCTTCTTGTCTTTGACCGTTTTTGTCCGATACACTGTTGCCTGCAAAAGTAGAGGAACCGTTATCCGCTATTATGTTCAGGTTTTGTTCCGTATATATGGCACCGCCTTTTGCCGTACCGTTTGTTGATTCAGCACGGTTGCCGTAGAAGTTGGAGTTAACAATACCGCCGACAAGGTTTGAGTCGGAATCTCTTTCCCCGATAACTCCTGTATTGTATATGGCACCGCCTGCTGCTTCACGATTTTGGGCAATGGCATAATTTCCTGCAAAATCAGCAGAAATGTTTCCGTTGATTGTTCGTCCGTTGTATATAGCCCCGCCAAAAGAATAAGTAGAGGCATTGATGCCGTTTGATACAAAAGCACCTGTAATATTTGCTACAGTGCCGCCGTAATTGTCAATAGCACCGCCGTATCCGGCTGCGTTAGATGAAGTGACGCTATTGCCTATAAAACTGCCGTTTATGTTCCCGATGCTGCCTACGCCGTTGTATATAGCCCCGCCTTCTGCTGTTTGTGCACCATCTGCTTTATTGGCTATAAAATCACCGGTAATGCTTCTGATTGAACCGGAGTAATTATAAATACCTCCGCCGTATGCATAGTCATCGGAAACAGCGCTGTTTTTAACAAAATCGCCAGTTATGTCGGTTATGCTGCCTGCATCATTGTATATGGCGCCGCCGTTTGCTACACCTTCAATTTTTTGTTCGTAAAAATCACCGTCTATTGCAACTCCCGTACGGTCTCTGTCGACTCTCTCCAACAGGCGGTCAGAATCAACATAATATTTTACGTCATACTTAAAATAAGTATTGTCTGGGGCAGACGGATTCGGTGTAGAAACCGTTATGCTTTCTGCCGAAGCGTTTTGAGCCTCCTTGTGACCGTATTCGGTTTTAGGTAAATTTACTTTGTAATAATTTTTTTCTAAGCTGCCTGTTTGTTCGTTGTATACAGATTTTTCAATTACGTTTGTTCCCGGTGCATTCGTTTTTACCAGCTCTAAAGAGGGTGACGAAGATGCTGCCGGAACAGGAACAGGCGCCTGTGCCAAAACAGCAGGACTAACTGACATAAATGCTGCAAGTAAACAAACGCTAAGTGCAAGTTTGTCAGCCTTGAAACAGTCTTTAAGACTGACCTGTTTGCAAACAACAGGTATTAACTTTTCCCGTTTTACAATATTACCCAACATAGTCTTAACCTCATATTTATTTGCCTCTATACTTATAATTCCCATTTTTATCTTTTTCTAAACATTTTTTAGGGGCATATTTAATATTTTGTTACAAAATAAATTCAAAATCATCCTATAAGTAAACTATAAACAGGGGGTTCGTTATTTACATCTAATCAGGTGTCGCAGTTGCCGCCTCGAGCCTTCAAGCCGTCACTGCTAACCATTTTTAATGGGACACTCCAAAAATTCGTTCACATCGCTTTGCTCCTTATCACGAATTTTTCTCGGACAATGTACTTTATTTATATTAAAATATTGGGAGAAGGAATACCCTATGATAAACTTACTTGCAATTTTTACAGGCGGCGGAATCGGTGCTGTATGCAGATATTTAATAACACAACTTGTCGTTAAGTTTGCCGGCACGGCTTATATGTTTGCAGGTACTTTTTGTGCAAATGTAATCGGCTGCTTTTTAATCGGTTACATATTTGGAATATCGATGCAAAAAGCAGAATTGATTTCCCCCGCATTAAAATTGTTTTTGACTGTAGGATTTTTAGGCGGGTTGACTACCTTCAGTACTTTTAGCTGTGAAGCTTTCTGTTTTATTAAAGACGGAAAAATTTTTCAGGCATTGTTATACATTGCAGCAAGCCTGATTTTTGGTTTGACTGCTACGTATGGCGGTTTTACACTGGCAAAATAAAATAAATTTTTGTAAACACACTAGCAAAAAAAACTCGGTTTATGTTTTATATAAACAGTTGTAGCGGAAAAGTGAAATGTCGATTGTCATTAGTAACAGAGCCGAAAAGGTCGTAAGAGCCGTCGGTAAATATATTAATTCACCGGAGCAGCGGTTTATTCAGGGTGCTACGGCTCTTGCTACACAGCCTTTTATTGACATGAACAACCGCTCTGCGGATGAGGATACGAGAGCTGTTTCCGTTGCAAGAACAATAGGAAAAATTATTGCCGGTACTGTTGTCGGGGTCGGTGTTCGCTACGCTACTATATTTATTGCAAAAAGATTTTCAAGATACGTATTAAAAGAAGGCCCGAAATATCTTGAAGAAATTAAGCGCAAGTCTAAATATGATGTACTTTTGCCTGAGTTTGACTGTAGCAAGGTAAAAATAAAAAAAGAAGATTTTCTCAACAAATACAACAATTCGATAAAAACAATCGGAACATTTTTCGCCACAGGGGTAATGGTTTTCACTAATTTCTTAATTGATGCACCGTTAACCAAAGTTATTACAAAAGCTTTGACTAAAAGGGTCAAAAATCGTATTGAACAAGACAGAATAGCTTTACAACCAACGGAGGTTGAAGAAAATGCCGCTGCTTAAGGGAAATATATTCGAAAGTCTTGCCAATAAAGTTTGGAACGGTAAATACGCCGATGATGTCGGTATTGCACTTATCCACCTCGGCGCTGCGGGCTGGGTTTTGTCTGCCTTGGCGCAGATTCTTATGCTTGCACGCAACAAGGATATAGATAAAAAAGAAAAACGTTTCCTTATTCCGCAAGAAATAGCTGACGGCGTTATTAACGTCGGGTTGTATTATTCAATCTGCCAGATTATTAAAAATATCGGCGATTATATGTCTGAAAATATTCAGTACATGACAAAAAAATCCAGTGACTTTTTAAATATGATGAAGCCGGATTCTCGCTCTAATTTGGAGTTTATAAAAGGATTTGCGGAAACTTTTCGCAGTAACGGCATCAGCACCGTAAAAAAACAACGTCAAAATATGAGTACCTTTCTTAACGGTACCTTGAACTATCTTAAGGGTAAAAATATTCCCGAAAACTTTACAATGGGGCAGGATTTTAAAGCTGCGTTTGAAAAACTGGCGAACGGTAGAACGCTGGAGCAGCAAATAGATCTTGTGGAAGATGTGCAACGCAATTTTAACGCTTACAAAAACGGGGTTGGCGTTATTGCCGCAGTGGGGGCTTCTATTCTTGCGTGCAACATTATCACTCCTATCGCCAGAAATATCATGGCGAACTATTCTCAAAGAAGACTTATGAGAAGAAACGCCAGAATTGCGCAAAATGAAAAACCTGCGTTGCAAACTCCTGTCGCTTCAAAGACTTATATACAGGCTTTGCGTTATCCGATGCCAAAGTCAAATACTTTTAGTTCTTTTAAAATATAAATATTGAATTGGACGGGTTATTAAAGTAAACTTATTTTAAAGATTACTTTGAGGAGCAGAACATGTACGCTATTATTCTTGCAGGTGGTTCGGGAAGCAGACTCTGGCCGTTGAGCAGAGATTTATACCCGAAACAGCTCATTGCCATACAGGGGAACAACAGCCTTTTGCAAAGTACAGTAAAAAGGCTTCAAAATATCATTGAAGATGACAAAATAATTTGCATAACCAATATAAAACATGCTAATGACGTAAAGTTTCAGTTACGACAAATAGAATCAAAGGGAAAAGTTATTGCCGAACCTATGGGGAAAAATACAGCCCCTGCAATAGCATGTGCCGTTGAATATATAAGCCGCGCAGCCAACGGTTCTGATGAGGAAATCCTTGTATTGCCTTCCGACCACTTGATAAAAGATATTAAAGCGTTTGAAAACACGGTAAAAACTGCACAAAAAGCCGCAAGAGAAGGGTATCTTGTAACGTTTGGAATCAAACCGCTATATCCTGAAACCGGTTACGGCTATATAAAAACCGCAAACAGTTTTGAAAACGGGTATAAGGTTGAAAAATTTGTTGAAAAACCGGACGCTACAACAGCAAAAAAATATGTTGAAGATGGCTGTTATTATTGGAATAGCGGAATGTTCTGCGCAAAAGCTCAGGTTTGGAAACGCGAACTCGGGCTTTATGCACCTGAAATATCAGAAAATGTAAAAGAACTGGATTATTCGGATACATTATCAATTCCATACGGTATTTATGAAAAAATGCCGGATATTTCTATTGACTATGCTGTTATGGAAAAATCTGACAAGACAGCAATGGTTGTGCTTGAGTCTGACTGGAATGATCTTGGAAGCTGGAAATCGCTTTATGATGTAAAAGAAAAAGATAAACAGGGCAACGTTATAGAGGGCAATGTTATAGCCGATAACGTGAAAAATTCGCTGATATACAGCGCTAAAAAACTTGTGGCCGTATCAGGGCTTGAAGATATTATACTTGTTGAAACGGAAGATGCCGTTATGGCCTGTAAAAAAGAAGAATCTCAAGACGTGAAAAAATTGTATGACAGGCTCAATGCAGACAACTTAAGCGTAAAAACCGTTCACAAAACCGTGTTTCGCCCATGGGGGTATTATACCTGTCTTGCGGATGGGGAAGGATATTTGACAAAGATAATCAGTGTTTCGCCCAAACAAAAGCTGTCTATTCAGTCTCACAACCATCGTTCGGAACACTGGGTTGTTCTTGAAGGGAGAGCGCTTGTTGTTTTAGACGGAAAAAACTATAATCTGGAAGCGGGACAGAGCATAGATATTCCTCTAAAAGCAATACATTCTCTGCAAAACCCGTATGACAAAGAGTTAAGAATTATAGAAGTGCAAAAAGGTGATTACATTTCGGAAGATGATATCATAAGATACGAAGACGCTTACGGAAGAGTTTAAAATAGCCTTGATTGACGATTGTATAAATTAGATTTTTTATTTAAAATTTGAACAATGAATTGAACGGAGAGTTTAAGCGATGAAAAAATCATTGTTAATAAAGCTTTTGTGTATAAGCCTTTTTGCAGGTGTTTTGTCAATTCCTGTTATAAATTATACAGCGAATCAAACAGGTGCCTACGAAGAAGAGGAGGTTCCTCACAAGGCGTATAGAACCGTAAGAGCAAAACATATTCTTGTAAAAACAAAAGAAGAAGCAGTTGAAATAAAAAAACTTCTTGATAACGGTGCGGATTTTGACACACTGGCGAGAGAGTATTCGCTATGTCCTTCCAAAGACAAAGGCGGAGATTTGGGCTATTTTAACAGAGGCCAGATGGTGCCGGAGTTTGAAAATGCAGCTTTTTCGACCCCGATTGGCGGAATTTCGGAGCCTGTACTAACAAGATTCGGCTGGCATATAATCAAAGTTACAAGAAAAATGTAGGGACAATGCCAATAACTTGACTGGTATATATGTTGCTGATAAACTTTAAGTACTGTTTTTTTCAGACAGTTTTGAACATTGAAAAATAAATAATAGTTATTTTGAGAAATAAACCCGAATTTTGCGTTAACTGTATGCAGAGTGAAACGGGATGTAGCGCAGCTTGGTAGCGCACCTCGCTTGGGACGAGGGGGTCGCAGGTTCGAATCCTGTCATCCCGAAATTATAACGGGTATGTTAAATGCGGAAGTAACTCAATGCTAAGAGAGCGGAGCTCTCGAGTACAGATTACTACCTGCCTTAATAAAAAGGAAGGCAGGGACGCAAAACTCAAAAAAACAATGCGGAAGTAACTCAATGCTAAGAGAGCGGAGCTCTCGAGTACAGATTACTACCTGCCTAATAAAAAGGAAGGCAGGGACGCAAAACTCAAAAAAAACAATGCGGAAGTAACTCAATGCTAAGAGAGCAGAGCTCTCGAGAACAGATTTACTACCTGCCTTAATAAAAAGGAAGGCAGGGACGCAAAACTCAAAAAAACAATGCGGAAGTAACTCAATGGTAGAGTACCTGCCTTCCAAGCAGGCTGCTGCGGGTTCGAGTCCCGTCTTCCGCTCCATTATAATTATCGGACGTTGAAAATGTAAAGCGGGACTCTCACCACGTATTTGTACGCAAACAAGTTTGCGACAACTACGGTTTACCGTTCAATTTGCTTACGCAAATTGCCGGCACCCGTCATTCTACGAAATCGAAGATTTCTAGAATGTCGTGCGAGTATTTCCCGTCTTCCGCTCCATTATAATTATCGGACGTTTAAAGTCCAAAACTAAAAAAACAAAACAGGACTCTAAACTCCAATCTCACAATTTAACATCTGATATAAAAAAATATTTAGGTTATAATTTAAAATATGAATAGATGGCGGCATGGCCAAGTGGTAAGGCAGAGGCCTGCAAAGCCTTTATCCCCCAGTTCGAATCTGGGTGCCGCCTATTAATTACAAAAGACCCTTAAAAGGGTCTTTTTGTTGTAAATATTTAATGTAGCGACATTTTAGAAATCGGATAACAACGCTGTTGTTTAATCTGTTGTTTCATATTTGTTTAAAAGTTCAGATGTTCTGGCTTTTAACTCTGGTGATTGTTGCGCAATTTCTTGTAATATTTTGAACAATTCTTCTTCAACAAGAATCAGCATATTTGTGTCTGTTGCTGTTTTAAGGGCTTTTTCACAATAATCACAGGCTTTAGAATATTGTTTTGCTTTGTGACAGCACTGTGCCGCAGAAGAATATGCAGAGAGTTTTTGAAAGTTGTCATTGTTTGCACTTTGTTCGTAGTAAATTAAGGCATTTTTATAGTCTTTAAGGTATTCATAAATTTCTGCTATCAAATATTGGTACGAAGCTGCTAATGAACACTTCTTTGTGCTTTCAAGTACTTTTTTATAATCCGCGATAGCCTTTTGTTTGAGGCTTGCCTCCTGATAACAGTAATATATTTCGCCTCTTTTTTCGTAATAGTCAATATTATCTGGTCCAAGCTCAATTGCTTTATTTATATCTTCCAGCGCTTCATCATATTTATCCAAAAGTTTGTAACAAGAACTTCTGTGTGCGTAATAATCTGCGTTATCCGGTTTTATTTCAATAGCTCTTGTATAATCTTTTATCGCTGCACTATAGTTGTAATTTCCATCATATGAGGAATAAAAATCTGCCCTGCGTGCGTAAATATCAGCGTCCTTCGGATTTTCTTCAATTTTTTGGTTCAAGTCCGTCAATATGCTTTCAGGTTTCAATTTGTCTTTGAATATTGATTCCAATCTCATGGCAAAATCTTTATCGGATTTTTTGAATTTATTGATTAAGTTAGATATGCTCAGATATATTATTGATTCTTCAACCTCGAACTCTTGAACCGTTTTTGAAAAAAGCAGTATTGCCGAATCCCTATCCCCGATAGCATACAGGCATTGAACCCGTGAACAAAAACTTTCAAATTTTTCTTTCAAAGTTAATTTCTCGGGATTGTTCAAAATAAACAAATACCTTTCATCAGAGAGTTTTTTTGCTTTTTGAGTTTCTTTTAATTCAATCAGCGTAAGTACTTTCTGGGTGTATGCGCTTTCGTAATCTTTTTGCAGCTCCAGCGCCTCATCGCAGTATTGCAGCGATTTTTTATAATTTTCTATATGATAATTTATTGCGGAGTATTCTTTTAAAAAGAAGGCCAGCAATTGTGTATGCGCGGTATTAGTTTTTAAAGCTTCAATTATGTCTGTTAAAACATATTTTATCGACAGTGTTTTTGTGTCAAAAAATATCTGAGCGCAAGAGTGTGCCGGTTCTTTTCCTAAAATATTTTCAAAATCATTCAGAAATTTTTCGTATTGCCCGTCTTTAAAATACAATACTCCTCTTTCTGCCTGTAAATCCAAATCAAAAGGTTTGTCGTTGATTGCTCTATCATAAAGCCCGATAGCTTTATCTAATTTCCCCAGCTTTTCGCAGCATTCGGCGGCAGAGCCGATAACAATATCGGAAGGATTGTTCTGCAAAATTTTTTCGTAATTTATTAAGGCGCTGTTGTAATCCCCTTTTGCGGTACAGCACTTTGCCATCTCCTCGAAAAGATACGGATTGTTTGCATCAAGCTCAATTGCTTTTTGCAAATCTTCTATGGCATTATCAAATTTATTCAAAAATTGCAGGTATTTTGCCCGTGTTGCCAAAAAGAGCGCGGTTTCCTGAATGTTAAGTATCTCATCGCAGTCAGCCAGCGCTGCTTCGTAGTTTTGAATATCTTCGTAACAGTCTGCTCTGAACGAAAGCAGAGATATTTTTTCGTTTATATCTTCGGTTTCTTCAAGCAGCGTTGTCGCAATCTCAATTGCCTTGTCGTTTTTTTGAAGCGAAACTAGTATATTTGCCATTATTATTAAATAATTAAACTTTTCAGCAGGCTCAAGCTCAATTAATTTTTCATACATTTGCAAAATATTTTCGCTGTATTTTGTATAATCTTCCGGCTGTTCTGTTGCCAGATATTGTAAAATTTCTGTCTTTTTGTGATAAAGCCCTGTGTTATCAGGTTCATCTTTGATTTTTTGTGTTAAATTTTCCAGCTCTTTCAGGGCTTCTTCAACAGTCATATAACAGTCTTCTATTTCATAATCACTGAAATTAGTATACTGTTCGGGATTTTTTATTGCTTCTTCTATTTGTGCAAAGAGCTCGTCCGCCGGCAAATCTTTTAAGATACCGTTTTTAATAACTTCAAAACTGACAAAAGCAACATTTTGCAGGGTTTTATCCCAATTTTCTTTTGGCGTGGCAGTAGATATAAGCTCACATACTTTGTGAAAAATTGTTTGAGCAAGAACTCCGGCTGCTGTAGATGCTTGAGATATCGTTATGGAATTGCTTATATCACTTTCGCTTAAAAATTCTCCGGCTGTGTATGTGTATTTGTAAACCGTATCTTCTACATATTGTTTTTGTGATTCATTAAAATTTTTCGGAATCAAGTCTTTGACCTGTTCCACTATGTTTTTTGTAAACCCTTCGTAGTCGAAATTTTTTGCCGACATTTAAACCACCTTTAATTTTATTGTTCTTCATATGAGTACACAACGGTTTTGTTATATTTTTATAATTCTTCAAAGTTAATATTTATTCAATCAGAACCAATACGCGCCTGTCTTTGTCCTTGAGGGTATCGGAAAAAGTTTTAAATAAGTTAATAAATATTGTTATTATATTAAATTCGGCGCAGGCAGACATAATATATAAGCTGTATTTTATGAGAGCTGTAACACAAATATTTTGTCAAAAAAAATGTTGTTATAAAATTGAATTAATATTGTGAAAGGAATATTATGACAACAAAAGAAGAATGGATTGAAAAAGATTTAAAATATGTCTGGCACCCCGATACACAGATGAAACAATATGAAGGAGCGGATTTTAAGCCGATTTTAATTGAGAGAGGAGAAGGCGTATATCTGTATGATGCGGACGGAAATAAGTATATAGATGCGGTTTCTTCGTGGTGGGTAAATACACTGGGACATTCCAACCCAAAAATAAACGGCGTATTAACCTCTCAGGCGCAGAAGATAGAACATGTTCTGCTGGCAGATTTTACGCATATACCAGCAATTGAACTTGCTGAAAAGCTTGTAAAACTGGCAGGTGCTCCTTTTTCTAAAGTCTTTTATTCCGATGACGGTTCAACCGCTGTTGAAGTTGCCTTAAAAATGGCGTATCAGTACTGGTATCAAAAAGGCAAGCCGGAGAAAAAATATTTTGTATCAATGACAGAATCCTATCACGGTGATACTCTGGGCTCTGTTTCCGTCGGCGGAATCGATATTTACAAAAAAATCTTCAATCCTCTTGTCTTTGAAACCCTAAAAGTCAGTGCTCCATTTTGTTACAGATGCCCTAAAAATAAACAGCAGTGCGAATGTAATATAGATTGTATTGAAGATGTCGAACAACTGTTTTCTAAAAAACACTCTGAAATCGCTGCAATTATAGTAGAACCACTTGTTCAGGGGGCTGCCGGCATGCGAATGTATCCGGCTCAATATTTGACAAAATTAAGGGCGCTTTGTGATAAATATGATATTTTACTTATTGATGATGAGGTTGCGATGGCTTTTGGCAGAACAGGCAAATATTTTGCTTTTGAACATGCCGGCATAAAACCTGATATATTTTGTGTTGCAAAAGGAATAACAGCCGGTTATATCCCTCTTGCCGCAACCGTTACCACGGACAAAATCTATGATGCGTTTTATGATGATTTTTCAACCCTGAAAACTTTTTACCACGGACACAGCTTTACGGGGAATCCTGTTGCTTGTGCAGTAGCTGTTGAAAATTTGAAACTTATGCAGCAGGAACATGTTATAGAAAGTTTGCCGCCAAAAATAGAAAAACTTGCAAAGTGTCTTGAACAATTTAAAAATCTTGAGCATGTCGGTGATGTCAGACAAACAGGCATGATTGGCGCTGTGGAAATGGTAAGAAATAAATCAACAAAAGAGCCTTATGATTTTAATGAAAGAATCGGGCACAAAGTTTTTAAACAGGCTTTGAAACTTGGGGCAATTTTAAGACCGATAGGCAATGTTATTTATTTTATGCCTCCTCTTATTATAAAAAATGAAGAAATTGAACAACTGACAAAAATAGCGTATAATGCAATAAAAACAGTTACGGAAAATTATAGAGGATAAAAATGAAATCGAAAAAGATTAGCGCGTTCACTTTAGCGGAAGTACTTGTTACTTTGATGATTATTGGTGTTATTGCGGCAATGACAATACCAACTTTGCAGCAAAATACAAGAAACAATGAACTGGTTTCTGCTACACTTAAAGCGTATTCTTCTTTAAGTCAGGCTGTTGACAGAATGAAACCTGACTACGGCCCTGTGGGCTACGGTACAAAATGGAATGATGCGGAAACTTTCTGGAAAGGTGAAAAGAAGGATTATAAAGAAGGTTTTGTTTCTCAATTCAATTATGTTAGCGTTGAAGATTCTAATAACGCAACGTGTTACGCTGAAACAATGAAGCAGCTCAACGGTGGAAATATAGATACTGAAACAATGGTTAACGGTTATACAATGCATACAACTGACGGTATGTGTATAATGTATAGAGAGTCAGGCAGGTCTGCTTGCGCGCCTTTCTTAAATGTTGACGAGGTTGATGACAATATGAATAATTGTTTAGGGCGTTTTTTAGTTGACGTTAACGGAGAGAAAGGGCCTAACAGATTCGGAAGAGATATATATTACTTTGCTTTATATAAAGGTTCAGGGGTTATTCCTGCCGGTTCGGGTACATCTCAAACTTCTTGTACAAGAGACGGTTCGGGTTATGACTGTGCTGCAAAAGTAATCAGAGAAAAGAAAATTGAGATAAAATAAACTTGATGATAAAGTCGGAGAAATAATTATGAGATTGCGGCAAATACAAGCATTCACACTGGCGGAAGTACTTGTTACTTTAATGATTATCGGTGTTATTGCGGCAATGACAATACCAACTTTGCAGCAAAACACAAGAAACAATGAAATGGTTGCGGGCTGCTTAAAAGCCTATTCTACATTAAGTCAGGCAATAGACAGAATGAAACCTGACTACGGGCCTGTAGGCTACGGTACAAAGTGGAATGACGCGGCAACCTTCTGGATGGGTGAAAAGAAGGATTATAGAGAAGGCTTTGTTTCTAACTTAAATATCGTAAAAGCCTGTTTGCCAAATGAAAAAGGCTGTAACTGGAGCGGTGTTCCTAAACAGCTTGGCGGAAGAAATCATACAAACAGTTATGACGGCTATCAATATAATGTCAGAACAACTGACGGTATGTCTATTAACTATTCTGCCGGAGATTGCGGTGTTGATAAGGGCGTATCCGCTGAAAGAATTGGAAAAGGTTCTCTGGGGCGTTTCCTTGTAGACGTAAACGGCGATAGAGGCCCTAACCGTTTTGGCTATGATATGTTCTTTTTCTGTGTAATAAGAGGTGATGGTGTTGTGCCGGCAGGTACAGACAATAATTCCGCAAGTTGTGTTAAAGGCGGAACCGGTATTGACTGCGCCGCAAAAGTTATTAAAGAAAAGAAGATTGATATAAAAAATTCTAATTGATAAAAATTATTGAGATTAAAACAGACAGCTTTTTTTAACAGCTGTCTGTTTTTTGTTTTGTATTTTGTGTTTTAATGGTTAGTATGATTCCAAAAAAGTTTAGACTTAAAAACAAGCAGGCGTTTGATGCAACGTATCGAAACAGACATATTGTGTCTGATTCTTTGCTTACGATTTATGCGGGGAAAATAAAAACAGACCCGCTTTCTCAGACGCGTTTCGGCTTTGTTGTGAGCAAAAAATACCACAAACGCGCGGTAAGGCGCAACCGTATAAAACGTCTTTTGAGAGAATGCATAAGACTTGCCATAAAAGAAAATAAACTCGGTGTATGCGAGCAGTATATGTCGTTTGTAATTTTGCCGAAAGAAAAAACTCTCGGCTGCAAACTTTGCGACATTCAAAAATCTTTTTTCAAATTAATTCAGCGTTTGCAGGTTAATTTGTCCGAGAAAAATTCGTGATAAGAAGCAAAGAGACGTGAACGAATTTTTGGAGTGTCACATTGTTCACATAGTGAAGCCATTTTTCAGGCTTCACCACAGTTCAGCCGAAAAAGAAGGCAAAGGTGAGCAGTGACGGCTCGAAGGCTCGAGGCGGCAACTGCGATACTAGATTAGATAAAATGCAGTTGCAAAATTGATTCTGTAATTTGTTTGTTATAAATTTGTATTACGCAATATTATTAAGGATAGGGAAAATAAAAATGACTACAGATGTGCACACTCTTTCCTCTATGAAAACACACTATAATGAGGATTTAACAATAAACGATACCGGTAAGGAGGTTACGCTTGCAGGATGGGTTTCCGCAGTACGCGACCTCGGCGGTATTATTTTTATAGAATTACGTGATAAATCAGGATTTTTTCAGGTTGTTGCCGACCCTCAAATTAACCCTGACGTACATGCTGTTTTTTCTAAATTAAAAGACGAGTATGTTATTCAGGTTAAAGGCAAAATCACTAAAAGACCGCCGGAAACATATAACGCAGAGCTTGCAACAGGCGAGATAGAAATGTATCCTTTAGAGGTAAAAATCTTTTCAGAGGCAAAATTGCTTCCGTTTGAACTTTCTTCGGACGATACAAAAGAAGATATCCGCTTAAAATACAGATACCTTGATATCCGCCGTCCTCAAATGGCTAACAACCTCAAATTAAGACATAAAATCGTTACGGCAATAAGAAATTACCTCAACGGATGCGAATTTACCGAGGTGGAAACTCCTATTTTGATTAACACAACTCCTGAGGGTGCAAGAGATTACCTTGTACCGAGCCGCGTTCAGGAGGGTAAATTCTATGCGTTACCGCAATCACCGCAGATATTTAAACAACTTTTGATGGTTGGCGGTATTGAAAAATATTATCAAATAGCAAAATGCTTTCGCGATGAGGACTTAAGAGCTGACAGACAGCCTGAATTTACTCAGGTTGACATGGAAATGTCGTTTGCAACTCAGGACGATGTTATTACAATGACAGAAGGCCTGATTGTAAAAGCTTTTGAGGCCGCAGGCGTAGAGGTGAAACCTCCGTTTGAAAGAATCAGCTGGCAAGATGCCATGGACAGATTCGGCTCTGATAAACCGGATACCCGCTTTGGACTTGAGCTTTTTGATATCTCTGATATTATGGCGGAATCGACTTTTGAACCCGTGAAAGACACGCTTAAAAAAGGCGGTATTGCTAAAGCCGTAAAAATCCCCGGTATTGCGTGCTACTCAAGAAAAGAAATGGATGACGTGCGCGCTACTGCTATTTCATTTGGTGCAAAAGGCATTGCGTGGATTACTTATATGGAAGACGGTACTGTTAAATCACCGATTCTGAAATTCTTGACGGAAGAGCAGATTCAAACGCTTAAAGACCGTGCAGGCGCAAACCCCGGTGATGTTGTGTTCTTTGTTGCCGATGACAAGAAAACTACCTACGATGTTATGGGCAGATTCAGACTTTTCTTCGGTGATAAATTGAACCTTATTGACAAAACCAAACACGCTTTGTTGTGGGTTGTTGATTTCCCGATGTTTGAATACAGCAAAGAATTTGACCGTGTGATGGCTATGCACCACCCGTTCACTTCTCCGAACATTGAAGACGTTGACAAAATGAAAACTGACCCGCTCAGCGTGCGTTCTATTGCTTATGACATCGTGTATAACGGTACTGAATTAGGTGGCGGTTCTGTTAGAATTCACTCCGGCGAGGTTCAGCAAAAAGTTTTTGAAGCACTGGGCTTTAGCGAAGAAGAAGTTCAACAAAAATTCGGCTTTATGATTCAGGCATTCCAGTACGGCACCCCGCCGCATGCCGGTTTGGCAATAGGTTTAGACAGACTTGTTGCACTGCTTACAGGTAACACATCTATCAGAGAAGTTATTGCCTTCCCGAAAAATTCGGCGGCTAAATGTCTTATGACTAACGCTCCGACATATGCTTCCGAAGAACAGTTGATGGAATTGCATCTTAAATCAACCGTAAAACACGAAGCTCACGTGTAAAACAGTTGTTAAACAAAATAGGAAAAGAGGGACTTTTAAATTAAAAGCCCCTCTTTTTATGATTTCAGTTAAATACTTGCTCCGCCTTCCTGCTGCATTTTTTCGAGCGCTTTTTTGGCTCCGCTGTTTTCTTTTGCCAGTTGAATAACAAACTCCGCTGCTTCTCTGTCACGGGCTATGGCTTCTTTAAGCCCTATTATTTCTTCTATAGTCATTCCTGTTATGTCCGATTCATTCATAACATCAATATGCGCTTTTAAAAGTTTGCGTGATTTTTCATCAAACCCCGGCAAATTCTTTGTGAAACCGTACCACAAATGCAGCTGGTGAAGCAAAAAATATATATTGGGGGCTTCGTCATTTAAAACAAACATTGCTTTGGTTTTAAATGACAGGTTAAGCTTTGCAGCACTAATCCCCGTCCAAAAATTCAGCCAGCAGGCTTTCAGTCCGCTGACGGGGGTAATAAATCCCTGCTCTTCTTTTATTGTTGAAAGAATTTTTTCTGCATTTTTCAGTTTATAAACAGGGGTCGAATGTTTTTGAATGTATTCAAGAATTTTGTCTGCGTCAGTGTCACACGCTTTTATTATGTTAACGAGTTCGGCTGTCATTGTTTCGAGAATTTGTTCCGTTTGTGCAGAGATTGTCAAAGTTTCGGAAGAATTCATGTGGGTTTTGGTTGTGGAATTTGTATAAGTGCGCGGCTTCATAACCTCAAGTGTCTGTGCCAGCCTGTCGCGTCTGCGTTTTAGTATGTAGTTTATTATTTTTTGTATAAATTTATTCAACTCAACCGCCTTTTGTAAGGACTATAAACTGCTGTTTACAAAAATATTATAACATTATAAATTGGCCGGCAAAGTTTTTTTAGGGGAATTTGTTTTGGCTTGCAAAAAGGCGGTGAATTAATCACCGCCTTTTTATAATTAAAACTTAAATGAATCTTTTAAATTTTTAATAGCATCTTTTCTTTGCTGTTGTCTTTGCTGGGCTGCTGCTTTTTGCTGCTGCTGTTTCTTTTCCCATGCTTTTTTGTCAGCTTCGCGTTTTTTCTGAGCTTCTTTTTGTTTCTTTTCCCAGGCTTTTTTATCAGCTTCGCGTTTTTTCTGTGCTTCTTCTTGTTTTTTCTGGTATTCGTTTATTTTAGCGTCTTGTTTTTTAATTGCTTCATTACGTTTTTGCTGGTAATCCTGCAAGAAATTGCCGGCAGCCATAGAAGCACCTGTGCTGAACATAAAAGCCAGCGCTAATAAAAGTGTTGAAAGTTTTTTCATTATAATTCCCTCCAATTTTCCCGTTTAGCATCGTGGATTATTAAATTATAGCAGTATTTTTTTGTGTTATCAATCAAAATCTTCAGGTATGTAAATATATTTTTTATCCAGCAGTTTTCTTGTCTCTTCGTAAGAATTTGAACTGCATCTTGCGGTTTGATATTCTCTGACAAGTGCAATTATGTCGTCTGTAGATACCTGTATAAGCCTTCTGCCGTTTATGTTTTCTAAAATCTTTGCCATGTGCTTCTCCTTTTTTATACCTGTAAAGTCGGCAGAGGGTGTAATTTTCTTTAGAAAGTTCAGTAGTAAGGTTTAGAAAAGCCTTTTGTAAGGATAATTCAAATTATATACACATGTGCAATTTTTTATCGGAATTTATAAGACTAAAATTTTAGCAAAGATGATTTTTTAGGAGGAAATATAATATGAGCAATTCTATTATTCAGGCACAGTGTGTAGAAATGAAGGCATTGAATCATTTGTTTATTGATTTGGAATATACAAAAGAAAAAAATAAAAATTTCAATGTTTATCGCAGCAGAAGTTTTAATCAAAAAAACAAAAAATATTTGCAGCTGGAAGAAATAAAAGACGCACTGCAAAAACCGGATAAGACGCAGCTTAAATATATTTATTTAATAGGAAAAAACTCAATGTCACATCCTGAGTTTAATCAC
Organism: Candidatus Gastranaerophilales bacterium; assembly: GCA_944323685.1. Classification (GTDB taxonomy): domain Bacteria; phylum Cyanobacteriota; class Vampirovibrionia; order Gastranaerophilales; family Gastranaerophilaceae; genus Limenecus. Next base: position 115,691 of record CALUTJ010000002.1, on the reverse strand, counting down.
ATATTGCGTTTGTGTTTGAATTACTGTTCCGTTACGGTTTTTTCTGACGGCAGCTGTATTAACGATAAAAAATCCAGATTTTTAAAAAGAGTTGAGGATGAGGGCGCAAACGAGATTATCTTTAAAATTTTTATAAACCATTTTGACGAAAGAACAAACGATGAAATCTCCGGTCGCGGCTCTTTCAGAAAAGCTGTCCATGCAATAACTTCGCTCAACAAATACGGGTTCAACCCGATACTTGCAATCAAAACGGAAGAAAGCAAAATAAATGAGCTAAAGGCAGGTTTTAAGGAACTCGGGCAAAAATTTAAGTTTGAAACAGAGGATATAAATTTTTCGTTTATATTGACAGATTCTATGCACGATGCAGACAATTCAGCATTTGATTTTGCAAATTGCAGCTTTGATTGTATGACTTCACGGTTGTTTGCAAAATCCGGGGTGTACAACTGTCCCGCATTAGCAAATGATTATCGGGGCAGGAGCGGAGCAGGACTGTATGATTTCAGCAAAAAATGCTATCTTGAAACAGAAAAATGTTCACTGTGCAAAAGGTTCGGACAACAAATGTATGTAAACAACTGGGCATAATTCATATAAAAATCTGCATAAAAAATGCAGGTCAGAGAACTTTTAAACCAAGCCTTAAAAAATTTTTTTGTCGCAACCCGTATACACTGCCTGGATGTTAACTGCCTGCATGTATATAATACCCATTTTTCAAAATTTTAAACATTTTTAGGGCATTTTTTCCGAAATCTTTACAATTTTGTTACAATTAAATCACCCATTTGGGAAGTGCTTGTCACGGTTGAGTTTTCAGAGGCTATATCTTTTGTTCTGTAACCCTCTTTTAAAACAACTTTGACTGCATTTTCGATATCCTCTGCGGCTTTGTCCAGTGCAAAAGAATATTTTAGCATCATTGCCGCAGATAAAATGGTAGCTATCGGGTTAACAATATTTTTTCCTTTGATATCAGGTGCCGAGCCATGAATAGGTTCATACATTGCAGCTTTGCCGTCTGACAGGCTTGCGCTTGGCAGCATTCCTAAAGACCCCGGCAGCATTGAAGCTTCATCCGACAGAATGTCGCCGAAGATGTTGCCTGTAACAATTACGTCAAACTGTTTGGGGTTTCTTATAAGCTGCATTGCCGCGTTGTCAACGTACATGTGTGTAAGTTCTACCTCCGGATACTGTTTGGAAACATATGTTACGATTTCTCTCCACAAACGCGAGCAATCCAGAACATTAGCTTTGTCTACAGAGCAAAGTTTCTTATTTCTTTTCATTGCTGTTTTAAATGCAACATGGGCTATTCTTTCAATTTCATGTTCAAAATAAATCATGTTGTTGAAACCCGCTCTTTTGCCGTTGATTGTGTCAATGCCTCTAGGTTCTCCAAAATAGACATCACCTGTTAATTCTCTTACAACCATTATATCAACGCCTTTGATAACTTCCGGCTTTAAGGTTGAAGAGTCTAATAATTCGTCAAACACAATAGCCGGTCTCAGGTTTGCAAAAAGATTGAGTTCTTTTCTTATGCCCAGAAGAGCTTTTTCAGGACGTACTCCGGAAGGCAGAGTGTCATATTTCCAGTCACCGACAGCACCGAGATAAACCGCGTCAGCATTTTTTGCAAGGTCTATGGTCGATTGCGGCAGCGGGGTTTTGTATTCGTCATAAGCACATCCGCCTATCAGTGCTTTTTCAAATTCAAAATTAAATTCGCCAGAGTATTTTTTCTCAATTGCTTTTAGTACTTTAACGCCTTCCGCTATAATTTCCGGCCCGACTCCATCTCCCGGCAGAAGTGCAATTTTGTATGTTGTCATTTTTTAAACTCCCAATTTTTTCTTTGTGTAATTAATTAACCCGCCCTGTGCTATCAAATCCTGAATTTCCTGCGGAAATTTTGCGCATTTATATTCTTTGTTTTTTGTTATATTTTTTACGATTCCGTTTTGTAAATCAACGCTGATTTTGTCGCCTTTTTGCGCATCGTCTGCGACTTCGGGATTTTCTAAAATAGGAAGTCCGATGTTGATTGCGTTGCGGAAAAATATTCTGGCAAAAGATTTTGCAATAACAACTGAAATCCCGCTTGCTTTAATAGCTATTGGCGCATGCTCTCTGGAACTGCCGCAGCCGAAATTTTCGCCGGCTACAATTATATCGCCATGCTCTACATTTTTTGCAAAAGTTGTGTCAATGTCTTCCAGACAGTGGCTTGCCAGCTCTTTTTCATCAGAAGTGTTTAAATAACGGGCCGGTATTATAACATCAGTATCAACATTGTCATCATATTTCCAACAATTTCCTACAAATAGTGTATTCATGGTCTATCTCCATTTACAAAACTCAAAATTTATACTATATATAATAATATAAAATTTATCTGTTTGTTATACAAAAAAGAAGGAGATTTACAAGATGAATTATTACATTGGCGAAGCTGCTGGAAAAGTTTACGAATTTTTAGCTGATCAAAAAAACAACGAAGCTACTATTTCTAAATTGGAAAAAGAATTAGACTTGAACCAAAACTTTGTTTCTATGGGTATTGGCTGGTTAGCTCAAGAAGGTAAAGCAGATCTTTCCGGCAAAGGCGCAAGAACAAAAGTTAGATTAACAGAATCAATCAAGTAGTTTGATTTAAAAATATTTTAACTTTAAAAGGGCGGATTTTATATCCGCTCTTTTTATGTTAAAAAGTCGCCGACTATATAATACATGTTTCTAATCTAGTGTCGCAGTTGCCGCCTCGAGCCTTCGAGCTGTCACTGCTCACCTTTGCCTTCTTTTTCGGCTGAACTGTGGTGAAGCCTGAAAAATGGCTTCACTATGTGAACAATGTGACACACCCAAAATTCGTTCACGTCGCTTTGCGCCTTATCACGAATTTTTCTCGGACATTATATGTCTGAGTGGGACCTCGCTTGTAGAAGTGGTACACGGAGTGCGAGTGGCGCCGAGTCTAGCATTTTACGGAAGTGACCCCATGTACTTGTTGCGGGTGCTCGGGTTATAATATGATAGTTGAACTTGTTTTATGCACCCGCTCAATAAGTTATCGGGGTCAGTTGACTATATGAAATTTATTTGTGCAGTTTTAAATTTAAAAAACAGTCTAATGTTTTTTTAGTATCTTCAAAAACTTTTTCTATGTTGTTGTTTGCATCTATCACTTTAACTCTTTCGGGTTCAAGCTTTGCAATTTCAAGATAACCCTGACGGACTTTTTTGTGAAATTCAATCCCAGCCGATTCCATACGGTCTTTTTCCTCGCCGACGCGTTTTTGTGCAATATCGGTAGATACATCAAAAACAAATGTTAAATCAGGTTTTACGGAGCCTGTGGCAAGTTCGTTAAGGTATTTTAATTGTTTTATATCTTCGCCGCGACCGTAGCCCTGATACGCAATTGTGGAATCTGTATGACGGTCACATATGACAATTTTGCCGGCATCAACCGCAGGTTTTATCAGGTGTTCAATATGCTGTGCCCTGTCGGCAAGAAACAAAAATGCCTCGCACATAGGCGCAACATCCCCGTCATAATGCAATAAAAGTTCTCGTATCTTTTGCCCGAGCCCTTTTGCTCCGGGTTCTCTTGTCCAGACAACCTCGTAACCCGAGTTTTCAAGATACTCTTGCACAAGTTTGGACTGCGTGGTTTTTCCGCAACCGTCAGCGCCTTCAAATGTAATAAAAAAACCTTTTTTCATATTTTATTAAACTATATTCTGTCAAAACCTGTGTACTGGCGCAAAACTTTCGGGATAACGATTGTGCCGTCTTCCTGCTGGAAGTTTTCGACAATTGCAGCAAAAGTTCTGCCGACAGCCAGACCCGACCCGTTCATTGTATAGCAATAGTTAACTTTGCCTGTTTCTTTGCTTCTGTATTTAAGGCCGGCTCTTCTTGCCTGAAAATCACCGAATACGGAGCAGCTGGAAATCTCTTTGTAATTGTTGTAGGAAGGCATCCAGACTTCTAGGTCATAGCATTTTCTTGCTGAAAATCCTATGTCGCCGGAGCTGAGTTCCATTCTTCTGTATGGGAGTTCAAGCATTTCCAGAATTTCTTCCGCGTCACGGGTAAGTTTTTCGTGTTCTTCAGGTGCCTGCTCAGGTGTTGTCAGTTTTACGAGTTCTACTTTATTGAACTGATGTACACGTATCAAACCTCTTGTATCTTTACCGGCTGAACCGGCTTCTCTTCTAAAGCATGGAGTGTATGCTGTCATACATTTAGGCAGGTCGTCTTCTGACAATATCTCATTGCAATAAATGTTTGTAACAGGAACCTCTGCTGTTGGTATAAGGTATAAATCCTCGTCAACACATTTATACATGTCTTCTTTAAATTTAGGCAGCTGTCCGGTGCCTGTCATAGATGCACCGTTAACAAGAACCGGCGGGAGAATTTCTTCATATCCGTGTTTTGTTGTGTGTATATCAAGGAAGAAGTTGATAATTGCTCTTTCAAGGCGCGCACCTTTGCCTTTGTAAATATAGAAACGTGATTGGGAAATTTTAACGCCTCTTTCAAAATCTACAAGGTCTTTTTCTACAGTTAAATCCCAGTGCGGTTTTTGTTCAAAGGCAGGTTTTACTACCTCGCCGACTACTTTTTTTACGGCGTTTGCGCTGTCATCCGCGCCAACCGGTATTGTTTCGTCAGGCATATTCGGAATACTTAAAAGAAGATTTTTTTGTTTTTCATTTAATTCAAGTTCTTTTTCTTCAAGTGCTTTTATGTCATCGCCGAGTTTACGTACATCTTCTTGAACAGCGTCTGTATTTTCTCCGTTTTTCTTCATCAAACCTATTTTTTGAGATTCGCTTTTTCTTTTTGCTCTAAGCTCATCAGCCTGAGTTTGAACTTTTCTTCTTTCCACGTCAATTTGAAGCACCTCATCAATACTGAGTTCGGGGTTTCTTCTTTTTAAAAGTTCGTTAACTTTGTCAGGATTTTCTCTGATAATTTTGATATCTAACATAAAAAATACACTTCCTCTTTTATCGTACTCGTGCCTTAATTCTATAAAAAAATAATTGAAAAATCCAGAAATTTAATTAAAATGGAATATATGAAAAGATTTTTTATTATTACAATCACCCTGTTTATAGCTGTTTTGTGTGTAAACTCTATTGCTCCCGTTGCGGTTAGTGATACACATCTTCGCAATTACAAGCCCATTAATATAGCCAAAGGTTCTTTTCTTAAGGCCATAAATCTTAGAGATATTTCCACTTCAACCGTAAAAGTCGGGGATATAGAATATTTTATTAATCCTGCTGATATTTTTATCGGCACGTCTAACGTTATACCTAAGGATTCGGTATATTTAGGCAGGGTGGAAGAAGTTCTTGAGGCGGTGGAAGGTATAAATGCCGCAATGAAGATAAAAATTTATAAAGTCATAACTCCTTCCAAAGAAGAATATCTGCTCGATGCTTACGTTTACTGGAAAGGTTCTACAACTATAGGCGGCGATCTTGCTCCTGTTGCTTATTATAAAAAGATGCCTCATTATCCCGGTGATTGGAAAAAAGGTGCGCTACAGCTTGTTCCGACATCAATAAGAGAACAGGGAAAGCCTACTGTGTTGAGAGCGGGGGATGAAATAACCTTTATTATTAACAGTGAAATGAGTCTTTACAAACCGGTTAATTAAAAAATAGGCAAAGGTGAGCAGTGACGGCTAGAAGGCTCGAGGCGGTAACCGCGACACTTGATTATATGCTTTTCCATGCCCGAAACAGTTGATATCTTTTTGTTTTTTGTTTATAAATAACATTAACAAAAGGTTAATTCGGGGAAATGTCTGAGAATAAAAGCATAGATTTTAACATACTTGCTTCTGAGTGTTTGATAGCACAGGATATTGACGACTCTCAGACGATTGATTGCCTCGAAAAATTAAAAACAAGTTTTTCCGAAATAGAATTAATTGCAATTTTTAACTATTTCTTAAAAATAGAATACCGCAGTGAGGTTCTTTGCTGGCTTATCAGACAGGTTGATAAATACAGAGATTCGTCATCTCTTGCACCGTTAACAGACCTTTTGCTTATGAAAGATCACACCCCGCATGCGGATTATAATAAAGATTACTACACAAATGTGCGTGTACTTTGTGCTAAAGCTATTTCAAACCTGAAGGATCACTCCAGTGTGCACGCTCTTATGTATTGTTTAAATGATAAGGACGAGCATTATAAAGTAAGGTTGAGCTGTGCGGATGCTTTAGGAAGGCTGGGGGACAGGTATGCTGTGACATCTCTTATGAGTGTTGCTTCCGACGAATCCGAAAAATCCGTATATGTCAGAGAATCTGCTGCTACCGCTCTCGGGCTTATCGGGGATATGAGGGCTGTTGATTCTCTTGTGAAAATTCTTGAAACCAAAACAGGAATAATGGATAAATTTACTTACCTTAAAGAAAAAGCGGTAGAAGCGCTTTGCCGGCTCAGCCCTAATGATGACAGAACTTTTAAAGCTCTGAAAAAATCTTTAAAAGATGACAACCCGCAGGTCAGAATAAATGCAATAGAAGCTCTTATGGATTCCGGAACCGACGATGCGCTGAATTTGATAAGAGAAATGCTCACTGACCGCGATGATGAAGTCAAAAAAAATGCGGTTATCGCTCTTTACAATATAAACGGCGAAGATGAGTTAAATAAAATAATAAACGACACAAAATACAGTGATGTCTGCCGTGCAGAGGCGCAAAACATATTGCGTGACGAACAGGATGAAGACGATGACGAATAAAAAAGATGCGGTTATTTTGTTATCCGGCGGTTTGGATTCTGCTGTTTCTGTTGCTGTTGCTAAACAATGCGGAATTGATTTTAAGCTGGCCTTGACTTTTGATTACGGACAAAAAGCTTTTGCTAAAGAAGCGCAAGCTTCTAAACAGCTTGCGGATTATTATAAAATACCTCACAAGCTTATAAAACTTGACTGGCTTAAAGATATAACAAATACCTCGCTCGTGTCTGATAAAGATGTTCCTGATATGGACATAAAAAATCTGGAGAATTTAAATGACACGATAAACAGCATGAAAAATGTGTGGATTCCTAACAGAAACGGCCTGTTTATCAATATTGCGGCAGCTTTTTCGGATTCTTTTGAATATGATTATATCGTTATAGGCGCAAACAAAGAAGAGGCTGCAACCTTCAGCGACAATTCGCAAAAATTTATTGATGATATGAATGAGGTTTTAAAAACTTCGACAAACTATGATATAAAAGTTACGGCACCGTTAATCGAGTTTGATAAAAATGAAATAGTAAAAAAAGCTGTAGAACTCAAGGTCCCTTTAAAATACATAAACAGCTGCTATAACAGTCAAAAAGGCCACTGCGGACACTGTGAATCTTGCAGCAGATTGAAAAGGGCGCTGAAAAATAACGGTTGTGATAAAATTTTAAAAGAACTTTTTTCAGACTAACGGGGATAAAAATATGCAATCGTTATTTATAGACAAAGAAATAAAATATATCGGCAGCCAGCTTGCTCCGCATTGGATTTATAAAAATTTCCATATTTTAGGTGACGCAATTGTTGCTTTTACAGGCGAGATGGATGTAAAGATAACGGAAATGGTTGATATAGAAGATGTTATCTCAAATTCGCCAATATACAGTAAAAAAATGGTAAGTTTTATTATCGAACAGTTCGGCATAAGCCTGAGCGAATGCGTTTTAAGGCAGCGATTTTTGATATGTATTATTATTGAAGAACTCAGGAAAATTTTAGGTAACAGATTTGAAATCAGCCGCAGAGGTGATGATATTTTTGTAAAAATTAACGGTGTAAACAAAAAACTTTCGGTTTCTATTGCTACAAAGTCAACTACTTCGGGGTTAATTCATACAGGTTTAAATATTGACCCTGCCGGTGCTCCGGTAGACGCTTGCGGACTCACTACCGATTTAGGTATTACGGAAATTGAAGAATTTGCCCAAAATGTCATGAAACGTTATATTGAAGAAAACTCGGAAATCATAGACGCAGTTTGTAAAGTCAGGGGAGTATAAAATATATGGCAAACTCAAAAATTAAGCAAACCATAGCATTATTCGTTGTGACATTTCTTGTCTCTTTAATCGTCATAACATATTTTATAAAAAGCATGTCGCCTGACGTAGATGTGGAAATCGGCGGGGGAGAAGAACAAAGTGTTGAACAGGAAGGCACTGAAAGTGATGTAAAACAGCCGATAGACGATCGTTTGAGATGGATACAAATGGAAGATAATATGCCCGGTGTTTCTAAAAGAGAAGACGGGCAAACAGAAGAAATAGAGTATACAACATCGGATTCGAAAAAAGAAAACAAAGACGAAAAAGTTAAAGAATCCGAGCAATTGCAAGACGAAACAACAACCGGACAAAATATGCTTGCGCCTATAGAATACGAACAGCCGCAGCCGGTAAAAACAGAACAGGCTGCGCCTATAAAACCGCCGACTCCGCCTACTCCGGCATCGCCTAAAGGAGAGGAATTTAAAATGTCAAAAGTTTTTGTAGGTTCTTATCCTACGATAGAACAGGCGATTCAGGCACAAAACAAGCTTATGAATACAAATATATCCGTAAGTCCGTTTGTTAAAGAAGTTAACGGCAGCTATGTATTGCAGGCCGGTTCTTATGCAAATGCACACAAAGCCGAAGCTGTTGCAAATGAAATATCCGCAGCAGGTTTTCCCGCCAGAGTTGTAAAAGAATAATGTTGTCCGAGAAAAATTCGTGATAAGGAGCAAAGCGACGTGAACGAATTTTTGGAGTGACACATTGTTCACATAGTGAAGCCATTTTTCAGGCTTCACCACAGTTCAGCCGAAAAAGAAGGCAAAGGTGAGCAGTGACTGCTCGAAGGCTCGAGGCGGCAACTGCAACACTGGATTAGATTTTTAATCCTGAAGCCGTGCTTTTTGCTTAAGTAAAAAATTTATAAAAAAATAATATATTTTATATGACATGATTTGAAAAATTTGGTACAATATTTTTGTTATAAAATTATCTGTTTTAAAGTTTAAGAGAAGGAGATTTTAAAGATGAACTATTTTATCGGAGAAGCTGCCGGCAAAGTTTATGAATTTTTAGCCGATCAAAAAAACAACGAAACAACAATTTCTAAATTAGAAAAAAACCTTGATCTGGAACAAAATTTTGTTTCAATGGGTATCGGCTGGCTTGCTCACGAAGGCAAAGTTGACCTCGACGGCAAAGGCGCCAGAACAAAAGTCAGATTAACCGATATGTAATCGTTCGATTAAATATTGATAAAAAAGAGCAGATGTTATATCTGCTCTTTTTTTCTACATTGTTTTGGAAAAAATTAATACAAAGAAATTATATTTTGTATTGCCGTTTCTGCCGTATCTAAAATTTCATATAACTGTGGTTTTGTAAACGGATTGCCTTCTGCCGTTGTTTGAAATTCTATAATTTTGCCGCTTTTTGTCATAACAACGTTAGAGTCCACCTGAGCGTGGGAGTCTTCGGAATAATCCAAATCGAGTTTAATCTCTCCGTCAATAAGCCCGACTGATACAGCGGCAATCGGTTCCAGCACGGGATTTTTTTTGATAATACCCTGTGCGAGCAGTTTGTTTATGGCTTCTTCAAGAACAATATATCCTCCGCAGATGCTTGCGCAGCGTGTACCGCCATCGGCCTGTATAACATCGGCATCTATTGTTATTGTGATGCCGGTCATCTTTTCCAGCTCAACGCAGGAGCGCAGGCTTCTGCCTATCAGTCTTTGAATTTCCTGTGTACGTCCCGAGATTTTTGTTCTTTCTCTCTGGCATCTTGTGTGTGTTGAGGTGGGTAAAAGAGAATATTCTGCCGTGACCCAGCCTCTGGGGTCGTCTTTTTCCATCCATTTCGGAGCTTTTTCTTCGGCAGTCGCTGTTACGATAACTTTTGTATCGCCAAACTCGACAAGCACGGAACTCAGAGCGTGTTTTGTATAATCTTTTGTGAATTTTATCGGTCTTAAATCTTTGTTGCCACGGTTGTTAAAACGCTCTGTCATTTTTATCTCCTTTTTTATATTCTCTTTTTGTGATAATTTAATTTTAGCAAATTAGTTTAAAGCGGGATAGATTATGACAAAATTTTACTTAACAACGGCAATAGATTACGTAAACGGAGCACCGCATATCGGGCACGCTTACGAAAAAATACAAACAGACGTGCTTGCACGCCATTTCCGTCAAAGATATGATGATGTGTTCTTTTTAACCGGTACTGACGAACACGGTATAAAAATCCAAAAGACCTCTGCTTCAATGGGTATTACTCCGAAAGAACTCTGCGATACAAACGCAAACAAGTTCAAAGAGTGCTGGGCAGGGCTTGATATTTCTTATAACAAGTTTATAAGAACAACAGATGAAGAACACGAAAAAATTGTTCAAAAAATATTTAAAAAATTACAGGATAAAGGTGATATCTACAAACACTCTTACACAGGGCTTTACTGTTCAGGGTGCGAATCTTTCCTGAATCCGCGTGATTTGACGGAAGACGGTCTTTGCCCCGACCACCTTAAAAAACCCGAGGAGGTTAAAGAAGAAAACTACTTCTTTAAACTTTCAAAATACAAAGATAAAATCATTGAACACATAAAAAACAATCCTGATTTTATTCAGCCTGAATTCAGAGCCAACGAAGTAATAAACCAGCTTGAACACATTGAAGATATTTCTGTATCACGTTCAAAAGATTCCGTAAGCTGGGGTGTTCCTGTTTTAGGGGACGAATCTCAGGTTATCTACGTATGGATTGACGCATTATCTAACTATATCACGGCTTTGGGCTATGATACGGAAACCCCTTCCGATATGTTTAAAAAATACTGGCCGGCTGATGTTCAGGTTATAGGTAAAGATATTCTTAAATTCCATGCAATATACTGGCCTGCATTTTTGCTTGCGCTTGATATTCCTCTGCCTAAGACAATTCTTGCTCACGGCTGGATTACTATAGACCAGACTAAAATGAGTAAATCTTTAGGCAACGTGATTGCGCCTAAAGATGTTATGGAAAATTTTGAACTTGCACACCCTGACGCTTTCAGATACTTTATGATGGTTACTGCGCCAACAGGCCGCGACGGAAACTACTCTGACCTTGATTTTAAAGAGAGAGTAAACGCTGACCTTGCAAACAACATCGGCAACCTTTTAAACAGAACCTTGAATATGCAGGTTAAATACTTTGACGGAGAAATCAAAAACGAATTTATTACCTCTGCTGATACGGAAATTGCTAAAGAAGCTTTAAAAACAGTCGCAGCAGTTAAAGAAAGATTCGACAAATACGAAGTAGCAGAAGCAGCGCAGGAGATTGTTAACTTCTCTAACACAGTAAACAAATACGTTAATGACACAGCCCCGTGGGGTATGGCAAAAGAAGGCAAAATGTTTGAGTGCGCGCAGGTTCTATACACTGTGCTCGAGTCAATGAGATTTATTGCAACGCTGCTTGCGCCTTATTGCCCTAACATAGCAAAAGACGTATACAGTCAGCTTAACCTTGATACAGACCCGTGCGCTGTTATGCTTGATGACCTCAAGTGGGGCGAAATTCCCGCAGGTGTAATAACAGAAAAATCAAAAATCAAACCGGTATTTTTAAGGCTTGATTCTGAAATTGCAGGCGCTTCCAAAAAAGCGTAACAATTCAATATTAATATAACAGGGTATAAAAAAGAGCAGGAACGTCTGCTCTTTTTATTATTTTTTATATAGTTTTATTATCAGTGGTTGTTTTGCATATGAAATATGAGTCTGAAACCAAGTCAATATATTAGATGATTTCAAGTAAATAAAAATCTAATATGATATATCAAAATGCAATAATTTTGATTTCATGTAATAAGAATCCAAGATAAGGACAGGTAAAAATGAGTGAAGAATTTTCTATTAATGACTTTTTGAAAAAAGCAATTGCACTCGGTGCATCGGATGAACATATGATTGTGGGACAGGCTCCGTTTGTCAGGGTTAACGGTTTTATGAAAAAAGTCGTTATGCCTGCGGTAAAAAGAACAGATATCAGCAATATGCTTCTTGAAATTGCACCGCAGAATATTGTTCAGCAATTTAATACGGAAAAAGACCTTGACTTTATTTATGAAATTCCGGGTACTTCAAGATTCAGAGTCAACTACAGCCGCAGATTGAGCAATCCTGCTGTTGTCATAAGAAATATTCCCTATAATATTCCTTCGGTCACAGATTTAGGTCTTCCGGAAGTCATCAATTCATTTGCAAAATTCCCGAGCGGACTTGTTATTGTAACAGGCCCGACAGGCAGCGGTAAAAGTACAACACTTGCTTCAATTATCAATGAAATTAACACTAATGAATACAAAAATATTATCACTATCGAAGACCCTATCGAATACATTTTTGACTGCAAACGCAGTATGGTGTCCCAACGCCAGATAGGTCCCGATGTTCTGTCATTTGCAGACGGGGTTAAATACGCGTTAAGACAGGATCCCGATGTAATACTTATAGGCGAAATCAGAGACGTTGAAACCATGGATGCAGCATTAAAAGCCGCAGAAACCGGTCACCTCGTTCTTGCAACACTCCACACTAACGATGCAATCCAGACAGTAAACAGAATTGTTAACCTGTTTGATGAAAGCAACAGAGAGCTGGCAAGAAGAAGGGTTGCAGAAACCTTGCGCGCGGTAGTTTCTCAAAAACTTGTTTATTCAAAAGAAAAAGACAAACGCTATCCTGCTTGCGAAATCATGATTGTTACACCGACTATCAAAGATTACATACTTAAACAGGAGACAGAGGAAATCTACAGACTAATTTCAAGCAATGCGTCTGAAGGTATGACTTCTTTAAATCAGTCCTTGTCGGAACTTGTTAAAGCCGGCTTGATTTCTTCTGATGAGGCAATGGTTGCTTCAAATGAAAAGAATGAAATGAGCAAAATGCTCAGAGGCGTTTACGTATAACCCTGCAATAAGACCGGAGAAATATAATGGATAAAATTATTGATGAAATAATATCTCAGGTATTAAGAGATAACCTCTCTATACTAAAGGCTGCTCCGTCAGAGTACGAAAGCGTCCTGCAAAAACACGCGCAAACATTTTTTAGCAGGCTGAAGGATTTAAGCAGCAATGTTACTTATGGCTTGCAGCTCGGGTTGACTAAAAAATTCTGCGAGTTTGTTTTGAAAAAGCTTGCAGATTCCACTGCTACTCCGTCAGGAAAAAATGTTGACGCGATTTTAAAACAGGCTACATCCTCAGCTTTGCAATCCATGAAGGAATCTTTAGAGGGTGACACGCTTGTGTACATAATGTATCGCAGCCTTAAAAAATCAATTGATAAAGAATTTGAACAACCTTTGGAGTTATGTAAATGATAGCAAAAGAATGGAACGCGCAGGACTACTTAAATAAAGCAAAAGAGTATGCAGCGCAAAACAAAATAGATGAGGCTTTGTATTGCTACAACGAGGCAATTTCTCTAAATCCGAAATTGACACAGGCATATCAAGCCAGAGCCGAATTACTCTTGAAAGACGGTGTTTATAAAACTGCGCTTGAGGATTACGATTATCTTGCATCATTGCCTGGTAATGAGGATAAATTCTATAAAGAACGCGCAATCTGTAACGAAAAACTCGGCAATCTCGAACGCTGTCTTGAGATGTATACAAAGCTGCTGCTTATGGAAATCAGCCCTGAAGCGTATTACAACATCTACAGAATAGTACAGGAACATCCTGAATTTAGAATGCATGTTGATTTGAACGAGCTTTCGGACTTTCGAGACAATTATATTGATGAACAAAGAGCACTTAAGTTTAAAGAAGCCGCATCAGAAAACGACCTCGATCAGAAAAGTGCGTTTTTAGACCTTTATGTTACGCTTTTGCCAAAAGATTCCAAATATCTTTATGATGCGTATTTGTGTAAAGCTCAGGCGGAAATTTTCCGCTACAGATTGTGTTTTGACAAAAATTTCAGAGAAGAGTTAAAACAAAAAGAAAACCTCACAGAAAGCGAATTGAACAAAAAATACAGATATAATTCAAAAAATCTGTCAGAGCTTAACCTTATTTATGCAATCCAGAAGTTTAACGAGGCAACCCGCTATGCAACGAGCCTTGATGAGGTAAATTTCCTTGATAACGAGGTTAAGAAAATAATAAGTCTTGCGGATTAATAATCCGTAAAAAAGAATAATCAAAAGGTACGTTAAAAAACGTACCTTTTTTGTTGCTAATTTATCCGAGAAAAATTAGCGATAATGAGCAAAGCAACATGAACGAATTTTTGGAGTGTCGCATTGTTCACATAGTGAAGCCATTTTTCAGGCTTCACCACAGTTCAGCCGAAAAAGAAGGCAAAGGCAAGCAGTGACGGCTCAAAGGCTCGAGGCGGCAACTGCGACATTAGATTAGAAAAAATTTGGTATATGTGGAGGATTTCTTTGCAAATAATTAAATTTTTTGAATTTTATTTCGATGTTTATATTGACATAAGACTGAGGTAGGCATGCTAGAGCAAAAAAAATCCGGTATTACGGAAGATACCGATATCACGAAGGATAAAGAGAAAAAACAAATAGTTTTAAACACGCTTGAAAAAGCAAGACTATACCATGAGAAATATTTATTAAGAAGCAACAGTGCCGATTTAGAGAACGCTGTGCATTATTATATTCAGGCAATTAAGTTGAATCCTCAAATACCTGAAACATATTATCGTCTGGCAAGTCTTATGTTTGAAAACGGCCAGATATCACTTGATTCTGCTATTGAACAGTGCAAAATGGCTGTTGATATTGCTCCTGATAACCCTAATGCCCACCTTTATACAGGATATTTTTTGAAACTTGCAAACGATTTTGAAGAAGCGGAAAAAGAGTTTAAAGACGCAATAAAAATTAACCCGATTAATTCTGCCCGCCCGAGATTGATTCTTGCAGCAATGTTGTATGAAAAAATCAATAATGTAAAACCCTCTTTTATTGATTTTATAAGAATGGTTTATTATGCATGCTCGGGGTGTCTGACTGTTTTGTGGGATTTGCCGTCCTTGAGAATGCTGTATAAAAATGTTACCGATGATGCGCTTGTTTTTATTTACAAGACTTACGGCGGATTTTTGGAAAAAATTAAGAACTCTACACTCGCTGTGGCAACCTATGATTCCGCAGCCATAAATACCGGACGTGACGAATATTTTTATAACCGTATCGGTGATATTTGCATAAAAGAGCATGCGCCCGAGATTGCGCTTGACGCATACAAAAAAGTGCTCGAGTCAAATCCGTATGACAGAGATGCACTTGTTAAAATGGCTACACTTGTTCAAACCCATTTCCCTCAAGAGTATGATGAGGCAATTGATTGCTACACAAAACTTTTGGAAATTGAACCCGAAAACGATAAAATTTATTACGAACTCGGGCATTTGTATCTGCAAAAAAACGAAAGCCTGCCGGCTGTTAACGCATTTTCCATGGCACTGGAAAGAGATGACGACAATCCTTTTTACCACAACAGCATGGCGTTTGCTCTTGTTCAGCTTGAGCAGTATGATGACGCTATCGAGCACTATCAAACCGCAATAAATATCAACCCTGATCCCTACTGGACATCAATTGTTTGTCAGGCATTAGGCTCTGTTTATCTTGAGATTAAAAACAATCCTGAGGCAGCTATAGTGCTATATCAAACTGCTGCTGTTTTGAATCCCGAATCGGAAGAAAGCCACCTTGCAATAGGCGATGTGTATTTTTCGACTGAAGAATACGACAATGCCATAAAAGCTTATTGTGATGCAATAAAAATTAATCCGGATAATGCAAAATCGTATTGCAAATGCGGCATGGCGCTGTGGGAAAGAGATTATATAGAAGAGGCAATAGTCGCTTATAACAAAGCAATTGCGCTTAATCCCGAGTATTCGATAGCTTACAACAATCTCGGTGTAATTTATCTTGATGATATTGGCAATGTAAATGAGGCAATAAGACTTTTTGACAAGGCTGTAGAAGGCAATAAAGCCTATGCACTGGCTTATTTTAACCTCGGACGCAGTTATGCTATGCTTCACGAAAATACTACCGCTGCAAAATATTTCCAAAAAGCAATGGATTACAATGTTTTGACCGATGAGCTGGATGAGGAAGACATCCGCTACAGACTGCACAAGCTTTTTGAAGTGTAACAAACAGTCAGAGTTTTGCCGGCTATTTTACAATTTTAATAATACATGTTAAAAAATTTGCATTATTTAAAGAGCATGCTCTATAATGCAGGCATGGTTGCATTAAGTGATAAATTTAATGAGTTAACTGAGGTCTCTAAAATTAGAAGATTTATCTTTTCCGACCTTAAAAATAACGGTTTATCAGCTCTTTACAACACCTATTGGCTCGAGATGGAAAACCTTTTCATTGACGCCTCCGAAAAATTATCCAAAAACCTTTTTGAAATGTTTTTGATTGATTATCTGACAATTCAAAAAAGTGCTGTTATCCCTAAAAAAGAAAATTTACTCAAGGAGTTTGTTGACTTTTATCAGGAGATTACAAAATTTCAGCAGCGAGATATCATCATCAAAAATATTTTCAGATATTCCATGTATTATCTGAGGATTACTTTTGCTGACTTGCAGGATGAGGATATCAGAAAAAAAATCAAAACAATTAATGCTCTTAATGCTACAGACTCGTATCCGTTTTTGATGGAAATTTTTGAAGATTATGAGTTTGCGCATATTAACAGGGCAATGCTTCTGGAAATTTTGGATACCGTGCTCGGATTCATCAATGAAAGAAATACCAAAAAACCATCGCAAATAGCTTTGTCTTTTGCCGGTTTGAGTACGGAAATCAATAAAATGCTGGTTTTAAAAGACTATACTCCGCATTTTGTTGTCGAAGAGACGAATATTCTGGAAAGAGATACAATTAACTCTATGATTTGTTCATAATTTAATGTGTTCCGCTTGCTGTTTATAATTTTTACGCGGGGCGGAGTCGGGGATGTTTCCCTTTTTACGGGGTGAGTAAAGTAGGTTGGTCTTTTACTTTAAGAAAAGAACAATAAACTTTCGCGTCATCCTGAGGAAGCGGATTTTGACAAGTGTGAAGTCTAGTACACGGAGTGTACGAGCGAACACGTTCTGTGTAAAAGTTAGACCGAGGGCGATTTGCATAAAAAAATCAAAACGAGGTGCAAGAACTTTGAACTGTCAATAATCCAAGACAGCGAAGCGAGCTCAGGCCTTTACCAGCCTTTGAATTACACACGGCCGGTAAGATTCTGAACACACCCAATCATCGCAAACATTCAAAGACTGGTGCTTCAGAATGACGAGAAATCAATGAATTATTCGTCATCCTGAGGGTGAAACCCGAAGGATCTATTAAGAAGAATGAGATTCTTGCTTGAGTCGTAGGCGAGATACGAGCCGTATTAAATATTTTCGTTTTGTTCGGGGGCTTTAATGGAATACAAATCCTGACCGCCTGTCGCTTTATACAGGCTTATGGTAGATATAAGGCAATTGATTTTGTTAGAAACTTCTTCCCTTTTGGTCATTAGCTCGGTTTGTTTGTTATACAACAAATCTAAATCCGAAGCTGCACCGATTTTGTTTTTGTGTTCCATCAAAACATATCTTTTGTGCTCAAGATTATATCTTTCAACGCTTTCTTCATAGTTTTTAAGGTCGGTTTTAAGCTGTGCAGTTGAGTCATTGACTTCTTTAAATCCGTTTAAAATCGCCTTTTCGTATTCGTGCCTTGCTTCTTCATAGCGGAATTTTTGAAGTTTTAAAACGGCTTTTTTTCTTCCGCCTGAGAATAAATCAAATGAAGGCATTATACCTGCATTAGCTAACTGAGAATAGCTGTTAAAAAGCTGATCCCAGTGATAAGCATTAAGCCCTAACTGACCGTATATAACAAATTTGGGCAAAAAATCTTTTCTTGCAACGCGTACATCGTAGCCGATTTTTTTAATGTTGTCCTCTGATTGAATATAATCAGGACGCTGCTCTATCACACTGCCGTCCATCTTTAAGGGCAGTCCCTGCATTATCGCAAGCCGGTCGCAGTCGGTTCTTGCAATTTCTTTTGCTCCGTCGGCAAGATAAACCTTCAGCTGGTTTTCTAAAACGGTTTTTGTGTGCTCAAGGTTGTTTAACAGCTCTTTTTGAGTTGTGAGCATTTTTTCTTCGGCAATAACCTCGTTTACCGTACAGAGTCCGTTTTCAAATTTCTTTTTTGTTTTTTGTGTAATGTCTGTCTGTAAATCAACTATTTGCTGCTGAATTTCAAGTAATTTGTCTGTTTTAACAAGGTTAAAATAGTTTGAAGCAAAAGCTGACGTTAGTGAGATATAGCTTGCACGTTCTGCCTGCTTTATCATTTCAAGCTGTTTTTCGGCACTTTTGGTTTTTATTCTGTTTTGTCCCCAGATATCTATTTCGTACGTTGCAGTAAACGGAAACTGGTAGCCGTATTGAGCGTAACTCGGGATAATCATGTTTCCGAACTGCTGGTTGCTTGAGCGCATTACCCTGCCGAGGTTGCCGTCAAAATAAACCTGTGGCAGCTCGTTTGCAAGAGAAACTTTGACCATCTGTTCGCCTTCCTGCACTTTCAGGGCTGCAATTTTGAGGTCATGGTTTTTGTCAAACAGTTCTTGCAGATAACCTGTCAAAATCGGGTCGTTGTATTTTTCCCACCATGATAAATTAAGATATTTTATACGTTGTTCTTTTTGCTGTTCTTCTTTTTTGTTTTTCTTTGCATAAGCGCTTGTAGAGGCAAGCGGAGCAAAAATTTGCACGGCAAATGAAAGTGTTATTAATGCGGTTAGTAATTTCTTCATAAAAATTTATCTTCCATTTTTTATTCTTGTGTTATGATGATAACACAAGAAAATTTTTAAGTACAACTTTTTTGTAAACACTATGCAAGATACCGAAACAACAATACACAACAACCTTCTTAACAAAAGGGTAGGCGCAATGCTTGTTGCAACAGGCGTGCTCTGGAGAGTCATGGCTTTGCAAAAGTATTCAACGGAAGGGTTTGAAATAACCCCTGAACAGTACCTTATACTTTCTATAATCATGGATTCAGGCGGAGAACTTTATCAGCGCCAGATTTGCGAAATTACGTACAAAGACCGCCCTAACGTAACAAGGATTATAAATATTCTTGAAGAAAAAGGATTCGTTAAAAGAATCGAAGACGTTAACAAACGCAAGGTGTACAAAATAGCCGTTACTAAAGAAGGTATTGAACTGAGAAAGAAAATCCAACCGACAATGCGTGAACTCAGGGCAAATGCTACTCAGGGGATTGATGAGGCTGATTTGCAAAACGCATTAAAAATTCTTGAACAAATGCTAAAAAACATGAAAAACAAAGTAACATTACAGATATAAAAAAGAAAGATTACCAGAGGAAAATATATGAGTAACGAAGAAAACAAGAACAATCTTAAACCTGAAGACGAAAACATAAAACAGCAAAAAGAACAAACTGAGTCTGAAGAAACAAACGAAGAAGGCGATGGCGAAGATAACAGACCGAGCTACAAAAAGAAAAGGGTTATTGTTCCCGCAATAACGGCCGTTTTGTTTTTCTTTACAGGTATTTATTTTATGGTGCACGCCTTGCACTTTCAATCTACAGATGACGCTTTTGTCGAAGGGCATATAGTTTCCGTTGCGCCGAGGGTATCGGGGCCGGTTATTGAAATGCTGATTGACGATAACAAACCCGTTAAAAAAGGTGATTTGCTTATTGTTATTGACCCGAGCGACTACGAGGCAAAACTTGCGCAGTCAAAAGCAAAACTTGCCGAAGCCAAAGCAACTTTAAACATTTCAGAAAAAGACATAACAAGGTCAAAATCAGGGGTTGAGGAATCAACACACGATATTGCTTCAACAACATCAAAACTCGATTTTGCAAAAAAAGACTATAAAAGATATTTTTCTATGTATAAAGAAGGCATAGCATCAAAGCAGGATTATGATTCCAGCAAAACTGCCCTGACCGTTGCAAAATCAAACCACAACTCGGCAATAGAAAGGCAAAAAGCGGCAAAAGCCATGTTAGAGAGTGCAAAATCCAAAAAAGAAGCAACTTTAGCCGAAATACAAAAACTCGAAGCCGAAGTGAAAACCGATGAGTTAAATCTCTCATACACAAAAATTTATGCACCTCAAGACGGCTTGATAACAAACAGGACAGTGGAGTTAGGCAATTACCTGCAAACCGCACAGCCGATGTTTGCCATTGTGCCGGAAAAAGTCTGGGTTGTAGCTAATTTTAAAGAAACTCAGCTTACCTATATGAAAGCCGGTCAGCCGGTGTCAATAAAAATAGACACTTACCCCGGCAAAAAGTTTAAAGGCAAAGTGGACAGCATTCAACGCGCAACCGGTGCTAAAGCAAGTTTGTTTCCGCCGGAAAACGCTGTTGGCAGTTATGTAAAAATCGTGCAGAGGGTACCTGTTAAAATTGTGTTTGAAGAGGATATTTCAGGCTACAACATTGTACCCGGCATGTCTGTAGTACCGGAAGTCAAGGTCAGATAAGGGAGATAAACCTCAATGACCACGACAGAAGTTGTAACACAGACAGGAAATCCGCTTCCGAATATCAAACAACAAAAAGACGTGCCGATATGGCTTGTTGCAATATCGATACTGTTGCCTACTTCGTTTGCAATGCTTGCGACCTCGGCGACAAACGTTGCGATACCTTATATCGCAGGGTATTTCGGCTCAACTGTTGACGAGGCAAACTGGGTTATAACGATTTATATGATAGCTAACGCTATTTTGATTCCTCTAACCGGATGGCTCGAAAATTATATGGGCAGGGTGATGTTTTTAAAGGTATTTATTGCAATATTTACCGTTGGCTCTGTAATTTGTGCACTGGCGCCGAGTTTGAATATGCTTGTCGTGGGACGACTTATTCAGGGCATAGGCGGAGGGCCGATGATGCCTATATCACAGGCTATTTTGATTGCAAGTTTTCCTTATAACAAGCGCGGTCAGGCAATGGCTTTGTTTGCGCTTGCCGTTATGGTGTTTTCTATCATGGGGCCGACTTTCGGCGGGTTTATTGTGGATAATTCCGCGTGGCAGTGGATTTATCTTGCTAATATACCGGTCGGAATTTTTTCTATTGTACTTGTTCATTGCAATATTGTTGAACTCAAAAACAGAGTTAAACCTGATAAAGTTGATTACATAGGCTTTGTTGCACTTGTTTTGTGGCTTATGTCAATGCAGATTGTGCTTGATAAAGGCCAGCAGTATAACTGGTTTGATTGTACATGGATTTGCTGGCTGGCAGGTATTTCTTTGTTTTCATTTATATTTTTTATTGTATGGGAGCTTGAATACCGCAGTCCGATTGTCAATTTGAGAATTTTTAAAGATAAAAACTTTTTTATAGGGACGATACTCGGGTCGTCAGTTAATATGATTATTTATGTTACAATCGTGCTTTTGCCGAGTTTTTTGCAAAGTCTGATGGGCTACACTGCTATGCTAAGCGGTATGTCTCTGGCTCCGAGGGTTGTTTCTTGTATTATTATGCTTTTGATAATAGGGCCGATGGTTGAGTATCTGGATAACAGAATACTTATAGCCTCGGGGTTCTTCTTTCTCGGGCTATCGACTATTATGTATGCTAATTTGAATCTTGGAATATCCTTCAATTACGTTATTATACCAAATATACTTATGGGGGTAGGGGTAATTCTTGTATTTATTCCGGTATCGGGACTTGTATTAGGCACACTGCCTAAGTCGGAGCTTTCTAACGGTGCAGGTTTGCACAGCCTTTGTAAGTGTGTTATGACTGCGTTTGTTGTATCTATGTCATCTACATTAGTGGCGCGGCTTTCGCAGGTACATCAGACCTATCTTGTGCATAATTTATCCAATTTTAACCTTGCATTTCAGAACAGGTTACACTCAATGGCAGGGAATTTTATGTATTTTGCCTCAAACTACGCAACACACAAAGTAGGCGGGCTTTTATACAAACAGATGCTGGCTCAGGCAAAACTGATGTCTTATGTTGATGTGTTTGAAATGTTTGCTCTTGTTGCATTTATATTGATTCCTTTCGGATTTCTGCTAAAAGTTCCCAAAAAAGAATCTGTAAGTAATAAATAATGTCCGAGAAAAATTCGTGATAAGGAGCAAAGCGATGTGAACGAATTTTTGGAGTTTCACCTTGTTCACATAGTGAAGCCATTTTTCAGGCTTCACCACAGTTCAGCCGAAAAAGAAGGCAAAGGTGAGCAGTGACGGCTCGAAGGCTCGAGGCGGCAACTGCGACACTGGATTAGATAAAAAAATGCCGCTGTCATAATTTTTTCAGCGGCGTAAACTTTTTAGGTTTGTTGTGTTTATTTAATAGTTTGATTGCGACATAAAGAAATATGCTCTCGGGTGTTTGCAAACAGGGCAAACTTCAACCGATTTTGAACCTTTGTGGCGGAAGCCGCAGTTTGCGCATTCCCATTCAACTTCTTCTTCTTTTTCAAAAACTTTTCCGTTTTTTATGTTTTCGAGAAGTTTTTTATAACGGTCCTCATGATGTTTTTCAATTTCCGCTACTTTTTTGAAAAGAAAAGCAATGTCTTTGAAACCTTCTTCTTCGGCTTCTCTGGCAAACTGTGCGTACATCTGAGTCCATTCGTAGTTTTCGCCGTTTGCAGCATCTTCAAGGTTAGTCATTGTGTCAGATATTTGACCGTTATGCAGAAGTTTGAACCATAATTTTGCGTGTTCTTTTTCGTTATCAGCTGTTGCTTCAAAAATCTTTGATATTTGCACGTATCCTTCTTTCTTTGCCTGTGAGGCGTAGTAAGTGTACTTGTTACGAGCCTGAGATTCTCCTGCAAACGCTTCCATTAAGTTTTTTTCCGTTTTACTTCCCTTTAATTCCATATTCGCTCCTTTTTAAGTATTTTGAGGGGCTGTAGGCCTCTCCGCTTAATTTAAAATACAAAGGGACGGCCTTTTGATTTTATTTAGCTGTCCCTCTCTCCACAATTTAAAATTTTCTGTTTGTAATATTTATTCTTCCGGTGAAAAATCTTCTTTACCGACTCCGCAAAGCGGGCAAACATAATCTTGCGGCAAATCTTCGAAAGCTGTGTTGTCGTTTTCTGACGGGTCGTATACAAAACCGCATACATTGCATACATACTTTTTCATTTTAATCTCCTTACTATTAGCTGTTTTTTTCGAGGCATTTGTTGCAAATCCCTCTGATTTGAACATTGATGTCTTTTATTTTACCATATTTATTTGCATTTTTGGGTACGGGTATTTCTTCGTCAGGTTCAAGAAATATGTCATATACCTCGTTACATTGTGTGCAGATAAAGTGGTGGTGCGGGGTTTTGTCTGCATCGAATCTGACTTTCGGAAGCTGGTTATCAACGCGGAAAATCATATCCAGTTCTTCTAAAGAAGCAAGTGTTCTGTAAACCGTATCCATTGAAACATTAGGCATTTTGTCTTTTACCGCTTCGTAGACGGTTTCCACATCGGGATGTTCACAGGATTTTGCTACTTCTTTAAATATTTCGATTCTTTGCGGCGTAACCCTCATACCTTTGTTATGACAGGCTTCTTTTAGTTTTTCTATTCGCTCATTCAGGTATGATTCTTTGTTCATAGAGTTTCCTAAGTAATAACAATTACTATTTAAATTATACAGGATTTTTTTATTTGTTTCAACCCCTGTAAATATGTGTCTGAGAAGAAAAAGTATTTAAAATAAAACACAGTGGGTGCAGGTTTGATTTTTTGAGGTTATTCTTCTGTCAGCAATTTGTGTCATTCGATTTTGCTTCTGAATTTTTTATGTTCAGCTGCTCTTTTATCTCCGCAATCTCGTAAGTAAGCCTGTTAAGCTGGCATTTTACGGGGTCGGGCAGCCTGTTATGCTGCAATTGCCCGTCTACCATAACCCGTTGATGGACGACTCTGCCCGGAATACCTACAACAGTGGAATCAGGCGGAACCTCATCTATTACAACTGAGCCGGCCCCGATTCTTGAATTTTTTCCTATTGTAAGGTTGCCCAGTACTTTTGCCCCTGCGCCGACAATGACATTATCTTCCAGAGTAGGGTGGCGTTTGCCGTGTTCTTTGCCTGTACCGCCCAAGGTAACGCCCTGATATAAAAGAACATCATCGCCAATATAAGTGGTTTCACCTATCACAACGCCCATACCGTGGTCAATAAAGAACCTTCTGCCGATTCTTGCGCCGGGGTGGATTTCTATACCCGTAAATATCCTGCTCCAGTAAGAAATGAGCCTTGGAATAACAGGTATGCCCCAGTATCTGAGCTTGTGTGCGATTCTGTGCAAGATAAGAGCATGCAGCCCCGGATAGCACAAAAACACTTCTACAATGTTGTTTGCGGCAGGGTCTTTGTCGTAAATTGTTTTAATATCTTCTTTAATCTGGCTTAAAGCACGTTTTAAGAGCATATATCTTCTTTCTTTTTAGTTGAATAACGGTGTTGAGATGTATCTTTCGCCGTAGTCGCAAATGACCGTTACTATTAATTTACCTTTGTTTTCTTCTTTTTTTGAAAGCTCTAACGCGGCTTTGACATTGGCTCCGGAAGAAATACCGCAGCAGATGCCTTCTGTTTTTGCAAGAAGCTTTGCCGTTTCTATGGAATCTTTTGTTGTTACAGTCATTACCTCATCAAGAAGGTTTTTGTCAAGGTTTTTGGGAACAAAATTTGCACCTATGCCCTGAATACCGTGTGCCCCTGCAATATTTTGTGAAACCAGAGGGCTTTCAGCCGGCTCTACGCCTATTATTTTAATATTTTTGTTGTGCTCTTTTAATCCTCTGCCTACCCCTGTTAAAGTTCCGCCCGTACCAAACGAGGTGACAAAAATATCAACTTTGCCGTCTGTGTCGTTCCAGATTTCCTGCGCGGTAGTTTTTGCATGGATTTCAGGGTTTGCGGGGTTTGAAAACTGCGAGGGGATAAAACAGTTGCCTATATCATCCGCAATTTTCATTGCAGCATTAACAGCACCTTTCATGCCTGCTTCTGCCGGTGTTAAGACTATATCAGCGCCGTAGGCAGCCAGCATTTTGCGGCGCTCTGCGCTCATATTCTCGGGCATTGTTAAAATAAGTTTGTAGCCTCTTATTGCGCAGACCAGAGCAAGCCCTATGCCTGTGTTGCCGCTTGTCGGCTCGACAATAACCGTTTCATTATTTATAAGCCCCTGTTTTTCTGCCTGTTCTATCATATACAGCGCGGGTCTGTCTTTTACGGAATTTGCAGGATTGTAAAACTCGAGTTTTACCGCAATACCGGCGCATCCGTCATTGATTTTATTCAGCTTTACCAGAGGGGTATTGCCGATAAGCTCAAGAACATTATTATAGATTTTTGACATTAAACAAGCCTCATGAATTTTCTTTTACCTGATTGTAGCACTACAGGCTCTTTCGGTACAGACACCATAAGGGCTATATCGCTGACTTTTTCGTTATCAAGCTTTACGCCGCCGCCTGCGATGAGCCTTTTAGCTTCGCCCTTGCTTGCAACAAAACCGAGTTCCAAAAGCAAATCAAGGATATTTTTTTCTTCCGTCATTTTAAATGAGGGAATGTCCTCGGGAATACCTTTGTTTTGCACAACATTGATAAATTCATCCTGAGCTTTTTTAGTTTCTTCATCGCTGTGATATTCGTTAGTGATAGTGTATGCAAGCTGCATTTTGATGTCGCGCGGGTTTTCTGTCTTCAATCTTTCTTCTATCTGTTTCAATTCTTCGTCAGATATATCAGTTAAAAGCGTAAAGTATTTGATAATCAAGGTGTCAGGGATTGACATCAGTTTTCCGTACATATCTTTAGCACTGTCAGTTAAGGAAATACAGTGTTCGGGATATGTTTTTGACATCTTAACAAGCCCGTCAGTACCTTCAATCAACGGAAGCAGCATAACCATTTGAGGATTCGGCTTTCCGTAGGCTGTTTGGATTTCTCTGCCCAAAAGCACGTTAAATCTCTGGTCTGTGCCGCCGAGTTCTATATCAGCATCAATCGCAACAGAGTCATAAGCCTGCATTAGCGGGTAGAAAAATTCGTGTATTGCAATGGGTTTGCCTTCCGCATACCTTTTTGCAAAGTCATCACGTGTCATCATCTGAGCAACCGTGACATTAGAAGCCAATTTCAAAAGGTCGATAAGGTTCATCTTATGCAGCCAGTCAGCGTTGTTTACAACTTCTGCTTTTGAGGTATCGAGAACCTTTGACATCTGTTCAAAGTAGGTTTTTGCGTTTTCTTCAACCTGTTCTTTTGTCAATGCAGGGCGGGTTTCCGATTTACCTGACGGATCGCCTACCATTGCGGTAGCACCGCCTACAAGAAGCACAATCTGGTGTCCCAGCTCCTGAAATTTTTTAAGCTTTTTCATAACAACCGTATGACCGAGGTGAAGGTCTGGACGGGTTGGGTCCATACCGAGTTTTACTCTTATTGGTTTGCCGGATTCTTTAGATTTTTGCAGTTTTATGGCAAGTTCTTTTACACCGCCCGGCAAAAGTTCCGCACCTCTTGAGATTTCCTGCGCCTGTTTTATAAACTCTTCTTTTAATTGAAATTGTGCTTCCATTTATATTTATCCTCTGTTTAGTGATTTTTATACTATTGTAACAAAAATAAAAAAGCGGTAGCAAAAAAATATATTTATGAGATTAATATATCTATAAATTGTAAAAGGAGAGAGATAATGAATATAAGACCTGTTGCACAGTCACCGTCCTTCAAAGCTAATTTACTGTTTGAACAACATTGGAATGATGCCCAAAATTATAAAGGAAGAAAAAAAACTGTAAAAATACAGATAGAACTTGATCCAAGAAAAATAATTTCTCTGCAAGAGGATTGTTATGATCCGTATGGATATTATACTAACAAAGAAAGAGAAACAACTATAACAGCTGACAACAATACAAAATATATAATAAAACAATCTCTTAAGGACGTAAAAGGATTGATTAAAGAAGCAAAGCAGCGTCCTGATGATGCAGAACCCGTTCCTGTACATAAGCTCATTGAAATTGTTTAAACAAAAAGCCGCAGCATTCGATACGTGTATCAGGTAATATATGGTTACAATATGCCTTAAATAAAAACTTATGCTATCCTGAATATGTGTCATCAAAAAGGGGTAATAAGCATTGAGATTTGTTGATTTAATTGAAAAGAAAAAACGTGGCGGCGAGCATACAAAAGAAGAAATGAATTTTATAATAAATTCATTGATGAGCGGAATGGCTGAGGACTATCAGATTTCCGCGTGGCTTATGGCTGTTTATTTTAAAGGTATGACACTTCAGGAAACAGCCTACCTTACGCAAGAAATTATAAGCTCCGGCGAAATAATAGACCTGTCCCCTATCTGTCAGAACGGAGAAAAGGTGCTTGATAAACACTCAACAGGCGGAGTAGGCGATAAAATTACCCTTATTTTAATCCCCCTTCTTGCTGCCTGCGGAATCCCGATAGCAAAACTTTCAGGCAGAGGGCTGGGGCACACAGGCGGCACAATCGACAAATTAGAATCTATCCCCGGATTTAAAACAAATCTGGAAATTGACGAGCTTATACAAAAAGTTAAAGAGGTGGGGCTTGCGATAGGTGCGCAGACAAAACGCCTTACGCCTGCTGACGGAAGGCTTTATGCCCTGCGTGATGTTACGGCAACAGTTGATTCTATACCTTTGATTGCGTCTTCTGTTGTTTCTAAAAAAATTGCCTCGGGGGCTGATTATGTAATATTAGATGTAAAATACGGCTCGGGTGCGTTTTTAAAAACTCCTGAAGAAGCCACGGAGCTAGCTCAATGGATGGTTAATATTGCCGATATGCTGGGCAAAAAGTTCCACGCCGTTATTACCTCTATGGAGCAGCCATTAGGCAGGGCAGTCGGCAATGCCATTGAGGTTATAGAATCAATAGAGTTTTTAAAAGGTAATATGACCCCTGACCTGAAGGAGCTTACTTATGAAATGGCTGCTCTTGCGTTAACTGAGTTAGGCAAAGTTCAAAACAAAGATGAGGCTTATCAAAAAATTGATGAGGCAGTTACCTCCGGCAAAGGGCTTGAATATTTCAAAAAACTTATCAGCTCTCAGGGCGGAAATCCTAATGTTATAGAAAACTACAGATTCCTTTCCCAGCCTAATTATGCTTATCAGATTAAAGCTCCTCAAAACGGTTTTATCTGGAATGTTGATGCCTACAAAACAGCCTATGCTTGCAAGCTCCTAGGCGCCGGCAGAGAAAAGAAACACGATATTATAGACTATTCCGCAGGAATATATCTTAATAAAATCTGCGGCGAGCCAATTGCGGAAGGCGATGTTGTTGCAACGCTGTATGCAAACGATGCTGATAAGATTGAAACTGCAAGAGAGTACCTGAAAGAAGCATTTTCATACTCATACGAACAGAGAAACAGAGGCTCTTTGATTTATAGAATTATTTAGTTGTACTTACCGGAACAGTAGAATTCTCTAATTGTGTTGAAATCTCTGGCAGAGGCGTGAATCCCTACAACGTTGGTATTAGGATACATTATGTCGTTTCTGTTTGAAGAATGTCCCATAATACCGAGTGCGTGGCCTATTTCGTGTACGGCGACTGCATAAACCTCATCCTGTGACAGTGTTCTATCCTGATACAAATCTTTATAACCTATGGTTACATCTGCTGAAACCATATATTTACCGATACTTCTGTGATGTGTCACACCTGCTTTATTGCCGGAAAGTCGTTCAACAAAGTAAACTCTTATATCTGCATTTTTTTCGCTGGTTGCATCCAGAAATTTTATGCATCCGCCGCCCGCTATCATCCATTCTCTAAATGCATTGTACACACCTTGAGAGTAAGGGGATTCCTGCACCCATACTTTGATACGTTTATTTTGCTTCCATACTGCATACTTGGATAGCTCATTTATGTAATTGTCGCCGGCCAGACAGGTTAAAGGCGTAAGTGTCATAGCTGTTAAAATCATAGCAATTATAGTAAAAAATTTTCTCATATATTATTCCTTTGTTATCTTCTACAGTACATTTTTTGTATAGTGGCTGCGTCTTTGTTTGTAAGTCTTCTTCCGGCAGCAGTTCCGGTATTAGGGTACATTATACTTGTTATGTCACGTGAATGCCCGTTTATTCCGAGTGCGTGTCCTATTTCATGCAGCAAAACAGATTCTATTTGCATTCTCGTTGTCAGTCTGGTTGCTATTATTATTCTTTGAGATTTTTTACCATAACTGGTAACGCCTACAGCATTTAGACTGCCTTTGACTCTGGAAGAATCTGAAAAGTATACTTGTATATTTGCGCTTTGTTCTGATTTTGCATCCACAAACCTGATACATCCGTCTGCTGCCTTCATCCAGGCGCGAAAGGAATCATATGCCAATTTTGAATATTTGCTGGGCTGTACCCAAACCGTAATATTTTGAGGCTCGTCCCAGTACTTGACCACACGTATGTCTTCTAAATAGTCTTTAGCAGCAAATGCAGGTGCAGCAGTAAATAACATTATAATTAATAATTTAAGTATTGATTTCATAAGACTTTTCTTTTTATTGCTTATGTTAATTAATTATTTATATTCTAACATTTTTATTAAGTTATGTAAATTTACAAATAAATTCTCAGCAAATTAAAGGTGAGTAACAACAAGACCTGTGTAGTAAGTTTAGCTTCAAGCCATCGATATTTTTTTTGAAAGCTTCAGGATAATTGCTTGTTTTATATAATAAAAAAAACAGGCACCCGCGCAATGTCAGGTACCTGTTTAGGTTTTATGAAGTTTTAGTTATTTACTTCAACAACTCGCCGACTGATTTGAATACAGCCATTCTCTTAGCTGCATCGGATTCAGCCTGAGTATAAAGAGCTTCAGCGTGTTCAGGGTTGGTTTTCAACAACTGTTTGTAACGTCCTTCACTTCTGATGAACTCTTGATAGTTGCCTTTAGGATCTTTAGCATCCCAGCTGAACGGCTGTTCGTTTTCAGGGTTGTATCTGTATAACGGATAGTAGCCTGCTTCAACAGCACGTTTTTGTTCTGTCTGGGTTTTGCTCATATCGATACCGTGAGCGATACAAGGTGCATAAGCAAAGATGATAGAAGGTCCGTTGTATGCTTCAGCTTCCTGGAATGCTTTAAGAGTTTGTGCTCTGTCAGCGCCCAATGCAACTGATGCAACATATACGTAACCGTATGACATGCTCATCAAGCCCATGTTTTTCTTGTAGGTTGGTTTACCGCCTGTAGCAAATTTTGCAACAGCACCTGTAGGTGTAGACTTAGAAGCCTGACCGCCTGTGTTAGAGTAAACCTCTGTATCGAGAACGAGGATATTAACGTTTTTGTTTTGAGCAAGAACGTGGTCAATACCGCCGTAACCGATATCGTTAGCCCAGCCGTCACCGCCTATAATCCATACGGATTTGTCTGTAAAGTAATCTTGTAATTCTCTTACTTTAGCCAGATCAGGGCATTGAACGTCAGCATATTTAGCAAGAACTGCTTTTACTTTGTTTTGTGCAGCAACTGCTTCTTCTGTTTTTGAGTTATCCCAGTGAGACATTGCTTCTGTTAAAGCTTCTTTAAGGTCAGCAGGAGTTTTTTCGTTTTCGAGAACTTTTTCAACATAAGTTTTTAAAGTATCTCTGTTTTGATCAACTGCCAATCTCATACCAAAGCCGAATTCAGCGTTGTCTTCAAACAGTGAGTTAGCCCATGCCGGCCCTCTGCCTTCTTTAGTTGTTGTGTAAGGAATTGTCGGGAAAGTACCTGAGTAGATTGAAGAACAACCTGTTGCGTTAGCAACGATAGCGTTTTCACCGAACAATTGAGAAACGAGTTTAACATAAGGTGTTTCTCCGCAGCCTGCGCAAGCGCCTGAGAATTCAAACAACGGTTTTCTGAGCATTGCACCTTTGATAGTTTTTGTAGTGTTTTTGCCCATTACGTTGTCAGGTAATTCGTCAAAGAATTTTTCGTTTACGCATTCGCCTGCTGCTTCTTCAGCTTCTACAGAAGACCATGTAAGAGCCTGTTTTTCAGGGTTTTTGTTAGCAGGGCACTGGTCAACGCAAACGCCGCAGCCTGTACAATCTTTGCAGTAAACCTGAACTTTGAAGTGTTCGCCGTTGAGGTTAGGTTTAGCTTCAACTGTGTTGAAAGATTCCGGAGCATTGCCGAGGTTTTCTTTTTCAACAAGTTTAGTTCTGATAGCCGCGTGCGGACAAGCAGAAGCACAGATACCGCACTGGATACAAGCTTCTGAATTCCAGTGAGGAACACGCGGTGCGATTGCACGTTTTTCAAGGCAGGAAGTACCTGTCGGGATTACACCGTCAACTGACATAGCTGATACAGGGATGTCGTCGCCTTTTTGTCTCATTGAAGGTTCAATGATTTTCTTAGCGAAATCGCTTGCGTCATCAGAGATGAATTTAACAGGAGCTGCTGCTTCTACTCCGTTTAATGAAGCAGGTACAACAACTTCTTCGCAAGCGTCAACTGCTGCATCAATCAAAGCAAGGTTCATATTAACAACATCGTCGCCTTTTTTCTTGAAGGTTTTCTTAGTCATTTCTCTCATACCTTCTAAAGCTTGTTCAAAAGGAATGATACCTGATACTTTGAAGTAAGCAACCATCATTACTGTGTTTGCACCTTTACCGCGCAAACCGGGTTGTTTTTCAATAAGAGCTTCTGCATCTATGTTGTAGAATTTGATTTTCTTATTGATGATGGTTTCTTGCATATCTCTTGTCAGGTGAGAGAAGGCTTCTTCTTTTGACCACGGGCTGTTAAGAAGGAATACACCGCCTTCTTTAATGCCTTTTAACAGGTCATATCTGCCGATGTAAGAGTGAGCAGAGCAAGAAACAAAGTCAGGTGCTGTGATTAAGTATGTTGATTTAATCGGTTTGTCGCCGAATCTCAAGTGAGAAACGGTTACACCGAAAGATTTTTTAGAGTCATAAGCAAAGTAAGCTTGCGCATCTTTGTTTGTATATTGACCGATAATCTTGATTGAGTTTTTGTTAGCACCAACAGTACCGTCAGAACCTAAGCCCCAGAACATACAGTTTGTTGTTCCGGCAGGTTCTGTAACGATGTGTTCTTCAACTTTCAGTGATTTGTGAGTTACATCGTCTTCGATACCTACTGTAAAGCCGTGGAAACCGTTGCTTTCGCCGTGTTTGTAAATAGCGAGAACCATTGACGGAGTAAATTCTTTTGAAGACAAACCGTAACGGCCGCCGATAACTCTGATGTCTTTGTTTTCAAGAGCTGCAACAACGTCCATGTATAAAGGTTCACCGATTGAACCGGGTTCTTTTGTTCTGTCGAGAACGTTGATACGTTTAACGGTTTTCGGCAATGCTTCGTTAAAGCGTTTTGTATCGAACGGTCTGTACAATCTGACTTTAACAAGACCGTATTTTGTGCCTCTTGTAGAGTTGAGGTATTCGATAGTTTCTTCAATAGTTTCGCAGGAAGAACCTATAGCAACGATAACATCGGTTGCATCAGGAGCACCTACGTAATCGAACGGATGATACTGTCTGCCTGTTACAGCGGCAACTTTATCCATATATTCCTGAACAATATCAGGTACTGCTTCATAGTATTTGTTAACAGTTTCTCTGCCTTGGAAGTATACGTCTGTGTTTTGAGCGCCGACTTTGCAGATAGGAGCTTCAGGACGCATTGCTCTTTTTTTGAATTCTTCAATATATTTGGGTTCAACTAATTTAGCAATATCTTCGTAAGAGATTTCTTCGATTTTGTGTACTTCGTGAGAAGTTCTGAAACCGTCAAAGAACTGCAAGAAAGGAACTTTAGCTTTGTAAGTTGCAAGGTGAGCAACAAGAGCCATATCCATTTCTTCCTGAACAGAGTTAGCAGCCAGCATTGCATAACCTGTGTTTCTGCAACCCATAACGTCTGTGTGGTCGCCAAAGATTGCGAGTGATTGAGCAGCCAGCGCACGTGCTGAAACGTGGATAACGTGCGGGAGCATTTCGCCTGCTGCTTTATGCATTACAGGAATCATTAATAATAAACCCTGAGATGCTGTGTATGTAGAAGTCAAAGCACCTGCTGCAAGTGAACCGTGAACAGCACCTGCTGCACCTGCTTCTGACTGCATTTCCGCTACTTTTACTTCTTTGCCCCAGATGTTCTTTTTGTGCTGGGACGCCCATTCATCAACCCATTCACCCATTGTAGAAGAAGGAGTGATAGGATAAATTGCTGATACTTCGCTCAGAGCATAGGCAATATGCGCTGCTGCGTAGTTACCATCAACAGTTATTGTTTTACCTGGCATAATAAAGTACCCTCCTTGTTAGTGTATACTATTGCCTAATTCTAACTACATAAGTATATGGTAATACAAACCATTTTTTAATACAAATAAAATAACGGTTTCGGGGCAATTTTTTTGCAACAAAATTGTAGTATTTTTGTTAAATGAACAATCGCTTACTTGCCGGCTGTAAAATTGTTTCAAAATTAATACAGGGAGCCAGAATAAAAGAGCCCTGAAATTGCTTTCAGAGCTCTTTTTGTTATTTTTTTTTGAGATATTAATATCTGTAGTGAGCAAATGCTTTGTTAGCTTCTGCCATTTTGTGGGTGTCTTCACGTTTTTTGCAAGCAGCACCCTGACCGTTTGAAGCATCGATTAACTCGGCAGTTAATTTTTCTTTCATTGATTTGCCGTGTCTTTTCTTAGCCGCATCAATCATCCAGATAGCAGCAAGGCCTTTGCCTCTGTCAGCTTTAACTTCTACAGGAACCTGATATGTAGAACCGCCGATTCTTCTTGCTTTAACTTCCAAAAGCGGAGTTGTGTTAGTAAAAGCTTTGTTGAAGATTTCGATAGGATCTTCTTTTGTTCTTTCTTTAATAGCTTCCATTGTTTCGTAGAAGATTTTTTCTGCAATAGATTTTTTGCCTCTTCTCATCAATCTGTTGATGAATTTTGCAATATCGACACTGTTGTATATAGCATCAGGTGCCGGTATACGTTTTGGTGGTTTATTTCTTCTTGACATCTTTATAATTCCTTTTTCTTGTAGTTACTGTTTCAGATTTCGACCGTCAGACAAAAATTATATTCTGTTCTGAGAACGAAAAATTACTATTTTTTAGCTGCTTTAGCTTTTTTAGCACCGTATTTAGATCTGCTTTGAGCTCTGTTAGCAACGCCGGCAGTATCTAATGTGCCTCTTACGATGTGATAACGAACACCCGGAAGGTCTTTAACCCTGCCGCCTCTGATAAGAACAACGCTGTGTTCCTGAAGGTTGTGTCCGATACCCGGAATATAAGATGTAACTTCAAAACCGTTAGTTAATCTAACCCTTGCAACTTTTCTCAAAGCTGAGTTAGGTTTTTTCGGTGTAGTTGTATAAACTCTTGTGCAAACGCCGCGTCTTTGAGGGCAGTTTGTAAGAGCCGGTGATTTAGTTTTATCAACTAATTTTTTACGTTCTTTTCTTACCAATTGTGCAATTGTTGGCATGATTTCTCCTTGTATATAAATTTTTATTATTGTTAATTCAGGTCAGGCAACACACCTTAGCCCTAGTTTTACGGAGTTTGCAACGACGCTCCGTGCGTCATACCCTTACCGGAAATCAGAATTCAGCACAAATCTGTACTCCCGACAGGGATACAAGTATATCAAAACCCAAACAAAACCCGATGTCAACGCTAACATCGGGTTTTTATTAAGCTTTATGAAATTATCATTTTGTTAAAACTGATTCGCAATTTCAAAAGGAGTTTCTGAAACATGTGAAGCAGCGTCAATTTTGCCTCTTTTTAATTCAGAGAAAGAAGCCTTTGTTGAGTGGAAAGCATTTTTAAGAAATTCATAAGCAACTTTCGGGTCGCATTTGTCGCCGCATGTGAATAAGTCAACTGCAGCATACCCGAGTTCAGGCCACGTATGAATTGCCAGATGGCTTTCAGAAATAATTACAACACCGCTCACTCCGTGCGGACTAAACATATGAAAACATTTTTGAACGATTGTTGCTCCGCACTCCAGTGCTGCATCAATCATAAGACTTTCGACCTTCTGTGCATTATTCAAAATGTTAGGGTCACATTCAAAAAATTCAGCCAAAACGTGCTGTCCAAGATACTTCGCTTTTGTATCAACGTGATAAACGTTAGAAGCTGTCATAGATTTAGTCAATTCATTTATCTCCTTTTCTAACACTTACAGTGTACTTTTTACAATAAATATCATAATACTACAAAAATACTAAAATTTTTATTTTTGCCAATTTTGGTAAAATTTCTTAATCTTTCTATACATAATAGATTATAAATATATTTTTGTTTATTATACAGACAGGTGCAACCTATATATAATTGATTATTTCACATAATTCCAGAGGAAAATAATGAGTAAAATTTTAGTAGTCGATGATGATACTGCAATCAACGAACTTATAAAAGTTAATCTTGAACTTTTCGGATATGATGTAATAACCGCTTTTGACGGTGTACAGGGATTTGCTCTTGCCAAACAGGAGCTGCCGGATTTAATCATTCTTGATGTTATGATGCCGGACGTGGACGGTTACACTGTAGCCAAACGTGTCAGAGAAAACCCTTCAACCAGAGACATTCCAATCCTTATGCTTACGGCGCTCAATATGCTCGAGGACAAAGTTAAAGGTTTTGATATCGGAGTTGACGATTATCTTGTAAAACCTTTTGAAATGGAAGAGCTAAAAGTCCGTGTTCGTGCACTTTTAAAAAGAGTCAACGCAATTCCTGAATCCCTTGCAACAAAAGAAATTTTAACAATAGGCGATATTACCCTTCTGCCGGAAACTTACAGCGTAAAAATTAAAGATAAAGTCACAAAACTTACCCCCATAGAATACGATATATTAAATCTGCTTGTTCAAAATCACGACTGCATGGTTTCTTCCGGCAAGCTTTTGCAAGACATCTGGGGCTATGCACCCGATGACGATGTGGAAACTATACGCGTGCACATAAGACATTTAAGAACAAAAATCAAAAAAGTTTCCGACGGAAAAGATTACATAGAAACAATTTACGGCGGCGGCTACAGACTTTTGCCCGAGGGCAAGCCTGCTAAATAACAATCGGACAAACCTAATTATTTTGTACCTTTACAAATGTCTGAATTACCTGCTAAAATACTTAATATTCCCCTAATTGTAAAATTTGTAAACAAAAACTGCTCGGGCATGGCAAATTTTGATTATGAGGGCTTTTTAAGCATTTAAGCATAGCAGGAAGGTCTTAAAGTTGAATTTCGATAATTTCAATACTTTCAAAAAGAAAAATGTTGATAATTCTGCGCAGGGACAAAATGCGGAAAATATCGGGTTTGAAGAAAAGCACTCAAATCCCATTATTCCGAGCGGGCTTATTTCTAAAATTAATTCTATCAACAACAGAACCACCTCAAACAGGCTCTATGCGGGCTACAACAACAAGAGCTGGCGTACTTATGAAAATATTGATTATCAGGAAGTTATAAAGTTTATTAATGAAATCACGAGGGGCAAAGATAACCAGAACGAAATGTTTTATTCTTTGCACAACATATTTATAAACAAATTGAACGCTTCGTTTTCAGCTTTCGGACTTTATCACGAACAATCAAACTGTATCAACTTTAAAATTATAGACAAAATCGGCTCTACGTTTACAAGCAGGGTGCTTTTAAACGATTCCGACAATCCCGTGGAAAAAGCTTTTAAGGCTCAGACACCTGTCTATGAACCGAGCAGCAGATTTTTAAACGTCCATTATCTTACCGAATCTGCCGTTGCTATCCTTCCGTTATGCGCTATTAATGAATGCATCGGGGTTATGCTTGTAGGTGACAACAACTATGAATCAACTGCCGATGTTTACAAACTGATGGCGAACTATCTTGCTTTGTTTATTCAAAACAAAAATCTTTCTGCAAAAGTTTTGATGAATACAGACACGGATGCGCTTACCGGTTTGTATAATCACAGAAAATTCCAGGAAATTCTCGCAACAGAGATTGACAAAGCCAAAAGAACCCAGGCGCGGACTTCAATTGTTATATTTGATATCAACAACATATCTCAAATAAACAAGGATTTTGGTGCTGCCAAGGGTGATGAAATTATAAAACTTGTTGCGGACAAAATTAAACAGGGGATAAGAAACAATGACTCGGCAGCAAGATACGGAGGCGATGAGATTGCAATTATATTGCCTGAAACAACCTCGTCCGAAGCAAAATACCTTGCGGAATACTTAACGTATTCGCTCTCGTGCTGTCTTGTTGATGATGTCGGCCCTGTTAAAGCTTCTGTAGGTATAGCTACTTATCCTAATTCAACGCAGGATTTGGAAAAATTATTGATTCTTGCCGAACAGGCCATGTATATTTCCAAAAGCAAAGGCTACAAAAACGGTATGTCAACAATTGTTTGCTCCGATGACTTTGATTTTTGGGATGACACAGCCCTGAGTTCTTTTGCATCGGTTATTGCAAAAAGGCACGCGTCTATCGGCATAAACTTTGATGAAGAACTTGTTAACAAATTCCACAGCGAAGAAATCATAAACCAGGGGCATTTAATAGAGGTTGTTACCTCTCTTGCCGGTGCCATAGATGCAAAAGACGAATACACAAAAGGTCACTCCTCGGCTGTTTCAAGATATTCGGAAGCTCTTGCAAGAGCATTAAATCTTCCGGAAAAAGATGTAGAAAGAATCAAGCTCGGCGCGCTTTTGCATGACATCGGCAAAATCGGTATACCTGAAACCGTTCTTAAAAAGCCGTCCAAACTTACTGACGACGAATGGGAGATTATGAAGCAGCATCCTGTTATAGGTGCGGAAAAAGTACTTATGCCGAACGAATCTTTGCACGACCTTATCCCGATTGTAAAATACCACCATGAACACTGGGACGGTTCGGGGTATCCTGAAAAGCTGAAGGGAGAAGAAATTCCTCTTGCCGCAAGAATTGTTTCGGTTGCGGATGCATATCACGCACTTATCTCTGACAGACCTTACCGTAAAGGTATGTCAAACGAAAAAGCCTGCGAAATTTTAAGGGTCGGTGCCGGTATACAGTGGGATAAAGACCTTGTAAGAGAATTTATAAACATATCAGAGTCTTTATACACAATGATTTAGCTATGTTTTAAAAGTGTTGAAATCTACATTGCCGCTTTTATGTTGTATACAAAACTGATTATCTGAAAAGCGATAGCAACAAACACCATTATCAAAATCAAAAAGACAAGGATTTTTTCCTGCAACAGAAATTCTCTGCGTTTGCTGTTTGAATTTGAAAAAGAGTAATAAGGCAGTTCTGTCACATCAAGCCCGAAGGTTTGCGCCTGTTTGTAATCTGCTTTTGCTTTATCGTCATCATTGTTCAAAAAGTACAGATAACCTCTTTGATAGTATAACTCCCACAGGTTGTCAACAGAGCCTTCCCTGCCGCAGGATTTTTCTATCTCGGCAGTTATTGCGTTGATTTCTTCAATATATTTTTCAGGCATGATTTAAAACCTTATTAAAAACCTAATGACCACTGGAGTTGTTTTTGTTGTTTTTCTGAGGACATAGCTGTTCTGTCAAGGGGTGCTGAGGTTGAGCCTTTAACCTCGATAACGTTTTTGGCTTTTTGAAGCAGATGCTGTTTTTGCATGGCTTTATCAACATTGTAATAAGATTTTAGATAATCCAGTTTGTTTTGCAGCTCAACATTTTCGTAATTAAGAGCAAGCACCTGTTTGCGATACTTATTCAATGTGATTTCACTTGAAGTCACAAAATAATAGCTTACCGCAGATAACATAATGAACAGTATAAGTATTGCGCAAAGAGTTTTGTTAACTCTTGATATAACGATTTCTTTGTAAGTTTTGTGAGTCTGGGGGAAATAGCCGTCAATTACCGGTGTTGAAGCATAAACATTTCCGTTTGCACTTGAGCGGTACTTGTTGTAATTACCTTTTTGATTGCTAA
Source organism: Candidatus Gastranaerophilales bacterium (assembly GCA_944323685.1). Lineage (GTDB taxonomy): Bacteria > Cyanobacteriota > Vampirovibrionia > Gastranaerophilales > Gastranaerophilaceae > Limenecus. The sequence goes on along the minus strand of CALUTJ010000002.1, from coordinate 76,469 downwards.
CAGGTCTTGTCAATTTAGTTCTCCCATGACGTAATTTTTTTTGCTATCCTCAGTTTTGCAGATCGTGACGGAGGATTTTCTTTGATTTCAGATTCTGAAGCTAATATCGGTTTCTTGTTAACAAGTTCAAGCATGGGCGGTTTACAGTGACAAACAGGTTCATTGGGTTTGCATCTGCACCTGGCCGAATAATACTTGAAACACTGTTTAACAAGTCTATCCTCAAGAGAGTGAAAACTTATTACACTAATTATAGCATCAACAGATAATAAAGTAAGCACATCATTTAAAGTATTTTTAATATTTTGTAATTCATTGTTAACTTCTATGCGAATTGCCTGAAACGTGCGGGTTGCGGGGTGAATTTTTTCCTTTGTTTTAGGTACGGAGTTTTTTATAATTTCCGCTAACTCCAGCGTGGTTTCTATGTTTTTAGTCTTTCTGTAATTAACAATGCTTTTTACAATCCTTCTGGTGAAGCGTTCTTCGCCGTATTCGCTTATTATTCTTATCAAATCCTCTTCGCTGTAACCGTTAACCACGTCATAGGCGCTAAAGTCATTGTCCGTGTTAAACCGCATGTCTAACGGAGCATCTTTCATGAAGCTGAAACCTCTTTCCTGCTTTGTCAGCTGGTGATACGAGGCACCGAGGTCAAAGACGATTCCGCCGGTAATTTCTTTTATTCCGAGATTTTGTAAAACTTGCTTAATATTTGTATATGAGTCATGTACAATTGTTAAATTTTTGTAATCTTTTAATCTTTTCGAGGCGTAATTTATCGCATCGTTATCAATGTCAAAAGCTATTAAACGCCCGTCCGGCTGAATTTTTTGCAGTATAAGTTCACTGTGTCCGCCACCGCCTAAGGTTGCATCGACATATATTTTGCCGGAGGCGCAATTTAGTGCGTCAACCGCTTCGTGAGCCATTACCGTATAGTGTTGGAATTCAGGGTTTAAGTTTTTCTTATCCATTACATTATTTTATATTAAACAAGAAATGTTTTAATTAATTTCGGGAGTTATAAAAAAGTCGTTTGAAAAATAATCTACATCAGTTGTTTTTGCCGTATTATTCAGGTTTGCCGTTAAATTTTGCGGCGGCAATGCGGATTTTTTGCCTATAGAATAAGCAAGTGCTTTTTTTATCGGGCTTTTGGAACGGGAATTTTTTCTGTCGATTTCTTCAAGTTCGGACTGTGTTTTTGCACTCAGCGGAACACCTACAACCTCTCTTGAGATAGAATCATTAATTGATGAAGTCAACGCAGTCAAGGTAAATGCACCGGCAAGGCTTGAGTTGCAGAGTTTTGATAACAGGTTGTGAACAAATGCCATGATGTAGGCAGACACGCTTATACGGGAAATTTCTTGAGCGGCTCTGTTTTTGGCGCTCTTATTTGCGTCTTTTTTGTTGTCATTGCTGTATTGCATTGTAAGGTTATATGCGTCAGTTACAAGAAACAGTGTAGTTATTGCACGGGAGAGGTTTATATTTGTCTGCGCAAGTGTGTTTCCGTCGTATTCAAGCTGTTTTTCTCCGTCGGCGCGCATTACTGATTCTTTAAGAATATTCTGCAATTTATTTACATCTTTTTGGTCTAAAGTTCCGTCAGGCTGAATTTTTATATTTTCTCTGTGTATTTGTTTATCAAGCCAGAGCAGTATGTTTTTTGCACCTTCTATGTCTTCTTTTTCTTTTTTGCGTGAAGACTTGTACTCTTTATAAATTTTTATTGTTTTATCTTCTTTTGAAAGCGGCGAGGTTTTCCATACCTCAAGTTCCATTCTGTCGTTAAGGTATTTTTTAAAACCTGTGCTGTATGCGGTATTTTCTGTCATAACTCTTGCAAGTTCTTCTTCAAGATTGTTATTTTTTTTGCCGGATACGATGTTGTAGCAGTTTTTGAAGAAATAGTACGTTCTTCTTACAACATTTTTTGCAAAATTAACCGGAACCAGTATACTTTTGGTCCATTTGCCCCAGACGGTTTCCTGTGTACCTACGGGGATTTGAGTGTAGTCAATTTTATTTATCAAATCACTGAATTTTTGCGGAGCCGAGAGGTTGTATTCTTTAAAGAAAGCCGATTTTTCACTTGATTTTAAGATTGCATTTTTAAGTGTTGCGGCTGTTTGGGCGTCAGCCTGTTCAAGTATTTTTATTATGTTGTTGAGCCTGTTTTTATCAAAGAGTTTTTCAACACGGTAATAACCTTTAAAAGAAGGTTCCGTATTGTTTTTTAGCGGTTGGCCGGATAGTGCTTTCGTGTTTTTTTCGCTGTTTTTTGCAAAGGCCTTAAAGAGTTTTGCATTTGCTTTTGTTTTATCAAAAGCAATGTGCGGTGCGGATACTGACTGCACCTGTGCGGTTGCGGGTTTTTTCTTGACAGTTGTTAACAAACGTCCGATAGAAGGCAGTATGCCTTTCTTTTCATACATTTCTTTTTCAAGCCTGTCGAGAGTATCTTTGTCAGAAGGCATAATCGGTTTGCCTACAAGTTTTCTGCCTAATATTTCAGAAAAAGCAACTGTTGAACCGGACACAAACATTGCTGTTGAAAGGCTTCTGTTAACTGCGGTTTCAAAGGTTCCGAACAACAGGTTTTGTATGTACATATTCATCGCTATTCTTGAAAATTCTTGTGCCACACGGGATTTTCTTTGATTGGCAGCTTCGTTTTTGTCGTTGCTGTAGCGCATTGTTGTGTTATATGCGTCCGTCCCGAGGAAATAAGAATAAACAATACCCGAGATAAGTCTGTTGCCTATCATTAATGAGTTAGAAGAATACTTGCCTTTATTGGGGTCAACAACTTTGTTTCTTCGTCTGTTGATTTTTCCAAGCAGCACATCGTCAGGGATTAGGAATTTAGAGGTTTCATTAAATTTTTTGTGACCGCTTTTTTTTCGATAACCGTTTTCCCAGATTTCGTGTGATTTTAAAAGCCCTTCTAATGAGCGGAAGTCTTTTAGCACTTTTTCTCTTTCGGCTCTTTTTTTGAGGATTTGAGAATCTTTGGGCAGGATTAGTTTTTCGCCCCATCTGTAAACTGCCGTAACAGGTGATATAAGCTGGGTTAAGAATTTTGTTAAAACAGGTTTTTTAGGGACATAAATAAGCTGTCCCTGTTTAAGACCTTCTAATATTTCAGGGGTTAAGCCGTTTGTTTGTTGAAAATCCTTGTGTTCGAGAATATATTTTATGTATTTGTTTTTTATCTCTGTGTAGTATTCATGCTGTTGGGAATTTATTTTTTTTAATGAATCAAAAACCTTGTCTTGAAGGTTTTTGGGCACTTTTTTTATAATCGGCTTAAGAGAAATTTTTGCAAATTTATAATCAAAACCCTTGAAAGATATTTGCGCATTTGCGCCTTCTTGCAAGGGTTTTGATAATATACTTTTATTCTGTAAGGTATCTTGTTTGCCCGAATGGAGCGAACCCTGTTCCGCATAGTGATAGCGGATTTCTTTTCGCTTCAGACCGTATTGATTTTTTGGTTCAATTTGTCCGATTTTCACGCTTTTCATTTTTACAGCTTAATACCTTTGGAATATTATCTTAACCCGATAAAAAAAATATTTAAAGGATTTTTTGACTGATGTGTCCATTTGCTTTAAAACGTCTAAAAATATTTTTTGCTACCCTGCACAAATAACTATACAAAAGTTAATACTAAAATTTTTATAAAATATGTCTGTTTGTTATATCAGAACCTGAAATAGATAAACGGGTTGTAAGTGGAAGCAGCGATAGTGGCAGAAGATAACAGGAATAAGAATAAAAGCCATAAGTTAACCGCACCGTAGAGCAGTTTGTTTTCTTTGTTAACATTAAGAATGTTTTGAAAAATCGGAATAGAACAAACTATCGCCGCAACAAACATGATAACTTCGTACGTGTCAACATAATAAGGCATTGCATAAGAAATATCGTGAACATTAACTAATCCGAACATGTTCTTGAGGTATTTAAAAGCATATCCAAAATCCTCAGAGCGGAACAGAACCCAGCCTGTGACAAATACAAATATTGCGTAAAGGTGCTTTGTAAAATTAATCCAGAAGCCCTGCGCCTCTTTGTGCCAGCCGGTAATTTTTTCTAATATGATAAAAAATCCGTTCCATACACCCCAGACAATAAATGTCCAGCTTGCACCATGCCACAAACCTGTTAAGAAAAATACTATACCGAGATTTATACAGGTTCTTCTAAGCCCGCACTTGCTTCCGCCTAAAGGAATGTATAAGTACTGCTTAAACCATGTGGATAAAGAAATATGCCACCTTCTCCAAAATTCAGTGATGGATTTTGAAATGTAGGGGTAATTAAAGTTTTCCATAAACTTGAAGCCGAATATTGCGCCGAGTCCTATTGCCATATCAGAATATCCGGAAAAATCAAAGAATAACTGGAATGAATACGCAACAGCACCCAGCCACGCAACAACAGGCGTAAAAGTATCAGGACTCTGTATAAAGATTTTATCAGCAATAGCGCCCATTGTGTTTGCGATAAGCATTTTCTTTGACAGCCCGATAATAAATCTTTTAACCCCGTATTGCACCTTGTCAAAGTTAACTTCTCTTGAGTCAATCTGTTCTTCAATATCGTGGTATTTGACAATAGGCCCTGCAATTAACTGCGGAAATAAACAAATGTATAAAGCTAGTTTGTAAAAATCTTTCTGAGCTTTGCACTCGCCTCTGTAAACATCTATGAGATAAGACATTGCCTGAAACGTGTAAAAAGAAATCCCGAGCGGCAATATAACTTCAACAAGCTTAATGTCTAAAGAGAATATGTGATTAATGTTATCAATAACAAAGTTAAAGTATTTGAAGTAAGCAAGAAAGCCTAAATTAACAATAACAGTTAAAATTAAAGAAAGTTTTTTGTGCTTTTCCCACTTTTCAACAGCGATAGCGCCAAGGTAGTTGACAATGATAGTCAAAAACATAATGGCTAAGTATCTCGGCTCGCCCCAGGCGTAGAACAAAATGCTTGCGGCTAAGAGAATGCCGTTATGCAGCTCTTTTTTAGAGCAAAGATAAATCAAGCACACAACCGGCAAAAACATATACACAAATGTCATTGATGAAAACAGCATTTAGTTTACTCCTTTATTAAGGTCTTTTAATCTATCTATGTAGGTAAAATCAATACAAATGATTATTATATCCGGTTTTAGTTTTTCGATTTCTTTTTTATAAAGCCTGATGGATAATTCGCCTTTTCCTTCCAATACATTAACTCTTCTTTGAATTAAGTCTTTAAATGTATATTGAAAATAAGGTGTCATTGCTGCTGTATATGAAGTGCCAAGCAAAAAAGCTTTATATTTTCCTTTTTTATAATGCGAGTTTGCCCAGTAATCGTTTAAATTATTTGCCTGTATATCTTTGTCATTATATTTTGTTTCATAATATTTTCTTGTTGGGGTTACTCTTGCTTCGGATTGTATGCTGTTTGGAATTTTAAAATACTTGTACTGTGTATCTGTTATTTTTTTGTCATTAATTAACATTTCCTCTAATGATATTCCTGGAGTATAAAAATATTTAAGTAGTGCGTATTTTACTTCCTTTTTATATTCGTAATTAAAGAAATTTTTATCTAATACATTTATATCTTTAAAATCTTTTTGTATTTCTTTCATCAATATTTGATAGCCTAAAAATGCTCCGGCTTCTGTCCAGTGGTGGTCTGTTTTGTAAAATAATATTTCGCTGTTTCTCCGGTTTCTGAATTCTTCAACAGGCAGTATAAATGTTATATTTTGTTTTTTTAATTCTTTTTCAAAATATTCTTTTGACTGTATCAGGGCATTATTTTCTTTAATTAATAAATATGGATTTTTTTCTTTGTATACATATTCTTTTACCGGTGAAACCAGAATATATAATTTGATATTGTGCTTTTTGCAATAATTATTAAAAGTTATTATACTTTTCAGCATTGTGTCTAAATCATTTGCGTTTAGGGGAGTATTTATTTGTTCTACAAGTTTTATATTGTCCATTATCCAGTTATTTTTTTTGTTTATAAAATATCTTGTATACTCAAAATAATTTAGAGCTAATCTGTACTTTAAATTTACGTAATTTTGAATAACAAAAAATCTCCCTGCAAACCTGTCATTGAACCATTTTTCAAAATCATTGCCGTAGTCAAAGTTTATCGTTTTATCTTTTATAAAAGGCTCGTATTTTGCCAGTGTTCTGTTTTCTTTCTCTGATTTAGTACTTTGGGTATCAATATGACTAATCGGGATAAACAGCAGAATAAAAAATATAAAAAGAAAGACAATATCCATTCTTGAGGCATTGTTTAAAGTCTTAAAGTCCGCAAGATAAGAGGTGAGCTTGTAAGATAATAAAAAGCTCAAAACTGCTATAACAATCAAAAACTTAATATCAAACTTTGTTGAGGATTTTAAATCAACAGGTTTGTTGTAAATAAGAGAAACAGTTTCCGACTCAGGGTAAATAATTAGCCTGTCGCCGTCAATTTTTAGCTTTGCGCCTTCAACAGAAAAAGCTTTTAAATCATCGAGTTTATATTTGCCATATCTTAGCTCAAACTCGCTCAGGATAATGTTTTTAAGCTGCGGGGGGGGGGTAGAAACAGCACTGACGGTAATTTTCGCACGTTTTGCTTTGTGAACCCTGTTTATGAAAAGTTCAACAGAATCGTTTTCGTCAAGGTTTGTTTCAATAACTCCGTATTTTACTTTTTTAAAGTCGTTGTTGTCTTCTTTGTTTAAAAAGAATTCAAATTTAGTGTCACCTGAACCTTCTGCCTTAAAAGAAATCTGCAAAGGTTTTATGCAGAACCAGAATTTGTTTGTTAATGCAATACAAACAATAGTAATAACGATACTTATTAGTGTTCTCTTTTTCACTGTAAAATCCCCAACCGTAATTTATTAAAATCCTAAATAAAACAAAATTTATTGTAAAGGTTTGAGGCTGAATTTTTGCTGTTACTTTTACGGAATATTTCATATAGTCAACTGATTCCGATATAATAAGAAACAGAGAATATCTCAACACCTCCGACCTTTGTGGAGTGAGTTACAGAAAGTTTCACAAACAACAACAAGCGAGGTTTGTTTGAGGGCTATGTAATTATAACAAACACTTTTGTTTAATGAAGGAGTGCAATTTATATAGCCCGAGTTGCCGAGCACTGGTTTGTGTTACTTTCTGTATGAACGTAACAGCAGGTCGGGAGTTTCTTGGGCTCCACCCGTTCTTTGCTCCAAAGAATGGGTGGAATATAAAGCTATAATCAAGTTTTAATAACTAACTGTTTTTGAAATTGTCCTACTTGTTGATTACGTTTTTGGGGGTAAGATCAGTTTACGAGCCATACATATCAGGATGCCCTTCGGGTACAAGCGAGGTCCCACTCAGACAAAAATTAGTCTTTCAGCGATTCAATGGCTTCTTCCATATCAGTGGATTTAAAAATATAAGAGCCGGCAACAAGCGAGTTTGCTCCGAGTTGTTTGCAGATTCTGCCTGTTTCTTTGTTTATTCCGCCGTCTACCTGAATAATTAAATTTTCGGGCGCATTTTGTTTGATAACCGGTATTTTTTGAGCACAATCAAGCATAAAAGACTGCCCGCCAAAACCGGGTTCAACAGTCATAATAAGTACCATATCAACCATTAACAGGTATTTTAAAATCTCCTGCGGCGGGGTTTTGGGTTTTATTGATATTCCGGCAAGTACATCGTGGGATTTTATATGAGAGATAATATCCTCGCTGAGGTCTTTAGCTGCTTCGTAGTGGAAGGTTATAATATCCGCACCGGCTTTGACAAAGTCTTCGACATAATTTTGAGGGTTTTCTATCATCAAATGCACATCTAGCGGGATAGAGCAGTGAGGCTTGATGGATTTTACAACGGGGGCGCCTATTGTAAGATTAGGAACAAAATGTCCGTCCATCACATCAACGTGAATCCAATCAGCGCCGCAGTCTTGAAGCTCTTTAACTTCTGATTCAAGATTGGCAAAATCCGCAGACAGTATCGAGGGCGATACTATAATTTTACTCATTTATTGTCCCTTCTTTGTTTATTAATCCCAATTTTTGGCATGCCATATATGCCGCCTGCTGCTGGGCATGTTTTTTGGTTTTACCGCTTGCAGTTGCAAGTTCCTTGTTGTGGTATAAAACTTTTATTGTAAAAGTTTTGTTATGTGCGGCTCCTGTTTCTTTAACAAGTTCATATACTGGCAGGTCTTTGCTTTTGCTCTGGGTGTATTCCTGCAAAATTGCTTTAGCATTGTATACTGTCTTGTTTTCTGCAATGTCGTCAATTAGCGGAGCCAGATTTTTTATAATAAAATCTTTTAACGCTTCTTTGTCGGCTGAAAGGTACAAAGCCCCGAACATCGCTTCCATAACGCATGCCTGAATAGATTCCAGTTTTTTACCGCCGCATTTTTCTTCTGCGCCGCTGACTTTTATGTAGGGTTCTATATCTATTTTTTGTGCAAATTTGTGCAGAATCTCATCGCTCACAATTACGGCGCGGATTTTAGTCAAATCACCTTCATGAGAGTCAGGGAATTTTTGGTATAAATAATCGGTCACAGCCATTTTTAAAACCGCATCGCCGAGAAACTCCAGTCTTTCATAACATTTTGTATAAGGCAAATCCTGCTCTTTGGTAAAGGAGCTGTGAGTAAAAGCCGTCTGTATAAGTTCTTTTGAAAACTTATCGAACCCTAATTTTTTTATAAAATTATTTAAACTTTTGTCACTACAGTCCGATGGCATGGATAGCCTTTCTGGCAAAACTTATAAAATCCAGCGTAAGCTGGTTGCTTGCTACAAAATAATTAAAATAAAAGTATGCAACAGGCGTGCTGAAAAGATAGCTGTCTGCTCTGTCTAAAAATCCGCCGTGTCCGGGAAGAGAGTTGCCCGAGTCTTTTACGCCGGCATCTCTTTTGATTAAGGATTCCGATAAATCGCCTATCTGGGCAAAGGCTGTAATCAATATGCCTGCAATCAGGGCTTGATACCATTCTATATGAATTATAAAACCGATTATCAAAGCGGTTATGATTGCAAGCAGCGAGCCTCCGACAGCTCCTTCAACAGTTTTTTTAGGGCTGACTACAGGAGCAAGCGGGGTTTTGCCGAATTTTGAACCGAAAACATATCCGCCTACGTCTGTCATAAGTATTGTAAAGAACAACAAAACAAGGAACCCTAAGCCCGAGTTCATTTTTATGCTGAAAAAGCCTAAAGATGCATCCATATTGAGTTGTCTTAACAAAATGACAAAGCAGGGCAGCCACCCGCCGTAAATAAAGCCCAGTATTGTAGTTGCTACGTTTGCAATATAAGGCTGGCGTCCTTTGCATAACACCAGTGTGAAGGCGGCTATTGTACCGAAGGTAAGAACAACAGGCACCAAATCAAATCTTTTTAATGCCGTAAGTATTACAAAACAGATATCAGCAACAATTATCAGGTGTAAAAAAGGACGGAAGCCTTTTTTTTCAAGAATATGAACATATTCTTTTGACCCGATGTAGGCAACATACATAACAAGCAGCATTAACGGTATTCCGCCGGCAATGACGCAGCTTAAAACCAGAATACCTATTAATATGCCTGTTATGAGCCTTAGTGTATTATTGGTAAAAAGTTTTGTGACATCCACTATACAGTCATAACCTCTTTTTCTTTTTCCGCAGCGTGTTCATCAATAATTTTTACGTATTTGTCGGTAATTTTCTGGATTTTATCCTGATTATCTTTTACCGCATCTTCAGGCAGATTGTCTGCTTTTTCTATTTTTTTGAGGTCGTCTGTCATATCTCGTCTGATGTTTCTTATTGCTACTTTTGCTTCTTCCGCAATCTTTTTAACATCTTTGGAGATTTCTTTTCTTCTGTCTTCTGTAAGAGGCGGGAAGGTCAATCTTATAACAATACCGTCGGAGTTTGGTGTAATGCCTAATTCCGCTTTAATCATTGCTTTTTCGATTTCTTTGATAATTGATTTGTCGTATGGAGTAATAACAAGAGTTTGACCGTCTTGAACGCTTACCTGTGACATTTGTCTTAATGGTGTGGGTACTCCGTAGTAGTCTACAACAACTTTATCAAGTATAAGCGGATTGGCACGACCGGTGCGAATGGCTCCGAATTCTTTTTTTAAAGCGTTAATAGCTTTTTCCATTTTTTCTGTGCCGTTAGATAGCATTTCTTCAACTGTCATATTTATTCTCCTACAATAGTACCTAGTTTTTCACCTTTTAAAAGTTTTGATATACTGCCTTTTGCCGCAAAATCAAAAACTATAATCGGAATATGATTTTGTTTGCACAATGCACAAGATGCAGTATCCATAACTTTAAGACCTTTAACAATTATATCATCATAAGATATTTTGTCATATTTTTTTGCATTCGGGTTAGTTTTCGGGTCATCGGAATAAACACCGTCCACTCCGTTTTTGGCCATAAGCATAACCTGTGCCCCGATTTCTGATGCTCTGAGAGCCGCTGCTGTATCAGTTGTAAAAAACGGGTTGCCCGTACCTGCGGCAAAGATTACGACTCTGTTTTTTTCAAGGTGTCTTATGGCTTTAAATCTTATGTATGGCTCTGCAATTTTGTCCATATCTATTGCCGATTGAACCCTGCAAGAAACATTTAATTTTCTTAAGGCGCTTTGAATCGCAATAGCATTCATAACTGTAGCCAGCATTCCGACATAATCACCCGATGCCTGATCCATACCGAGTTTTGCGCTGTTTTTCATTCCGCGGAATATATTGCCGCCGCCGACTACAACCGCAATTTCTGCACCCATATCATGAGCTTCTTTAATCTCGTTGGCAATCATTTCAACAGGTTTCTGGTCTATGCCGAATTCCTGATCCCCTAGCAATGCCTCTCCGCTGACTTTTAATAATACTCTTTTATATTTTAAATTGTTGTCCATGTTTTTAGTCCGTGTATTTATGTATACAAAAGATTATACAGAAAATCTTTAAGGCTGTAAATCTAAACTGTTTTGCTGTTGAATTTCTTCCTGCGGCGGTTCTTTATAAATTAAAGCGGGATAAGTAGACTCAAACTGCCTGTAACTGCTTTTTAACTGGTAGTTGTCAACTGTTCTTTTTAAATGAGTGCTCCCTGAGTAATTTATAATCAACGTTCCGTCACTGTCTTCTATTGTAATTTGTGCAGGGCCTGCGTTTGTGCTTTCTGTAATATCAAAAAGATAGTTCGACATTTTGTATGCATTATCAACTTTTTTGTATATATAAAATTTCTTCTGACAGTAAGATGAACTGCTTAAATTTGTATTATTTGTATCGGATATAATTGCGTATTCTTCCTGATTAAGTTTGAAAACTTTTTCGAGTTTATAGTTATCTGACTTTTTGCCGGTTGTATCAGCGAGATAGCCGGCGTTGGGTGCATCGAGAATTTCCAGTGTTTTGGGCTTGTCCTCGGTTGTATTTTCTTGAAAACTATTTGGAAATTTATACTCTTGAGGGATATTTTGATTATTTAGAGAAGCATTCCTTGAATAAGGATTGTTGTTGTAACTATTTTCCTCTTCTTCCTCTTCGTTCTCATCTGTTGTGGCTGATTGATTATTTAAGTTTCTGTTTTTATACCGCATTGAATCACCGTAAGAGTTGTTTGAACTGTTTGTCGGGGTGTATTGATTTTGTTGTTGAGTGTAAGATTGCGCGGAGGTTTGTTGTGCAGATTGGCCTTGTTCTTTTTTTATTGCGTTATATCTTCTGTTTGCATCCAGCGTAAGCACTACAACACAAATCAAAAGAAACATTGTCGCAATGATTATGTATTTTATTTTTTGATACATTTTTAACTCCCCTGATTTACAAATTATAAGTTAAAAGGGAACTTATTTTATTAAGTTCCCTTCCTGTTTTTATCAAAGCATTATACAGAAGCTTTTTCTTCTTCCGAAACACCTTTAATTGTCAGATTTACTCTGCCTTTGTCATCAATTTTGATAACTTTGACAATTACCTCGTCACCGACTTTGAGGTGCGGTTCAATTGATTCAATTCTTTCCTGACATACTTGAGAAATATGAACCATACCGTCTTTGCCGGGAGCAAGTTCAACAAAAGCTCCGATAGGAATGATTCTTACAACTTTACCTTTTCTTACCATTCCGACTTCCGGTTTAAAGGTAATTGCATCAATCATTCTGATAGCTATATCGGTGCCTTCTTTGTCATTGCTTGTGATAGTAACGGTACCGTCATCCTGTATATCGATTTCAGCACCGGAGCATTCGATGATGTGTCTGATGTTTTTGCCGCCGGGTCCGATTACTGCGCCGATATCTTCGTTAGCAATTTTCATTGTATGGATTCTAGGTGCGTAAGGTGACATTTCTTTTGCAGGTTCTGTGATTACCTCTCTCATTTTGCCTAAGATATGTAATCTGCCTTCTTTAGCCTGCAAGAGAGCTCTTCTTAAAGTTTCGTTAGAAATGCCTTTAGCTTTCATATCCATTTGAAGAGCGGTAATGCCGTCATCGTTACCCGTAACTTTGAAGTCCATATCGCCTAAGAAGTCTTCGATGCCCTGAATATCCGTCAATACGATGTCTTCATCAGGTTCTTTAATAAGACCCATTGCAACACCGCCTATCATGCATTTTACGGGAACGCCTGCGTTCATTAAAGCCATTGAAGTTGCACAGGTTGAACCCATTGAGGTAGAACCGTTTGATTCCAGTACATCAGAGGTAACTCTGATTGTATAGCCGAACTCGTCTTGAGAAGGCAATGCGGGAACGTTTGCTCTTTCAGCAAGGTGTCCGTGGCCTACTTCACGTCTTCCGGGGCCTCTTAACGGTTTAACTTCGCCTACGGAGAAGCCGGGGAAGATGTATTTGTGCATAAATGTTTTTTTAGTTTCAGGATCAACTCCGTCAAGCTCCTGTGCCATACCCGGACCTGCAAGTGTTGCAACAGAAAGGATTTGAGTCTGACCTCTTGTGAATACGGCAGAACCGTGTGCTCTCGGTATAACGCCGACTTCGCACCAGATAGGACGAACTTCGTTGAATTTGCGGCCGTCTGCTCTGACTCTTTCTTCTTTAATCATTTTTCTCATGATTTTCTTTTCAAGAGCTTTGAATTCTTCCGCAACAAAGTCAATACCTGTTTCAGCCATCATAATTTTAGCTTCGTGGTCATCGCCGTATGAGTCGAATTCTGCTTTGACCATATTTTTAGCTTCTTCAAGTTTTGCTTTTCTGCCTTCTCTGTCAAAGTCGTGATAAGCTTCTGTTACTTTGTCATAAGCAATATCGTTGATGATTTTTGCAATAGCGGAAGTGTCATAAGGGTTAACAAATTCCGGTTTTACAACACCGCAATCGTTCATAAACTGGATTTGAAGTTCGCACTGTCTTGCGATTTCTTTTTGTGCAAATTCAACGGCGTTCATAATGTCGTCTTCCGTTACAAATTTTGCACCTGCTTCGACCATGATTACGGAATCATGAGTACCTGCAACAACAATGTCAATATCCGATTTAGCAGCATCAGCGTATGACGGGTTAGCTATAAACTGACCATCTATTCTGCCTACTCTGACAGCACCGATAGGGCCTTCAAAAGGAGCTTCCGTCAACATTAAAGCAGCTGATGCGCCTAACATAGCCAGTGTATCAGGCTGGTTTTCGTGGTCTAAGCTGACAAGCTGGCCTACGATTTGTACGTCATTTCTGTATCCTTTAGGGAATAAAGGTCTGATTGGTCTGTCTATTAATCTTGAAATCAAGATTGCTTTATCGGAAGCTTTGCCTTCGCTTCTGTTATAACCGCCTGGGATTCTTCCTACAGCGGACATTCTTTCTTCATAATCAATAAGTAACGGGAAAAAGTCTATCCCTACTCTCGGTTCAGAGCTTACAACAGCATGAACCAGTAACATTGTGTCGCCGCAACGGACGACTACCGAACCGCTCGCTGATTTGGCATACTTTCCTGTTTCAATGGTAACAATCTTGTTACCTACAGGAATTTCAATTCTTTTAACATCTACCATGTTTTTTTCCTTTTTCTTTTTCTACTTTCACTTTATGTGTTCAAATTTAGTATATATTAAACAAAAGGTTTATACAAAAACTTACGTATAAAATTAATACAAACTATTAACATTTTTGTTGAAGATAGTTTGCCCGAGAAAAATTCTTAGCACCGTAGGTTGGGCTTCAGGCCCGACAAAAAGCTTCAAAACACATCTATACACTGCTCGCCGGCGGTTTGTGCGGAGCGCTGAAAAGAAGTCCGACAAGTTCCGCACGGCGTTTAACGCCCAGTTTTTTATACAGTGAACTTAACCGCTTTTTTATGCAGTCAGCGCTGTATCCCAGCTCATCGCCGATTTGTGCGTTTGTTTTGCCTTTCTTTATGAGCAGTACTATCTGTAATTGTTCTTTGTTGAATAACATTTTGTACCTCCGTATTTTGTAACTAATTATTTACGCGTAGTTTTTTAATTTCTACCCCATGATAAAAAGCTTTAAAAACTAATCGTCATACGCATAGTTTTTCTTCCAAAAAACTTCAAAACTCCGATTCTTGAAGCTTTGCGCACAGCACAGACAAAAACCCTTTGAGCTAATACGCGTAATATGCGTAGTTGTTAAAATATCAAGAGTTGTCGCCCTTAAGCTCTTTGCGCAGGCGTTTGCCGGCCTCGTGAAATTCCGGCGGCGGCGGAACCCCACCACCCTCTACAATTTCTCGCGCGTGTTTTAAGGCTTCGCATTCAGCTTTGCGCGGCTCAGCAGCTCCCGCAGGCGAAGTGTTTCGGGTCAGGTTAACATTTGCACGGCCTGCCGTGCCTGTTGTTGCTATTTTTTGTCTTGCATAGCGTTCAAGCCTTGCAAGATGTGCGTTTGGAAATTCAGCGTTGAACGCCTGTTCTTTTCCTGTGGCAATTTTGTGTGAAAGCTCTGAAATAACAGTATCCACGATATCTTTGCCGTAAAGTTGAGATAAAGAGTTATACTGCTCAGGTGTAAGATGCACGTTTGCAGATATACCGTGAAAATTTGAATCCTGCCTGTTGTCAGAGAATTGAGCAGCAAAGTTTTTTATAATCGACTGCGCGTTTTGCATTGAATTTTGTTTTTCAGCTTTAATTTCTGTTGAATTTTCTAGCTTTAGCGCAGTTTGATTCGCTTTGTTTTCATTTTTTTCGTTTTTTTCGTTTTCGTTTTCTTGTTTTTTATTACTTTCTTTGCTTTCATTTTTTTTATTTTCTTTTATTTCTTTTTCTTTACTTTCATTTATAGTATTACATTCGTAATTCGATTGTAATACGTCCGTATCATCCTTAGAGCCTTGCCATCTCTTAGCTATAGCCTTTTTGGCTTTTTCACTTTTTTCTTTCTTTAATTTGATATTTTGAGCAACCCGCGATGAAGAAATCACTTTATTTCTTATGGAAAACAGTTTAAAATTTTTTACAACCGATTCCACAAGTTTGACATCGACCCCGAGGTCAGCTGCAATAATATCAATTTCACTTAAGAGCAGCTTATTATTGTTATTGTGCAAAAACTCGACTACAGCCCAAAAAACGCCATAGCCTTCCATTTTGTGAGCTGCAACAAGTCTTTTAATTTTCAAATTTTCACGCGTAAAAATATCATGAGAAAAATACGGCTGCATAAAACAAAATCCTCTCCACCCCGCAACGAATCATCTTTTTGAATCTAATCTAGTGTCGCAGTTGCCGCCTCGAGCCTTCGAGCCGTCACTGCTGAGCTTTTCAATGCGCCACTCGAAAAATTCGTTCACGTCGCTTTGATCCTTATCACGAATTTTTCTCGGACAATCTTCCCGAGAATGCATCAAAAGCCCGTCAAACAACAAATTTTTACACAGGTCAATGTTTAAGCACCGGTTATCTTGACAGTTGTAAATACGACAAAGCGTGCAATCCCCGTTTTCAATAAAAGCGTTTATTGCGGTGTCTATCATTGAAAGCAGTTGTTTTAAGTTGTAATCTGGGGTATTCATTTTTCGGGGTCTTTCTTTTTTTGTTACCTGTAACAAACTTTTTTATTGATTTTTACTTCATTTCGTGTTAAGTTAAAATTGAAGTATATATCTTTGCCTGATCTCGGGGGTCAGGCCTTTTTTTATTAAGTTTGTTAATTTTATTATAAACAACTACTTTACATTTGTCAAGTATTGTAATAAAATTAAATAATAAAATCCGAGACGGAGTTGACAATGAATCTTCAAGACGCAATTGCCGAACTTACGGCCAAATTTAAAAGAAAAATCAGTTACGCTGATATTGCGGCAGCACTCGATGTTACAAGGCAATATGCAAACCAGATAAAGGACCGTGAATTGTCGGGTGAGCAGATACGCAAACTTGACAAATATTTTAACACCGACTTGACAGTTGTCAGTTTAGCGGGTGAACAAAACCCCAACGATTGCGTAAATATTCCGGTGCTGGGTGAGGTCTCGGCAAGCACGGGCTACGGAGTTACTGTATACAACGAGATGCAAACGGCGGTTTATCAGGTCAGCCGCAAGCTTGTTAACGACCTCGGGCTGAATATTCACGAATCGGAAATAATTTTTGCGCAGGGTGACAGCATGATGCCGACCATTGACGGCGGTGACAGCCTGCTTGTTGACCATGCCCGAAAAGAAATTTATGACGGAAAGATTTATTGCGTACGTATAGACGGCCAGCTTTACGCAAAACGTTTGCAAAAAATCCCGCCAAACAAGGTGCTTATCGTATCAGACAACCCGAAATACCGCAGTTTTGAGATTGATTTAACAAACACGCGCGATTATGATTTTGAAGTAGTCGGCGAGATACGCTGGTGGGGCAGGGTTGCCAGATAATTTACGGTTTTGGAGCATGCCGGCAGGCAATATTGAATCTGCGCAGCAGTTTTTATCCCCGCACGATAACAGCTTACAGAATAGGGAGAGCACGAAATTTGCCCTCGTTTTTACATGCAGTCCCCCGATAACAGCTTACGGAAACCTCTCAGACAATATCCGCGTAATTAAAGGGAACGACCTTTTTTAAGTCGTCAGGGGAAAGCTCTACCTGATAGCCGATTTTTCCCGCGCTGAAAATGATTTTATCAAAATTTGCGGCAGAGGAGTCAATTACCGTTGCAAAAAGTTTTTTCATCCCGATAGGCGAGCAGCCGCCGTGCACGTAGCCTGTTGCGGGCAAAAGGTCTTTTAGATGCAGCATTTCAACGGATTTTTCATTAACAGAGGCTGCCGCTTTTTTCAAATCAAGTTCTTTTGCAACAGGTATCATAAAAACGTAATATTTTTTAGACTTTGCAACGGTCACAAGGGTTTTAAACACCATATCGGGGTTTTGGTTGAGCACGGTTGCAACCTCGATTCCGCTTATCGCACCGGTATCCGCGTAGGTATAATGGTTGTAAGGTATTTTATATCTGTCTAAAATACGCATTACGTTTGTTTTAAAATCTGATTTCATGCCTGCCTCATTATCTAATCTGGTGTCGCAGTTGCCGCCTCGAGCCTTCTAGCCGTCACTGCTCACCTTTGCCTTCTTTTTCGGCTGAACTGTGGTGAAACCTGAAAAATGGCTTCACTATGTGAGCAATGTGTCACTCCCAAAATTCGTTCACGTTGCTTTGCTCCTTATCACGAATTTTTCTCGGACAATTTTAACTGCTGCAATTTTTCTTCAAAAGATGTTTTGTGATAGTTTATGCCCGAAGAAATTATCGGGTGTTTGTATTCCGCTTTGTTAATCGAGCGGGCATCGACAATCGGAGACGGAGGCATGATAGACCACTTGTAAAGAGCCGTTGACATTCTGCGGAAGAATTTTTTCAGCCATTCAAGTTTTTGTTCTTTGCTCAGGGGTTCGCCCTGTTCTTTGAGGTGTTTTTCGTGTAAAAATTCTGCCTGCATCATATCGCCTATTGTCTGCTGAAGGTTTTCCACACGCCAGATAACCTCGTCCAAAAACTCGTATGGCATAAGTGCCTCTTCCGCAAGCAGGGGTTTGCCTGTTTGCGGGTTTATTGCAAGCTCGGCACCGGGGCGTTTGGCAATAATTGCCTCGGGTATTGCATTTTTTTGCGCACGGTTTTTGTTAAGCCACCTTGCAAGCGCAAAGAGTTTTGTCTTTGACACATCCGCAAGCGGGGCAAAACCGCCCGACATATCGCCGTTTATTGTTGCATATCCCATATAAAGCTCTGATTTATCCGAGGTTGCAATCGGCAGACAGGACTGAAACTCGTTAGCAACCCCCCAGAGTATCAGTGCTCTCGAGCGTGCCTGTATATTGTCGTTTGTAAAGCATTCCTTATAGCGGCAGTCCCAGTTTGATTCTATTGCGTCAAACACCTCATCGAACTTTGCACGGGTTGAATCAAACATATCTTTTATGGAAATTTCCGCAAAATTTATACCGAGGTTTTGCGCAAGCTGTTTTGCATCGTTTTTGCTTTCACTGCTGGTTATTTTAGAAGGCATGCTTATGCCGAAAACATTTTTTGCACCAATCGCATCCGCAAGCAGCACGGCGCTGACAGTTGAGTCAAGCCCGCCTGAAAGCCCGAGCACGGCGCGTTTAAAGCCTGTCTTTTTAAAATAATCTCTTATTGTCTGTACAATTGTAAGATATGTCCTCTCAAGGTCTGGCTCATGGTCGAGTGTAAAAGCTTTTTGAGAGTTTAAGGTTTTTTCAAGCCCGTTTGGCAGTGGATAGATTTTTCCGCCCTGCGAAGGCGAAACAATAAAGAACTGTTCGCTGTAGGATTTTGCCATTGCAATAAGTTTGCCCCGAGCGTCATAGAGTCTTGAGGCGCCTTCAAAAGACAAACACTCGTTTGAGCCTACCTGATTTACGTAAACAATTGGTGTTGAGTGTTTTTTGGCGGCAAAAGACAGCATATTGTGTTTGAGCTGCTCTTTTTTTGCTCTGGTGATAGAAGAGGAGCAGTTAATAAGATAGTCGGGGTGCTGTTGATTAACAACCGTTTCAACAGGGTCAACTCCGTAGAGATTTTTGTCAAAAAAGTCAAAATCATTCCAGCCGTCCTCGCAAACGATTATGCCGGCTTTATTTTGGCCGAGGCAGGTTATGCGGTTTGCGCTGTCGACAATAGCAGGTTCAAAATGTCTGTAATCATTGAACTCGGCATAGTTTGGCAGCAGAGATTTTCTGACTGTGCGCTCGATTTTTCCGTCAGCCAGAACGGCAACGGAATTAAAATATTTTTTGCCGCCTTTTGTTTTGTTGAACTCCGCAAAGCCGATAATAACTTTTGTTTTGCCCGTAGTCTTTTGAGCAAGAGCCTTCAGCCATTCTATATTTTCTTCAACAATAAGCGGAAATCTGTCAATAAAATCGCCAATCGGATAGCCTATAAGATACATCTCGGGGAAAACAAGAGCATCAAGCTCAAGCCTTTGTGCCCATTTTATCCATTCATAAGCTTTAAGCGCATTGCCTTTTACATCTCCCGATGTCGGGTTTATCTGCGCAAGTGCGATGGAATCGGGTGCAACAAGCTTTTTAAGCTGTTCGGCAACCTCTTGTTTTTGAGACTCTGAAAGTGTTTTGCCCCCGAGGTCATCGTCAATCATTTCCGTAAGTGTATAAATCTTTTCATCCATTGTTATTTAGTTTCTCCCTGCCGTATAAAATTTTATCAAAAACATGTTTATTTTGTTCGGGAAAAATTCGTGATAAGAAGCAAAGCGACGTGAACGAAAATTATTTACATATACCCAAAAATAGTAGTATAATGACAAAATAATCACATCTTAAACGGTTTGTTAAAGACTTATGGACTTTTTAAAAAAAATCAAAGAATACGCAAACAAAGTCAATGAAATAGAATACAGCATCTCTAATAACAAAAAGGAGTTTCTGGAAATTTATGAGCGCAATCTTGCTCTTGAAAAGGAAATTGTGCAGCGTACACAGGAGCTTGATCAGGCAAACAAAGCATTTTTGACCTTAAAACATGTCTGGGAGCTTATGAATTCCTCGGAGCCGTTATCGAGTGTTTTGCAAAAGCTCGTAAACTCTCTGCACGGAGAAATGGGCTATATTAACAGTACAATACTGCAAATCTGCGATGACGAAAAAGGTAAGTACTACAAAATCAAAGCTTTTTCTGACAGTCCTATTTTTAAAAAACTGACAGAATTTTTGCAGGCCAAAAATATTGATATTCACGAATATCATTTGAAATATGACGCAAAAATGCTTATTACAAGAGCGATTGAAGAGCGTACAATTTTGCATTCAACTGATTATCTTGATGTAATCACAAAGCTTTTGTACGATTTTACCCCCGAGAATATAGAAACGATTACAAAACTCGGGGTCAGCAAAAGTGTTATTTGCATCCCTCTCGCGCCGTCCAACAAGCCGTTCGGAGTTATGATGGTGTTTTCGCCGAGAGAAGAGGTTACGGATAAAGAGCTTAACTTTTTAACCCTTTTTGCCAATCAGGTGGAAATGGCGATTATTATTGCAAACCTTTTTGAAAACCTTAAAAAAGAAGCGGTTACGGACTCTTTGACCGAGCTGTACAACAGACGCTATTTTAATCAGGCTTTGCAAAAAGAACTTGAGCGCGCGCAGCGTTTAAAGCAGCCGTTTTCTATTGTCAGCCTTGATTTGGATTACCTCAAAAAAATCAACGATACCTACGGGCACTTTTTCGGCGACCTTGCTATCCGCACAATAGCGGATATTTTAAAGAAAAATGCGCGTTCAATCGACGTTCCGGCCAGACTCGGCGGCGAAGAATTTTCCGTTTTATTACCCGGTGTTGATTCCTCGGGCGCAATGGTTGCGGCAGAGAGAATCCGCGCCGCTATTGAAGCACAGGAGCTTGACACCATAGGCCATATTACGGCGAGTGTAGGCGTCGCAACTTTCCCCGAGCACTCTGTTAAGCTTGATGAACTTTTGGACATGGCCGATCAGGCAATGTATAAGTCAAAAATTAACGGGCGCAACCGTGTTACGCTTGCAAAAAGGGTCGAAGACGAGGCAGAATGGCAGGAGGTTGCATTCGGCGCGTTTATGGATATTCTTACCAAACAAAAAGTACCCATTCCAGACAAAATTGCAAAAGAAATTACCTCAAAGCTTAAAGCGATTGATTCTTCTACAACAAAAGATACTTTGTTCTCCGTTGCGGATACGATAGCTCAAACATACAATGTCCAGTACAAACGCGGTGTTACCAGAGAAAAAGTATCTCTTGCCATTGAGCTTGCAAGAAAAATGGAGCTTTCAAAAGAAGACATTGACAGGCTCAAAATAGCAATGATGCTTTATGATATCGGAAAATTAACCATTCCTGAAGAAATATTGAACAAGCAGGAACCTTTAACAGAGGAAGAAAAACAAAAAATCAAAGAGCATCCGCTTGTCGCCGCACGCACAATTCTTAAGCCGATAAGCAATGTCGCCGATATCATTCCGATAATAGAAGCGCATCACGAAAACTGGGACGGCAGCGGTTATCCAAACAAATTGAGCGGAGAAAATATTCCCGTATCCTCTCAGATTATACTGCTCATTGACTCTTATTTTGCCTTAATACAAAGCAGACCGTACAGGATTGCCCGCACAAGCGATGAGGCGATTGAGATTATCAAGCTGGAAACAGGCAAAAAATGGAACGAAAAACTTGTAGACGAATTTGTGAGATTAATGGATGAACGCAAACACTCCGAACGATAAGACAGATGAAATTATAACCGGTTTGTACAGGTGGTGCACAACTTATAAAAATCAGGCTGTGCTGAAAGATACAACAAGGCTTAAAAATACAAAATTCGATGCTTTTGTTGACAGCAATTTGACCACCCCTCTGTCTTTCAGCGTTTTTCCGCTCTCCGACAAAGGCGAGCTTGTAATCGACAACAGGCAAAAGCTTTTAGAAAGTCAGGCTGCGTTCTTTCTGTTTGTTAACACTAAAACCGGCTGGATTTTTGCAATAAAAAACAATCTCGAAAATCAGAAAAAGCTTCTGACAAACCGGCCTATACAAAACTTTAAAGTGAAAATCGTTGAATAAACTACTCTTCTATTTCAAAATTCATGCCGGCATCGTCTTTAGCCGCCATTTCAATCAAAATGTATGTCATGTAAGCACCCAGTGCAACGGCTTTGGGGTCTAAATCAGTATTGTTTGCAGCCTCAATAATTGCGCTGTTGATTTCCGGATTTTCGTCTTTTATATAGTGAATCATCTTTTTACGCCAGCCGTGAACATCCTGAAATATTTCGGCAAATGCAAGTGAAGCGTGTTCTTCCGTAACAATGGGCAACATAGATTGATTCTCCTTATATCATTGTTTATGTCTTTTATTATATACTAAAACTCAGGTCTTTTGTCCACTATTTTATGTATTTAATAATTTAATCTTTTCCCCCTGCCAAAAGCACTTGAGTACATTTGAATTTATTGGGTTAAGAGCTTTAACCCCGTAATGCCGCAGACAATTAATGCAATACAAAACAGCCTCATTGCAGTAACAGGTTCTTTAAACAAAATTATGCCGAATATCACTGTGCCGATTGTGCCTATGCCCGTCCATATTGCATAAGCCGTACCTAATGGCAGGCTTTTTAGCGCCAGCGCAAGAAAATAAAAACTAGCAATCATGCATATTACCGTAATTACGGAAGGAATCAACTGTGTAAAACCGTGAGTGAATTTTAACCCGACAGCCCAGCTGATTTCAAAAAGGCCGGCGACAAAAAGTATTAACCAGTGCATATAATTATCCTTTCAAAAAGCAATATTAAATGTCTTTTGGTTGATTAAAGATTTGTTTTTTCACCATCTTTAATTCTTTAATAATATTTTTGCACAATTTATTTTTAATTACATCGGTTTGGTCTTTTATTTTATTAAGAATTTCGGGATTTTCAGGGCTCAACTTTTGTATTTTTAAAATTTCGGGTTCTATTAAGTTTAGTTCCTGTTTGGTTAATTCTTTTTTATGAAACGGTTTGCGATTTACGCATTCATAAAATTCGACTATAGCTTTTTTGCCAAAATCTCCGTCTAAAGCATCCTCTTCCAGAGCAAGAAACTCATCAACATAACCATCCATAACTTTATGTTTATTTACAAAAATGTCGGTTGCCGTAGGGGTGTAATATTTTTGACCTGTACCCTCTTTTAAGGAAAACTCTATAACATCTTTTTGTCCGTCATTTAAAAACGATTTTAAAGGGACAAGCAGCTCTCTGCCGTAATAAGGTTCACCCGTGGAGTTTACATCGTAAATCGCAGAGTCAATCATTTCTTTCAGAAATTTGTTCGGGACAATTTTTGATTTAAAGTTTATCGGATTATTTTTATTAAAGTTTTTAGATACAGGATTTACGGACATAAAATTCACCTTTCTGATAATATTGTAAATCATAAAAAAAATTAAGCTATTTCGTCACAGTCAGAAATCTCAACTTTTTGAAAACTTTTTTTCAACGCTTCAAAAGGGCTTGTACCTTTTTTTAGCATTTTATCCATTGTCAAATTGCTGACGTATACCGTGTCGGTTGAGCTTTTATAGGCAACCGAGGTCGGCGTTTTTCCGTCTTTAAGCTGGGTATAAGGTATTGAATAATCCTTAAGAAACTGCTGGAATTTTGTATAAATATCCTGACTGCGTTTGTTGTTTTTTGAACCTATTAAAACAGCCTGCAAATCTTTGCTGTTTAAATCTATTTTTCGTTTTATGTAATCAAAAATAAAATAGAAAAAATGGTTTGATTCTTTGGAAGGGTCAAGATGCATCATCAAAACCTCCTGACCGTCTGTTATCAGGCAGGCGCTGCAATCAATTACGTTTGTGGTGAAAGCGTTTGGCGCTTTTACGCTCTGTTCTAATGTCCACGGGTGATATACACCGTTTTCGCGGCCGATTTGCTGCGCGATTTTATTTAGTTCATTTGCTTTTACAGGGGATATGCTTAAGCCGAAACTGATATGCTGCATAAATATTTTTCCGATTTTTGATATTCCGGGGATTGTGATTA
Source organism: Candidatus Gastranaerophilales bacterium (assembly GCA_944323685.1). GTDB lineage: Bacteria > Cyanobacteriota > Vampirovibrionia > Gastranaerophilales > Gastranaerophilaceae > Limenecus. The sequence goes on along the minus strand of CALUTJ010000002.1, from coordinate 52,356 downwards.
TGTAAAAATCAAAAAAAATATTTTTTGCTATTAAATTTATAAAAGTTTACTCATCTGATGTGATTTTTGAGCTGTTTTGTCAACGGTTTCAAAAAGGATATCGGATATATTGCTTTCGTTAAGCACCTTGTTGCCTTCGGCAGTGGTGCCGCCGGGGGTAGTCACGTTTGTAATAAGCTGCTGCGGGTCTGTGCCTGATTCCAGAATCATTTTGGCTGAACCAAGCGCGGTCTGTGCCGATAATAAAAGCGCTGTGTTGTAATCAAGCCCGAGTTTTTCGCCTGCTTTTGCAATGGCATCGATTATGTAGTAATAAAACGCTGGGCCGGAACCGCTTACACCGGTAATTGCGTCAATGTCGGATTCTTTTGCTTCAACAACTTTTCCGACGGATGAAAATATTTGTTTGACCTTTTCAAAGTCTCTGTCTGTTGCGTGCGCGCCTTTGCACACTGCACTCATCCCTTCTGCCAGCAATGCCGGAGTGTTTGGCATAACTCTTATGACACGGGCTTTTTTCTCAAGAATTTCTTCCACACGCTGAGAAGAAATACCTGCCGCTATTGTGATTATAAGCTTTGAATCGTCAATTCTGTCTTCGATTTCGGTCAGAACATCTTTAACAACAAAAGGTTTTACCGCAAGCAGGATAATATCAGCGTTTGCGGCTGCTTCACGGTTGTTGTGCACCATTTTTATGCCGAGTTCTTTTTCTGTTTTGTGCGCGCTGTCAAGGTTCGGCTCAGAGGCGATTATGTGTTTTGCATCATAAATTTTTGATTTTAAAAGCCCTTTCATAATGGCGGTTGCCATTTTTCCCGCGCCTATAAAACCAATTGTATCAGTGTTTTGTGCTTGTTTATTATCCATCTTGTGTAAACCTTTATTAAAACCTTTTTTGTGCGCATTTGACAATCATCTTTGTCTTATTTATCATGATATAACGCAAAAAAATTAATTCAAGGAGCAATAAAAATGAGACGTACATTAGAAGGAACAAAAAGAAAAAGACAGAACGTCAGCGGCTTCAGAGCAAGAATGGCTACTCCGGGCGGAAGAACAGTCTTGAACAGAAGAAGAGCCAAAGGCCGTCACAGATTAGCTATTCAGGCTAAAAAAAGAGCTTAGTTTTATAGTCTTTTAAAAACTTTTAAATCTAAAAACGGGTCAGTTGTTTTAAGACAGACCCGTTTTTTAGTGTTGTTAATATGTCTGAGTGGGACCTCGCTTGTACCCGAAGGGCATCCTGATATGTATGGCTCGTAAACTGCTCTGTACCACAAAAAATGTAATCAATAAGTAGGACAATTTCAAAAACAGTTAGTTATTAAAACTCGATTATAGCTTTATGTTCCACCCATTCTTTGGCGCAAAGAACGGGTGGAGCCCAAGAAACTCCCGACCTGCTGTTCCGTTCATACAGAAAGTAACACAAACCGGTGCTCGGCAACTCGGGCTATATAAATTGCTATCCCTCATTAAATAAAAGTGTTTGTTATAATTACATAGCCCTCAAACAAACCTCGCTTGTAGTTGTTTGTGAAACTTTCTGTAACTCACTCCACAAAGGTCGGAGGTGTTGAGATATTCTCTGTTTCAAGTGTTTTTTCTTGTATTGCCTACTGATTAATTCCATTTTACGTGGGATACTTCAAACTCGCCAACATCTCAGGCTAGAAGTGGTACACACTATGCCGAGTAAATATGCCAGTGGCACGTTTCGAGTAGAGACTCTGCCGAACAAACGATACTCAATCGTTTGTGAGAGGAGCTAAGACAGATACGTAGTATCTGCTTGCTGTATAGTTATTATATCTTGGGCAGTTGACTATATGAAATATCCTGTAGCGGCTCCGCAGCCGTGACTGTCCGAATGCTTTGCGCAAAAAAAGAGCCGGTGTCTATTCAAGCCGGCTCTTATAATTTAATTTCTACTTTATATTCTAATCCAAGTAGAATGCAGTAATAACTTTATGAGATTCTTCCGCATACTCAATTGCTTTGTGCAATGTATTTGATGTATGCGAGAGGAAACAAATCAACTGCTGGCAGTCGTCAATAATCTCTCTGTTGCAAATGCGGCTGGCATCGGCAAGGGTCATCATAGCTCTGTCAGCATGTTCTATGATATTGGGAACCCCTATAAGCTGATCCTGAACATCAGACGGCTGCTGGCCTATTGTCTGCGGCAAAATAACCTTTAATTTGTCAGGGTTTGATTTCATCGCACCTCTGATAGTGGCTGCGTTTGTACCTGAAGAACCGCCTGACGTAATAATTGTGTTACCCTGCATAACAAGGGCATAAGACAGAGTTTCTATAATCTGCTGATGAGTTATAGGTAAATTACGGCTGCCGATTATGGCAATTCTCTTTGTTGACTGCTGAAGCGTAGCAAGCTCCATTGCAAGCTGGTCTACAGTGTTTGCATCTTCTTCCGAGACGGTATCCAAATCATCCGTAGGAACCATAATCGTAGGTTGTTCTTTTTTTTCGTTTTCGTCTGACATCTTTGTATCCTAAATATAATATTTTACTAAAAAATTTTTTGATTTATCATAATAATATCATTAAATTATGAAAATTAAAAGTGTTTTAATGAAAATAAGCTGAAACATAGCGAAAAATCTACAGAGTATCGAGGGGGAGCATTGGAAGAGTTACTGAAAGGTCTTAACGACGAACAAAAAGAAGCCGTTGTTGAAAAAGAAGGGGCATTGCTTGTGCTGGCGGGAGCAGGCAGCGGCAAGACAAAAGTGCTTACAACACGTATAGTCAACCTTGTTAAATCAGGTGTTAACCCCTACAAAATTCTTGCAGTAACCTTTACGAACAAAGCCGCAAAAGAAATGCGCGAACGTCTTTCCAAAATGATAGGCGAAGATGTCGTTAAAAAAATGTGGGTAGGTACCTTCCACAACATCTGCGGCAGAATCCTCAGATTCGACATAGAAAACTACCAAAGCCCCGACGGAAGAAAATGGGACAACAACTATGTTATTTACGATGAAACAGATACAAACACAATCATCAAAAACGCAATAAAAAAACTGAATATTGATGAAAAAACCTTTGCCCCGAAACTCGTTAAAGCAGCAATAAGCAATGCAAAAAGCAAGATGCAAGACGCATATACTTTTGCTACCCGCGCAAGAGATTACCGCTCTCAAAAGATTTCGGAAATTTATTACGAATACGAAAAGCAGCTGCTTGCAAATAACGCCATAGACTTTGATGACATGCTGCTTTTAACGGTAAACCTTCTTTCAACAAACGAAGATGTAAGAAACAAATACCACGAACGTTTTTCTCACATACTTGTCGATGAGTTTCAAGACACAAACATAAGCCAGTATATGCTTATACGCCACCTGTATTCAAACGGCAAAACTGACGAAGAGCTAAAAGGCAGAAGCCTCTGCGTTGTGGGCGATGTTGACCAGTCGATTTACAGCTGGAGGGGTGCTGATTACAAAATCATCCTCAACTTTCAGACTGATTACAAAAACGCAAAACTCATTAAGCTTGAAAAAAACTACCGCTCCGTCGGAACGATTCTTGACGCGGCAAACGCAATTATCGTCAACAATACTGAGCGTTTGAGCAAAAACCTGTACTCAACAAAAGGTCAGGGCGAAAAAATCGATATCTACGAAGCGCAGGACGAATCAGGCGAAGCCTATTACATCGCAAATAAAATAAAACACAACGTGCGCAGTCTCAACGACTGTGCTGTGTTATACCGTACAAACTCTCAGTCACGCGCTATAGAAGAGGCTCTCATCTCTCAGGGGATATCTTACCGCATGGTAGGGGGCTTAAAGTTCTACGAACGTAAAGAAATTAAAGACCTGATTGCTTATTTAAAACTGATTTACAACAGGCATGATTCTCAGAGTTTGAAAAGAATCATCAATGTTCCAAAACGTGCTATCGGAGATACAACAGTCAAAAAGCTGCAAGACATAGCAACAGAGCTGGATTATTCAATCTATCAGGTGATAGAAAATATTGATGAATACGAGGATTTTTCCGCGGGTGTAAAATCAAAGCTGAAAAATTTTGCGCAGCTTATTGACAGGCTGGATAAAAACCGTACATCACTTTCGCTGCCAGAGTTTATTGCATTTATTATTGAAGAAACAGGCTATCTTGCCGAGTTAAAACAGGAGGATACGGAAGAGTCGCAGTCGCGCATAGAAAACTTACAGGAGCTTGTTAACGTTGCGCGCGACTTTGCCCCCGAGGACGAGTCAAACATTCTGGGCGAATTTCTCGCACAGGTTGCGTTGGTCAGCGACCTAGACGAAACTCCCGATGCGGAAAACGCCGTTACCTTAATGACCCTGCACGCTGCTAAAGGGCTTGAGTTTGATACGGTCTTTCTTGCAGGGCTGGAAGAGGGCATATTTCCACACAGCCGTTCGCTAAACAACAATACCGAGATGGAAGAAGAACGCCGCCTTATGTATGTAGGGGTAACGCGTGCAAAGCAGAAACTCTACATAACCTACGCCAAAAGACGCCAGATGTGGGGCGAAACGCGCTACTACACACCGAGCAGATTTTTAGAGGAGATTCCGCATAATCTTACGGAAAGGAACACCTCTGACGATAACAGCTACTCTTCAGGCGGCAGAGGCACGTTTAATCAGGCGGTTAACAAAATCAAATCACAGGCCAGAGCTGATTATTCAGGTTATGTTGAAAAGACAAACAGCTTTGGCAAAGGGTTTGTGGCTCCGTCATCAGGGTTGAACAACACTCAGAGCATTAGCAAAGTCGTGAAGAAAAAGCCTGTTTACAACGGCGAGGTTTACGAAAATTCTTCCTACTCTTACAAAAAACACCCGCTGTCACAAACGCCTAAAAAACAAAATAATTTTGTAAAAAAAGAGGCTTTTGTAGTTAAAAACGCGCAAAATCAGGCAAAAGACGAAGAAAAAATCAAAAAATTGCTTGAAGACAACCCCATAAAAAGAATGCTTGAAGAGAAAAAGGCAAAAGAAGCTGCTCAGGCTGCCCAAAATGAACAGGCAAACACTTTTGCAAAAGGGGACAGAGTCTTTCACGAAAAATTCGGCCTTGGCTATATTGACGAGATAAAACATATTGGCTCATCTTCGATGTACGTAATCGATTTTGGCAAGCAGGGCAAAAAGGCAGTTGACGCACTTTATGCAAACCTGAAAAAATTCTGAAAACGTATTTAAAAACCCGTATGCGGCTTTTTATCTAATCCAGTGTCGCAGTTGCCGCCTCGAGCCTTCGAGCCGTCACTGCTCACCTTTGCCTTCTTTTTCGGCTGAACTGTGGTGAAGCCTGAAAAATGGCTTCACTATGTGAACAATGTGTCACTCCAAAAATTCGTTCACGTTGCTTTGCACCTTATCACGAATTTTTCTCGGACTTTTTAAACTCATCAGGGATTTTATCCAAAAAGTCCGGTACGGCAGTCTGCGGGGCAGTCTGAATTTGCGGCTGAGGTTTTGGCAGGACGGGTTGAGTATCCTGTGAGGTTTTTGACGGCAATGCCTCGCTTATGGCTTTTTTAACTTTTTGTGTCAGTATTTTTTCTTTAGTGCCTGTCGGATTTACCCACGTAAAGGATTTAACAGCTTTTACGCTGTCAGGGTCGCCCGAGATTATTACCTGAAAATTCTTTGTTTGTGCGCTGCCGGCAGGGCTGAGTGCGGGGATTGTGCTTATGTCGGTTTCGGGAAGCTCCGTATTGTATGAGTCAAACAGGTTGGCTATAACAGGACCGTATTTTGTATGTTCGTCAAGAAAGTCTTTTATTGTCATAGACCCGAGCAAACCCAGAGAGCCTGACACATCTGAGGAGATTTTGCCAAGAATTTTTAAATCCACATCCTGCGTTACCAGATTTATTTTGCCTTTTATATACATACTCATTCTCGGCCCCGAGGTAAGAACGGGGTTTAGATGAGCATAGCCAGCGCCGAATTTTACTTTAGCCTTCAGATACGAAATCATGCCGGTATCTTGTGGACTTATTGCCTGCTTTGCACTGTTCAGGCTTGCGTATATCAGTTTTTGCGACAGAAGATTCTGTGCATACAAAAAATGTTCAAACCGCCCCAGCTGCCCGAGCCTTCCGTTTTTGATAAGCACATCGGCAGTGCCTTTCATGGTATTTAATTGCTGCTGCGGTGTCGTACCCATCATGTTAACTGAAGCGTCAAAATCAAGTGTGCCGGAAATTCCTTTGTCTGCCGGCATGAACGCTGCGGCGACAGAGGCTGCATTCAGCCCTCTTGCCTGAACCTCCGCTTTGATATTTGTATAGGGGAAGTTGTATACAATTTTTGCAGCGGCTTTTCCCCCGTAAGCATCGGCAAACAGGTCTGATATATAAAGATTATTTTTCTGCGATGTGATTTTTGCGGTAATATTCTGCGCTTTTATTACCCCCATTTTGAAAGATTTTATATCAAGATTACCTGAAGATATTATGTAGGGGAAATCATTTCCCGGTGCATATTTTGAAGGATTAAACAGGGACAAAAGTCCGGTCAGATAATCCATATCTATATAAGAAGCAGTCAATTTAAGATAATCTATCTTGTTGGAAGTAAGTATATCCGGCTTTGCAGACGCTTCTATCGCAAGGTTGGTGTCTTTTATTCTTAAATCGTCAGTTTTTACGGTTATTATGTTGTTGTTGAGGATAATTTGAGCGTTTTGTGCCCTGACATACATTGACGGTATCGATATATCCGCGGCAGAAATATTTCCGTCAGCGCTCAATTTGTCGATTTTTCCCGCAGCGGTTATATTGGCCGTGAGGTTTAAAGTTCCGTCTTTTGTCTGCGGTATGTTTAGCGTTAAAGCTGTCGGCGTTGATATGTGAAGCTTTTCTATCACCGGAGTTGAAGAAAGGTCTTTGATTTTACCTTTTATATTTATCGCTTTTTTAAGGTTAGTTGTATCAATATCCTTTAGCAGGCTGTTTGTGCTGCCTGCGTAATACATTGTTGCATCGTCAAGCGTAAGAAGGTTGTCCGAAATTGATGCCCTGAGCGTTGTAAGTGTTGTTGTCGAGTCAAAACTTTTTACTTTTACCGGAGTAATATAATTCTGCGGATTCGCAAGCACTTTGAGGTCTATATCAGCCTTTTTATTTTTTGTCTTTATTGTTGTTTTAAGAGGCAAATATCCTTTTGCAAGAAGGCTTTCTCCCGAAGGGATAAGGCTTTTCACAAACAGGCTGTCAATTGTCCCCGCGATGTTAATATTTGCTTCAGGTGATTTCAGGTAATTTTTTACATCGCCGGAAACCGTCAATTTTGCTTTGCCTGCGTTTATTTTTGCAGGTAACAATTGTATGATGTCGTTTGTTATTTTTGCGCTGAGTGAATCGGATTTTATTGTGTCAGTCCCCGCAGGAAGGGTGGTTGAGGAGCAAATTACATCTTTTAGCTCAATTATTCCGTTGTATTTTGCTGCTGCGTTTGATTCTGCGGCAGAAACATCAAAAACCAGTTCTTTAACGCTGAATTTTATTTTTTTTGCCGTTTCCTCTCCGGCCAGATTTTTTACGGAAATTTTTATTACGGGTTTAAGCGAATTCAGTTTGCCTTTAAAATTGGCTTTCAGCGACACACTGCCTGAGCCCAGAGTGATGTTTTTATCCGGTTTTAATACGGGAAAGGCGTTTATAATGTGATTCAGTGCAAGATTCTGCGCGGTCACCGTAATATCGGCCGCAGCGTGTTTGTCCACACTGCCCGTTATTTTCAGCGGCTGCGAGTTTACAAGGATATCCGATTTCTTTATGTTTATTGCATTGTCCGAAAAATCAACAACGGCATTTACTCCCGTTATTTTAAGAGGGATGCTTTTGTGCGATATTGAAGCATTTGTTATATTCAAGGTTCCGTTAGACGATATTGTCTTTAAATCCGTCTGCAATTTAAAGTCTGCACTCAGTTTCCCCTGTGTTTTAAATTCCGAGAGGTTGTTTTTTATTTTAAAAAGGTTCAACACAGGCACTATAGTGTTTTGAAGATTTGATATATCGGCTTTCGGACACCGGCATGTCATATAGATTTTATACGGTTTTGAAAGTTTTATATCCGCATTTATGTCGGTCAGCTCATTTATGTCCGTATAAAATTTTGATACTAATTTTGCTTTGTCTTTTGCAAAAACTATATGGAAAAAGCTCGGCGGCAGGGTCTTTGCGCCTAACTTAAGGCGGAAGTTATCAATGTCTGTTCTGCCGGTTATGTAATCAAACTTTTTATCCTTGGCGTAGATTTTTATATCCGTGTTGACGTTTGCCGAAAAATTGTATTTGTACAAATCGTCTACGGTAAAGTCGATGAGCGTTTTCTCAGAATTTTCCAAAAGCACAACCGGCACAGTTACGCGTGCTTTATAGCCGAGATATTTTCTGTCAAAGCAGAACATGTCGCCCGAGGATTCTATTACAATGTTTTTTAAATCAATGCTCTGGCGTGATTTAAAGTCTTTGCCTTTTAGTTTGAATTTTTGGCCGGATTCTTCGTCTTTGAGTTTTATTATGTATTTGTCTGCGTATATATTAGGGTGTTTTTTGGAAAACTTATAATCAAAATCAGCCTGCTTTATATTCTGTTCAAAATACTGAAGCAGAGTTGTTTTTCCGTTTTTTAAAAGTTTTGTCGAAAGCTGAAACTCTCCGGCTTTCACCCTGTTGAGCCTGATTTCTTTTTTCAGCAGATAAATCGTAGAAATTGTTATATCTGCTTTTTTTATATCAAGAAACTGCTTTTTGTCAGGGTAAAACGCCTGTATTTCACCGGCTTTGAAGTTTATGTTAAGCGCCGGCGACACGCTGAGTTTGTAATCGTGTATGTTAACGATAAGTCCGGTTTTGTTTTTTATTGCATCGCTCAAAAGCTTCGAGTAGTCATATTTGTTTAAAAAGTACGGCAAAGCAAGATATACGGCAAGATAAACGGCCGTTATCATTGTAAACAAAAGTATTAAAATCCATTTTGCAGCTTTCATCTTACCGGCTCCGAATATTATTTGCTCCTCTGTCAGCCTTAAAACCTTTCTCTCGCATAAATTATATAATACTTTTTATCTTGTGTCATTATTGTGTTATAGTTTGTAAGTTGCAATTCAATCGGAGTTTAGATGAACAGTTATTCTCAAAAAATAGACAAATCTCAGGAACAGGAATTAAAAGTTTTTTTTGAAAAAGACGGGGCAGTGATATCTTCAGCCCAAAATGCCGTGTGGAGAGCCAAAACCGCTAAATACAGCGCAACTTTGTATCATACCGGCAAATTGCTCGTACAGGGCGCAGAAGTGTCTGATATTGCCGATGAAATACAAAAACTTTGCGGCGGTTCGCCCGTACAAACCGGCGCCCCCGCTCTTGACGGTTTAGACATACCGGTTTGCCACGCGGGTACCGATGAGTCGGGTAAGGGTGATTTCTTCGGCCCGCTTGTTATTGCAGCTGTTTTTGTTGACGAAAACACCACCTCGCTGCTTGCGCAGGCAGGCATAAAAGACTGCAAAAAAGTGGACGACAAAAATATTTCCAAACTCGCGGCAGTGATAAAAAACAACTGCGTTTTTTCGATTGTGACGATTAACCCTCAAAAATATAACGAACTTTATGCAAAGATGAATAACCTCAACAAGCTTCTTGCATGGGGACATGCCAGAGCCATTGAAAATATCCTCGAAAAAACTCAATGCTCCTGTGCTTTGTCCGACAAATTCGGGGACGAAAAACTTATACAAAACGCTTTGATGCAAAAAGGCAAAAACATTCGCCTCGAGCAGCGCTGCAAGGCCGAAGCAGATATTGCCGTGGCTGCGGCCTCGATAATTGCAAGAGAACAGTTTTTAAAAGGAATAGCAGAGCTGTCGCAAAAATACGGGGTGGAAATTCCCAAAGGAGCCTCATCTTTAGTGCTGGAAACCGCTAAAAAAATAGCTGCAAAATACTCAAAAGAAGAGCTTAAAAATGCGGTTAAAGCGCATTTTAAAACGTTTTCTCAAATATAATTCTAATCCTATCCGTTTGCACACCCGTGTCAAAAGCCTTTGTTTAACAAGGTTTTTCAGCTTTGTGTTAAGTTTTGTTAACTAAAATATACTTTTTATATACAAAATAAGCAATTTTTATTTAAAAAAATTTTTTATATAAGTACGAGAGATAATTAAGAGAACAAAACGAGAGAAACAAACACGAGAGAAAACGAGAGAACACAGGAGGAAACTTTATGTCAAGAGTACTTATTTCTATGCCGGAAAAATTCTTAGATGAAATCGATCAAGTTGCAGAAAACGAAAATCGTTCAAGAAGCGAACTTATTCGCGAAGCTCTGAGAACTTACATCCACAGAAATAAAGTCAGAGAAAACACACTGGCTGCTAAAAACGCAACAATCTTAGAGGCATTACTGGACTAAAAAAGCTTTAATTTAATTAATTTCTGTTTGAAAAATTCGATACAAACGGCACGCTGTTGAATACGGATATTTTTCTTAAACGGCAGCAGGAACAGATTAGACGCAATACTGGACTAATGGGGAATAAGGAATAGGTTTATAAAGAGTAAAGCGGTCTTGAATATTAAGACCGCTTTTTGTTTTATGCGTAGTTATAAGTTATATAGAATTTAGACTATTGTGCTTTTTGTTGAGTTTGCTGCGGCATAAAAGGGTTAGCTGCCGGATTTGCGATTTGTGTATTGGCCATTGCCTGATAGTTGTTTGCAAAAGGCATAGAAGCTGTTTGCATTGCCTGTTTGTACTGGTTCATATCATAACCGAAACCGTTGAAACCGGGAACTACAGGTACACCGCTCATTGTTGTAGCGAATCCGCCCTGTTGAGCAGGAATCTTTGAGAAGTGTTGTTGAGTTTGTGCTTGTGCAGCAGGTTGTGCAGTTGTTTGATATTCAGCGATTACTTTTTCTGCTGAAGCTTTGGCTGCAAGTGCATCCTGATTGTTAGGGTCTTGAGCGAGAATTTGTTCTGCTGCTTCAAGAGTTTGCTGGGCAAGAGCGAGTTTTGAATTAGGATCATTTTCAATTTGCTGGGTTACTTGATTCATTTGTTGTTCTTGAACTTTTTCGAGTTCGTTTTTGCCGGTGATAGCTTTAGCGCCTTTTGCTGCGAGTGCGCTGCCGACAACGCCGCCGAGGAACTTGCCTAAGAAACCGCCGATTGCTGTACCTATGCCGGGGCAAATTGCTGTACCGATTGCAGTACCGATTGCAGTACCTACTGCGTCACCTGCCAGCCAGCCTGCGCCGCCTGCGAGTACCTGTGTTCCTGATTTAGCAACCTGTTTCATACCTGCTGAAAAACCGAGCTGCTGGAAGGTAGGTACAACATCCGACAATGTTTTGCCTGCTGCATCAAATACCATCATCCAACCTGCACCGGATTTGCCCATTGCTTTACCGATACCGGAATTTCTTAATTTTGTGTATCCGGGGATTTTATCTAATAGTTTAGACAATCCGAAAGGTGCTCTTGACTGGTTAGCAGTCACGTTCTTTTTGAAAATTTCGCCGTATTCTCTTTTGATATTGTCTAAACCTGATTTTAATGCTTCGCTTCTCTGTGTATACGGATGAGCTGCTTTTATTTTACTAATTGTATCTTTAAAATTATAATTATTGGCTTTTAATGCCTGAAACCCTTGAACACCGCCGATTGCTGCCGCAAAAGGAAGAGTTTGAACAGTTAATTGGCCGATAGTAGGTTCGGGATAAACGGTAACAGGCTGGCCGTTTAAAAAGTTAACCATATTTTTTACATCGTTCTGGTTAACAATTGCGTTGCCTGCTGCTGCTCTATAAAAACCTGCATATTGTGAATTTTGACCTGAGATACCGTTGACCATAGTTTAATGCTTCCTATTTCTAACCTTATTTATATAAAAACAATTTTTTTTTTAGAATTTACATTTTTCCTGTCTTTGTAAACAAATGTTAACAATAAAGCAAATTTTAGATTTTACATGTTTTATACAAGTGACAGAAGCGGCAGGTTCTTACATGTATATTAATAATAATTTCAACAGTTTTTATACACCGAAAATCAAGTTCGGACAAAGCTCGCAAGCCTCAGGCAATGCATCTTCAAACAGGAGTTCAAACGATACATTCAGACAAAAGACCCTTTACGGAAACGACTTTCACGGTCATTTAAAGGCGTTTAGAAAGTTCAAAACCGTATCAGACCGTTTTAAACTGGAAAACCCCGGCGGAGATGTTATTTTATCCGGTGATGAGTGGGTAGGCTCGGGACGCGACAAAAATATAGCCATAGTAAAAATGATGAATATGTGCAACATCACGGCTGCCGCACCCGGAAACCACAATATGGATTACAAAGGTGCCGAGGGTTTGTCTGAAATGCTTGATTATGCTAAATTCAAGACTCTCGCTTTGAACCTTCAGCCCAAAGACAGCACAAAAATTGCCTCTTATCCGCTGAAGGATGACATAGATGCGGGGCGTCTGGCGTCATCAATGGTTGTTGAAGAAAACGGCAGAAAAATCGGCTACATCGGGCTTGTTCCGGTTGATTTGTTTTCGCGTTTAAGCACCCAGAGTCAGGAAGGCGCTAAGGATGTTAAAGTTTTGAATCTTAAAGAAACCGAGGACGCCGTAAGAAAAGAAGTTGAAAAACTTGAAAAACAGGGCGTAAATATCATAAAACTTGTATCTCACCTCGGAATAGATGCGTCTTCTCAAATAGCCAAAAATGTTGCCGGTATTGATATTATAAATGACGGACACTCTCACGATACGTTAGAAGGCCTTACAGAGGGTAAAAACCTCTTTAAATCCCCGCGCGGCGAATGGGTAATTGTCACTCAGGCAGGCAAAAACGGCCATTCTTACGGGGTTCTTGATGTTGTTTACGACAAATACGGCAGAATTATTCAGGCTAAAAACGAAATCAAAAACCTTGATAAAGAGCCGGAAAATCTTGTTGTAAAAACAATGGAAAATATTTCTCTCGGGACTCCGCAGACAATCGGTGTTATTGCGCACGATGTAAAATCAAAACCCGAAACGGTTCTTGAAGAAAGTCCTCTGAGTGCATTTTTAAGTGATGCTTACAGAAAATTTTCCGATGCGGACATTGTCTTTAACAACATGGGCGGCATAAGAGCCAGTCTGCCTGCCGGACCTGTCACTGACAGGGATATAATGGATTTGATGCCGTTTTACAATGACGTAAACGTCTATAAATTGAGCGAAAAAGATATTGTAGACGTCCTTAACAATGCAATAAAAGCTACAAGCAAATACCACAGAACCGGCGCTTTGCAGGTAAGCGGTCTGAGATACAAAATAGGTAAAGACGACAGGGTAAAAGATATTGTTGTAGTAAAAGAAGACGGTACACAGGTGCCTTTAAACTGGCAAAACCCGAGCAGCGACAAATTCTTTAAAGTTGCCTACAACACTTTCGTAGCCGGAGGCAGTGAGGGGCTTGAAGCACTTGCCTGTCCGGAAAAAATTATTCATAAATGCGAAAAAAACGAAACTCAAATGCTGATTGATTACATAAAATCCTTTAACGGACAGCCCATAGATATCCACGAAGACGGAAGAATTATCCACGAATAATTTCATATAGTCAACTGACCCCGATAACTTATTGAACGGGTGCATAAAACAAGTTCAACTATCATATTATAACCTGGGCACCCGCAACAAGTACATGGGGTCACTTCCGTAAAATGCTAGACTTGGCGCCACTCGCACTCCGTGTACCACTCCTACAAGCGAGGTCCCACTCAGACAAAATTTATACGTTTGCCGGCTATAATTCGCAATAAAAGCCTGCCGGATATTTTATACATACGCGCCGGCGATTTTTGGGACATATCTTCTCTCAGACAAACCGTATGTACTTTAACAAATATTTGTGCTAGATTGTTTGAGTGGAATAAATTGTCCGAGAAAAATTCGTGATAAGGAGCAAAGCGACGTGAACGAATTTTTGGAGTGATACATTGAAAAGGTGAGCAGTGACGGCTCGAAGGCTCGAGTCGGCAACTGTGACACTAGATTAGATATTATGGGTGAACATTTAGATATAATAACAATAGGCGAAAGCCTTATAGAACTTTCAAGCAGCACAAGTCTGGCTTACACGCAGACTCTTAACAAATATTACGGCGGGGATACACTGTGTACGGCGGTTGCGGCGCAGCGTCTCGGGTCAAAAGCCGGATACATAACAAGAGTTGCGGATGACCCTTTTAAAGAATTTCTGCTGGAAAGCTGGCAGCTGGAAGGCCTTGATATATCACAGGTAAAGCTGATTGACGGTTTTAACGGGATATATTTTATCGGGCACCCTGAAGATGCGCAGAAGGAATTTGTTTATTACAGAAAAAAAACCGCCGCGACAAAACTTTCGATTGACGACATCTCTCAGGATTATATTCTGAGCGCTGATATTCTATACACCACAGGCAGCACGCAGTCTCTGTCTTTAAGCGCAAAAGAGGCTGTAAAAAAAGCTTATCAGATTGCTTCTCAAAACGGAATATGCACGGCTTACGACATAAATTACGACCACAGACTGTGGAGTGTTGAAGAGGCAAGAGAAGCTTTTGAAGAGATTTCTCAATATCTTGATATAATGTTTTTGAGTCTCGAGCATGATTCTGTCAGAGTCTTTGACATTGACTCTCCCGACAAATGCATAAAACACCTCTGGGACAAAGGTATAAACAAAGTAATAGTAAAATCAGCCAAGGATAAAGGCTATTTTGTCGGCGCCGAGGGCGATATCGTTTTTGTTGAATTTAAAACCAGCGAAGTAGTCGACTCTACAGGTTCCGGCGATGCCTTCAACGGTGCGTTTTTACACGGGTTAAATTCCGGCATGACAATCGTTGAAGCAGCAAAACTCGGGGCAATTGATGCGGCGCTTCAATGCCACGGCATGGGAGCAATAAAATCAACACCTTATAAAGAACAGGTCTACGCCGCTTACGGCAACAGTTAAAAATCAGTTTAAAACGCGGGTTTGAGGTAAAAATGTCTTCTCAAAAAAATATTGCGATTTCCGGTTATTACGGTTTTGAAAACTTTGGTGATGAGGCTATTTTAAGTGTTCTGACCAAAGAGCTGAAGTCTCGCGAACACAATGTGACGGTTTTTTCAAAAAATCCGGCGCTTACCTCGTCAAAACTCAAAGTAAATTCTGTTTATACTTTTTCTTTAAAATCGGTTAAAAATACGCTTAAAAATTGTGATGTGCTGATTAGCGGCGGCGGCAGCCTGTTGCAGGATGCCACCAGTCTTAAAAGTCTTTTTTACTATTTGTTTGTGATTTACACGGCATTGCGTTACAAAAAAGACGTAATCATTTTTGCGCAGGGCATAGGGCCGCTAAAAAATCCCTTAGGCAGGCTGATAACAAAAAATCTGCTGAAAAAGTGCAAGTATATTACCGTCCGTGATGAAAAGAGCCTGTTTTTGCTGCGCGGCTGGGATTTAAAGCCGGATTTGGTATCCGACCCCGTTTGGAACATAGAAACAAAGCCTAAAGTTTCGATGCAGCGTGCCGGCGTTCAGTTAAGAAGCTGGAAAAACCTGTCGCAAAAGTATTTATTTGCTCTGGCAAGAGAAATAAATAAAAATTTTGCGGACAAAGAAATACACATTTTTTCTTTTCAAGATGCGCTTGATTTGGACATCTGCAAACACTTTGAAGCACAGCTTAAACTTGTCAACCCGCAGATTAAGACCAAACTTATCCCTGCAATGAGCATAGATGATACAATTCAGGCTTTTTCGAATCTGGATTACCTTATTGCAATGCGCTACCACGCCTGTCTGCTGGCATTAAAATACGGTATCCCTACGCTTGCCTTGAGTTATGACGAAAAAGTCGAAAAAATTGCAAACAGGTTTGATATACCGTGTTCCTTCTTAAACGATGAGGACAAGCTTGCACAATTTTTTGAACGATTAAAAACCATTAACTCCAAAGATTTGTTGAACAAAGCGCAGGAGTGCAGGTTTGATTTTCATAAAATATTAAGCGCAATAGAATAAATTTATCTTATAATCTCAAGATTCATGTTCTCGTCAGTGAGCGGGTTTTTAAATATAATCCGCATTGAGGGTGCGCGTTTGTTCAGGGCAAGGGTTTTGAATTTGTAAGTTTCCCCCGGTTTGAGTTCAAACGGCTTAATTTCCGGTTTGTTAAATTTTTCCGATTCTTTCAGAGCTTTTTTGTTTGAAAGTGAGTTTTTTGCGGCGGAAAACGGCGAAACTGCGAGCGCTCCCCAGAAAGACAGGGTTAAAGTAGGCAGAGCGTAAGAAGAACCTTTGCTTATAGTATTCAATGCAGCTTCCTTGCTGCTTTTCTTTACAGAAAGATAAGCAACGGTTGCGCTTGCGTTATCCCATACATTTATTGACTGTATTAAAACAGGTTTTGAATAAATATTTTTTATTGAAATTTCGTAGCCGGTATACAGTTCCTTGAGCCTGCTGTGAAGATTTACGGACTCTCTTTGTGCAATCAGATAGTTGTTTTCCTCTTCTTTAACAGCGCAGTTTGCGCTCAGGATTGAGCTTGCACACAGCAGTATTGCGCATAAAACAAATAAAAGCTTTTTCATTTACACTCCCCGACTATTTTATTTTTTTACAATGGCAAGCCCCGACATAACCCGCTGTACATATTGAGCTTTTTGTTTAAAGTTTTCAATAACCTGCGGAGGCTGTTTGCTTGCACATATTGTATTATAAATAAACATAAGCATATCGGCAAATCCGGGAAGATATACATTCAACCCTGACTTGCGGGCAATTTCAAAAGCCTGCTCAGCGCAGAACATTGCTTTTTCTATGTTTGCTTTTACTGCTACCATAACCTCTGACGACAATGCTTTAAACATCATGACAAAAAATTCCGAGGCATCGGGGTCTTTTTCAAGGTTAAGGATAGAGTTATTTATAAGCCCTACAGCCATATCAATATTGCCGTCTTGAAATTCCGCTCTGGCAATCAGCACCCAGCTGAGGTAAGTTATATTTTTTATGCCTTTTTCTTCGGACAGGTCGAGTATGTTGTAATAAATTTGTTTTGCTTTTTTGATATTACCGAGGTTTTGATAAGCAAAGCCAATCATCAAATCGCAGAAATATTCCAGCTGATACTGGTTAAGTATAGAAGAAACGAGTTTTGCATTGTATATGTAATTCCCGAGATTATTCCAGTCGTTGTAACGCCACGCAACAATCGCCTGCACCACCGGGAAAAGAATCTGCGAGTATTTGTCTTTTAAACCGCCCTGCGCAATTTGTTTTAAAGGCTCAAGAATGTTTTTGCCTTCTAAAAATTCATTCAGCAAATACAAAAGCTTAAAGAAAGAGAATTTTTTATTTGTTCTTTCTTCAAACTCCGTTAAGACCTCTACCCTGTCAGGTTTCAACAATATCACACGCGAGGCGCAGAGAAAGAACATTGCATCGCACAGAGCTTCTTCAAACTGTTTTTTCGAAAAACCTTCCGGCAGCACGTTATCTGTAATCGTAGCTAAATTAATGTCTTTAAAAAGTTCGTCCCCCAGCTCTATGCACTCGTTCAGCCTGCCGAGGTTGAAGAAAATTTCAAGGGTAACAAGGTTAACTAGAAAATAATTGAGGTTGAAATCTTTTTTTGAAGGATTAAAAGAGCTGCGCGGGGTTCTGGAAATTATTTTGCCGATATACTCCAGTGCGTTGTTATAATTTCCGCTTATCAAGCAGCTTTGTACAAGTTTGTTTGCGGCTTCTTTTATCCTTTTATCGTCGTTTTGAGCTTCAAGGCTTGCAAGAAGAGCTTCCAGAAAACTTCTTATTTTGTCGGGGTAATATTTGTACATCAAGGAGGCAAGCTCGGCGTACACATCCATTTTAACCTGTTCCACTGTGCGGTCGGTTTCGTCATCGATTACGTTGTCGACCAAAGAAAGAAACTTGTTTGTACAATTCAAATACGCACAAAAATCACCGCTCTGGCTTGAAACCATAGCAAGAGTATGCCACTGGGTAAACGCTTCTTTTTTAAGCTGCGCAAATTCAAGAAGCCTTGCTTTGTTGCTGTCGGGGATTGGAATATTGAGATATATTTTTTCAAGAACATTTAGCGCAATTGCCGCAAGCTGCTCTTTGCCGCAGGCCTCAACAAGGTTGCCGGCATAGAGATTGTAGTTTTCCACAAAAATCTCTTTGTCGTCTTTTAGTTTTATAAAATGTTTTTCTTCAAGGTATTTGACAAGTTTGACGTCATCTTTTACTGCCAGTCTGTGAATATCGGCAAACTGAATTTTTTCGCCGATTAAAAGAATCGAGGCAAAGAGTTCAAAGGCGTTTTCTTTTATTTGCAGATTGGCGATTCTTTTTTGTATTAATTCGTTTAAATCTTTTGGTATAACTATCATTCTGTCTTTTGAAACAGAGTATTTGCCGTCTTTTTCTTTTAAAATACCGCTGTCTGTAAGGTATTTTAATGCGGTGTTGAAGTAGAAATACGAGCCTTTTGTGTTTTCCAGAACTTTTTCAAAGAAGAAAGAATCTTTTATCTCTTTGACAGAGGAAAGATTTGCCGCAACGATTTTTTTGTTTGATGAGGGTTTAATTTCGATATCATAATAATTCGGCGCGGTCATAAGTTTGTATATTTTTCTGTGCAGGGTAAATTCCGTATCACAGGAGAACAAGAACCCGACATTGCCCAGCTTTTTGTTTTCGCAAAGATATTTAATTATTTCTAAAGAGCCTTCGTCCGTGTTTTCAAAGTCGTCTATAATAAATAAAGTCTTGTAAGGAACGGCCGCGATGAAGTTTGCAAAAGCCTCAAAATAGCTGTATCTCAAATCCTCGGGGTGAACCTGCTCTTTTATATTCATTCTAAATATTTCCTGAATATGATTGTCCGCAGACACAGCGTCAATGGTTTCGGGATTCAAAAGCAGGCTGAGTTCGTCTATGCCCCTGTAAGCAAGCAGCATCTGCTTAAACAGGCCGTATGCATTGTATTTGTTGTTTTTGGAACAAGAAAACCGAACTACGTTTGTACCTTCGAAAATCTGCTCCGCCTGTTCATTAGAAATAAGCGTAAGTTTTCCGTTTCTGTCGGTTGAACGTACGGAAATAACAGGATTTTGCTCTGTTTTTGACGCAATCTTTGACAACTCATCGACCAGAGAATCCTGACGGGTTTTTACAAACGTGCAGTTAAGACTTTCAAAATTTATGAGGTGCTCTTCATCAACTTCTTCTTCGGGTTCAAAATCAACGTTTTTAGGCAGTTTAACCTTGTTTGCATCCACGGATTTTTCCGATTCGTCCTCGGGGGTGATTATTTTATGCAAAACAAGCTCAAAAAACATTACCATTTGATTTTTAACAAAAACAGCGCTCAAAGACTGGAACGGATACAGACTTTTTGTCTGCTGGTAAATGTAAGAATCGACAACGACTTCCGTATTGTTGAACAAATGGCCTTTGCCGCTTGAAGAATACACGACATTGATATTCAAGCCGGATTTGTATTCCGACGGTTTTGAATACACGTCTCTTTTTTGCACTGCCATCTGGACTTTAAGCTCGACCCCTTTTGCCTCAAAGAGTTTTTTGTTAATTTCACTCACGGTTTGTGCAACATATATTGAAAAATCAATTGCGGATTTGCAGGATTCCAGAAAAGTGTAATCTTTGCAAAACCTTATAATGTATGTGTTGTCAACAAATTGAACCCTCAGTTTTTTTTGAGAGGCATTTTTTTTAATCAGGCCGTAAAAATTCGCCTTAAACTGTCTTGTTATTTTGTCGCTGTTAAAAGCAAGTTTTATGTCGTCAAAATTTGTCACTTCTACCGTAAGTACGGCAAATTCTTCAATAACGGATTCCCTGAGCCCTATGCTTGCGTTGATATTTAAGCCGCATTTAGGACATTTTTCAAAAACGGTTGAATTCAGTTTGCCGCATTTATAGCATTTATTCAAAAGCACGTTGCCGCATTTTTCGCAAACCGTGTTTTTGGTGGTGTTGCCGCACACGGGACACTGTAGCCTGATAACTTTTTTGCAGTTAGGACAGACTAAATCTTTATCGGATATTGGGGTTTTGCATTTTGGACAGTTCATTAAATATCTTTCGCGACATAGGTATACAACATAAATATACAACTATATTATAATATCCGCTTTAAAATTTGAACTCATCTTAATTATTGAAGTTTTTATCCGGACTGTTTCATATAGTCAACTGCCCCAGATATAATAACTATACGGCAATCAGATACTACGTATCTGTCTTAGCTCCTCTCACAAACGATACTCAATCGTTTGTTCGGCAGAGTCTCTACTCGAAACATGCCACTGGCATATTTACTTGGCATAGTGTGTACCACTTCTTGCCTGAGATGTTGGCGAGTTTGAAGTACCCCCCATAAAATGGAATTAATCAGTAGGCAATAAAAGAAAAAACACTTGAAACAGAGAATATCGCAACACCTCCGACCTTTGTGGAGTGAGTTACAGAAAGTTTCACAAACAACTACTAGCGAGGTTTGTTTGAGGGCTATGTAATTATAACAAACACTTTTGTTTAATGAGGGAGAGCAACTTATATAGCCCGAGTTGCCGAGCACTGGTTTGTGTTACTTTCTGTATGAACGTAACAGCAGGTCGGGAGTTTCTTGGGCTCCACCCGTTCTTTGCGCCAAAGAATGGGTGGAACATAAAGCTATAGTTTTAATAACTAACTGTTTTTGAAATTGTCCTACTTATTGATTACATTTTTTGTGGTACAGAGCAGTTTACGAGCCATACATATCAGGATGCTCTGGGGTACAATCGAGGTTCCACTCAGACTGTTTTTTGTATAAATTTCGGGGCAGGCACTTCACAAGCTGCTATACATGTAGTAAAATATAAATAGGAAGTTATTTGTGGAAGTCAGGCTGCATAAGTCACGAAAAATGAGGGGCAAGGTGTGTTGATAAACAGTTTTACAAATTCTTTTTCTACACCGCTTAGAGAAAGACAAAAACAAAGAGATGATTTAATTCAAAGGAATTACAATCACATATACGCACACGAGCTTGCGCACAAGTCTGCCGGCGGTTCTTTTGCCGGAGCAATTTCCATAGGAAAAAACGCTGACGGAATACCGGTATCCGGTCATGTACCAATACAGATGCCTGTTTTAGACAAAAACAATCCTCAAAAAACAATTGATCACGCTAACACCGTGATAAAAGCAGCAATGGCACCTTCTGATCCTTCTTCGCAGGATTACAGGGTTGCCTCTGAGGCTGCTGATATAAAATCAAAAGCAGAAGCTTTTAAGACTCAAAATCAAAAAGGCAAAAAATTAAACGTCATTGCCTGATTTACAGTGTTTGCGGCTGCGGGTTCGCTTTAAGCCTTAATTTTATACAGCACGCAGAAGCTTCGCTTCTGACCTTGCTTGCTCCATTTTAAACGTGCCACAGGCACCTTTGAAACAGTGCCCCGGGTTCGCTGCGCTCACACGGCGGGCACGTTTGATTTCGCAAACTGCATTTCGTACAAACGTTTATAAAATCCGTCATCTCTGCACAACAATTCATCGTGGGTGCCGAGCTCTACCAGTTCGCCTTCGTTTATAACCGCAATTTTATCAGCATTTTTAATTGTTGATAATCTGTGTGCAATAACAAATACTGTTTTATTTTGCATAAGGTTATCCAGCGCTTTTTGCACAATAGCCTCGGATTTGTTGTCCAGTGCCGATGTTGCCTCATCAAGTATAACAATCGGAGCATCCTTCAGCATTGCACGGGCAATAGCCACACGCTGTCTTTGGCCTCCGGATAGAGTTGTGCCTCGTTCTCCGATTTCAGTATCTATGCCCTTTGGCATATCTTCTAAAAACTCGTCAATGTGAGCAGCTTTAACAACTCTTTGTATGTCCTCTTCGGACGCTTTAAAGTTGCCCATTACAAGGTTTTCTCTTATTGTTCCGGAGAACAAGAAATTATCCTGAAACACTACGGAGATGTGTTCTCTCAAAGATGAGAGCGAATAATCACGTATATCAATACCGTCAATTTTTATTGAACCGCCCGTTACATCATAGAATCTAGGGATAAGGTTTGCGATAGTTGTTTTTCCGCCGCCGGAATTTCCTACTATAGCCACTGTCTCTCCGACATGAGCCGAAAGATTAATCCCTTTTAAAACAGGAGTGTCTTTAACGTATTCAAACCATACATTTTCAAGAGCAACACCGTCTTTCACTTCTTTTAGCTCTATTGCATTTTCTTTGTCTTTTAATTCGGGTTCTATGTCAAACAGTTCTAAAGTACGGCATAATGCAACAAACACGTTTTGCAGGTTGGTCATTGTGTTGCCGAGAGTTTTAACGGGTTTGTACAACAGCAAAAGCGATGTTACGAAAGATAAAAGGCTGCCGCTTGTCATTTTGCCCGACAACACAAGGTATGTACCAAAGCCCATAACAATTGCAATACCCACCGATGCAATCGTGTACATTATCGGTGACATCCAGGCTGATCTTTTTACCAGTGACATGTTTACATCAAAAGAGTCGTGAATTTCTTTATTAAATTTTCCGTACTGGTAGTCTGCCAGATTGTATGAGGTTATAATTTTATTTCCTGAGGTTGTTTCGTTAAAATCAGTGGTGATATTTCCGCCGATTTTCATGTTTTTATTTGAAGTGGCTTTGATTCTTTTTCTCAGCAAGGCAGCCGGTAAAAACGCAATACAAAGCACAAGCACACCGACAAGCGCAAGTTCCCACGAGTTGTACAGCATTACCCCGATAAGAGCAAATGCACCTATACCTGAACTCATCAAAGCTTTTAAATTATCAAGAATCCCTGTCGAGGCGGTACCGGGGTCTGAAAGGTATCTTGTAAGAATTATACCGGAAGAATTTTCGTCATAAAATTTAGGGTCCATCTGTACAAGTTTTTTGAACAAGCCGAGTTTTACATCGTTTGTGACTTTTTGACCTGTCCAGCTTGTCAGATAATCGTTCAAATATCTTAAAACACCCTGCAAAGCTGCGAATGCAACTATACCAAAAGGAATAAGAAACGCAAGCAGCATATTTTTTTTGATTAAAACCTCATCCATATAAGGTTTGAGTGCGTATGCAACAACACCGTCCAATGCACCTACGGGCAGGGCAATTAAAAAGCCCAGAATAATTCTGAACATGTACGGTTTTATATATTTGTACATTCTTTTGGTTAAATACAGGTAATCAAACGAACCTTCCGCCAGTGTGTCTTTTAATTTCATCGATACTCCAAACTAAATTTCTATCAATATAATTTTATAATAACCTAAAAATAAATTCAGAAGGTTTTTAAAGATTTTTACAATTGCTTAAAATAATTAATAAACCGGTACATTTTTTAGAAAAATGCCGGCGCAAAATGAACGGTCAAATGAACGGGAAGATAACTGTAAGATGAACGGCAGGTGAAGAGCAAAGCGCGGTGCAAACCTAATCCACAACGATTTCGGTTTCGTTTTTATACACAACAAAACCTGATTTTGTATTGTTCGGGCGTTTTATGTATTTTCTCAGTGTATACACAACGGGGATTTTTGTGGAATTTTTAGCCGTTGAATACTCCTTTGCCAGCTTTGCTATTTTCAAGACGGTTTCGTCTTTGAGTTCTCTTTTAACTTCGGGGGTTTTTACTATAACGTGTGACCCCGGAGTATTTAACGTATGGAACCATACATCCTCGGGCGAAGAAATTTTTGAGTACAAATAATCGTTCTGTTTATTGTTTTTGCCGATATAAACGCAAAAACCGTCAATGTCGAGTTTTGTTATATTAAGTTTAAGTTCTTTCTTTTTAGAGGGCGATTGTTTTATCTCCGGCTCAAGCTCTGCTGATATTTCCTTTAATTCTTCTAAAGAGTCCGTGTTTTCAACATCATAGAGCAGCTGCTTGTTAAAAAGAATTTGTCCGCCGGTTTCTTGCGCCATTTTTTGAGCTATGTCGCAGGCTCTTTTTATCTTGTTGTACAGTTTGAAATACCGTTGCGCGTTTTCTATGGGCGACAAATTTTCGTCAAGCTGAATTTGAAGACTGCCGCCAGTCTCATAGTCTTCGAGCGTGACTGATTTTTCGCCTTTTTTGATTTTATACGCATTAGCAGTAAGCAGGCTGCCTTTTTTCATATAATCAAGAGCTTTATCTTTTTTATCAAGCTGTTTTTGTTGATTGGCAAGTGTGTTTTCATATCTCTTTATATCTTTTAAAAGTCTTGTTTTAAGCGATGATTTTAAAGCTGAGACAAGCGACTTTTCTGTATTGTAAGCAAAATAATCGTCTATCAGCTCATTTACACTGTCATAAGGCAAATCAAGGCTGTTTACACAAGAGTATTTTGAAAAATCCGCCGCAAGTGAATAATTTCTTTTTTGCTGTGCAAGAAACTCGTGCAATGCGACAAAGAGTATTTTTGTCGAGTTTTCATCAAGGTTTGATGCTGATTGCAAAGGGTCGATACCGTGCAGGCTGCAAATATCCTCGCACACAGCCTGCGACAGACAGAAATATCTGTCAGCAAGAGCTTTTTTTAGCGGCAGAGCGGATTTTTTTAGATACGACAAAAAATAATCGGAACGCGTCATCAAGAGGTTCTTTTTATCCTGTTTGGGCGGATATATATAAGGCAGTCCGCCTGAGAGTTCTCTTTCCTTACTCTTTTCTGCACCTACGTTATGTGCGCAGCCGAGGATTATATTGTTATCGGTGTTGTACAGTATGATATTGCTGTGCTTGCCCATAAGTTCGATGCTGAGGCATTCTTCTATTTTGTCGCCGAGTTCGTTGTAGTTTTCGATATTTAGTTCGATTATTCTCTCAAAATCCGGTTTGTGAACACTCAGAATCCTTGCGCCTTCAAGATGCTTTCTTAACAACATACAAAACATCGGCGGGTGTTTCGGAATTTGTATATCTCTTTTTTGCTCGTTTTCTTTGCTCATGAAACAAAGATGATAGAACTCGGGGTTGATATTTATATAAAGTTTTTTTGATTCCGCGTTGTTTCTCAAAAGCAGTATAACCTCGCGGCGGGTAGGCTGCTGGATTTTTTGTATCCGCGCATTTACAAAAAAATCTTTGTTTTCGTTGTAAAAATCTTCTACTAAAAGTGAATCTATATTGAGCATACTTTTTAGTATATCTCAAAAACCCTTTTTGAATCGGATTATTTCATATAGTCAACTGACCCCGATAACTTATTGAACGGGTGCATAAAACAAGTTCAACTATCATATTATAACCTGGGCACCCAAGGACTCCGTTCAAAAGTTGACTAAATGTCAAGTTTTGAATGGAGGAAAAGTACATGGGGTCTACCTCTCAGAAACAATACTTAATTGTTTCTTCGGCAGAGTCGTAAAATGCTAGACTCGGCGCCACTCGCACTCCGTGTACCACTCCTAGCCTGAGATGTTGGCGAGTTTATGAGCCATACATATCAGGATGCCCTAGGGTACAAGCGAGGTCCCACTCAGACAGGTTATAAAAAGGAAACGGAAGCAATTTTTGTTTTTGCTTCCGTTTTTTAATTGTGCTTTTACCCACAACATTAAATCACATCTTTTGTCAGTCCGTTTTTTTCGGACGTAATTTTGTAATACATTCAACGCATCTCAATATTTTTTATTGATGCTTTAAAAAAAAGTTGTTATATTTCGTTACAAAACTTGTCCGAGAAATTTTCAGGCTTCACCACAGTTCAGCCGAAAAAGCAGGCAAAGGTGAGCAGTGACGGCTCGAAGGCTCGAGGCGGCAACTGCGGCACTAGATTAGATATTATGTAATGATTTTTATATAACAAACTGCCCGTCTTTGTATATTAACTTGTCATCGGCATATATTTCGCCGCCTTGTTTCATGTTTTTAATCAAATCCCAGTGCAGGCCGGAGACGTTTTTGCCGCCTGCTTCAGGATAAGAAGCGCCAAGAGCCATATGTATTGCGCCGCCGATTTTTTCGTCGAATAAAATATTGCCGGTTATATCCTGTATCATATAGTTTGTACCGATAGCAATTTCGCCGACAAAGCGGGAGCCTTCGTCCATATTAATCATATCAAGGAAATAATCCTGACCTTTTTCGGCAGACGCCTCAACAACTTTTCCGTTTTCAAGGCGGAGTCTGACTTTTTGTGCCTCGTTGCCTCTGTAAATTTGAGGAAAGTCAAAGTAAATCGTACCGTTGGCGCTGTCTTCAACAGGTGAAGTGTAGATTTCGCCGTCGGGGAAGTTGCACTGACCCGAGCAATTGAGCCATTTTCTGCCCTGCGTATTGAAGGTGATGTCTGTTTCTTCGCCTGTTATACGCAGCTTTGACGTAGTGTTTAGATAATCTGCAATACGTTGCTGTTCTCTGTCGATTTCACGCCATTTTTCAATAGGGTTGTCAAGATGCAAATAACACGACTTTATCAAAAAGTCGGTATAGTCTTCAAGCGACATTTTTGCCTCCTGCGCAAGCGCATTTGTCGGAAAATCAGCAATCACCCATTTAAGGCTGCCTTCAGCCGAACGTTTAAGCATAAGGTTAGAAAGCTCTCTAGTTGCGGCGGAACGTTTTGCCATTTTTTTTGAATCAGCCTTTGCCATTGCTTTTGTATTTGTCGGTGCACCGATTGAAATAAATTTTGTTGCGGTTTTGTATTCAAGTTCCGTCATCGGGTCTATGTATGACAACTGTTCATCTGTTGCGTATTTTATAAAGGTTTCGTTTATACCTTCCATTGCGGCATGGACTATCGGATGTCCGCCTTTTTGCAAAACCTGTTTATAAATTTCTTTAACAAGAGGCTGTGCCTCGTGGCTTGTTGCCCTTATTATCGTTAAATCCCCCGGTTTGATTTCCACGGAATATTCAACAAGAACACGTGCATATTTTGACCAAAGTGTATTTTCCATATAAAAACTCCTTTTGTTTATCTAATCCAGTGTCGCAGTTGCAGCCTCGAGCCTTCGAGCCGTCACTGCTCACCTTTGCCTTCTTTTTCGGCTGAACTGTGGTGAAGCCTGAAAAATGGCTTCACTATGTGAACAATGTGTCGCGCCAAAAATTCGTTCACGTCGCTTTGCTCCTTATCACGAATTTTTCTCGGACAATATAATCTGATAGTAAATTATAGTACTTTTTGCAAATATAGTAAATTGTAATACCGGATATACAATATTTGTGCGTTACCATATAGCATTAAGTCTAAAAATATACTAAAATAAAGATATAGACATTTTTGGAGCTGCAATATGGAAGCAAAACAAACCTCAATCATGCAAAAAGAAATTTTTGAAGAGCCGTCTGTCATAAAAAACTTGATAGAACGCTACATAACGCCTGAGGGAGAAATTAATATTGCACTGCCCGAAAAAATCAGCAACATTGTCATTGTTGCAAGCGGTTCTTCTTACAACTGCGCAGCAATAGCAAGCCCGCTTGTTATCGAGTATGCCAATATCCCCTGTGATTGCGAATACTCAAGCGAGTTTGTTTTGCAAAAAAAACATTTTGTGACCTCGGATTCCCTGTACATATTTGTTTCGCAATCCGGAGAAACCTCTGACACCTTAAACGCGATTAAAGCGATAAAAAGCGTAGATGACGGGCATGTAAAAACTATGTGCATAACAAATGCAAAAGATTCTACAATGTGGAATCTGTGCGACTACAAAATACTGTCGGACGCGGGTGAAGAAAAAAGCATTGCATCAACAAAAGCGCTGAGCGCACAGATATTTTGTTCAATTCTCATAATCTTAAAAATTCTCTCTCAAAACGGAGAAGACATCTCTGGTATGGTCAACACAATGAGAAGACTGCCCGCTTATCTTGAGCGGATTATCATGGACGGCGACAAGATTAAAAAAGCAGCGCAGACTGTCTCTCAATACGAAAATATTTCAATTCTCGGTAACAAAAATTACTACCCCGTTGCAAAAGAAGGCGCTCTTAAAATGAAAGAGACCTGCTACCTTAACGTTATGGCATATCCGTTCGGTGAGTTTATGCACGGGCACGTTGCGGTTTTGAACCAGACCTCGATTGTTATTGCGATTATTGACGAGGAAAATGCCGCTTTTGCACAGCGCAACCTTGAAAAAATAAGGAAAAATTATAACCCCAAAATCGTCTGCATAACCTCTGTTCAGGATATCAAAGCCGGTGATATAAATATCTATATAAAAACAAAACGCAAAACCAAAGCGATATTCGGCTCTTTGTTGACTTTGCAGCTTATTGCCTGCACAATGGCCGGCATTCTGGATAAAAATCCGGATTCGCCAAAAGGTTTGACAAAAGTTGTAAAAGACTGAATTTCTTGTCTTAAAATCACAAAAATCCTGCAATCACCTCTGCTGGATTTTTTGTGTGTTTTCAGCGCCTGTAAATTGTCTGAGTGGAACCTCGCTTGTACCCTAGAGCATCCTGATATGTATGGCTCGTAAACTGATTTGTACCTCCAAAAACGTAATCAACAAGTAGGAGAATTTCAAAAACAGTTAGTTATTAAAACTCGATTATATCTTTATGTTCCACCCATTCTTTGGCGCAAAGAACGGGTGGAGCCCAAGAAACTCCCGACCTGCTGTTACGTTCATACAGAAAGTAACACAAACCTAAGCTCGGCAACTCGGGCTATATAAATTGCTCTCCCTCATTAAACAAAAGTGTTTGTTATAATTACATAGCCCTCAAACAAACCTCGCTTGTTGTTGTTTGTGAAACTTTCTGTAACTCACTCCACAAAGGTCGGAGATGTTGCGATATTCTCTGTTTCTTTTATATCGGGGGCAGTTGACTATATGAAATTCCTGTAACAGTATGATTGCTAACTGTATAGTTTTTTATATTATAAACATAATATTGTTTATAAATTTATGAAAAAAGCTTTAATCTTAATGACACTGCTCATAAACTCAATGTTTTTAACCGCTTACGCCGGTGATTTTTCGTACCTTCAAAACATTGAAAGAATCGGCCCCTACAGAGTATTGTATTTTGGCAGCAGGATAGACAGTATAGGCGGTCTGGACGTTACATATTATTACAGCGAAAGAATCCACAAAATCGGAGATTACGAGGTTACATATTTCGGTGACAAAATTTACAGAGTCGGTGATATGTATGTGACTTACGACGGCGATAAACTTGAGAGAATCGGAATGTATGAAGTTGTCTATGACGGGGACGACTTTTATCCCGATAAAAACAACAAACCGTCACAGCCCGCTTATCAAAATTCCTCTTACCCTCACAACACAAACTGGCTGGATTTGTTTATGCTTTTATTTAATTTGTAATAAAAGAAAGGCACTGAAAACCAAAACACGCAGCGCCGGACGGGCGCCAAAAAAGGCAAAATAAAATAAATTCCCTCAAAAATAACCAATTCAATAAGTTACAAACAAAAGAAGAAAGGAAAACAAATGAAAAAGATTCTACTGGTTTTAATGTCAACTCTTGTGCTGACAGGCTGCGTAAGCCAGACAACCACGGTAACAATTGATGACAAATCCTCGGCTGTTATGGAGAAAAAATTCAGTTTCGGCTCTGCAATGGTTGCGGACAGTCTCTCTAAATCCGTTGGCGACAAGTTTCTTGAAAAAGTCAGAACCCAGAACCCCGAGTCGCTTTTAAAATATGAAAACGAAAAGGATACGGGCTATGTTGCCGTAATAAAAACCGAAAATATTACAAAACAGGATGTTTTTGCTCAGGAACAATTTTTTAAACCCGAAAGCGGCAAAAAAAATCTCGACTGCAAAGAAACTAAAGGCAAAACGGTTTGCAGCGCTAATTTCAGCGTAAATATCTCAAGCCCCGAAATCGATAAAACCTTAAAAGACAACGGCTTGACTTATCAGGATTTGTCACCTTATGTTCTGGTAATGAAACTCCCTGTTAAGGCAGATTCACACAACGCAAAATTCTTTGACAACAACAATTTTGTTTATACATGGGAAATTCCGGCAGGTGTTACTACTCCGGTAAATATTAAATTCTCGATAAAATAACCGCTAACACAAAACCGGCCGTAAAAATTCAACTTACGGCCGGTCTTTATCAACAAGGATAAAAATATGAAAAAAATAAAATTCCTCACTTCTCTGTTTACAATAGTTTTAATGTTAGCCGCAGCCTTTGTTTTATCCCCGCAGGCTCTGGCGTACCGCGGAATAAAAGTTAGTTTTGACCCTTCGAAATTCCCAAACAAATCTTTAGGCGGAAATTGTTATGCCTACAAATTCAGCGGCAAATGGGGTATGTATGACAGATATTACAAAAGAATAATTACCTTCCCGATGTATGATGATATAGAATCTCTGGATGGCTACTATTACAAAGTAAAACAAAACGGAAAATGGGGAATCATTGACGATGACGGAGATATAGTGCTTTCTGTTAACTGGGATTCAATAAATACTCTTTCGACCTACAGTTATGAGATTTCACAAAACGGACTCTACGGATGGTACAGCAAAAGCTCGGGCAGGGTTGTTCAAACTCCCGTATATAACAGCGTAAGTGAAATAAACTATGATTTGTTCTGCGTATGCAAAGACAGCGGCTGCGGCATTGCAAGAAGCAAAGACGGAGAAATTTTAAAACCGTTAAAATATCAAGGGGTTTTTGAATCGGTAAATGGCGGATACTTTGTTTTTTCTCAGTACGGAAAACGCAGTGTCGTTGATATTTTTGATACAGTAATTACCAGAAGACCCTATACTCAGATAAAATCTTATGACGAAAATTCAATTATCGTAAAAGAAAACGATTCCCTCGGCCTTGTCAGAATGCGCGACGGCAAAGAACTTGCCCCCTGCATATACGACAAAATACAAAGTATGTCACAGCCCGGATTCTACAAAGTTAAAAAAGACAAAAAATGGGGCGCGGTTGATTTTGACGGCAATCTCGTATTTAACTGCGAATACGGCCCTTTAGAAATAAACAGGCTTGTCAAAAAATATCCCGATAACCAAAAATTTAAAGATACCTGTGATTACAACTATTATTATTCTCAGTATCTTAAAGCTTATTATTACCTTGAATATCTTAATTTGAACGGTGTTGATGCAAGGTCGGCCTTAAAAAAAGTGTTGAGTGCCGAAAACAAATCTCAGGAGCTTAAAGACAAAGCCGAAGAACTCATAAATACTTATAATGTAGACAGAAGTAAATTATAGCAGGATAAGAGCAGATGACATCATTTGATTACAACTCCCTGGCACGCCGTTTCAGAAAAGAAATACCCGAACTGATGCCGCAGGACATGTCAGAAGAAAACCAAAAATATATTATTGATAAAGTTGTTGAGTTTGCAATTGTTGCCGGCAAAGGTATCAGCAAGGACAGCGATGTCGATTTTGATGATGAGGAAATGGAATTTTTGACTCAGCTTATTTCAGAGTGGACATTTCATAAAACTATAGATTTAATCCGTTCCGGCGTAGAAAAACAGTACTTTGACAAAATTCTGGAAAAAGTCGCCTTTTGTCTGTATGAAATTGCAAAACAAAGTATTTCTCAAAAAATGGAAAGCGAAAGGCTGCTAAACCTTGCGGAAAGATATGTTGATAAAACATTTATACGGGAAATAAATGACTTATATAATAACGGAAACATCAGCGCGGAGTGCAGGGATAAAGCGCTGGAAGAATCTAACATAGACAAAATGGCGCAGGAAACACTTGAAAAAGAACAGCAAAATAATAAATCAAGACGAAAAATCATAATAAAACATAAAGTCTCAAACCCCGCACACAGTTCGATTGATAAAAAAATGAGATTATTTTTCTTGTTTTTGAAAATAACTCTTGCCTTAGCTCTGGCAGCAGGAGTTTGTATCGGAATGTATATTGCGTACTGTAGAGGCTGATACCGCGTAAACTTTCTGTGTGATTAATCTCTCAGCCGCTGTACGTATTTATTGAAATAATGAATCAGGTTCAAGTTCCTGGCAAAAAGCGCAAAATTTATTATTTACGTTTTTTATATAAATGTAAAATCTAAATGAGAAAAAGTTTTATGGACACAAATTTAAAAATAACTGCAAAACAGCCGTCCTTTGGAAAATTTATCAAAGTAAAAGGTGCTGCGCACAGTATAAGTCATTTCAGAAACCGTTTGAAGGAAGAAATGGCCGGCTGTGATTACATTACCCTTGCGACCAAAAAGCGTAATAAAAAACAAAAGCTTTATATTATCAGCAAAAAAGATTTTGATAAATTTATTGACCTGACAAAGACAGTCCATTTTTTTGAATTAAGAACGAATCTCGAACATTTTATGAAGAAAAAGCCTAAAACTTACACCGTTGAAAAAGCACGCAAACAGTTAAACGAGCATAGATTTAAAATATAATCTTTTTTATGACTTTACTGTTTCAAGAATCGTTTTTGCCCTTGCTGTATAGCTGTGGCGTTTGTACACATCTGCATAACCGATTGTGGCAATTTTTTGAGCGATATCAATATTTTTTAGATAAAACTCTGTTTTATCAAGCAAATCGTAAATATCTTTGTAGGTTTCAAGTTCTTTTGAAACTATGAAATTCCGTTCAATATCAGCCATGTCATCGGTAAGCAAAAAACCTCTGGAGGCCAGCACTTCAAATACCCGATAGTTTAGCCCCGATTTGCCCTGCAAAGTAATATTGATATTGACAAGACTGCTTGCATAAACTTTTGCAAGCTCCCTTTCTGTCGTTAAAAAACCGCGGTATGCACTTTTGTATGTATCAAGCTCTTTATCCGTTAACAAACGTTTTTCTTTCATGTCATCAAGACTCTGGAGAAAATGTTTTTCGTACGAAAAAATATTTAACTTATTTCCGAATTTTTTAATTAAAGCTGCAAGAATTTTTTGCCGTTTGTCCCCGAGCGGACGCCCGACAAAAGATATTTCATAAACAGGGTCATCTGCGTCAAATCCGTCGATACGATAAGCTTTTGCATTAACGGCAAGCGGCAAAAACTTGCAATCGGGCAGCTTATCAACGAACTCTCGGTCCCACATAAAAGAATAGACCCCTGACAACTGTTTAAATTCCTCATACAGATGCGGTTTGTTTACACAGGCGTATTTTCCTTCGGGTTCATCGGCAAAATAGTGAACCAGCTTGTATTTTTCTTTGTTTTCAATGATAAACTTTTTCAGCTCTTCGTTGTCACAGAACAAAAAACCGTAGTCATAACCGAGTATAATATCCGGTTTAAAACGGCAAATATCGTCTGTGTTCAACTCTCTGAGGTCTTTGTCCATAACAAAGCAGCCGTTTGATTTAAACCCCTGTTTAAATCCCTTCATTATAAGAGTGCCTGCTATGCTGTTTGGCAAAGTTATCAAAACTCTAATCATAATTCTATTGTACTTTCTCATACTCTAAACAGTCAATAATGCAGTGCTGATTCTTCGGCTAAAGCCTCAGAATGACGGGGTTCTAATAACACATTGCGTCATCCCGTGCACCGTAGGTTGGGCTTTCAGCCCAACAAAAAGCTAACCCGAAGAATGCGCTAAATCAGTGATTTAGCGCATTCTGAGATTGCTTAGTAAAATATTCGGAAATATGAAAATATTGAACTTATTAAACCAATCTTGCAGCAGCGTCATCAATAATTTTGTTCAATTCCTGACGGAAGGCATTATCCGCGATATGGTTTTGAACTTTGTCTTTTAATGATTGGAGCTGTTCTCTTGTTGTTGCATTGGCGGCTGCTGTTTGAATTTCTTGAGTTACGGTTTGTCTTGTAAGACCGCCGAGTCTGCCGCTGCCTTTGTTAATTCTGTCAAGGCGCGGAGTTGTGATTGGTTTTGCCGTATTTTCTGCTACGTTTTGCTGTAGCGTGACTGCACGGGCATTTAAGTTTGCCTGCGCGTTGTCAATGATTTTTTCAAGATTTGCTCTGAGTTCGGGGTTCAGGATTTTAGCCTGAACTTTGGCTTTTAAAGCCTGCAATTCTTGGGTTGTGCTTGCGCTGTTGGCAAAGTTTGTCACTTCTGCCGTAATTTCAGACTTAGCCTGCCCGCCGAGTCTGCCGCTGCCGGGGTTGAGTCTGTCAAGACGCGGGGTACCTTCAACAGGTTTTCTCACCTGAGCATTACGTGTTGTGACTGTAGGGGTGCCCAAAAAGTCGTTTGTTGCGTCATAGGTTGCACCTGTTTGAGCATGTGCGTTGTCACCTGTTACACGGACTTCGTGGCCGCTTACGTATGTTTCACCGCTGCCTGCGTTTCTCGGAGCAGGAGTGCCGTCAACAACATTTGCGTAGCTGCCTGTGTGAACCTCGGGTTCAGCAGGTCTGAATCTTGCAAAATCATCTGCTGTAGCAGTGTAAGTTTCACCTGCCGGTGCAGAAGGTCTATCGCTGCCTGTTAAGCGGACTTCGTGGTCGCTTACGTATGTTTCACCGCTGCCTGCGTTTTTCGGAGCCGGAGTGCCGTCAACAACATTAGCGTAGCTGCCTGTGTGAACCTCGGGTTCAGCAGGTCTGAATCTGGCAAAGTCCTCTGCTGTAGCGGTGTAAGTTTCACCTGCCGGTGCAGAAGGTCTATCGCTGCCTGTTAAGCGGACTTCGTGGTCGTTTATTCTTACTTCGCTCGGAATTTCTGCTTGTGAAACATTTACAGGCATATTTAATTCTGCATACTTAGCATTGATTGCAGCTTTTAATCTGCCGCTTTGGAGTTTCATTCCTCTTGCTTTAAGGTTTTCTACGACTCTGTTAAGTTCAGCGGGGTCTGTGATTGTTTCTACATACTGCTTAACAGCGTTTATCTGTGTCGGGTCGAGGTGTTTTTTAGCCTGTGCAAGTGCGGCTTCGGCATTGGCTTTGATTTGCGGGTCAATGCTTCTTTGAGCTACTGTATATGTTCCGTTTTGTTGAAGTTCCAGTCTTTTCGTTTCAATACGGTCAAGAATTTCTGCTTTTCTTCTTGTATCGTCAGACCAGGAAGAAACTTTTTTCTCAAGTTTGTGCAAGTCGCCGAGATTTGTTGCGTCATCAAGCTGTCTTAAGATTTGTTCGTCTTCAACAAGGTGTTGTATTGTGTGGCTTTGTTCACGATTGCTTAAAGCCTGACCGCGTTTTTTGAGGACTTCCAGTTCAGCATCGCTTGCTGTTCTTACCTGCTGTCTGACATCATCGACCATTGCATCAAAATTGTCCTTGCCGATTTCTCTGACGGCATTTTTCGGAGCAACCTCTGACGGGTTGTTGCCGTTTCTTGTTGCTCTTTCAAACGGAGTTTCGTTTTCCGGAATTTCGTATTTGGGTTTGTCGCCCGAAGGTCTTGAAGACTTTCTTTGTACAGGTGTATTCGGGTCTGCCGTATTTCTTGGAGTACCGCTCATTAGATGACCTGCTGTTGTACCTATTGCAGAGTACATGAGGTTTTCAAGGAATCTTTCCTGAGAAATTTCTCCGTTTTGTATATAATCCGCTGCTGCGGAAATAAATGTATCAGATGCTACATCAATGCCGAAGGCACTTGCTTTTTTAACAAGCGAATTGACCTGAGAATACAGTTTTGATGTTGCAGAGCCGACTCCTACACCGGTTGTTGTAAGAATAGCATTAGTAATTGTCTGAGATTCCGTAGCACCTCTGTTAGCCATAGTGTCGCCTGAGGAGCTTGTTACCTGATCTATTCTTTCCTTTGTATATTGTGCAGTACCAACGCCAACACCTGAGCCTACTGCTCTGAGGGTATTCAAGGTTCTTGCGGTTTTTGCACCTTTCAACACTGTATTGCCCAGTGCAACAAAGCCTTCACCGCCAATAGGTATTGTTGCTATTGCCAGCGTTACATCAAGACCCATATTTGCGTAGGCTTGATGTCTTTGATAAGCATCGCTTGCTTCCTGGAAGTTTGCGTCATCAAGTTTCTTTGTCAAATCTTCAAATTTTATCCGGTTGCCGTCTGCATCCACCAGTCTGCCTTCTGCTGCCAGTTCAAGCTGGTGCAGAGACTGGCCTGCGTTTTTATAGATATTAGAAAGGTCATCTCTTGTTATGCCCATTCCGTAAGTTTCTCTGAAAGTGTTCAGGAATGAATCTATTGCACCTTCGTCAGAGGCAATTTTGTCAAAAGCACGTTTGTTTTGTCCAATATATTTTTTGTACTGTTCAAGTACGGCTTTGTTTTTTGTAATTTCCTCATCGGAAAGAGTCGGTTTATCAGTTTCAAGAACTAATCTTTTCGGGTCAAAACCTTCTTTTTTAAGGAATTCTTTAAGCTGCGGGTCATTTTCCACCTGCTGCATAAATTTGTCATAAGCACCTTTGGTCCTTAAGAGTTTGTACATATCGTTAATGCTTTGCCCTTTGCTTTTTGCGGCGGAAATCTGGGTTGCTGCGGTTGAAAACGCCGTACCCATTGTCATTGATGCCGGAGTACTTACGGCATTATTCACGGCATTTTCACTGATTTTTGCATCTTTTAATTGTCCGAGAGCCATTTTTGCGAGTTCATCATCGGAATATTCTCCGTATCCGCTTAAGGCAAGGCGGGTATAATCGTCAGAATTCAAAACAGTCTGTTGTTTTAACGGTTTATCACCGGTTTCTTGAAGGAGTTTGTCCATTTCTTCATAAACCTGCGGGTCATCACCTGCAAGAGCTTTTTTCACTTCGCCCTGACGTAATCCGGCAAATGAAGTATCCTGCGCTGAACGTAAATAGTATACGCCCTGTTCTGCTTTTGTTCTTGTAATTTCTTCTTCTGTTAAGAAATCTTCGCTCGGATCAATCAAAGCGTTGTTTGCAGCGGCTATATCATCTTCATCACCGCCTGTTTGACCGTATATTAAGGTATTGATGGCAGACTGGTCTTTAAATTGAGCCTTGTAGCCCTGCTGTTCATTATATTCCGCAGCTGCTTCACTTGCAGCGTCAAAATCTTCTCTGGTTGAAATTGCATCAAGCCCTGCCTGAAGGTTTTCGTTTTTGTCACCGTAAGTTAAAAGGTTTTCTTTTATGATTTCATTACGGGTGTCCTGATCAACGATAGCGCGGTTGCTTACAAGGGCTGCTGCACTGGCTGAAACTTCGGATTTGCTAAGTTCTGAGCCCAAAAAGGCTTCGTAATTGGAACGGTATTTGCCTTCGGCAACGTCGTTAGAGTATTTTGCCGCATATTCCGAATTTAATTTTGCGAGTACGGCAGGGTCTTTTATACCGGCATTGGCTTTGGCCATTAATTCTTCATCGGTTCCGAGACCTGTGCCTAAAAATCCGGAGGCTGCTTCATCTAAATCTTTTTTAATTGCTGCTGTTTCCTTATCAACAACAGTTTGTGTGTCAACGGCGTGACCGGCTCTGTCAAAATACCATACGCGTCCGTTTTTGCTGCGTGCCATTTTTGTACCTGTGTCAGAGTATGTTTCTTCCGTCAGTCCGGCATCATAAGCATCAGAAGCCTCGACATAATCATCGTTTAAGATGACTCTGTCGCTTAAATCAGTCTGGCTTTTGCCGCCGGAAACTGTCACAACATTGCCGTTTCTGTCTAAAGCTATTTTTCTGCCGTGTCTGTCACCGCGGTCTTGAACAATAACGTATTCCTGACCGTCTGCAAGTTTTACTTTTTTATTATTGTCATATAATGTTGTCAGATCAACATATTCTTCTTTTAATATCTTGTTATCCCATGACGCAATCACATATTTTCCGTCAGGGCCTTGAACCATAGTTCTGGCTCTGTTTTTCATTGTGCCGATAATTTTATATTCTTTGCCACCGTATGTGAATACTTCGCCTGCACGTTCATAGCTTTTAAGTCCGGCCTGTCTTAATGCTTTATCTCTGCGCACCCAGGCCTGATGTTTTTCGTATTTTGCAATGGCTTGTTCTCTGGAATCTCTGCCCTGTAAGGCTTTTGCATCGGCATCAAGTTCGCCGGGGACTTTAACGGAATCACCTACGTTAAAGTATGCGCCTTTGCCCGAACCCTGTAATTTGTCTTTGTTCAAGGCGATTAAATCATCAACGCTACAGCCGAATCTTTTGGCAATATCGGCGGGGCTTTCTTTGAACTGTACGATAATACCTTCAGTGTTTCCGTTGCCATCGTATTTTATATCGTATTGTTTGCCGTTTGCTCCGACAACTGTTTGCTGCAATCTTTTGCCGCCTGCGTTGTATTCTGTATAAGTTTGTCTGTTGTTTTTGTCGGTAACGTGTTCGCTTCTTGAACGGTCGTCATTATAGACGCGTTTGATTGTTGTACCGTTGTTAAGGTTAACGGTTTCGGATAAAACATTGTATTCTTCGTCAAGAACCTGTTGGGCTTTGCCGTCTTTGTTTGTTACGGTTGAGTTGATTGTACCGTCATTATTGTAAGCATATCTTGAAACCTGCTGGTCTTCTGTGCCTTTATTTTCTGTTTTTTGTACAAGATAAGCTTCTTCATTATGGTATTCGTAATTTTCTACGGTTGCACCGCCGTCTGAGGTAACGGTTTCTGTTGCAGGTTTGCCGTCAACGTAGTTTAATTCTGACCTGACTGCGCCGTTGTTTCTTGTAGAAACTGTTTTTAATGGAACCTCGGCCTCCTGATTGGGGTCAAAGTCCGTAACTTCAGTATCGTTGTTTTCGTATACATTTGTTTCTTTTAAAAGTTTTTTATCTTTGTTGTGGTATTGAGTGGAAACAGTGCCCTGTTCGTCTTCTGTTTTAACCTGATAAGAGCCGTCGCCGTTTAGTGTTACCTGAGTTTCATTATCGTAAGAGATAACATATTTTTTGCCGCCGTTGCCGTCGTCTACGACTTCGGATTTTTTGATATTTTGTGCGTCAAGGGACTCGTCATCGATGTATTTAAAGAGTTCATCGCGGCTGATTGTTGCATCGCCTTCGGTTGATTTTTGTATGTTTTTTAGAAATTTTTTAATATCTCTTGCTTTGATTTCGTCTTTACCTTCAAGGCCTAATTGTTCGTTTAGCTGCGCCGCACCCTGTCTTAATTCTTTTTTTGATAACTTATCATTGCCGTTGCCGTCTTCGTCGAGAGAATCTATGTAATCCATTGCGCGTGCAAGTTCTACGGCGTCGAGTGTATTGTCGCCGTTTAAGTCAAAAGCCTGAAAAACCTTAATAAGTTTTTTCTTGTCTTTTGCTGCTTCTTCTTTACTTACCCCTTCCGAAGCAACTCTGTTTGCATCATATCTTTCACCTGCACCGATTTTTAAATCTTTGTTAAATAGTCCCATTCGACACGCCTTTCATTCCCGTTTATTAATTATTATTTTTATCGGTATATTTTTTGAAAAGTTTAGCCGGCATCGGGCTTTTATCGGAGTGAAAATCTTGAAAAGCCTTGATACAAAGCTTTATAAGACTTTGTAAATATTTGTAACAACAAAAATGACTAAAATACTATTGAAAAATTTTTAATCCAAAATATATTTTTTTACTTTAAACAGCTCTTTAAGTTCGCCTGTTTTGGTAACATTTTCAATATTTTCAAGAATTTCTTCAAGTTCTGTTTTTGAAGGTGTTTTTATTTTTGGGGGAAGTTTGATATCAGCTGTAGTTTTTGCGTTTACAAGAAAATCATTCAGGGTTAAAAAGTCTTTGTACACTGTCATAACCTCTTCCCAATCATCGGGAATATTGCAGTTTTTGCCGAGATAATATTTGCAGTCTTTTTTGAGTTTGTCTATATAATTTATTGCGTAATTTACCTCAAAAAGCATATCCTCGGCGTTAACGGTTTTGCCGATAAATGAATTGTCTAAAATCTCTTTTGGCTCTGATTTAAAATTTTGCGTAATAAATGCTGCCCACAAAAGGCATCCGAGATAAAAAGAAACAGTCTGCTCAAGCAGTTTTAAAAGCTGGGGATACATTATCTGGAATTTGAATTTTCTCTGATGCAAAGCTTTTATTGAAAAAAGCATATTATGAGCCGCATCAATATTCGGCGAAAAAGCCATTGTATACTTTGAATATCCGGGGTCAAACAAAACACCTTTTGAAAAATCCATAAAAAACCTCAACTGTTATCCAGATTCACAAGTAAATTATATTATTTTTTAAGATAAAAATAAAGTTTGAAATCGCGCTTTTTTTTGTATATTATTGAATTGGTAAGAGAGAGGGAAAACATGTCGTTAAATGTATATTTAGGGATTGACGTAGGTTCGGTAACAACAAAACTGGCTCTTGTTGATGAAACAGGCAAGTATGTTGACAGCTATATGTTAAGAACCGCAGGCAAACCTGTTATAGCAGTTCAAACCGGTATGCGCGAACTGATAAATAAAGCTATATGTGAATACAATATTCAAGGCGTCGGTACGACAGGCAGCGGAAGAAACCTTGCCGGTGCGCTTGTCGGGGCAGACGTTATAAAAAATGAAATCACCGCTCACGCAGTTGCCGCAAGCACATATGTCCCCGGTGTTCAAACAATTCTTGAAATCGGAGGTCAGGACAGCAAAATTATTATTTTAAGAGACGGTATTGTTACGGACTTTGCAATGAACACGGTTTGTGCGGCAGGTACGGGGAGTTTCCTTGACCAGCAGGCAAACAGATTGAATGTGCCTATTGCGGAGTTTGGCGAAACAGCTTTAAAATCAACCAATCCTGCACGTATCGCAGGCCGCTGCGGTGTGTTTGCGGAAAGTGATTTAATCCATAAACAACAGCTCGGCTATCCTGTTGAGGATTTGTTGTACGGTCTTTGTCAGGCGCTTGTAAGAAACTACTTAAGCAACCTTGCTTTAGGCAAAGAGCTTTTGCCTACGGTATCTTTTCAGGGCGGTGTAGCTACAAACTCGGGCATGGTTAAGGCCTTTGAAGAGGCTCTCGGTACAAAAATCGTTGTACCTGACAATCACCAGACCATGGGTGCTATCGGTGCGGCGCTTCTTGCAATGGAAAATCACCAGTACACCGAAAATAAAACAAAATTCAAAGGCTGGGAGGTCGGGAATATGCACTTTAACTCGATTACCAACCAGTGCACCGGATGTTCCAACAACTGCGAGGTTATCACGATTGTCGAAGGTGAGATGCCCGCCGAACACCCGAAAGATATCAAAGATATCAAGGGGAATATCATCGCCAGATGGGGCGGCACCTGCGGCAGATGGGATATTTCATAAAACAGCTTCAAAAGGGATACCGTTTATGCGGTGTCCCTTTTTTCTATTAACTAGTTAAAAAAGGTTACAATTCAGCAAAAAAAATTATCAGGGGTATTAAAGCAATATGAATATAAGGCCAATAAATTCGGGATTGTTTTACAAAACAAATTATACGGCTGCTTTGACAGGACAGCAGACGAGGGCGGCGCTGCCGTTTGCAAACCTGCATTCTCAGCCTCAAACCGATACAGTATCATTTAAACGTGCTCCGTCACAAGGTTCGCCTTTTGTTCATGACCCCCGAGAACTTGACCTGCACTGCGGCTGCTGCGGCAAATTGATGTTAAAAAACTCGGCCGTGCAGGAGTTTATGGACAAAAAGGTGTATTATCCGGCTTACATTGCGCTTGATAAAATAAAATACGAGCAGAATTTCAGACTGCATGAACAGCCTGTGCCTATGCAAAAAGCCTATTCCTTTATAAAAAATGAGGCAAACAGACATAAACACCTTAGCATGGACGAGTTGATGCAGACAGAGAGGGTTACAAATTACAGACGCAATAATTCCAAGGCTCAATACAAAGCTCTTGCGGAATTAAGAGACAGATGCAGGGCTGTTACTCACTCTATAGATTACCTTGTTGATGAAATAGGCAGACTAAATCCCGATTTTCAAAAAACTGAGGATACTGTTTTTCAGGAGATGAAAAAGTTTGCCAAATTATATCCTGCGGATTCTATTTCAAATATTTTTACCCGTCCTGATATAAGAGAACAATACCTTATAAAGCTGCAAAACAAGCAGAATGCAAAACTCAAAAAGATTACGCCGTTGATTCAGCAGCTCAGCCCCCAGTATGCAAAAAGAGCAAATAACGCGCTTATGCAGTCTTATGGCATATTTAACCGTGAAAGCTCCGATATTTTGCATAAAAGGCAGAGGGTAATAGACCTTTTTGACAGGGCGCTTGCGCCTATGCCGTTTGAAACTCCGACTGACAGGCCGGTTGCGGATTTGATTATGAAAAGGCTGGAGAGCCTGCCGGATTCCAAAAACGACGCAAACGCTTTTATTGTTAAATATGCTCCGAGAGGTTCCAACAAGTTTGTTGAGGTTCTTGTCAAACGTTTGAGAAACACCAAAGAACACGTTAAACCCCAGCACAGAAAAGGGGACAACGGTGAAAGCGACAAAAAGAATTATATCTACCTTTGCGGAAAATGCAACCATGAGCGAATGACGCAAAAGTACGATGAGTTTATCGAGCGCCACCCGCAAATGCCTCAAAATACGCAGAATCAGATTGATGAAATTTGCGATTACATAAACCGCGGTATACTCGATGACCACGACACTTGGCCCAACGATATTAAAGAGCCTCTCGGGGACGAATCGGAAGGTCTGATTGTAATAAATACGGACAAGCTCGATGTTGAAGCGGCCAAAAAGAATCGCTCCACAAAACTTGAAAAGCACATTGAAGAACAAAAAAGAAAAAATCAGGAAGCCGACACGCTTATGACAGGGCCGTACAGACGACACGGAAAAAAGTATTTAAACGTATAAGACCGTTAGGCTGATATCATACGGATTTGTACAGAGGTTAGTAAAATGTCACTTAAAAAAGCAGAAGAATATCTCAAAAAATTTTCAAAAGACAAAGATATAATTGTTTTAAAGGATTCAACCGCAACCGTTGAGCTTGCGGCAAAGGCTCTCGGGGTTATTCCCGCCAGAATTGCCAAGACACTTTCTTTTAAGACTGATAACGCTGTGATTCTCATTGTTACTGCGGGTGATACAAAAATTGACAACAAAAAATACAAGGCGTTTTTCGGCTGTAAAGCAAAAATGCTTACACCTGAGCAAGTAACGGAATATATCGGCCACAATGTAGGCGGGGTTTGTCCCTTCGGGGTAAAAGACGGGGTAGATGTTTATTGCGATATCTCCATGCAGCGCTTTTCCACGGTCTTTCCGGCATGCGGAAGTTCTAACTCGGCTATTGAGCTGGATTGTGACGGGTTGTTTAAAATATCAAACGCAAAAGAGTGGGTAGATATTTGCAAAATTGTTGAGCCTGCTGCCTGATTTTGCGCAGGCAACTGACTTAGAAAATAACTGCGCAGTAGCGGATTATCAGACATATTTCATATAGTCAACTGACCCCGATATAATAACTATACGGCAAGCAGATACTCCGTATCTGTCTTAGCCTACCTCTATGCAAAACGTGCCACCGCACATTTACTCGGCAGAGTGTGCATCACTTCTAACCTGAGATGTTGGCGAGGTTTGAAGTGTCTCAAAAAAAATGGAATTAATAAGTAGGCACTAAAAGAAAAAAACACTTGAAATAGAGAATATTGCAACATCTCCGACCTTTGTGGAGTGAATTACAGAAAGTTTCACAAACAACTACAAGCGAGGTTTGTTTGAGGGCTATGTAATTATAACAAACTCTTTATTTTAATGAAGGAGAGCAATTTATATAGCCCGAGTTGCCGAGCACTGGTTTGTGTTACTTTCTGTATGAACGGAACAGCAGGTCGGGAGTTTCTTGGGCTCCACCCGTTCTTTGCTCCAAAGAATGGGTGGAACATAAAGACATAATCGAGTTTTAATAACTAACTGTTTTTGAAATTGTACTGCTTATTGATTACTTTTTTGAGGGTACAGCTCAGTTTACGAGCATACATATCAGTATGCCCTTCGGGTACAAGCGAAGTCCCACTCAGACACTTTTTATTCCGTCCCCGATAAAATGCAGGTTTTCTATTACAAGAAATTTGTCTTTATCAAAGTCAACCGGACAACTGTTCCGGAGTATAAAAAATGTAGGGCCGGAACCGCTCATCATTGAGCCTTTAAGTTTTGTTTTGATTTCTCTGAGCGCAGGATAGTCCTCTAAAAGCGGAGCCTCAAGGCTGTTATACAGAAAATCGGGGTTAAACTCCGTTAAAAGTTTTTCCGTGTAATCGGTCAGGTCTTTTTTACCCCTTTGAGCAAATTTGCTGTATGCTTCTTTAGCGGAAATGCCGAATCCTAGAGGTTTGATAAGAGTAACGGGGCATCGGGTTGCGGCTAATTTTTCCGTGTGTTCCCCTCTGCCGCTGCAAAGAGCCCTGCCTCCGTGCAGGCAGAAATTGAGGTCTGAGCCTATTGAAGCGCATAAATCTTCAATATTTTCGTTTGATAAAGGTTTGTTAAA
Source organism: Candidatus Gastranaerophilales bacterium (assembly GCA_944323685.1). Classification (GTDB taxonomy): domain Bacteria; phylum Cyanobacteriota; class Vampirovibrionia; order Gastranaerophilales; family Gastranaerophilaceae; genus Limenecus. Next base: position 7,954 of record CALUTJ010000002.1, on the reverse strand, counting down.
AAGTTTGTTTAAGCCGGAAAATGCTGCGGCCGCATCGGTGCTTCCGCCGGCAAGGCCTGCTTCTACGGGGATATTTTTTTCAATAAAAAATGATATTTCTTTGCCTGTTATCCCTGTTTTGTCTAAGAAAATTTGTGCAGCTTTATAAACAAGATTTTTTTCGTTGTAGGGGATTTCGCTGCTGGTTCCGCTTAATTTTATCGTATTTTGAGCGGCGTCTTTTACGCTGATTGTCAGGTAGTCATACAAACTGACAGCCTGCATAATGCTTTTTATGTTGTGGTATCCGTCAGGACGTTTATCCAGAACCTCGAGAGTCAGGTTTATTTTGGCAGGTGCCGCCAGTTTTATTGTGTGCATTTTTATTTCCTCTCAGCTTTATCTAATCCGGTGCCGCAGTTGCCGCCTTGTGCCTTCGAGCCGTCACTGCTCACCTTTGCCTTCTTTTTCGGCTGAACTGTGGTGAAGCCTGAAAAATGGCTTCACTATGTCAACAATTTGTCACTCCAAAAATTCGTTCACGTCGCTTTGCTCCTTATCACGAATTTTTCTCGGACATTTTAAAGCCTCGCTCAATTGAGCAAATTGTTCTATAGAAAGTGTTTCGCCTCTGGTGTTTTCGCTCAGGTTAAGGCTGTTTAACGCATTAACAACCGCTTCTTTGTCAAAAGCCGCATTTATTAAAGAGTTTTTTATATTCTTTCTTCTTGTGGCAAAACAGGCTTTTACAACCCTTTTAAGAAAAGTATAGTCTGACACGTTAACTTTTGGTTTTTCGTTTATTTTGATTCTGACAAGTGCCGAGTCAACTTTAGGCGCGGGGTAGAAAGAGCGTCTGCCGACTTTTTGTATAAGTTCTACATCAGCATTAAACTGTGTGAGTATTGACAGAAGCCCGTACTGCTTAGAAGGTGAATTTTCGTCTGCCGCAAGGCGTTGTGCAACCTCCCATTGAACCATAAGAATAATTTCGGATATCCTTTTTCTGTTATCGTTGTCAAGGTCATCTATTTCCCCCAGCAGATGTGCCAGTATGGGGCTTGTTATGTAATACGGGATATTTGCCACAACCTTAAATCTGGTATCTTCCAAATCTTTTAGGTTAACCTTTAAAATATCGTTGTGTATAAGTTTAAATTTATTTGTTTGAATATGTGAAAGAGCATCTATTGCGTCTTCGTCAATTTCAACCGCATAGACTTTTTTGGCTGTTTTGACAATGTTTTCCGTAACAAAGCCTGCACCGGGGCCTATTTCCAGCACGGTATCCTCAGGCGTAACCTCCTGTACGATTCTGTCTATGACCGACTCATCTACAAGAAAGTTTTGTCCGAGGCGTTTTTTTGTTTTAAACAGTTTTGCTCTTAAAAAATAATCGCTCATATGCTAATCTTTCTCTAACCTATGTTACAATAAAAATCATGATTATTATACCCGAATATCTTGCCATACACGAACCTGATGAAAAACTGCTCGAAATCATTAACAAAAAGGTTTTTGACGATAAGGTTTTGTACAAAAAAAAGTCTGATTTTCACACAATAAAGGTTGTGGAAAATGAGGTTGGGCGCTTTTTGCACTACAAAGACACATATCAGGCGGGTTTTATCAATACACGGGTTTATAAAGGCAATTTGCCATATATCAACTATTTTACAATACCGTATCTTATAAACCCCGATGTTAAAAATATACTTTTAATCGGCTTTGGCACCGGCAAAATAGTTAACGACACGGAAAAACTTTTTGATAACCTTGAGCAGGTTGATGTTGTGGATATTGAAGAAAATATTTTTGACATAGCCGAAAAGTACTTTGGTTTTAAAAAATCCGATAAGGTCAACTTTATTTTGCAAGACGGCATCGTATACCTCAGAGAAAATAAAAAGAAATACGACCTTATTATTGTAGACGTGGCTTCGGATGACGGAATAGACGACAGGTTTTTGAGCGAGGAGTATCTTAAACTCATAAAAAAATCTTTAAGCAAATCCGGTATTTTTGTGTCAAATCTGTGTTCCAGCGCGGATTTTACCCACAAAGACAACACTTTTTTGCGTTCCGTACTGGAGTTATACCGTGCCTGTTTTAACGATTTGCTTGTTTTTAAAGGCAATGAGTCCGACAGGGTTTATTACAAAGCGTTTTTTGATATTGATACGAGAGTTATAGACATTACAAACGTTATAATAATGTCTTCACAGCAAAAAATGACGCTCTGCGGAGATTATTCCAAATTTAAACCTCTGGGCATTGATATAAAAGCTTATGTCAAAGATTTGCAGGATTTATATTAAAAATTATTTGTTTTCTGTTTCTTGCGGCTGTTCTTTTTTGTTTTCTTTGTCTTCAACAAAAAATCTTCTGCTCTCGATTAATACAGGCAAGCCTCTGACAACGCAGAAAAAGACTGCTGCATAAACACAGAAATGAGCAAACGGACAAAGCCATATGCAAAAATTATGAAAATTGCTCCATGCTGCGATTGCCTGTTGAGAAAGAACAGGATCTTCTCCCTGAAGGAAGAGTGTCATCGTTGCAAACGGGAAATTGCACAAAATCAAAAACGCAAACGCAAAGGCTTTTGTAACCGCATATGTGCCTCTTGAAAAATTAGAGGCAACAAGAAAATGCCCGAGTTTTGTCTGCATCATTGTTGTTTTGCCGAAAGCCGTAAAACCGTGTTCCAGCGCAATGCTTCTTACACCGTCTGTTAATATGCCTCTTGTCACAACTATGAGCGGAATCCATACCGGAATCCAGCCGAGAACGGCAAATACAATCCAGTAGATGTTTTCAACAACTCTGTCTCCTAAAATGTCAAGCACCGCACCGAATTTTGAGCTTTCGTTGAGCAATCTCGCAACAAAGCCGTCCAGACCGTCAAACCAGATGGCAATTATTGTAAGGATAAACGCTGCAATATATGACGCAGGTGTCTGATAAAACAGCAGACAGATTGCAATAAATGCCAGTATCATTCTGATAATAGTTATTAAATTAGCCATCTTTATACTCCTCGTTTTGTGTTATGCACGGCAAGTGCCTGCATTTAGCTATTGTTTGCTTCTTGATGACGCAAAGTTGTGCTGGTTTAAAAGTTTAAGTTTGTCACCCAGCATCATTTTTTCAGCATCTTCAAGAATTTTTACTACAAAATATCCGTTTTCTCCGTCGCTTCTCGCTTTTTTGCCGTTTTCGATACATTTAACAAAATGTTCGCATTCGAGTTTTAACGGTTCTATCTCAATATAGTCAAGCGCAATATTGCTGCCCGAGTTGGGTTTGTCGTTTTTGAACACCTGTAGTTTGTTTTCCTTCAAGGTGTCATCAAACATAGCAGACCCCTTTGTGCCGCGGAGCATAAGGTTTACCCTTTTTTGAGGGTGAATCCAGCTGTCGGAAATATGGGCAATACAGCCTGATTCGTACTCGATTTCTATATGGGTAATATCCATAATCTCATTGCCTTCCGAGCTTACGCCCATGGCCGAGATTACCTGTGCTGGTTCTTCACCTAATATGTAGCTAACCATTGAAACGTCATGCGGAGCCAGATCCCACATAACACTTCTGTCGTTTTTGAAATAATTGATATTCAACCTGTCAGACTGTACGTATCTTATTTCCCCCAGCTCTCCCGAGGCGACAATCATTTTTAATCTGTTAACGGCAGGGTGGTACAAAAGCAGGTGTCCGACCATTAACACAAGGTTTTTGGATTCTGCCAGCTCCTTTAAAATAAGAGCCTCCTGACTTGCGGTTGCAATAGGTTTTTCAACATACACGTGTTTGCCCGCTTCCAGCGCCTGTTTAACAAGTTTAAAGTGAGTATGGCTCGGTGTCGCAATAACTACCGCGTTGATTTCTTTGTTTGCCAGAACCTCGTTAAAGTCAGGTGTTGTATAAATTTCAGGATAATCAGCCTTGACTTTGTTTCTGTTTTCTTCATCCATGTCACAGACGGTGTGAAGATAATTTAGGTTATAAAAATTCCTTACAAGATTTTTTCCCCAGATTCCCGCACCTAAGACCGCCACTTTTGTCGTTGGTTTTGCTGAATTCATTTATAATCCCCTGTTGAAAATATTATTTAATTAACCAATTATATCAATGCGAAAACTAAAAAATCAAATTAATATTGTATAAAGGTTATATTTATTTAACATTTTCGTATATTTAAGTTACTTTGATGATGTAAGGAATGATTTGAATGGAAATAATTGAAGTAGAGAATAGAGTGCAACCTCTTATCAATATGCTTTTGGAAGTTTGGGAAAAATCTGTCAGAGCAACACATTTGTTTCTGCCTGAAAGTGAAATACTGAATATTAAAGAAAATTTTCTGCCCGTGGCTTTAAAAAATATTTCTCATCTTATTGTCGCTCAAGACAGCGACAAAATAGTTGCCTTTATGGGAATAGAGAGTCAAAAACTTGAAATGCTTTTTGTTACCCCGGAAGAAAGAGGCAAAGGAACAGGTAAAAAACTTATTGAGTACGGAATTAAAAATTATTCGATAAATGAATTGACTGTTAACGAACAGAACCCAAATGCCAAAAGGTTCTATGAAAAAAACGGTTTTCGGGTATATAAAAGAACAGAAACAGATGAGCAGGGTAATCCTTATCCGTTATTATATATGAAATTATAGCTTAGTAGGTTTTGGTAATCTTTGATTACCGAAACATTATCTGATGTGCTAAATCTACGATTTATACATCCTGATTAGCGAAACATTTTGCTGAGCTAAATCAAAATTTATCACAACCTGCTGACTTCTTAACAGAATGATTGACAAATCCGGAGCAAAATAACACCGTGCTAAAATATTGATTTTATATGGCTGTCTGTTCCGCCGGTTACAAACATTTTGAACTTTTTAATAAGTTTATCTAACATGGGTTTAACGGCGCTGACATATTCTTTATCCCATCTTTTGTATTGGTAATTTCCTTCAACACCGTCTATGCTGTGTGTTTTTAAAAAGGCAAAAAAGTCATCATTAATTTTGTCCGGCGTAACTATCGGATGTGCCCAGGATAAAATTCCGCCTGCATTTTTTATTTTTTTAACATCACAAACATGATTTTTCGAGGCAAATCCCTTCATCATTGGTTCAAGGTTTTTATCAAACGGGTTAAACCCCAGCCCTACAGCCTCAAACGCAGGATGCGGGTCTTTATAGCCGTGCAGCAGAAATTCACATCCGGCAACAAATTTAAAATTTTTATATTTCTCGGGCTTTTGCGCAATAAGTGCAATTACCTCCTGAACACTTTTTACTCTGTCATGATCGGTGATAGCAGCACAAAATGCAGGCAGCCCGTCATTGGCTTTACCGGATTGGAAAATTTCATCAGCCCAACACCGGCATTTTTCCAGAAACTCTTCAGGAGTCAGGCTGCCGTCAGATGCTGTTGTATGCAAATGAAAATTAGCTCTGAAATTATCCCCGACCTCATAGTTCGCAGGTTTTAGCTTTTTAATAATATTTTTTAATTCAACAGGCCCTGCTACAGCGTCTAAATCTTTGATATTGCACAAGATTCCGAAACTCTCTTGCAAACCTTTTTGCAATAACTTTTTATAAGCCGCATCTTTAGGAGGCAGATATGCACATTTAAAAGAAGTTTTATTGTTTGTATTAAAGCTTACTTTCATAAGAAAATATTAACACATAAGTATGCAATTTTTTATCAAAAGAAGGCCTGATTGTCTTGCACATACGTGTTTTACGGAAACCGCACGTTTTTTACGCTGCTGATTAACAGCAGGTTTGAGGAAAAGCAGCAGGGATAAAGTGTCCATTCCTGAGGAAATTTATGCAACTCTGCAAACTGCAAGCGTATTGATATACTTAGCTAATTCCGCAACTTTCATTTTGTATGTAAACGCGGAATTCCAAGGATTTATGTACGTTACAACATCCGTTGACGGGTTGTAATCAATAATACTATAACCGTGAGATGAGTATAAATCCTTGTTAGGGAACATTGTGGCTTCCGCTATACCTGATTTCGCCGGACGTGTTCCCATTGTTATTATTGAATTTTGCGTGGACAAAAGATTTCTTATCTCATTTAAAGTACTTATGTCTGTTTTTCCACCGGTCAATAATTTTCCGTTTTTATAACGGCCATTATTAAAGAATTTAAAGATTTCATCGGTATATCCGCCATCGTCTTTATAATAGTCTTCAACAGAAGCATATGTCTGAACACGCCCGCCCGTAGCTTTAGCTTGATTAATAAGCTTTTGATTATAATTCTCCAGTGTTTCTACTGTTATAGAGCCGTTTTTGTTCTTAATATAAATATTTTTTTCCATGTTATTTAAAGCATTTTGGTATGCTTCCTGTACGTTTCCGCCCGTAGATTTTACGTAGCGTACATATTCATCAGCATACATATACTTGCGATGTTTTCCGTACAGGTGTTCAAGAGCTTTTATTAACGGATTGCTTGTCACGCTTTGTTGTCGATTCGGGGCATTGAATCTGTATCCGTCCATTTTGGTGAGAACAGCTCCGTTTTTATCAAAATCATCAAAAAGTCCCGCAAACATATTTTTTGAAGTTGAATCAGTAGGCATTTTTATAACAATACTTCCATCAGCAAGCTGTTTCATTCTTGTTAATAAATCGCCTCTTGTATAAGGGTTATTTAGCTGTGATATATATGATGATAATTGATAGCAGGTACCGCTTTGACCTTGTTCTATAAAGAATCTTTTAACCGGCGGTAATAAATTAAAGCAGGTTTCTCTATCAATATCGAGTTTTGTTAGTCTTTTATTGTTCTGAACCAAATATAATTCAGGCGTGCCGTTAACTCCGCGTTTTACGCTGAATAAATCTCCGGGTTTAAGTTTGTCAATTTCAGCTGCATCTTTAAATAAAGAATTAAATTCCGGGATAAATACGTCTATTTCTTTAAGCCCGCGAGACCGTGCCAGCTTTAGCTTTTCTATATCTTTTAATATCTCAGGATTAATACCGTCTGTTATTGAGAATAAATTAGGCATTTTTCCCGGTCGCCGCAGTGCGTTTGGCGGGAGCAAGCCCAATTCAGCGCAATGTATTAAATCTCTAAATTGTCGGCGTATATCAGGCGGTATATTATTTGATTTAAAATCAGCCAGATGGAATACTGTTTGTCCGTTTAATAAGTATTCTCCACCGGGTGATTTTTTTTGTGCAAGAGCCTTTAAATCAGTAAGATATTGACTAAGTTCCGTTTCTGATTGATAGTTAGGATTTTTTAATATTCTGTTGAATAAACTCTGTATTCGTTCAGGAGGTGCACTGCCTCCGTTTCTCTGTTCCAGTACCCTTATAAAATCTGTAAATTGAGTCCGTATTTTGGGCGAATAGTGTGTTAATTCCGAATAAACAATATTTAAACAATTTATTCCGTCATCGCCTATATTTTTGACAATCCTACCGGTATCCTCTGCATTTGAGAGAGATCTGATTATCTTATCTTTGGGCGCACTATGACTTATTGCGTTAGTTGCTTTATTGCAAGCAGCTGCTTTGGAAAAGCTTTTTGATAATCTTGCGATGACATTTATTCCGGTAATACCCATTTGTATTATGCAAACTCCTAATAAATTTCCCCTATATAATTTATAAGTCGTTTTTTATCATCGAAATTGCTTTTTTTGTAATATTTATTTACAAAACATCTTAAGGCTTAATATCTTGCAGCAATCAATAATCGATGGGGTAGCCCATTACGCTTCGTGGAGTTTTCAAGTAATTTGGTTTGATTATTTTCGGCACTTCAGACAGGTTGAAACCTAAACACTAAGCCTCTTTAAGGGGTAAAATCATTTTAACCGTACAGGATTGAAATGTCTGGTTTAATACATTCTTGTAAAAGGACACATGGTTTGATTATTTGTTCCACATGGTTTGATTATTTTGGGCAACATAAATTTGAAATATTAA
>CALUTJ010000001.1 GCA_944323685.1 Candidatus Gastranaerophilales bacterium | reverse complement strand
GTATTATTTAATTGTCTTGTGGAGTTGGTAGAGCAAGCTCTACTTTAATTTAAAAACCGTTCCGTTGCACTCCACTGGGCTAACGTGGCGTATTATTTAATTGTCTTGTGGAGTTGGTAGAGCAAGCTCTACTTTAATTTAAAAACCGTTCCGTTGCACTCCACTGAGGCTAACGTCTCAAGTTATCTCCTCGTTACTTAATAATATCAAAAGAATATTTTGAGTCAACATTTTTTTGAACAAAAATCAAAAAATATCGTTATAATAATAAATATCCATAATTCAGCTAACAGAAAGAAAATCATAATGAACCCCAAAGCACTCTTACAAGCCGCCATAATAATAGTTATTTTGTTAATAACTTGTTTAATTATAGGTCTTTTTGTACCTGATAATACGAAACACATAAATACGCACTCCGCAACACCAAAAAATAAAATTATTGCTGCTGAAAAAACAATACCCAAAACTACAGATATAACAACCCAATCTGAAAAACCGGATAAAACTGAAGATGCAAACGATATGTTATTTAAAAACGAAATAAATAATAAAGTTATAGAAAACGATAACAATTGTGAAATAAATTCAAATCTTGTTTTATCACAAATGACTTCTCAAAATGAAATTTTGCCGCTAAAAAGCACCATCGAGCCTGTTTCGCCGCCACAAATCAACATTAAAGAAACAGCTAAAGATGATGAGCCTGCCTCAAAAATCGAGCAACAGAAACAACCATCTCCGGCTAAAACACATACTGCACAGCTTTCTCAAAACAATAAGTCAACAGCCGCTGTAACAGCAGCTGATATTACTCTTTCTAAAAATAAAATTCCCAAAATTAACAAACGGGTTAAAAAAGCTAAAACTAAAAAACAACTTATATATGAACTTGAAGTACAGATTGCAAAGTATTTTTGGGAAAATGTCAGTTTCCCGAACGGTTATGTTACCGAGTTTAATTTTTGCCTTGATGACGGAAATGTCGCTGATATTACTGTTAAATCAACTCCTCAAAACGAATACTTTAACAGAAAAGATGTTACAACGTACCGCTTATACAGTGACAGAAAAAAAGCTGAATTAGGAAATAATAAAGTATTTTCTGCAAAAATATACCCTTTTGTTTGTCATAAACGTACACTAAGAGATTACAGAACAAATCGATTTAAAGCCGTGTATGCTCACAATACACCGGACGGAGAATTTTTGATAGATTTATACAACTTTATTAAAAATTCAGGGACAAACCACTATAATAAATGTTCAGGTTCAGATTATAAAGTTGTAAATGGTATATATAAAGGAAACAAACTGCGTGTTACAGTACACGATGCTGTTAAATGATAAAAATGACAAAATATTGTTATAATTTTCGGCATTAATTTTAAGGTACTTATATGAAAAGATTTATTTTATTTTGGGTATTATGTGTTTTTTTATTTAATATTCAATCTGCATGTGCAGTCAAATATAAAATCAATCCAAATAAAACAAATAAAAACCAAACAAATGCTACAAATTCACAAAGTGTGAACCCGACACCGTATCTGCCTGCGCAATACCCACATGAATCTAAGCCCGAAATGCAGGATTATACGCCTGCACAGGCACAAAAAAGCTCTGCTCAACATCATATTCAAGATAATATAACTCCTCAAACCATGCCCGAACTCGGTATTTCTCCTACACTGATGCTGCCGCAGGAAGAAGAAAAAGGCATGGAAATAGTATGGAACCAGTGGCGTGCTAATGTCGGAAATAATGTGTTTTCGCAGGTATGGCGATTTTTTGGCGGTGCGGACAATATACTTGAGTTTCTTTTGCCGCAAGCATACAACTATTCGATGTTTGCATATTATACTGTACATTCCGACAGAAAAATTTCAAACATTGTAATACTTTGTATTCCTGAAAGATCTCTGACCACAATCAACAAATACATTTATATAAAACCCAATTCAATAATGTATGTTTACAGCCTTGATAAAGATAAGTATTATACCGCTTATCTTAAGGGTATGAAGCATTATTCCATAAGCGACCTTCTTTCAGACTACAGCTACAGCATCTTCACCAAAATTGTGTTAAACGACAGCCCGTCAGAAGTACCCTACACATTCCGTAATTATATGGAGAGTTCGGCTAAAGAAATAAAGAAAAAAAGTTATGAAAATTTTTTGAAATTTCCGTCCGGAACCAAAAGAGAATCTGTTGTTTCCGTCCACGGGCTGACGGATATTTCATGGGCAAAATCAGGCAAGTATTACAGCGCAGATGATTTCAATGATACGGAAAAACGCTAATCTACTGTCTGTTGTATAAAAATAACAATATCAAATTAAATTTTATTCAATAAAAAATTTAGTGGTATTATATTTGTATAAAGATTTAAGCGGACGTAATTCAGTGGTAGAATGCAACCTTCCCAAGGTTGACGTCGCGAGTTCGAGCCTCGTCGTCCGCTTTTGTATTTTTTTACCTCTCACGGCGTATTTGTCCACAAGCAGGTTTGCTGCAACTCAGACAATTCTCATACATTTTGCACTGTATCAATAAGAAAAATATTTGTCAAAATCCACATCGTCAAAACTGCATAAAAGTCTGTAGACTTCATCGTCTTCATCCATTCGTTGAAAATTGTATTCGTTAAACTTCCAAATTTTGGGGTTAATTCCTCTAACCTGTACAATACCTTTATCAAATAAAATTTTAAGCTTTTTTTTGACAATTTCTAAAGGCATATTAAGATGGCGGCTCAACTCCACGGCTGTAATGCCGTCTTCGTGGCTGCACTTTTCAGGTGTCAGGAACATAAGCTCCAGTCCTACTTCCTTCAGTTCTTTGTCTTCAAGCTCGATATCGTACATATCCATCATTTCTTTATACTACGTTATTAAAAGCTCAATATCTTCATTCATATATTGTATATCGGTATAATTATTACAAAACTTTAGAGTTTCTATAATTGTCATCTTTACAATTGTTAATATTAAAGAGTTTATTATAATAAAAGCCCCTCTTTGATACTCAAAGAGGGGCTTTGTTACATATAAAGAACTACTTGTTATAAGGTGTCATAGACTCTTCATAAATTTGTTTTACTCTTTCTTTTGTAGCTTCATTCGGTGCAATGCCGAGGAGTCCGTCCAAAGAAGGTGTTGTAAAGCAAAGGTTTACAAGTTTATCGACATCTCCTTCGCAGAATCCGTCATCTTTGAGTTTTTGTGTAACACCTACATCAAATAACCATTTTTCAACGAGTTTTGCAGCTTTTTCAGCTTCATCAGCAGTTCCGTTCAAGCCTGGTGCAATAGGTTCAAGAATATCAGCAAGAGTTGCCGCTCTGTCAGGATAAATAGCCTTAACAACGGCAGGCAAAAGCATAGCTAAGCCCAAACCATGTGACAATTCCGGTTTTACCGCACTCAACGGGTGCTCAAGAGCGTGAGTATAGTGCAATAATCCGTTATCAAAACCGACTCCGCCTAACAATGAAGCATAAAGCAGGTAATATCTCGGCTCAGGATCTTCGAGATTTGCAACAGCTTTCGGCAGGTATTTTGCAACCAGTCTGATAGTTTCTTTTGCAAGAGTAATTGCATACGGAGAAGCCACCGTTGAAGTTGCTGCTTCTACAACGTGGTTAACAGCGTCAATTGCTGTATACATTGTCTGGTTTTTAGATAACTTTGTCATTAATTGAGGGTCGTCGATTGAATATGTCGGATAAATGCAATCATAAGCAATAGCCGGTTTAAAATCTTTTGCAAGCAGCGTTGCAACGGCAAATCTGTTAACTTCCGTACCGGTACCGTGAGTAAGGTTGATAGCCACGATAGGTGCTGCTTTAACAGGAGAAAATTTGAGTTCATACAATTCTTCCGCTGTTTTGTCGGGATATTCAAGCAAAATTGCAACACTCTTACCTGTATCGATAGGAGAACCGCCGCCTATTGCTATAACAGCTTTTGCACCGAATTCTTTTGCCTGTGCAGTTGCTTCATTAATAGCGTCTGTTGTCGGGTTAGGTGTAACTTTGGCATAATTTGTGTAGCCAATACCGTTGTTTTGAAGCGCTTTTTCAACATAATCCCACGCACCTGTCGATTTATAAGCATTTCTGCCGCTTACAACAATAACTTTATCTATTCCCTTGTTTTTTATGTCTTTTGCAATGTCTTCGATTTTTGAAATTGCTCCGACACCAAAGTAAACATTCGTTTTTACTCTGATTTCCTTAATTTCATTAATGTTTACATCCTTTTCCCACATAATGAATTCCTTTCTTTTTCTATCCGATACTATAATACACTATTTTTTACGGTTTGCGTGAAATAATTTATTTACATTTTTTAACAAATAACGGGTTTTTCCTAAAGATTATCTGCATAATGACCGATTAATAAATTAATAATGTGTGTAAAGTCGAACGGAATAACCTATGGAGCTAAAACTTGCCAACGGAAGAAAAATTAATCTAAACGATTTAGATAATTTGGAAAACCAATCGTCAAATAACAAATTTCTTAAGTTCTTTGACAAACTTGGTTTTGGTGGCGATGGAAACAATATTTTTGATAAAAAAGAAATTGAAAAAATAAAAGCATTTCTTATTGAAATGTCACAAGGTGACGGCGTAATTGACCAAAATGATGTAAACAAAGCACTATCAAAATACTCAAGTATATTTGAAAACTACAACTCATCTACTATGGCAGATGATATTTCTATGCTGACTTTATCGTCTTCTGAAACGCGTGATGTTTCCGATAAAAAACCTCTTCGTACAGTGAATTCCGGAGATACAATAGACAAAATTATAAAATCCCTCGGCTATGAAGGTGCTGACGCAAAAAAATACCGCGAAGCCCTTGTAAAACAGCTTGAAGAAAACAACTCGTTTATGAACGACAGGCAATGGCTGCTTGCAGGCTCAAAAATAGAACTGCTGAGCGATAAGCAGATACAACAGCTCGGGATTAAAAAAACTGTTGTAAAAAAACAGACACCACCTGCATCTCAAAAGAAAAAGACATCTGCCGGTCCGTCTTATACCGTTAACAGTGGCGATACTGTAGACAAAATTATAAAATCACTTGGCTATGAAGGCGCTGACGCTAAGAAATACCGCGATGCCTTTGTTCAACAGCTAGAAGAAAACAATTCTTTTATGAACGACAGGCAATGGCTGCTTGCAGGTTCTAAAATAGAATTGTTGAGCGACGAGACACTTAAAGAACTGGGAATTGCTCCGGCAGCGCCTGTGCAGGAGCCCCCTGAACCAGAAGCCGGCAACCTGTCAAATAATCAACAAAATACTGATGGACAACTGCTTACTGACCAGAGCGAGCCGATAAACACTGATGATTCTCCGAAAGTTGTTAAAAATTCAGCAAACAGAATAAAAGATATCATAACGCAAAGCGGGCATAAAGTAGTCATGATAAACGAAAACGAACTTGACGCACATCAAAAATACCTGCTAAAAAGTTACAAAGGTTTGTATAAAGTTGAGCCTCAGCTTATTAAAGATGCGACAACAGGCGATATCCATATGTTCTTTGATACAGAAAACTCCGGACAGGGAAAAGCTCTCGGCATGCAATCAATGGATATAATCTTCGGCACTAACGGTTTTGACAGAATAAACAGATTTTATACAAACGGAAAAATAGTGCAGGATGTCGAGTTTCATTCCGGCAAAGGTAACTACAGTACATTGATTCAAGGACCATTGGATAAAAAAGCAGAAACTCGAAAAGTCATAGATAAAGCTATCCCTATATCTATATCCGTTGACCCGTCAGTTCTTGCCGATGCTTCAGAGTCCGAAAGAGAAGAAATAATGAGTTTTGTTCATACTCTGGAAAAAGAAAAGCCCAGATTAATGAAGGATCTCGGTATGGACAATGATACATATAATAAATTTGCCAAAATGTCGCTGGCAATTGCGATGCAGGAAACAAACTTCGGGAAATGTAGTCGTTATGCTGCTGATACAGGCTTTGGCGGTGCTTGGAGTATGGTGATGGATTCGCTTGCAGTTGTAAATATCGGCTTAAAAGAGATAGGTATTGATAACCCGCTTAACGATTCAACCGCAACTTCCAAGGGGTTTACACAGGTTAAAGTCGGGGACTGGGATGATGACCCGCGTATCAATAAACTCTTTGAAAAATACGGAATAAAAAGAGGTTATTACACAACCCTCGATGGCAAACAGTCAGCAGCAGCAACAATGATAGTTTTAAATGAACTGCGCAAAAAAGTTAAGGGCGAAGCCTTTCAAAACGGCATAGAAGCAGCAGGTGACCGCTACTACATATCTGCTGCAAGACTCGTGAACGGTGAAAAAGAAACAAGAACGGGCGGATATCTGATAAAAAATAATATAACAGAGGATGACGCAATCTTGTACTTGTACAACGGCGCTCCAGGTGCGGTAAAAAAAGGAACAGCCACTCCTGATATAAGGGTCTACACACACAATGCTGAAAGATATAAAAAACTGTTTACTATCAAAGAAAATTCTTCAGAAAGAGCTGCTGCACTTAAAAACGCAAGAACTGTAACTGAAAATGCGCCCGAAAAAAGAAAATCTATGCAATCCGATTTGGGCTGGGGCATCGGGCACGTCACTTTTATGCCCAGACTTTATAATGGCGGTACAACCAGAAATACAGAAAAAGAGATTGATAATCTACAGCAGACTCTTCTTTTAAAAGGTTATGATGCAAGAAAGGTCAATAATCTTATTTCTCAAATCAGACGCGGAGAAATTTCTTTTGGCAACGGATTAACGACTAAAGAATGTTCATCGCTTACCGAACAGGATCTGGAGCTGATTCTTGTGCACAGTGCAAAGTTAAAACAGCAGCTTAAAGGAGTGCAAAACGAAAAGAAACAACGCCAAATATCAATGAATGCTGAACTTGGATTCAAACAAGCTTATCAGACAAGCCATGCCCGCCAGATTTCATTGCAGGGTGTAGAAAGCTCATCTGTTATACTAAACGATTCTACAGGTGCAAATGTTTCTGAATATCCTGACAGAGGTTACCGCACCGGAGCACAAAAACGCTGCAACAGATATCTTAACCAGTTAAGAAACGGCAGAAACCCTGACAGCGGTTTATATGCTTATCAAAACAGGGTAAACAAAGGACTGTACACTGGTTTTAACGTGGAACGCGATAAAGGTATAAATACAAATAACACATCTGATATTAATTTACTTCTTGCCCAAAACGGGGCTGATGCCGCCAATACACTGCGTACCAGCGGCGGATGTCTGACAGGTGCAAAACAGGCTCTTATCGGCTCTGGCGCTGTACAGGCGGAAGAAATGTCAAACTTTAGCAATGCGTTTCAGCTTGCGAACTTCCTTTCAAAACATCCTGAAAGGTTTGAAGAAGTAAAATATGTACAACTGAGCGGAGATGTTGCACGTGAACTTACAGCAGCTGATATAAAAAATCTTCCGGCAGGCTATATTGTCGTATACGGAAACAAAAGCAGAATAGATGTTCCGGGGCACGCAGCAATCACAAGCGGAAACGGTCAGCTTTATGCCGATGAAACTGATAACTCTAACTGGGATAATTTTGCCTCAAAAGTTCAATCGCATAACGGTAAAGGCGAGCACGGATACGTAAGAGTGTTCAGGCTGAAACCGGAATATTTTACAGTGGATAAACAGAAAAATGTTCTTGTAAAATCTTAATTCTGATTGACTATAAAGAATTTTTTATTTTAAAATATTTTTCTGTATGAAAAGGTTTTTACTTACAGCGTTAATAATTATATGTACTTGTCTTTGCCTGCTTCCGGCTAATGCTATAACTGATGCCAATACTGACAGCGACAAGTATAAAATTACACTGCAAGAAGCAATTGATATGGCACTGGCAGGGAATATAGAACTACAGGAGCAGCGCAAAAATCTCGGCATATCCCAAAACGACATAAAAGCTGCAAATGCTTTAAAAAACCCGCAGTTTCAGTCTAACTTTCTTATGGGAAAAATAGCAAAAACAAATTCAAGCCAGTTTGGTCTGACCCTGCCTGTTGAAATAACCAAAAGAGGCGCAAGAAAAAAAGTCTCTGAAGCAGGTCTGTCCTATACTGAAAACAAAATAAAAGACTCTGAATTTAAACTAAAATTAAAAATAAGAATGGCTTATTTTAATCTGCTTGTTGCAAAATCAAATCTCAAGCTGATGGAAGACAGAAAAGATTTGCTTGAAGATTTATATGATATTGCAAAAAACAGACCCAAAAATAACGACAGCTATACAATAGACCTTCTGCAAGCTGATATGAAACTTAAAAAGCAGCTTATTCAAATCAACCGTGCAGAGGCTAATGTAAAAACAGCCCAGTACAACTTTAACAGAGTATTGAACCTTGAAAACAATCTTACCCTGTATGATTCAAAAGACGATTCTCTGTTCAATCAGCCGATGCTTATAGCCAAAGCAAACCTTCCGAGTTATGAAATGCTTGAAAACACTGCATTTGAAAACAGATACGACATAAAAATGGCACAGGCAAAAATTCTTAAAGCTAAGCGCAATATAAGTGTTGTGACCAAACAAAGAATACCAGATGTATACGTATCCGGCGGATATGCGTTTGCTCATGACGGAACCCCGGGGGCTTACGTAGGCGCAGGCTTTGAAATCCCTTCATTGTATCTTTATACTCCTGAAATCAAAACGGCAAAACTTGAATACGATAAGGCACAGCTTGAGTACAACTCGATAATAAACATTACAAAAAACATTATCCACACAAACTACGACAAATTTATAATCGCACAGGAAAATGTTGAACACTATAAAGATATCATTAACAAATCAAATGAAATTTTAAAACTTTCCAAACAGCGTTACAAAAAGGGCAAAGCACCTTTAACAAGTCTTATCGTTGTTGAACAGTCGCATCAGGATATTTTGCAGGAATACATGTCTGCTTTAGGCGTATACTACAACTCATACATAGATTTGTTACAGGAAATAGGTACTGATAATCTGGCAGAAGCCCAAAATCTATAATACAATTGTAACATTTTTATTAATATTACTTAACATATTAGCAAAAAACGCCATGCTTAATTGTTTAATGGATATTGAGAGAGTACTGTGTTAAGGATTATTTATAATGAAAGTCAGTTATATTAGCCGTGACAATGTTTACAGCAGTAAGCGCAATTACTACGCGTCTTCGCCTGTATCAAATAGCAGCAAGGTTTCTTTTGGAGGAAAAAGGGTAAACGACAGATACATAGCCGAAGAATTTTATAAAGACTTCGTAAAAATGATTGACAGCGAAGCCGATTATGAAAAAAATAAGACAGTTCTCAGCTACGGACTTGATTCAAAATCTTTTTTTACCGAGTTAAACAGACAAAATGAAACGGTTATCTCAAACTTTTTGCTTTCGCGCAACGGAACTGACGAATCACCTTTCAGCATGGCTCTTATAAATGACCGATTTGACCTCGCAAAAACTATTTTAGAGATTGCCGAAGATAGCGACAACTCAACAAAATTCAAATTTCTTGTACCGGATAAAAACAGAATGAACGGCCCGTTAATTCAATCCGTAAACAATGACAAAAATCATGTAACCACTCGTAAAATTCTACAGATAGTCAAAACAATGAAGCCCGAACAACAGGCTGAATTCTACTATATGACGCCAAAAAATACTTTCGGAATAAATACGGATATGGTTAAAGAACTTCAAGACACAGGTTATAACCAGGTCGCACAGGAGTTTGAAGCTGACAGAGTCCAATTTGAAATTGAAAACCCCATAATTGCTGAAAAATACAAAAAAGTTCTGCAAAACTCAAACCGCAATAATTCACAAAAGCTTGCAGACTCTGAACCTAAAGAAACTCAAAAATCAAACTTTAAAGTATACTCTCAGGTTAAAACAAGATTTGACGATGTTGGCGGTATGTTTAACGTAAAAAAGCAGATTCAGGAAGAACTGCTCAATATTTTGAATAACCCAAAAGTTAAAAACACGGATAAACCCGGAGGTATTATTCTCTACGGCCCTCCTGGTACAGGTAAAACTCTTCTTGCTACAGCAATAGCCGGCGAAGCGGGAGTTCCTTTAATCAGCACCAACGGCAGCAGTTTTAACGAAATTTACGTTGGCGCAGGTGCTAAAAATGTGCGCGATTTATACGCTCAGGCGCGCAAACTTGCACATGCAAGCGAAAAGAAAACAGCAATAGTATTTATTGATGAAGCTGATGCCGTTGCAGGAAAAAGAGGCGGTTCATCAAACAGAGAAGGCGATGCTACCCTGAACGCACTTTTAGGCGAACTTGACGGCGTCCAATCTAAAGAAGAAAACGACATAAAGGTTATCACAATCTTTGCAACTAACAGACGCGACCTTTTTGATAACGCTTTTAGAAAAGGCCGTATCGATATGGAATTTAAAATAGACGACCCGAGATTCAGCGAAAAAGCAAGGCGGGAAATATTAGAAATCAACGCAAAAGAAAAACCCTTCAAAAGCAATGAAGACAAAAAGAAAATGCTTGATGACCTTGCAAAAACCTCTGCCGGTATGTCAGGAGCCGAGCTTGCTGATGTTATAAAAAGAGCATACAGAAAAACACTCTACAAAGACAGAACATTAACCTATATAACCGCTAAGGATATACAGGAAGCCAAACTTGAAGCCATAGTAGGCATCAAAAATGACAGCGAAAAAAATGATTACGAGCTTAAATCAACACGCGCTCACGAAGCCGGACACGCTATAAACCAGATAGTACTGAATCATATATTTAAAGATGAGGCACAAAAATCCAAACAGCCTATACAGGCTCTTGATTTCATTGTTAATGAGTCACGCGGCGAAGCTGCCGGTTTAACGATGATGAAGCCAACCGACAACAGCAGAATCACTGTAGAGTCACTTTTAAGCCATCTGGCTGTAACCTATGGCGGCTACAGTGTGGAAGAAAAACTTTTTGGCTGCCACACTGACGGTGTATCCTCTGACTTGAAAAAGAACACAGACCTGATTTTGCAGGCAACAACTCAATGGGGTCTGGGTTCAAAAACAAAGTATATAGGCTGCGACCCGAGCGGTGTCACTTACGAAATGTTTATGCCCGACATAAAAAATGACATTATAAGATACTCAAATGCCGGCATGCAAATATCTGATATGATTACTGACTTTGCAAAACCGTTTATTCAAGAGTACATTGATAAAATTTCTTACGGTTCACTTTCCAATACCGATATAATCACAGGTGAAAGATTCGAAAAAATGTTTTCAAGCTGGATTAAGAAAAATAATAAACAAAAAGATTTTGACAATCTCAACAATGATATCAGACGCAAAATGAATGATTTTAAAGACGAGATGAAATCTGCGGCTGAGAGAAAAGATAAGTAGAATCTTAACAATATGTTACTACATATATCGTAATAAAACCCGAATAATGTAGCTAAAACTATAGACAATTTTAGAAAAAAGGGTCATAGTTATTAAAGTACAAAATGAAGGGTCAACTTATGAGTTATGAAAACAAACAACTTATTTGCAATGATTGCGGTAAGGAATTTACGTTTACGGCAGAAGAGCAGGAATTTTTTGCGCAAAAAGGCTTTTCGGAGCCAAAACGCTGTCCTGAATGCAGAGCATTAAAAAAAGCTCAGCGCAGTGAGTTTCAGCACAAAAGATTCCACAGACAAGAACATAAAGTTATCTGTAGCGAATGCGGGTGCGAAACAACAGTCCCGTTTGAACCCAGACTTGACAAACCAGTATATTGTCAGGAATGTTATAAAAAATTGCAGCAGCTTGTCACTGCTAACAGTTAACTTATAAGTAACATAAAACTTTTAATCCCCTGTTTTTTTTGATTCAGGGGATATTTTTATCGGATTATTTACCTCTGTCAATTACTTATAATTTTTTTCCGATAATTCTTTTATCTCCTGCACCCATGGCATGTTTGGTGCGGTAATGTCTTTATGAGATGCTGTTAAATACAGTGCTGTTAAAATATCTTTGTTTTGTTGAATGATTATATCCTGTTTCCGGTTCGTCTCTTCGGCCTTTTCCTTTAAAGATTTAACGTCCGCCTGCACATTTGATATTTTTCTGCTGATTAAACCTATATATTCCGGAGAAATTTGATTTTTAAAAGATTTTTTGTTTAAGCTGTTACCTGCATAATTTATTTTAGAAATTTTCATAAACACTCCAAAAATACTGAATAAATCAATTCTAATATACAACCCTACACTTTTATAAGCAAAAAAATACGTTTATTTACACTTCTTAATTTGAAGGGTATGTATTTTTTATATTTTTTTGTATAATATTCTTAGTAAGGGTAAGGGATATTTTGTCCCTATTTAATAAATTATAAAGGAGAAAACAATGAAAGTAAAAATTAATGATGGTTGCATAGCTTGCGGCGCTTGCGAATCAGTTTGTGATGCAGTATTTTCAATTGAAGATACAGCTGTTGTTAACGAAGCAGCAGTTGCAGGCAACGAAGACAGCATCAAAGAAGCTGCTGAATCTTGCCCTGTAGGCGTTATCGAAGTAGAAGAATAGTTTATTGCTATTAAATAAATAAAAAAACACCTCTGTTTCGTTGATTCGGAGGTGTTTTTTTGCGTAAATACTGTTATGACAAAAAGCAAAGATAATATTGATAAAATAATAAAAGGCATAAAAGATGCAAACCTGCCTCAAACCGAGTTTGTAAAGCTTATGGAAACTTTTAACGACCCGTTTAAAGTTTTAATATGCTGCATATTGAGCCTTAGAACAAACGACAAGACAACTTACCCGTGTTCACTGAGGATGCTTGAACTCGGACAAACACCGCAGGATTTTTTAACGGTCAATGTCGATGAACTTGCTAAAGCAATTTATCCTGTAGGTTTTTACAAAAACAAGGCAGTGCAGATTCTTGATATATCAAAAGAACTAGTTGAAAAGTATAAAGGAAAAGTCCCTGAATCAATTGATGAGCTGGTAAAATTCAAAGGCGTCGGAAGAAAAACAGCTAACCTTGTAATGGCAAAAGGGTTCGGCTTGCCTGCTATATGTGTTGACGTTCATGTACACAGAATTTCCAACAGACTAGGCTGGGTTAAAACAAGTACTCCGGAAGAAACAGAAATGGCTCTGCGCAAATTATTGCCTGAAAAATACTGGCTCGATATAAACACAATACTCGTCACCTTCGGTCAGAATATTTGCAAACCACAGCGACCGCTGTGCGATAAATGTCCTGTTAAAGAATATTGCGAATTATAATCTAGTGTCGCAGTTGCCGCCTCGAGCCTTCGAGTCGTCACTGCTCACCTTTGCCTTCTTTTTCGGCTGAACTGTGGTGAAGCCTGAAAAATGGCTTCACTATGTGAACAATGTGCCACTCCAAAAATCCGTTCACGTCGCTTTGCTCCTTATCACGAATTTTTCTCGGACTTTTTTATAACCCGAATCTACCGTTTAATACGGGTTATTAACCTGTTAATCAAAATAATTGTAAAGAATTGTAACAGTATATACTCAAAAGTGAAATTTTATACTTTGTATATACTTTATATATATGTAAGCATTGAATAAACAAAAACAATAAAGATATTAAATAAGATGAGACTTTCACACTAACCTACCTAACTTCCTAACCTTCCCTTCCTATTAAAAGTATTGCTCTAATGAAAATTAGAGCTTTTTTTTTTGCATTTTATAAGAAAATTTCATCAAGCAAAAAATAATATGTATCAGGATTGTTGACAAGTGTTCTTTTAGAAAGGTATTTTACCCCGAGTGAGTGTGCAATAAAAGCAATATTATAAGTTGCGGAAACTATTACAACAGGCGTTTTAATGTACTCCTTGTAGGTTTTTATTTGTTTAATCAGCCACTCACCCGCAAAATCAGGTGTAAAGTCAGTTTCCATTTGCAAGTCCGTAATAATGAGGTCATAGGGCTTTGTTAATGATTCCTGCACAAGTGCCAGAGCATCTTTGGCGCAATCGCAGATAACAAAGTCAAGTTCACATTTATCGTAACCTTTAAGCAGCGTTGAGTGGAATCTTTGCCATTCACTGCTGTCTTCTGCAATTAAAATCCTTTTTTTCATTTTCTCCATATATTTTATTATACAAAAATTAATGCTTACGGGTAACAGGGTATTAACAATTTATGCAATTAACTCTGCAAAATATTATGCAATGATTAATGTGAAGGAATGTATGAAAAACTATGGACATAAAAAATTTATTTAAAAGCTTAAAACAAAGAATAGCGGATATAGACGCTAAAACTAAAGCAATGTCAAAAGACAAAGACTTTGCGTCAAATCCGTTTGCCTTTTATAAGGACAGAACTTATGTCTGGATAGAAAAACCGCACAGAAAAAATACGTAAATATTAACTTTTGCAAAGAACAAATTTAGCAGTATTCTTTTGTTTTCAGGGTTAAAAAATTTTTTTTTACAAAAACAGGCAAAAATTTTTTTCATCAGTTTTTAACTATTTAAAACTAATGGAAAAGTGAAGGTTGAATATATGAGCATCGGCAAAATATCTCTTTATAATTATGGTTTAAATAATACAACAACAAACAACAATACATCATTTAAAGGCCGTAATAACTTAAATGACAAACCAAAAAATGCAACAAACCCTGTTAAATATGAATCGACATATCCGGCAGGCGCAATTTTTATGATGGCAGAAAATGACGTAAAAGTATCTGAACTCATTGTTGAAGAATTTTATGCAAGTGAAACAAACCGACTGCCTAACAAACATTTAGGCGTATCATTATCGAGATTTACTCCCAGAGAAAAATATGAAATTTTGCAGTTTGCCGATGATATAAAGATTCATAAAACCGGATTTTCACGGATAATTAACGCAAGAAACGAGGACAGGTCTTACAGGTTTGACGCTCTTCAATCTCTGGATTTATTTTTTGACGCAGGCAAACAAATAGAAAAATATCCGACCGAGTTTAAAAAAATCTACAGCCAAAAAGACAGCGAGAACAAACCCAGATTCAACGCAAGAGACTGTGCATTGCTAATGCAGTACGCTGATTTATTCAAAGCATATCCGAATGCATTTGATTCTATATTAGCCTTAAAATCGCTGAATGCAGAAGATTGTCAGAATATAATACTCAAAAGAGGAGCATCAATTGAAGATAATCCGGAATTATTAAAAGAAGCATTAGAACTTGCTGCGAACAACAAGGGTGAAAGCAACTACGGCAAAAAGCTGGATAAGGCAATAAAACAACTTATCAAACAAAAAGAAGAAAAACTTGTGCAGCAGCAAGAAGAGGAAAAAGCTGCCATATTAGAGCAAAGACATGAAGAAGCAAGACAGGCGGAAGAGGAAAGAAAACAAAATGAAGAGGAAAGAAGACTAAAAGCACAAATTTCCGCACAAAAAAGTGCAGAAAAAAACGCATTACGCCTTGCTGAAGAAAAGAAAATAAAACAGCAAAAAATGGAATACTGGAACAATAAAGTCGGCTGGATATCTCCTCAGGAGCTTTTTAATAAGGTTAATAAAGCAGTTGCATCAGATACACACTTAACTCTTGAAAACGGAGAGGTGCTGCCTGATGAAATGCGCGATAAAATAGCTTATTACATAAAGAAAGCGTCAAATAAATCACAAAAAATCATAAATGCCAGATATAAAAATCTACAGCCTATTTTCAATGAAAAAGAATGCTGCAATATTTTAAGCGACTTAGATTCTTATTACTATCCCGAGAGTATGACATCTCTAAAAAGTGTTAGAAAAGACGGCACTCCGATATTTAACGCCGAACAATGCAAGGAATTGCTTAAACTTAAACAGTCCTATCGTGATATGGTAATTAGACAATATCTGTTTTCAACATCGCGCTGTTTTTCTCCTGACGATATTGTCGAAATAATGAAAAATTCCAATGCAGTTTTCAGACATGATTCTCCGTTTAGAGAACTTGTTTTCCAAAAAAATGAAAACGGGCAGTATCGTTATTCTGTAAAAGATTGCATTGAAATATCACAAAATGAACTTGATAGAGAAAACGAAATAAATAAAGCACTAACAATATAAGGACTTATGCAGCAAATTTCACAGATGCTGTAAAAACCTGTCATTCTAAGGACTTTAGTCAGAAGAATCTTTTTTATTAAGATACTTCGCAAACGCTCAGTATGACGCTGTTTTGAGAAATTTTAGTGAAATTTGCTATATTCATCACACAATATAGACGTTGCCATTTGTATTTTAGTGTTGTACTCTTTGTATTATTAATCTAGGGAGTCTTAGCACATAATGAACATAAAAGATTTAAACATAACCCTTAGAGGAATAGATGAAAACTCTCAAGAACAAGAGTATAAAATTTCTGATTTAGCTGGCAAGACAACAATACTCTATTTTTACCCGAAAGACAATACTTCAGGCTGTACTCAGGAAGCCTGCGATTTCAAAGAAAATAAAAACAGATGGTCTATGGCTGCTCAGGTTATAGGTGTCAGTCCTGACAGCATTAAAAGTCATGTTAATTTTAAAGAAAAACAGGGGCTTAATTTTGTATTGTTGTCTGATACACAACACACACTGGCTCAAGCATTTGGTGCGTGGGGCGAAAAATCAATGTACGGTAAAAAATACATGGGTATAATCCGCTCGACTTTTCTTATCAACAAAAATGGTGAAATTGTTAAAGAATGGAGAAAAGTTAAAGTTAAAGGCCATGTTGATGAGGTTCTTTCAGCACTTGCGGAGATTGAAAATGACAACTAAATTTAAACACTTAAAAACAGGCGACCTGTATGAGATGATACGTGATGACGTAATCAACTGTACAAATGCAAACGACCATCAAATTATGGTTTTATACAAGCGTGACGGATATCCTGATTTGATTTTTGTGAGAGAAAAAGAAGAATTTTACCGGAAATTCCAGAAGATTTTGTAATCTAATCCGCAGCTTGCGAATAAGACAGAAAGCCTCTGTAGAAAAAAACTATAAAGATTTTACCGGCTTGCACGGATTGCCGACAGCAACACTGTTTGACGGAATATCTTTTGTTACAACACTTCCGGCACCGATTACTACATTATTTCCTATT
Source organism: Candidatus Gastranaerophilales bacterium (assembly GCA_944323685.1). GTDB lineage: Bacteria > Cyanobacteriota > Vampirovibrionia > Gastranaerophilales > Gastranaerophilaceae > Limenecus. Next base: position 146,566 of record CALUTJ010000001.1, on the reverse strand, counting down.
GAGACTCCGGGCAGGATTGTTACATTCCCGCCTAACCAAACATCATCACCTATAGTTACAGGTTCTGCCCATTCTTTAAAAGTCATACGCTCTTTTGCATCAATAGGGTGACAGGGTGTGTAAATTCCGACATTTGGGCCGACAAAAACATTGTCACCTATTTTAACCTTTGCACAATCTAATATTATCAAATTGTGGTTGGAATAAAAATTATCGCCTATTTCAATGTTATAACCGTAATCGCACTGAAACGGAGATTCTATCCACAGATTTTTACCTGCTTTACCTAAAATTTTTCTTATCAGCTCATCTCTTTTGTCTTTGTCGCTGCGGCGAATAAGATTGTAGTCGTAGGTAAGATTTTTTACGGTTTCTCTTTCTTTGTAAAGATATTCGTCTGTTGCATCGTACAATTCAGAGTTCAACATTTTTTCTTTTTCGCTACTCATAAAAAATCTCCGCTATTCTAATCTGGTGTCGCAGTTGCTGCCTCGAGTCTTCGAGCTGTCACTGCTCACCTTTGCCTTCTTTTTCGGCTGAACTGTGGTGAAGCCTGAAAAATGGCTTCACTATGTGAACAATGTGACACTACAAAAATTCGTTCACGTCGCTTTGCTCCTTATCACGAATTTTCTCGGACATATTATGTGCTACTATATATTAGTTAACATAAACATTGAATTATCTCAAAAACTGAATGTTTGTTCTATAATCAGTTGTATAGATACATAAAGTAAAGACAATACAGAAGGCAAATAATGGAAAAAACAGCTTCAAAAGAAAAATCATGGAGAGAATGGCATATAGCAGAAGAGCTTCAATACGTTTTAGAAAGAAGCAAAAACGTTATAATCCCTAAAAAGAGAGAAGAACTCATTGAGCTTTCTCTCGGCAGTAAAGAAAATAGTGTATATGACGTTGAATACGAAGTTCCGGGTAAAGGAAACGTAATAGAGGCACATGTCACAAGATGCAAAAACGGTATCGCAATAAACTACCCTGACCCGTACATGCGCAGACGTGACCCTAACTGCATGGTCGTAAATAACATTGCAAACACCGACAAAACCACATTCGAAGAAAGATTCGGACAAAAGTTCGAAGGTTTGAGAAAAGAAACTTTAGATTGGCTCAGCAGCAATGAAATTATTCTCGTACCTTTTATGGCAGGCGGTACACAGTACGGATATCCTGCATTAATGATGGCTCCTAAAAATGCAGCTTTCTTTGCAGCAAGTATTTATGACCTTCAGGGAATGATTCCTTATGACAAGCTGGAAAAAGACTTTGAACCACGCGCAATAATATACGTTGCACCGCCGTTTCGACACTCTCATTTTGAGGGCAAACAGGTAGTTGTACACAACCAGCAAAACGATATTCACGAAGTATTTTCGTATAACCTGTATCCGGGCCCCAGCGCAAAAAAGGGTGTTTACGGTGTTTTGCTTGCGTTAGGTTTAAAAGAAGATTTTGTGACGGTTCACGCTTCTACTGTAAATATAACAACCCCGTATGATAACGACATCAGTATCCTTCACGAAGGGGCCTCGGGCAGCGGCAAAAGCGAAATGCTTGAATATGCTCACCGTGAAGAAGACGGGCGTTTGCTTTTAGGCAAAAACGTTGTAACTGGTGAAGAAAAATATCTTGCCCTGCCTCAAGGTTGTAAACTTCAACCGGTGACGGATGATATGGCTCTTTGTCACCCGAGCTTCAGAAAAAATAACGGCAAACTCTGTGTTGCAGATGCAGAACGCTCGTGGTTTGTCAGAATTGACCATATTAAAGGCTACGGAACAGACCCTAACCTTGAATTTGTTACAACAAATCCTAAAGAACCTCTGATTTTTTTCAATCTAGAAGCACACCCTAACGCAACATGCCTGATATGGGAACATGAAGAAGATTCTCCGGGTAAAAAATGTCCAAACCCGAGAATGATAATTCCGCGCGACCAGATAAAAAATATCCAAGACGGCCCTATTGAAATAGATTACAGAAGCTTTGGCCTGAGAACCCCGCCTTGTACAAAAGAAAATCCGTCATACGGTATATTCGGTATGCTGCACATACTTCCGCCTGCACTGGCATGGCTGTGGAGACTGGTTGCACCGAGAGGCTTTGGCAACCCGAGCATTACAAGTACCGGCAAAGATACCTTTAAACTTGAAAGCGAAGGCGTAGGCTCTTTCTGGCCTTTTGCAACAGGTAAAAGGGTTGATTTTGCCAATATTTTGCTTGAACAGTTTATGAACACGACAAAAACAAGAAATATTCTTATACCGAACCAGCATATCGGTTCCTGGGAAGTCGGATTCATGGCGGAATGGGTAATCAGAGAATATCTGGCCAGACGTGGACAGGCTTCTTTTAAAAAGCTCAACCTCAAACCGGCACGTCACCCGTTAGGCGGATATATTCCAGAAAATATCCATATAGAAGGTAATCCTATATCAAGGAAATTCTTTGACGTGTCTAAACAGGCACAAATTGAACCGGAAGGCTATGATAAAGGGGCAAAAATGCTCGAAGACTTCTTTAAAGAAGAATTAAAGCTTTATCTGAAATCAGACCTTCATCCGCTGGGCAAAGCCATTATACTTTGCTGTATGGATAACGGAACGGTAGAAGATTATGAAAAACTGATACCCGGTTCATATTAATATGTTTAACTTTTATAATAATCCCGCAGCAACTGCGGGATTATTTTTTTTATTTATTATAATTGCTTTTGGGGTTGCCCTCTAAGCTTGTGCTCAAACATATGAAACCTTTAATCTTTAAAATTTCTTCAAATTTTATATGATTTTGTCAATAAATCGTCATCCTCCGGTTTTATCTTTATAAGTGATATATGTGACAAGGAAGTGCAATGATAGATAAGTTAAACAGTGGTGTAAATGTTTCGTCAGCCAAAAATCAAACAAATATTCAACAAAAACAAGAAAAAATAACATATTCTCAGCCTGTACAGACGCAAAATGAAATTAAAGTGCCGGCAGAAACCTACCGCGCATACAGCGGAGTGAGTTTTAAAGGGAAACAGGATAATAGTGCCTCAGTCGATATTGCAGAACTTAGAGAAACTTCTTATAAAGGTATAGAAAACTCAGCACCTGCTGACACGGCAACTGTTGCCGAGGCCGTTGAAATTTTAAAGCCCTTAAATCTTAATGAGAAAAAATTGTTCGATTATCTTTTGGCCTGTTCTTTTGATTCTCATGATGAAACCGTAACAATAAACAAACAGGCGCTGTATTATATTATGTTATTGCACGGTAAATTCAGAGATGTTCCTGCTGCAAAAATACCTAATGTAATTGCATCTTCCCTTGATAATGAAAATAAATGTTTTTCTGATAACAAATTTAACTCACTGTTTGATGCAACGGGAAGACTGCGTTTAAGCAAAAGGAACTCTCTCAAACGCCCGAGAGAAGATAATTATACTAACGCAAGAAAACTTGCGCTTATTCATAAATCAAAGCTGACAAATGCACTGGCTGAAGTTTTAAAAGAAAAACCAATCCAAAAAGAATACACTTTTAATCCTGAAGATATATTTGATATTGATATAAAAAAAGAAAAACAGCAGCTTTTAGATTCTGTAAATATTCTTACAGCAGAAGGTAAAATGCCTGAAGAATTGGGGCATAATATAAAATCTGCACTAGAAAAAAACAATTTTGATATAAAAGGAGTGTTTTCAAACTACTATTCTCTGCTTAACGAGTGCAAAACCTTAGATGAGGTAAAAGAGCTTTACCCCGAAATAGAAATACCTGATTTGAATTTAGAAAATGACGGTTGTGCAAGAGTTTTAAAAAGCCGTCTTGCAAGAGAAGACATGGACAAAATCGGGCTTGAAATACTGAAAAAGCTTTATATCGATTTAAAACCGACAGCAAATATCGTAGTAGATTTGGATAACAGCTACCCTACCACATATCAGTCAATGATTAAAACAGGTATAAGCTTTGGCAAAGTTAATGCTGATGTTTGTGCGATGTTTGACAAAACAGACCGTTTAAAGGAACAATTTAAAGGCATTGACTCTTTAAAAGACAAAGAGCTTGAATTTTTGATTAGAAAAAATGCAACAAAAGAAAGCCGCATTTGGGCGGAATATATGGGCATAACAAACAAGTTCTGGCATCCTGTCAGGGCTATTATGCACAAACAAAAACACCCTGTGACAACATATTATCAAACAGACAAGCTTGTTAACGGATACTTGTTCTATCTGTACAAATACGGCAAAGACATTCAAGGTAAAAATCCGCTAGAGCAATACGCTGACGGCAAATCGTTTAATCGTGAGAAAAAAGCAATGCTTGAAAAAATATATTTCTTGTACAGAAACAACTATAACCCTGAGGCGAAAGGTATTGCATTTAAAGAATTTAAGAAGAATTTTGATGAGGATGCAATGCAAAAATCATTGACAAAGCTTGAAAATCACTACAAAAACACTTTTGCAAACTGGTTTATGACGCCGCAGCGTCGTGAAAATTACGAAAAAGCTTTGGAAAACTCCTACAGGCTCGTGCTTGAAAAAATGGATATTTATGAACAATCACACAAAAAGCCGGATATTAATGTATCTGCGGTTATTGAAGACAAACTTTCAAACGAAGAACTTGTTGACTACATTGCTGATACTGAAACAGACGAAACGCAAGAAATTCAAAACGATTTTAAACGTTTGCGAAACATTGTATATGCAACAAATAACTATGATTTGATTAACATCTTTAATAGCTATGTAGGTTCAAACTCTGCCGGTATTGATTGCGAAAATTATCTCAACTACAAGCCGCTTCTTGAATCTTGCATAGAAAATGGCGAAGTCACGGATACAAACAAATTGATAGCTATGTTCAAGCTTAATGAAGCTTACATGAATTATATTTTCAATACCCCTAATTCCGAACTCAGCTTTGAAGATTACAAAAACAAAGTTGTAGAAAAACACACAAAAACTGACGGAACTATTGATTACACAGAAATAATAAACGAAACAAAGCTTGAAGAAGAATATCTTTTGAATACGAATAATCCTGACAGTGAGGAAAAATCACAATTTATCGAGCTTTTAAATGAAAAATTTATTGCTAACGGTAAAGAAGATTTCAAATCAGCCCTTGCGTTGATAACGATGTACAACAATCTGCCGGAAATGTTTAAAAATAAATTCTATACACTTGCCTCATCAAGCAACAGAATACCTGATGAACCATTCGTAAGACAGTTGACTACAATGTATGAAAAAATAGCCTCATGGAAACTTGATGAAGCGGAAATCATAACAATGGATGCTGATAAAATTCCGCAAAAAGTTGTTATTACATCAAAAGCAAAATACGAGCTTCTTGAAGATTGCAATGGTAATATTGAACGCTTTGACACCATTTTAAATAAATTCTGTTCTGCTGCCCAAAAAAGAATCGGAAACAGACAGGGGCAAGGCGTTAAAATGCTTAGTGACAATGTTGAATACGCAGCAGAAATAAAAATACAGGGCTCTCAGGCAATCGGCAGCAAAAGACTTTATGCACGAGAAGCTACAAAAGAAGATATAGAACAATACGGCAATGTCAAATATGTTTTTGACACCCTTGATAAACACTTATAAGGTAAAAATATGAACATAACAGCTTTTATGCCGGCTGTTGGCAATACAAACACCCGCGCCAAAATCCCGTCTTTTAAAACAAACACCCGCAAGTATATACAGCAAAACTCTGACCTTATGGGCTGCACAACCTGCATGCTTCGTGATGATTTGTACTGGAGAGGTTTTAGCGACTTTGTATTAAAGAATTTTAAAAATAAAGACAAAGTGAATGTTGTTATGTTTGCATCATCTGACGGCTCTGAAGCTTATTCAACAATAATTTCGCTATTGGAAAACTCTAAAGATAAAAATGAAACCGCACAAAAATTTTTCCCAATTAAGGCTTATGACATTGACGAAGAAATTGTAAAAGCAGCCAAAAGCGGTTATATAAACACCAGAAGCGTTGACCGTATGAACCTGCTCATGCATTGCGAGGATTATTATAAATATTTCAACAAAACAGACAGGCAGCTTGTAATTGATGCCGACCCTGCAAGCACCAATTTTAACAACGATGATTATTGCGACTTAAAAACATTTAAAGCAAAAAGAATTTTAACAGATAATGTCAAATTTAATCAGGGAGACATGTTTTCAAAACTTCAAGAACTCAAAGACAACTCAGATACTGTGTTGATGTGCAGGAATGTGCTCGGGTATTTTGAGAACGATAAAATAGAAAATTTTGTAAAACTGGTATCTCAAAAGCTCAAAAGCGGAAGCATTTTTGTTGTTGGAGAACATGATTTTGTATTGTACAACCTCGATGAATGCTTGAAAAATTACGGATTTGAAAAAATCATGACAAATGTTTATAAAAAAGCTTGAAAAAAGATTATTATTTGATATATTTTTATTACCGATGTTGTGCAGGTACTGACAGACTCTGCCATATTGAGGTTACGGTTCCGATAGGGGAACTACAGCATAAAAAGTTTAAAATTGAATAATATAACGTGGCGGACTCTGCCGAACAAAACAATCCGGTGGATTGTTTTGAGAGAGGGAGTCAAGTGGTCAAGACCTCGCCATATTGAGATTACGGTTCCGATACAGGAACCACAGCATAAAAAGTTTAAAATTGAATAATATAACGTGGCGGGTATCGTCAAGTGGTCAAGACCTCGGATTGTGGTTCCGATATGCATGGGTTCGAATCCCATTACCCGCCCCATTTTTAACATTTTGCAGGAGTTTATAATGACCCGTATCAGTGAACGTATAGAAAATTTTTTGAGAGCTTTTTCTATATATTCTGATGCTGTAGCTGAATATAAAAAAAACAGCACAAATGTACTCAATCATATGGCGCTCATTCAGTCTTTTGAAGTGTGCTTTGAACTGGCGTGGAAAGTTTTAAAAGATTATCTTAACAGCAATGGAATAAATGTTTATCTGCCCAAAGAAGTTATAAAGGAAGCTTTTAGTGCAGAAGTTATCAAGGACGGACAAATTTGGATTGATATGCTCAATGCCCGCAACTCTACATCGCACGAATATAATCTGGATAAAATACAGGCGATTATTTCAAGTATTTCAGATGTTTATTTTGACGAATTAACACGATTTTCAAAACAAGTTAGGGCTTTAAATGAGTAAATTTGGTTTGTCGCAAAGGATTATTAATGAACTTGCCGCTTACTTTGCATCTAAACCATTAATTGACAAAGTCATTATTTTTGGCTCACGTGCAAAAGGCAATTTCCACAACGGCTCTGATATAGATTTAGCTGTGTGGACTGATGAACATGACAGCGTTTTTAAAATTGCAGGTGAGCTCGATGATTTAGATACGCCGTATAAATTTGATGTAGTTGATTATAAAACACTAACCCACGAGGGAATGAAAAAAAACATTGACACAGACGGGATTCTGTTTTATGTGAAGGGTGAAAACTAAGGGCGGGAAAATAATCTTAAATCTGTTCTTTCACCAGCTCTTGATACATTTGCATTAAGCTGGCAACGGTTTCGGATTCTGTGAGCCAGCGGAATTTGCCGGTTTGTTCATCTTTTATGCGGAATCCGTAGGCTTCCATAACAGCTTTGTCATTTTCTTGATGCGCTTTTCTAAGCTCAACGGGCATTGTGAGTTCGTCATACAAATCTGCCAGAGAACAATCAGGATATAAGGCTCGGGCGTCCAGAATCGCCTGTGCTGTTTTTTCGATTTTTGCTTTCTGCTCAGTAGTAGGATTGCACCACGGGAAGTTGTTGTAGACTGAAGGTGAATAACGATAACGCATTTCCAATCTTCCGCATATGACTCTCATCCACGCCATATGTACATTACTCGTTAAAATGCCAAATATATACAATGTTGAATTTGGCAGTATTGTACAGGCATCGCCGGCTATAACATCAGGATTAATAAAACCTATTGGTATATATTTTCTTTTTTCTGATGAATGGCGTGGTAAAACTAAGTAGTTATTTTCCGGCTGACGGATTTGACAAAACAAGTACGGATAATCTGCCATTTTTCTTATTCTGTCGGCATTGCTGGATAAGCGCACTTTTTTTACTTTTTCTAATCTGTTCTGTATTTCTCTTATATTTGCATATTCATTTGGAGCGGCATTTTTCAACCACAAGCAATATCTTGAAAAATCAGAACTTTTATCGTGCAAAAATTCCCTTGCACCAATAAAAGGTTTAATATATTTGCGCAATACAGGATATTTATTTTCTAAAAAGTTTTTTTCTTCTTTTGTTAACAGTAATCCGCCATCATCAGTTGGCGGGCTGCCTGTTGTCATTTTGGGCATATTTTTAGGTGCAATATTTGTTCTGTTTGTTATCCATATATCATCAGCCGGATACAAATAAGGATTAATATGTGTTGTTTTTAATAATCTATCATCAGAATAAAGAAATTTATCATTATCACTGCGGTATAAACAAAATCCAACAATTACACAATGTACATGGGCTTTTTGTGTGGCTTCGCTGTCCCATACAAAAGACGTATGGGCAAATTGAATTTCAACACCACATTCAATAAGGTGCTTCCAAAAAGTGGGAACACATTCACCTTGACAGATTGAATTTGTAGAAACCAAGGCAGCTTTAATTTTAGTATTTTTCATCATGTCGCATGCTTTTTTATACCAGCAAGCCACGTAATCTAATTTTGTTTCAATTTCACCTTTTCCAAAGATTAAATTCATGTCATTTGCTTGAGCTTTTGTCCTGACAGACTGTCCCACAAACGGCGGATTGCCCATGATGTAGTTGAGCTTTTCTTTTGGTATAACCTCATTCCAGTCTATATGCAGTGCATTTGCTTCCGCAATATTGGCATAGGTTTTGAGCGGAAGAAAATCTAAAACCAGATGCACGATATCTTCCGTCTTTTTCATCATTTGGGATTCTGCAATCCAGAGGGCTGTTTTGGCTACTGTTACGGCAAAATCGTTTATCTCTATTCCGTAAAACTGACCTATAGAAACTTTTATCGGGTTTTTAACAGCACCCATTGTAATTTGCCCTTTATAAAGCTCGTAGAGAACTTCGTTTTCAAGCTTTCTCAAAGAGATATAAGTTTCTGTCAAAAAATTTCCGCTGCCGCATGCCGGATCCAAAAAATTAAGCGCTGCTATTTTTTCCTGAAAATCCGATAGTTTTTTGTCACGCTGTTTGCAGTGAGGGCTTTTTCTTATTTCTTCAAATTCACTGTTTAAATCGTCAAGAAACAAGGGATCTATGACTTTGTGAATATTTTCTATAGATGTGTAGTGCATACCGCCTTTGCGGCGTGTATCAGGATTGAGAGTACTTTCAAAAACCGCACCGAATATAGTCGGACTGATTTCCGACCAGTCAAAATCCGCGCTTGCTTTGTTTAAAAGAAGATTGCGTATCTCTTCTGTAAAATTAGGTATTTCAATATGTTCATTGGCAAACAATCCGCCGTTTACATACGGAAAAGCCGCAAGCTCAGGCTCCATATACGGGTCACGGTCTTCCGGTTTTGTGTTGAGCACTTCAAAAAGTTCAATGAGAGCTTTTCTCATCCTGCCTGTTTCAAAGCGTGAGAGGTAGTCTAAAAATTGGTTGTGCTTTGCAAAAATGCCGGCGTCTTCGGCATACAAACAAAAAACAAGCCGTACACAAAGAATATTGAGGCTTTTTAGAGTTTCTTCAGATGTTTTATCTATATATTGATTTAAAAAAGCGTCATAGATTAGCCCGACAATGCCTCCTGCCTGTATGGACACTTCCATTTCTTTTTTTAAGTGTTCACTGCCTGTATTAACAAGAAAATCAAGCCTGTAGTGCTCTTTTTCCAAATCTTTAAGCAATATCTCCTGAGGCTCGCCGTTGGGGCGTTCCATATCATATACACAAAACTTTTGAAAATTGCAGGTAACAACCCAGCGCGGATGCAGAGAGACAGGAAGTTCCGTAATATATCTTTTAGCCTGTTGAAACGGGTTAAGATAGCTTCCGTCGGATTGTTTAATTGCTTTATATAAATCTTTATCAGAGCTTTTTTGTTCAATCAAAACCTTTGTTTCGGGTATATAAGCATCAATAAAGCTTGTATGGTCAAGGTGAACCTGATCTTCAAACGAAATAAACGGCTCAGGATTTTCTACCCCGAGGACATCTCTCAATAACTGGAGCCAGAATTTTTGGCTCTCGCCTTTTTCATACCCTTTGTCTTTCCAGTATTCGACAAATTCTTTAACCTTGTTTGAGTTTTTCACATCAGCACTTTTTGTGTTCATAGTGTAATTTTACCATAAATTAGAGCTATATTGTTTACAAAAACAACTTTATGATTAGTCCGTCTATAGCTTTACGGAGTCTGTTTAAGACTGATACCTCCTTTATCCGGTAATTTTGCGGGCATAACCTGTTGTATTATCAACTAAATGCGGTTTCATAACCGGCCGTCCTTAGTTTGTTTATTCCATCCAGCGGAAGTTTTTAACAAATTTGTTATCATTAATTTTTCCGTCAATTTTTGCGGTAAAAATCCTGTACTGCTCGTTATCAAGCTCAACTCCGGGGATTTTGTTCAAATCGCTTATAAAACCTTTTTTCTCGTTTTTGCCAAGCTTTATACCCGGAATTGCATTTAACAATGAATTAAACGAAAGGTTGCCTATCGGGCCGAGGATGTTTGTTGCCCTTTTTGTCAATCTTCCGAAAACACGCATATCTGCATAATTTTGTAAAACATCAAACTCACCGTTTATGTACAAATTCAAATTATCACCCTTAGAGTATATTTCAATATTCTGTGCAATTCCGTTTTTAAGTGAAAAACTGCCTTTGATAGTGTCAAAATGTCCTGTTTTTACAGGGGCTATAAGATCGATTAAGTTGTTGAGGTTTGCGCCTGTTATGCCGCTTTTTAAGACATTCCCCGCTTTTAATAAATACTCAACAGAGCCGAGTTTTGGCATTTTTCCGTCAGCAACTTCAAAATAAACGTATCCGAACATATTTTTTATACGTTCTTCTACACTTGAACCGTGAGTAGTTACGGCAATATTTCCGTTAGAAGAACCGAATATCTGGTCTTTAAAACCGAACAGCGAAGATGCAACTTTATTTGAGTCAACATTTAAAGCGGAAATATTCATCTTGATTTTTCCGTTTGAAAAATCGTAATCAGCCGTGCCCATCATTTTACCGGTTGTTACATCAAAAGAGAGCTTATCAATTTTGAGCATCATATTTTCATCAAGGGTGAAATCAGAGGTATAGTTTGCTGCACTCAAATCGCTTATGACAATTTCGTCAGCAGACATTTTTCCGCTCTTTATTTGTATATCCGATATATTGAATGATGGCAAAATTGTATTTGCATTAGCAGCGGTGGGGGCGGAATCCACAAGCCGCGCCGTAGTATCCGGAGTAGGTATGCGGGTCAGCGAGTCAATGAAGTTGTCCAGATTGACATGTTTTGAAGAAATCTCAAAACTGTCAACCGTATAAGGTCTTGTTATTTTGTTTGCACCGACCGCACTGAGAGTAAAGTCTGACCCCAAAGCTGTGCCCTGCACATCAGCATACATTGTTTTGCCCTGAAATTTAGCGTTTAGTGATTTTAAAACTGTGTCATAAAGCGGCATATCAAGGTTAGACATACTCATTGTCCCCTGTAGGTGCGGGCTTTTTATATCACCGTTAATATTCAGTTTGCAGTTAAACATACCGTTTTTAAGCACCGATTTTTTAAACAGAAGGTTGAAAAGTTTTACATTGGCGCTGTTAATGGTTTGAATATTAAGGTTATCTGCCCTGAAGCCGTCGTGTTGCTGTCTGATTGTTCCGCTTACCTTAAATATCTTGTGCGGGTGATTTCTGTTATCCTGCGAAGCTATGTATCTTTTGTAAACAAAATTATTTATATCAAAGACATCTCCGTCTTTAATCGTGATGTCTCCTGTGGCCTCTCTCGGTTCTTGTTCATCGCCGAGAGAAGCTCCCATATAATAGATATCTGCGCCCTGTGCAAATTTTATTCTCGGTTTTATACGGATATTGTTGATATTTCCGCTTATATCCGTAGTAAGAGTAATATCACCCTTAGGTTTTATGGGATAAGTAAGCATTGTGTTTATGTATTTGTTAACAAATTGCTGGGTCAATTTTGTCGTAAAATACCCGCCAAACTTCATTGTTTTATCCAAATCTTTTACATACATGTTCATAAAGACAGGAGTATCATCAATCTGGGCAATAATGGAATGCAGGGTTATTTTAGTACCTTCAAGCAGAATTTCACCTTTTTCAATAGAAACAGGAGTTTTAAAATAGCCGTGGTTAAATTTGACGTTTTTAAAATCAATTTTGCCGTCAAGACTGTTGTCACGGCACGAAATTTGTGCATCAGCGCTGCCGCTGTAGTTTTCATAAGCTTTTAAAAAGCTTTGCAAATATGAAGGCAGCAGCGGCATATTTTTTATGGTATTGAATGAAGCAAGGTCAAAATTGCTGAGGTTAAGCTTGCCTGTTATTGAATAGTCTTTCGAAAAGAAATTGTTTATATGTCCGTCAAGGGAAACTTTTGATTTAAAAAGTTTTGCGCTAAAGTTTTTAAGAGTCAGATTTCCTTTGTTTATGTCAAAATTACCTGAGGAAATAACAAAATCCCCGCTATTTTCAGAAGCAGCTTTGTAAGGTGTAAATACGCCTTTTGCACTGATACCGTTAAAATCAATTTCTTGAGAATCTGTCTTGTATCTTGCTGTCAGGCTCATTTTAGAATGCGTTGGCGGCAGCTGTTTAACCCCGTTTTTAATGTTTTGTGAAGCCAGAAACGCTTTTATCAATTCGTCTGTATTAAGTGCGGGCGCATTAATCGTTAAGTCAGTTTTTCCGTCCTGACATCCGCCCTGTATTTTGACTCCAGCACTTCCGACAAGTCCGTTTGTATCAACAGTCCAGTTATTTTGTTTAAATCCTATTTTCCCTTTTAATTTATGAGCATAGACAGGCAGGTATTTTAGCTTTCCTGTAGAGTTAAAAAGTTGTATATTGCCGGAAATATCAAGCAGCACATCCTTTTTTAATACTTGAGAAAAATCTTTTACAATCCCTGTGATTTTTACATCAAGTTTAACTTTGCCGCCGGCTTTTTCTACAGGCTGCGCCATTGCCTTTTTATCAGCGAGGATTGAACTTGTCCTTAATATGTTTAAAAGTTCTGAGAGCTCAATTGACGGAGAAGTCACATCAAAATCTATATGACCATCGAGATTTGCTTTGCCGTCAACTTTGACAGGATAATTTTTTACAAATGCTTTTTTAGTATAAAAATGCATATCCTTACCGTTGAAATCGAGCGAACCCTGCGCATTCTCAAGGGTAGTGTTAAGCCCCTGCAAAGTAGCGGTTGTATCGCGGAAGTTAAACTGACCGTAAGCAAATCCGTCAAGCACAGTGCCTTTTGTGCGTAAATCAATATTGCCTTTGCCCTGTATTTTCATATACGGAACAGGCCCTATGTCAAAACCGACAACCTCGTGTATTGGAACAAGCATATATTCCGCAGTGCCAAGGTCAACATTTTTAGATGATACAACGTGAAAATCCCCAGGTGCATATAGGTCCATAACTGCTGTGCCTTCAATATCAACATATTCTCCATGACCTGCAAAAACTCTTGTTTTTATATAAAGTTTGTCGCCAAGAAATTTTGCATAAATTTTGCAATGTTCGACAACCGGATTGTTTTTGACAATATAAACATCACTGAGTTTGAGTTCACCAAACACAAGCGGCTTTTTTAAACTTCCTTTTATGTCTATTGCTCCGTCAGCTTTTCCCCATGCTCCGTATTTTTTAAATTTTTGTATTACAAATGTGACATCTTCTTTAAAAGTCGGGACAAGCCAGTACATAGAATTAACCGAAGAATCTTTTACGTCGGCATGCAACTCGAGCTGCGGGTTGTTTGAAGAATAATTTTTTATTTGGCCGTTTAACGAAACATTCCAGTCAGCACCCGTAATATCTGCCTTTTTTATCAAGAGTTTTTTGTGTTCAAAACTTAACTTAGACAATAAATGAAGTTCGGATTTTGAATGTATCGAATCCAGCGGATTTTTCATGTTTATATCAAAATTTTTCAGGCTCAATGTTGTATCAATTGTGTTTTCACTGGTTTTAACAACTGCATCAATGATACCGGAAGCCGATTTTACCTCTTGCTGCAAAAAATAAGAAAGATATTGAGAATAATCATTAAGATTAAGGTTATCAATTTGCACAAAAAATTTAGAATTACCTTTGCTTAAAGTTTTTTCAAGAGGGAGCAAAGAGTCTATGTCAGCAGCAACCGAGGTTTGCTTTTTACCGTTTATATACATACCGGAATCAAGCACAAGCTTAATACGCTTATGTTTTTTGTACAAAAAGTCAACTGACCTGATTTTTAAATCGGTTTTACGCTTTATCAATTCATCGTCAAAGGTGATGTCTGCATTGGTCAGTGTAAGAGAATCTATATCAGGGTGAATATCTTTATATTCGCTAAAATTTGTGTTAATAACATAATTTCCAAAATATATTTTTTTATCCTTACGGCGTGAAAATACAATCTGTAAATCATCTGCATTTAAAGAAGCAATGGACAAATCCCCTTTTATGAGAGGCAAAACCCGCAAGGAAATTTCTCCTTCGCAAGCAGCAAAAATCGTTTTCGCACTGTCTTTTATACTCAAGCCGTCTGTGGAAACTTTTAAAGTAAAATCAGGATATGCCTGTACTTTTACGCTGTCAAATATCAGGCTCAGGCCTGTATTTTTTTTGAGCATCTCACATACCCTGCCGCTTTTTAGCAGGTTGTTTACAATCGCCGGTAATACTGTCAGAAACAAGAACTCAACAGCCAGTGCAAGTATTAGCACGGTCATTAAAATTCTTTTAACTTTTATATTCATATAAAAATAGCTTTACTGATAATTATTAATTATATATCAATTTCGTTTTTTTTCACTTGTCTTTACAAATTATTGTTGCTAATATCATGTAATTGAATGTATATTAGTTCACTTTAACAAAACAGAGAGATGAAAATTATGAAAAAACTGAAAACCTTACTGATTGCAGCGGCAGCTTTGCTTACTATAAACGCATTCGATGTGCAGGCACAGGCTCAGACAATAGGATATGTAAACTATAAAAATGTAGAATCAAACTACGAGTTTGCTAAATCAGCTTACAAAGAGATTGACACAAAATATCTTGAATTACAGCAATTTCTTATGGATAAAGAAAAGCAATACAAAAACATCGATTCTCCTATAAATAAAAAGAATTTTGAAGAGCAGGTTCAAAAAGATTTCAAAGCTAAAAGCGAAGAGTTCGACAAGCTTAAACTAAAAAGAGCACAGGAAGTTGAAAACAACATACTGCAAGCAACCAAGGCAGTTGCAGCCGACAAAAAAATAGATGTGGTACTTGATTACAGAGTTATTTTTACAGGCGGTACAGATTTGTCACAGGATGTAATCAACTATCTTAACTCCGGTAAATTTAAACCAATAAACAAATAGTTATAATCAAAATACCGGCAGAGCTAAATTAGCATCTGCCGGTATTTTTTATTATTTAAAAATTATGCAACTATATTTGTAGCACGATTGTATTGCTGCTGGTAATTTTTGCCTTCTGCAATGTGTCCCATAACTTCTCTCGCATATTTGACTTTGATACTGCTTCCGTTATAGTTTACCAGTGCACGTTGTACGTTTCCGCCCGAACGATTGAGTTGTGCTCTAAATATATAAGCTCCTGTTTTTAAGTTAAGCTGTGGATCTTTAATAATTGCCGTTTTTAATTTGTCATAAGATCCGTATTTATAAAGCATATTTCCGAAACTGCCAAGGTTTAAGTCAGGATTCTTTCTTTTTGCAGCTACAATACCGGCCCAGTTTTTGTATTTTCGCATAAGCGGTTTGAGTGTCGGGTCATAAAAGTCAGGACGCAAATACATATCCTTAAGAGGCGGTGTTGTGATTTGCATTATACCTTTTCCGAAAGAGCCTGATTTATTTTGATTATAATGAGTTTCCTGTTTTGCAATACTTGCTATATAGACAGGATCAACACCGGTTTCTTCAGCCGCTTCAAGTATCATATTTGTCATTTTATCAACATTAAGATTTTTTGGTGCCGCAGGATCATTTTTTATCATATTCGATACGGTTTGATATTTTTGTCTTGTTACTGATGCTTCGTGCTTATCTTTGGCTTCTTGAGCTTTCTGGTATTGTTTACACTTATCTAATAACTCAGCCTGTCCGGCCAGTAAAAAGTTATTGTGTACATATGTCGCATCTCTCGCAGCAGTTTCAAACTTTGAAAAATCCGGTTTTGTCATTTTAAAATCACTTAAATAATCACACATAGTATTGCGTGTCACTCCTCTGTTTTAAAATTTTATCCTTTATACTCTTATATATATAAAGTATATATGACTAAGCAAATTGACTATATAAAACAGAAATGTTAAAAAATGTAAAGATTAATTTGATAACTTAAGATGCAACAGCCTGCGTGTTTTTAGGCTTTTTTTCTTTTTTATATTTAACCTTCTGGAATAAAAATATTAAAGGAACCAGAAGCACAAGTAAAAGAGCAAATATCTTAAAACAATCCATATAAGCCATAAGAGTTGATTGCTGTATAAGCTGCTTGTAAGCCATTGTTTCCGCTTTTATGCCGGCAAGTGCATTGCCTGACATCATAGCGATAGCGGATTGCATTGCTGCGACTTTTTCGGTAAAACCGCTGTGGGAATATGTTAAATTCCTTATTAAATGGGTCTGATGCACCTGACTCATTCGAGAAACCATAGTGTTAACAGCAGATGTCCCTATTGCTCCGCCAACGCTTTTGGCAAGGTTAAACACGCCTGTTGCGTTTGTCATTTGATTATTTTTTAAGGTAACAAAAGCCGCCGTCATAAGAGGAATCATAAGAACAGAAAAAGCAAATCCGCAAATAATGTTTGGGATAATAATATTTGACATTGATATTTGTAAATTAAGGGTGCCGAACATAAGGTTTGATATTGCAAGAACAATCAAACCTGCCGCCATCACCCACCTTTGATCAACACGGTTTGCTAAAACAGCACACGTGACAAGTCCTGCAAAAGAGCCGAAACCTCTCGGGCTGATTGCTAATCCGCTCAGTGTTGCGGTATATCCCATCAATTGTTGCAAAAATAAAGGAAGAATGGCCAGAGTTGAATAAAGTACAGCACCGATTACAAAATGTAAAAATGTACCTATGGCGAAATTTTTGTCCTTAAATACTTTTAAGTTGACAATAGGCTCTTTGGCCATTAACTCTCTGACAATAAAAGCAAAAAATGTTACACCGACAACAGCTGCCGACCATCTTACCCAGCGTGCGCCGAACCAATCGCACTTTTGTCCGTTATCAAGAATTACTTGCAGAACAAACAGCCAGATTATAAGGAATATGAATCCCCAGTAATCGACTTTGTTAACTTTACCTTTTCTCGCATACGGAGGGTCTTCGATAAACTTTTTAATAAGCCATAGTGAAATAAAACCTATCGGTACATTTATAAGGAAAATCCAGTGCCATGAGTATGTATCAGTAATCCATCCGCCTAAAGTAGGGCCTATAATAGGAGCAAAAATTACGCCGAACCCGAACACAGACATAGCCATTCCCCTGTCCTCGGGTTTAAATTCCTCCATCATGACAGCCTGAGCAATAGGCATAACAGCGCCGCCGCCTATCCCCTGTATTACTCTGGCAACTATAAGCATTGCCATACTGGTTGCCATACCGCACATGGCAGAAGAAAGAGTAAACATCAGGGTCGACAAAAGCAGAAAGTTTTTTCTGCCCATAAGTGTAGAAAACCACGCTGTTGAAGGGATAATAACACCGTTAGCAACAAGATAACTCGTTAAAACCCAGGTGGATTCGTCTCTTGTGGCAGAGAATGACCCTGCAATGTGAGGAAGAGCCACATTCGCAATTGACGAATCCAACACTACCATAAATATGGTAAGCATTACCGCACCTGCGCTCAGCCAGGGGTTTTTTCCGGACGTGGCGTCTTCAATATTAGTTACTGCTGTTTCGTCGCTCATTTATAAGTTACTCTGCCTGTTTTGAGTTTTGTTCTTCGGGTTTTACTTTTATGTAAACCTTGGGCACTACGCTCATACCCGGTTCGATATTGTAGTTCTGATACTCTTTATCGGTAAATACAATTTTAACGGGAACTCTTTGTACAAC
The DNA here is from genome assembly GCA_944323685.1 of Candidatus Gastranaerophilales bacterium. Classification (GTDB taxonomy): domain Bacteria; phylum Cyanobacteriota; class Vampirovibrionia; order Gastranaerophilales; family Gastranaerophilaceae; genus Limenecus. The sequence goes on along the minus strand of CALUTJ010000001.1, from coordinate 128,193 downwards.
TTTTACGTAACTGCCCACCGCGTTTTCAGGGGGGAACATACTTGTTTTTGCGCCTGTACTTGACTGGATAGAATCAACTTTACCCTTGAATCTCATATGAGGATACGCATCAACCTTGATTCTGACAGGTTGTCCTATTTTGATATCTTCAAGCTGTGTCTCTTTAAAATTTGCAACAACCCATCTTTTGTCAGGTACAATAGAGAATAACGGTGCGCCTGCATTAATGTATGCACCTTCTTCTGCTGAACGGTTTGTTATTTTTCCATCATCCGATGCATAAATTTTTGTGTAAGACAGTTCCAGCTCAGCCTGTTTCATGGCAGCTTCAAGTCTTTTTAATTCCGCATCGGCAACTTTATTTTTTTCTTTTGAAAATACAGCCTGTTGTGCAGTAGCCAGATTTGCTTTTGCAAGGTCATATTTTGATTTTGCTCTGTCATATTCCTGTTTTGATACGGCACCTTTTTCATACAGATTTTTGTACCTGTCAAAATCCTGTTGTGCTACTTTCATATCTGTTTCGGCAGCACTTTTATCAACGACTGCTGATTTCTGTTTATACAGAGCCATTTCGTAAGCTGCTTTTGCCTGCTCGTATTTTACTTTGTAATCTCTGTCATCGATAACAAGCAGCAGGTCGTCTTTTTTTACGTGCTGGTTATCATCTATGTACAATTTTTCTATAATACCCGTTACCTTTGGACTTACTCTTACTATGTGGCCTTCAACAAAAGCATCATCAGTTGTTTCAAACATAGAAAAATACATCCACCCGAGCAAGCATAAAAGCAGTATGACCAGCGAGGGGATTAAAAATCTTTTTTTGACAATTTTTTTTGTTTTCTTTTTACGCTTCGACTTGTGCTCTGTTTCGGCATTTGAAGCAAGTACTTCTTCTGTGTTATTGTTTTCTTCCATTTTCTCCGCCTTATATATCTAAATTATATTCCTGTTTAAAATTTTCTCTTACTTTTCTCAAAAGTCGTACAAGAGTTAAAATTTCTTCATCAGAAAGCCCTCTGTATTGCACCTGTGAAAATTTATCTCTTAACGGCTTTGCTGTTTCAGCTTTTTCAAGTCCTTTTGGAGTGATAAACACTTTTAAAATTCTTCTGTTGTTATCATCTTTTTCGCGTCTGATAAACCCTTTGCGCTCTAAAATGTCAATCATTCTTGTGATGTTTGGACGATCTTTGCCGAGTATATTGGCAATCTGTGTTTGATACAATCCGTCTTTAATTGTCAAAAGGATTAATATACTGAACTGCTCCTTAGTGATATCATCAAGCCCATGAAGTTTAAGGCTCTTTTGGCCGGCTGCTCTTAACGCAGAAGATGTCAATCCAATTTCCAACCCCAAATTAATTTCAGTATTATTAATCTCTCTCAAAGCCTAATTCTTTCTAAAATGTTATTACACTAACAATTATTATGCTAACATAACAAATTTAAAAAGACAAGAAAAAAACTACTTCCATGTTTGTTAATAAAACCTTTAAAATAATCATAATAATGCTATTGCTCGCACGGTGTTGTGCTTACGGTTCTGAAGTTAATTCTGAGTTGCAAGAACGTTCGTACACTGTAAACTTATGCTGGTGGGATAATTTTTCTGACCCGTATTTGAAAAATTACATTGTAACGGCAATAGAAAAGAATCACGAACTTAAGCGCCAAAATTACATTACAAAACAATACGGACAATCAATTAAAACAACAAGGGCAAGAGAGTTCCCGTCTTTGGCTTTTGCCCCTGCATTTGTAAGAATAAAAACAGCGCGCCAGCAGCTTTTTGATGTAGAAACTGCTACCCTGAGGACAAATAACTACGCTTTGCCTCTTGCTGCATATTATGAAGCCGACATATTTTTAAAAAACCATGACAAAACAAATGCCGCAAAAAAAGAATATGAGGCTTATAAATACAAAGAAAAAGCTTTAGATATTTCTCTAGCCGGAGAAGTCGGCGCTATTTATATAAATATAATAAAACTCGATAAAACAATAAAAACGCAGCAAAAAATTACGGTTATACGTAAAAACATCAAAGACCTGACAAATGAGCGTTACAAAATGGGGCTTGCATCCTTATATGATGTTACATATACTGACAAACAACATACTCAGGCTCAAATTGACCTCAATGACTTAAAAAAAGACAGAACACTACTTTTGCATCAACTTGCGGTTTATACTGATTCTTGTCCGGACATTGATGATAACTTTATACGCGGAATGTTTGACAATATTGAATATAGCGCAGTGATTCCTGCATCAATATCCTCAGATATTGTTATACAACGGCCTGATATAATGAAAGCGGAGGCTGAGCTTGCAAAGGCAAAGATTGATGTCAAAATTGCACGCAAGGAATTCTTGCCGTCCGTTCAAATTCTCGGGATAGCGGGATATAACTCGCTTTTATTAAAAAATCTTTTTAACTGGGAGAATATTTTTGCACTTGTCGGGGCGAGTGCAATGCAAAAACTCTTTACCGGAGGATTTTTGAGCGCAAATTTAAAAAAGAAAAAACTTATTTATCAGGAACTTTTAGAAACATATAAACAGACGGATTTGATTGCATTACAAGAGATTAACGATGCCTTGTGCAGAATAAAACACGACTCTCAAAAAGACAAAGACAACCTGAAAAAAGTAGAGCTGGAATCTTCAAATTTTAATCTTATGACGCAACGCTACAAAGAAGGCATAGAGTCATATTTAACTCTTTTACAATACGAAGAAAATCTTTTGAGTCTGCAAATAGAAAAAGACAACTCAAAGGCGCAAAGGCTGATTGATTACATAACTCTTTACAAAGCAACCGGCGCAAAACTTTAATGTATTTTAGATTTTTATATCAAGCTTCTTGCCTATAAGTTCACCTATTGTATGAAATTCTGTAGGTTCGGGGGATTCAATTGATTTTGCGTATTTTTCTGACTTTTCGCGTAATATATCCTGCATAATATCGTCATACCTTGTTTTAATACCTTGAGGTATATTCTTAGGGAAATTATCTTTTATTTTCATAAGCGCTCCTTTGCATATAAAACAAATACGCTGAAAATAAAAATTGCCTGCTTTTTATAAGATATTAAGTTTTTTTATAAATTTTGTGCATCACTTTAGTTTTATCAGTCAGGCACATAGAAATTACAGTGCTACCAGCAGGAACCCACAGAACCGGCACCGCATACTTTGCCGTTTATCCAGATAGCATATTCAAGCTCTGTATTTTTAAAATTAGCATTTTTTATATTTGCATTCATTAGATTTGTTTCTTCAAGATCAGCGTCCTCAAAGTTTGCGTCTTCAAGATTTGCACCTTCAAACGATGCTTTTTCTATATCCGCACCTTTAAAATTTGCGCCTTTAAGATTTGCATTTTTAAAATTTGCATTATCCAGCTCCGCATCTTCAAAGTTTGCCCCCTCAAGATTTTGTCCTGAAAAATCACGTCCCTCGCAGTCTGCGTCTTTAAAAAACTTATCAGCAGAAAAAGCAAGGTTTGTACCGATGAGTACAAAAGCAGAAATGACAGAGCATACAATAATCTTTTTCATCATAAATTTTCTCCCGTTTCTTTTTCTTCTTTTTTAACAAACTCGGGTAGAACTTTGCCCACGTATTTCGATATGGAAACGGAAAAAGCCACCCTGTCTTGTTCATTAGAATTTGGAATAAGTATCGCAGTAGTAATCGAAGTCGAAGGTTCCGGACGAATTTTTAGACCTGCCCCCAATACGCCCCAGGATTCATCTCGAGAAACCCAATCAACGGCTATTCTTAGTTTGTTTGGTATGATTGTCTGGTCAACCCCGAGCATTACACCTGTGAGTGAAGGCATCTCCTGACGGCCTCCGACAAAACCTCCGGCAGTGAAGGTTGTTCTTGTTTTTTTACAAAGGTATGAGCCATGGGCATATACCATACTATCAGGTTTTTGACCTTCTGTTAAAGAAGGTGACAGCGTTGCCCCCACTGTCAGCCTTGTTGCTCTTTTTATACGGAAAACTTTTTTTGCCGTAAGATTCATTTTTACAGAAGTCGTGTCTTCAATATTCGTGCCTGCTTCAACAGAAATTTCCGTATCTTTGCCTGTACCGACAATAAGCTGAGGAGTTAGCGAAACGTACTGTCCGTTGCCGAACGGACGGAATTTATTGGATTGTTTTAATATAATTTCTCCGTATGGCAGCACATCAGATGACGGAACAGTAATAATCGTCTGCTGCGCAATCGCACACGGAGGTGAGATTACGGCTAAAAGTATTAACAGTAGTAATTTTATGTGTCTGTGCATAATTTGTCTGTATACAAAAAAGTATCTCACATTAAAATTGAGATACTAAAATAACCTTTCATAATTATTATAAAAATAATTGTGTCGTTTATCAATATTTTTATATTTAACTGTCTAAAATACCTAAAAATTCTAAAGTGCAATCCAATAAACAAAAAAGCCGTAATTGTATAAATTACAGCTTTTTTGTATTGATTAAAAGTTAAAACTAAGCGTTAACTGATTCTTTTTCAGCAACCGCACAGCCTTTAACAGCTTCAACAATTGCTGTAGCAGCTGCAATCATTTCAATTTCAGAGTTTAGTTTATTAACGCACGAACCTACACCTACAGCGCTTGCGCCTGCTGCGATTGCCATAGGTACAGTTGTTGTTGTCAATCCTGATGCTGTCATAACAGGTATGTCAACGTTTCTTACAAGTTCTATTGTGTTAGCAATAGAAACCTGTGCTGTTTCTAACAATGCTCTTGCACCTTCTGCTGTCGTGTGAACAGTAGCTGCGCCTTCTGTCTGGATTAAATCGATGTTTAATGCTTCCAATTCTTTAGCAAGAGCAATTTGAGAAGAAATATCAATGTGCCCCGGTACAGTTACACAAACAAATACGTTTGAGTTTCCGATTAATGCCAAAGTTTCCTTAACAATATCAAGGATTTCTTCAGCGGACATTCTCATACCTTTTTTGTATAAAGCATCAAAATTACCTACTTCAATAGCGTCGGCGCCTGCTTTAACAGCCATTGCTAAGTCTTGAGGAACGATTGAAGAAACAAAAATCGGAAGTGATGTTGTTTCTTTAGCCATTTTAATAATTTCTTCTTTGGCAGCAACGTCTACAGCACTTGCACCGGCTTTGTCGGCAGCGATAACAACGTTTCTTACTCTGTCCATATCGAAATTATCAATACCTGCAATAATTTTTACCGCTTTTTTAGCTTCTAAATCTTTTCTGAATGATGTAATTCTTTTCATCTTAAACTTTACCTTTCTTTATTATACTTCTTCATTATTGTTTTCTTGAGGAGTTATATCAAGCATACTTTGCTGAACAGAATTGTCAACCTCAGCCTGAGGCTGAACATCAGCTGTGTCAGAAACCTGCTCGTCAGAATCCGGATCTACAATTTTGTTGATTGTACAAACCATATCACCTTCTGAGAGGTTTTGTATCTTGACACCGGTAGCCGGTCTGCCCTGACGAGATATGCAGTCAGCTTTTATTCTTGATACAACACCGTTTTGGGTTACTACCATAATTTCATCTTTTTCTTCAACAATTGTCAATGCGACAAGTCTTGACGATGATGATTTAAACTTGGTAGCAATAAGTCCGATACCGCCTCTGTTTTGAGGTCTGAATTCTGAGAGCTTAGAACGTTTGCCAAAGCCGTCAGACGTTACAACCAGAAGGTCAGCGTCGTAGTCTCTCGGAACAATATCACAGCCGATAATTTTGTCGCCTGTTCTGAGTTTCATCGAGTTTACGCCTCGAGCACTTCTGCCCAAAGGACGCATGTCGCTAATCGGGAATCTTATTGCCATACCGCAGGAGGTGCCTATAATTACCTCGTCATTGTCCTGAGCCTGTTTTACCCAGCATAATGTATCCCCTTCCTCGAGTCCGATTGCGATTATGCCGCTTTTTCTGATATTTTCAAAGTTATCAAGCGAGATTCTCTTAATATAACCCTTTTGCGTAAGCATAATAAGGTTAGAGGCTGACTTAAAGTCGCTTACAGGTACAACTGCTGTTATTTGTTCATCCTGTTCAAGCGGCAGAACGTTTATAATAGGCAAACCTTTTGCCTGACGTCCGCCTTCTGGGAATTCGTATACATTCAAGCTGTACACCGTACCCTTAGAGCTAAAGAACAGTACCTTATCGTGCATCATTGCGGTAAAGAAGTGTTCAACGTCATCATCTTCTTTTGTTTTTATGCCGCCTTTGCCTCTTGTTGCACGGTTCTGGCGTTCGAATGTATCGAGGGCAATTCTTTTTAAATATCCCTGACGAGTAATAAATACCGCCATCGGAACGTTAGGAGTCAAATCCTCGATAGTCATTTCATCAGCTTCCGGAACGATTTGTGTTCTTCTGTCGTCGCCGTATTTTTCTTTGTCTTCTCTTAATTCATCTTTAATTATATTAAGAACTTTCTGTCTGTCAGCAAGAATAGCTTCATATTCAGCAATTTTTCGTTTAAGTTCTTCGTATTCGGATTTAATCTTATCCTGTTCCAATCCTGTCAAACGTCTTAATTGCATTTCAAGGATTGCGTTAGCCTGATCCGCATCAAGTCCGAATCTGCTCATCAATCCGGTACGCGCTTCGTCTGTAGTTTTGGATTTTTTAATTAAGTCAATAACCTCATCAAGGCTGCCTAATGCAATTAACAAACCTGCTAAGATGTGTGCTCTGATTTTTGCTTTTTTAAGGAAGAAAATTGTTCTTCTTGTGACAACTTCTACCCTGTGTTCAACAAACTCGTTTAAGACCTCATAAAGGTTCATTAATCTGGGCTGTTTGCCCACAAGCGCAACCATGTTTACCCCGAAAGTAGTACTCAACTGGGTATATTTAAACAGATTGTTTTTAACAACCTCGGGTTTTGCGTCACGTTTAAGTTCAATAACAATTCTCATGCCTTCACGGTCGGATTCGTCACGCAGGTCTGAAATACCGTCGATTTTTTTATCTCTTACAAGTTCTGCAATCTTTTCAATTAACAAAGCCTTGTTAACCTGATACGGAATTTCCGTAACAATGATTGCTGTTCTGCCCTGACGTCCTCCGCCGCCCGGAATTTCTTCAAACTGGGCAACAGCCTTCATTTTAATAGAGCCGCGTCCTGTTGTATAAGCCTGTTTAATATCTTGCAAACCGACTATTGTTGCAGCAGTCGGGAAGTCGGGGCCTTTGATGTGTTCCATCAAGCCTTCTACCGTAATATCAGGATTGTCAATCAAAGCTATTGTTCCGTCAACTACCTCGCAAAGGTTGTGCGGAGGAATATTTGTAGCCATACCAACGGCAATGCCTGACACCCCGTTTAACAATAACATCGGCAGTCTTACCGGCAATACAGCAGGCTCCTCAAGTGAACCGTCAAAGTTCGGAGTAAAATCAACAGTTTCACAATCAATATCCGCAAGCATTGACTGGGTGATTTTATGCATTCTGGCTTCCGTATAACGCATTGCTGCCGCCGAGTCTCCGTCAACGGAACCGAAGTTGCCATGCCCGTCAATTGTCTGGTATCTGGTAGAAAAATCCTGAGCCATACGAACTAAAGATTCGTAAACGGCGCTGTCACCGTGCGGGTGGTATTTACCGAGAACTTCACCGACGATTCTGGCGCTTTTCTTAAACGGCTTATCAGGAGTCATCCCGAGTTCGTTCATGGCAAACAAGATACGTCTGTGAACAGGTTTTAGACCATCTCTTACATCAGGCAACGCACGTCCGACAATTACAGACATTGCATAATCGATGTAAGAACGTTTCATCTCATCTCTTATATTTACCGGTACTATCTTTCCGTCTTCAAATAAATTTTGCTGGCTCAATTCTCCACCCCTAATTTAACTGTATTTATAATCCATAGTTAAATTTTAGCATAAACAAGCAGTGGTGCAAACTGTTAATAAATTTTGTCCGAGAAAAAATCGTGATAAGGAGCAAAACGACGTGAACGAATTTTTGGAGTGTCACATTGTTCACATAGTGAAGCCATTTTTCAGGATTCACCACAGTTCAGCCGAAAAAGAAGGCAAAGGTGAGCAGTGACGGCTCGAAGCCTCGAGGCTTCGAGGCTGCAACTGCGACACCGGATTATAATGAAGCTGTACAAATAAATCTATAAAACCTGCTCCCAAACGTGTATTTTGGATAGAATATCGTCTATTGTCACTTCCGTATCTTTAAACAGATTATCATAAAGAGCTTGTGCCATATCCTGTTTTTCTTTTGCATATTTTTGAGTATTTGTTATTTCTGTATATTTGCTGTTTCTTGGCAAAAGTACTTCTGATTCTATTTTGATAATTTCATTAGCAGGGTTGTATTCCCTCTGAAATTCGTAAATTTTATGTCCGTTGTTCGTTTTAATAAGATGAAACTGCAAGTTATGCCCTCTCTGGCACAATCCTTGTACAGGGCTGACTTTTGTACTAGTTGAATAAAATTGTTTTGCATCACCGTTAAACAAACCGCCTCTATATACAAAGCCCTCAAATGTTCCGTATTTTCTATCAAGCTGCTCAAGAGAATAATCAATGCATTTTACAAAATCGTTTGCCGAGTCAGAATCAAGATGAAGCATTTCTCTATTATTTTTTAAAAAGTCCTTGCTGTATACAAGAGATCCTTCTTTTACAGTGCCAAGTTTTCCGTTAACATTGTTTCTTAAAAACATGTTTATATCAGCGCTTATGTCGGCTTCTCCGCAATAAGGCAGCAGCCCTTTTAATTCTTCCGGTACGGTTCTGTAAGCATTTGAATCAAATCTGTAGAAGACATTTCCTTCTCTTGTATTTTGAATCATACCGCCGCTTGTAATATATCTTTTTTCAAACCCGAGAAGTTTTTCTAAGGTTTTTGAGTATTCTTCTTTTGGACAAATGTTATTTATTTGAGGCAGTTCAACCGATTCTCTTAATGAATTCAACCCCTGTCTGCTTTTTTGTACGTCTGTTTTTATAAATTTGTGCAGTCCGTTTAGCTTGCCTTTAGCAAGCAATACTCCGATAGTTATTGCGGATAAAGCTGTTGATGCAGCTACTGCTGTTTTTTTTAACAACTGTTTTTTGTCTGACTTTTTACTGTTATCCGGCAGTTGTTTTTGCGCAGCCGCAGATATAGTTTGCAAAGTCTTATTGCCTGACAGGTTGGCTGTTATCATTACAAGTTCCTTACAACACTACCTGTCTATATAAAAACATTATGCAATGCGAAATTGCTCCTGCATTGCCAAGATAAGACTTTAATTGTTTGCACCGCCGAGATATTTATTTATAAAACCTAACAAACCTTTATTGTCTGAGGCGTTTTGTGCTTCATTCAAGCTTTGCATAATATCTGTTTCCGCATCATAGTTTTCGGAATAAATACTTGCAGATTTTTCAACCTCGCTGGATGTGTTTATTAACGGTGCCGCGTCTCGCGGAATATACACACCACGGGTCTTACTTACATAATTGTATTTGGCAAACGGGTTATAATAGTTTGCGGGATTTATCATATTACTGTTGCTCATATTTTGTATTTAATGATTGTTTTATTTAAGTCAATAATTTTTAATTAAAAACCGTTTATCTTTACAAAACTTAAAATTCTTTTTATAATGAATGGAAGACAAGTTTTATTTGGAAAATTAATATGGAAGAACTTAATTTAAAATGTTATGCGCATTTAGGTGACGCGGTATATGAGGTGTTTATAAGAGAAAAGATAATTTATCTCACCTCTAATATGGCACGTATGCATAAAATTAACACTGCTCTTGTGCGGGCATCATTCCAATGTCAAATTTTAAATGTTCTTGAACCGTATCTTACCGAGCAGGAAGCTGACCTTGTAAGAAGAGGCCGTAATTTGCCTACCACAACAAAAAGAAAGTCGAATCAGGCTTTGCACCGTATAGCTACTGGGTTTGAAGTTTTAATAGGCTATTTACATCTTAATGACAAAGGACGTTTGTTAAAACTTTTAAAAATAGTGTCGGACTATATTGATTCTAAAGACCATATCGTCGGCGACCCGATATAAAAAGTTACTTTGTCCTTTTATAGAATTTGAGGATTATATTATTATCTATATCAGCATTTGTTTGGATTATAATATCTGTCACAGTGTTGTTAAGAAGCCAAGAAGGAAAATTATCAAGCGGAATCAGCATTTTTCCGCTGCTTGATTTGAATGACATAATCGAATCGCTGTTATTTTGACGCAACAACCAGTTTGATTCTTTGTGTGCGGGAACAGATATATAGAGAAGGTCTAAATCTTTTCCTTTTGCGGGTTTGTTAAAATGTATATTTAAAAAGGTTGTATTATCAATCTTTAGCCCTTGAACTTTATAATCTTTCAAAACTTCCTCTACGGGAAGCTTATTTATGGATTTACCCCATACATCGGGAAGTTTTTGCAAATCCGAAGCCGCAAGCATTTTATCAAGAACACTTAACTCTGACCGGCTAAAGTTGTTATTGCTGTTATCTGTTTTTACAAGCAACGCCATATTTTCACCGGTGACCAGTTTATACCTGTTGTTTAATAATATGTATCTGTATATCGGGGTAATTCTTAAAGAAGGGAATACACCGTCAAGTTTTTCGCTTAAAGTATCCATATAAATAACATCCGGCTCATTTTGCTTTAATTTTTGCAATGCAAATTGTGCCTGTTTATTTGACACAATATTGTAATACGAGGTGTATTGCAGCGGAACTTTTTTATCAAGTATAAAGTACAAAATTCCTTTATTAGTCAGGTCAAAAAATATATCGTCTTTTCTGGTGTATTTATTTATAAAATTCGTTATAGCTTTCAGAGATTGTTTTTCATCATTTCTTAAATCCAGCAAGCCCTGCTTTTTAATAACTTCTGTTTGCGGCTGCGGCTTAGGTGCTGTGCTTATTTTAATAATGTTGTTAAATCCGGCATATATAAACCAAAACAAAGCTATAATTGTGATATAAGATGTTATCTTTTCTGCTTTAGCAAATCTGTAACAAAGGTAGGGCAGTATTACAAACAGCAGATTTATTGACAGATTTAAAAGACGGGTAAAACTGTCTGCATCTATGCGCCCCATAGTATAGTTGAGGGATGAAAATATCAAAATTATCGTAAAACAAAGTATAAAGATAAGCTCTTTACATTTTTGTTTGTCTTTTAAAAATTCTTTTATAGCTATTGTAATCAATACCGGACACAATACTACTGCTGCCATTTTATAGAATATCTCACAATTTTTAAGGTTCAATGGCGGCATAACCGTACCGAAACCGTACAAGTTTGCCTGTGTATAAAATACCGCCTGTCCGAAAAAGTAATACAAACCATTTGCACTGAATATTATACATATTAAAAATATTATTGCCGGATATAACAAAGCTTTAAAATTCTTATCTTTAAATATTTTTACAACAACATAAACGGCTGCTGGGAAAACAGAAACAGCCCACAAAATTCCCATAGTTGTCCAATACTGAACAAATAAGAAAGAGAGCAATGTGTATAAAGATAAAAATAAAGAATATTTTTTAAATACCTGTTCTTTTAGCAGGGCAAAAAATACAAGTAAATATACTCCGAATAATACGGTAAGATCATCATTTCTGAAAAGGCTGACAAAAGTTATTAATACAACAGGATTGCCATGAAAAACATAAAGACCGAGCAAGCTGAATATTATCACAAGCATATTGAAATAAAGTGTTTTGCCTAAAAAATATGTGTAAAGGTTTTCCGTGCCAAAAATATGCTGCCCAAGCCAACTTTCAACAATATCCCGATAACCGTGTACAAGCATAATATCTTTGTAATAAATCATATTATGCTTGGTATGCATATAATATGCACAGAAATGTTCAGCATCGTGATGCGGGTCTATGAATACCTGCGAAAAATCGTACATTCTGCCAAAGCACAATAAAACTATTGCCGCAACAGCAATATAAGAAAAATGCACAACATTATCCTGCCTGCTCAAATTCTGTTTTTTCCATATATCAACAGCACCGAAACCTATAAAGAAAAGAATAAAACAGGATAAAACAGGATAAAAATTCCCGTCTGACGGATATAAAAGCAAAAAACTCAGTAAAGACAGGTATTGCAAAAAATAAACAAATCTGCCAGAGAATTTTGTATTATGAATTTTTTGCAAAAAAATCGTGTTCTTTACTGTTTTAAAAATTGGTATAACAGCAAAAAATACAATAAAATACATGAAAACAAATAATATATCAAAATATTTGTTGTAATCTTTGTAGATTGTTTCTCCCACAAAAAAATCTTTTAAACCGAAATATCCGTTATTTGGAAAAACCACATAAAATAAAAAAACTGAAATACAAAAGGTTAATATTGAATTTAATATCAAGTCAATTGTATTCAGTTTATCAAAAAAGTTTTTAAAAAATCCCTTGCCTAAACTCATTCTATGATTATAGAAGTAAACTTTTTATTTAGCAAGTTAAGCAATATAATTTGTGCCAAATCTTGTTGCACCAAGGAAAACACATTCCTGAAGCATTGCATCCATTGTGCGATACATTTTTCTTGAAGGTTTCTTTTGTGTTTCCTGTAAACCTTTTTTGGTTTGCTGATACTGTGTTGCTATTGATAAAGTATAATTTGCAAAAGGATTAGTAGTTACGCTCATTTTTGTTCTCTCTCTTATTAGTCTAGTTAGTGCCCTGTGTTTTTTGTTTATTAAGTATTTGTTTATTAGTTGCCGTATTTGAAAGTTTTTTCGATGTTGGATTGTGTATTCTTTTCCCAGCCGTCTCTTTGAGTAGAATACATTTTCTGTCTTGTTTCGATTTGTTGTTTTTGAATGTTTAACTGAGATTCTTTTGTTTGAATTTCTCTTAATTTAGCATTGAAGATAGCATTGAAAGCAGTGCTGTTAACCCATTCGATAGCTTCTTGAGTAGGTTCGCCTTCTTCATCAGTATGGGCAGCCATATAAGCTTGACCTGCTGACATCTGTTGTTCAACTATTGATTGCGACTCCATTGCCAATCTTGAAAGTGTATTTGTAATTCTTGTTAATGCATACTCACAATCTGATTGTACATTCATCATAGTTTGTGTTGCTAATGCTGATACTGCGAAGCCCATCTCTGTTATCCTCTTTTCTTACTTTACTTATCTCTCGTATATATATAAAGTAAAAAAGTATATAAAAATTGCTTTTTTGTATATACTTTACTTAATATTTGTTAACAATTCTGTTTTGTAATAGGTGTGAATCAGCTAATATCTTGATTTTTTGATTTTACAAAGAGTATATACTCAAACTTTTCTAATTTGTTTTATAATTATTATGTATTTAAACGAGGGATATAAAAATGGAAAATACAGTAGTAATAGGTGCACAATGGGGAGATGAGGGCAAAGCCAAAATCACTGATATTCTGGCAGAAAATGCTGATATAATAATACGTTATCAAGGCGGCTGCAATGCAGGACACACAGTTGTTAATGACGGCAGAACTTTTAAATTTCACCTTATTCCCTCGGGAATACTATACAAAGACAAACTCTGCTTTATAGGCGCAGGTACTGTCATCTATCCCGAAGTTTTAAATGAAGAAATAGAAAATCTGAAAAAAGAAAATATAGATCTGAGTGGCCTTAAAATATCTCCGCTCGCTTCAATAACCATGCCTTATCACATTGATATAGACGGTTACAGAGAAGATACGGCAAAAGGTTCCGCTAAAATCGGCACTACAAAAAAAGGCATAGGCCCGACTTATACAGACAAAGTGTCTCGCCACGGTATAAAAGTTCAGGATTTATTCGACAAAGACTGTCTGTCAAAAAAATTAGACAATATTTTGCCTTTAAAAAATAAAGAACTGGTTGAAATATACGGACTTAAACCGTACTCTAAAGAAGTTATAGAAGAACTTTGCGAAAAATACGCACAAATTTTAAAACCTTATGTCTGCTTTGACTGGCAAAAAATATTCCATGATGTCATAAAGCAGAAGAAATCAGTTCTTTTTGAAGGTGCTCAAGGTGTCATGTTAGACGTTGACTGGGGAACCTACCCTTATGTCACAAGCTCAAACCCTGTGGCCGGAGGTGCCTGCACAGGCAGCGGTTTTGGGCCTAATATGATTAAAGAGGTAATCGGGGTATCAAAAGCATACATCACAAGGGTTGGTGAAGGCCCGTTTGCCACAGAACTTAAAGATGAAACCGGAGATAAAATACGCAATATCGGGCATGAATTCGGCACAACTACAGGGCGTCCCAGACGCACAGGCTGGTTTGATGCCGTTGTTGCAAAATACGGCGTATTAGTCAGTGGTTTAACATCAATGGCGGTTACAAAGCTGGATGTATTTGACACGTTTGACGAAATAAAAGTGTGCACGGCATACAAAGATAAACGCACGGGCGAAGTTTTTGAATACTATCCGACAAACGTTAACCTTCATGAATTTTTGGAGCCTGTTTATGAAACCCATGCCGGCTGGAAAACAGATATCACAAAAGCAAAAACTTATGACGAGCTTCCTATGAATGCCAGAAAGTATTTACAAAGACTTGAAGAGCTTATGGGGGTTAGAATTTCCATTATCAGTGTCGGTCCGGACAGGCATCAGACAATTTTCAGATAAAATAAAAAAATGTGTTGACGTAAAAATATGTTCTTGTTATTGTATATAAGCAGTCGGAAATAAAAGGTTTTTTCCGGTTGGATTTGAAAAAAGAATAGCTTTTTAAATGCGTCACTAGCTCAGCAGGTAGAGCACTCCCCTTTTAAGGGATAGGTCCCGCGTTCGAATCGCGGGTGACGCATTTTTTGTTTTTTAAAGCTTGCTTTTTCGCCTCGATTCAAACGCAATTGTTACTTCGTAACAATCCGCGTTCTACTCGTTCGAGTATCCTGATATGTACGACTCGTATCTCGCCTACATCTCAGGAGAAGCCGGGTGACGCATTTTTTGTTTTTTAAAGCTTGCTTTTTCGCCTCGATTCAAACGCAATTGTTACTTCGTAACAATCCGCATTCTACTCGTTCGAGTATCTTGCGGATTTTGAGCGGGGCTGACTGAAAGGAACGCCCCCTGTGAGGACGGACGTTACTCCGTCCGAGCGCCAAAATCAAAGAAGATATGTACGGCTCGTACCTCGCCTACGACTCAAGCAAGAAAGAGAAAACAACGTATACCAAAACAGCCTCAATTGTATTTATCTTCAAAATTTTCTAACCGCTTCGCTTAACGAAAATTTTGTGCGTAAATACAATGAGTCTGTAATCAGCTACAGCGGCAGAGCCGCACACCGCTTACGCGGTAATAGTAGTAGGGTGGGCAAAGCCCTAAGGCGTGCCCACCATCATAAAGCAACGTAGGTTGGGTTTTCAGCCCAACTGTCATTCTGAAGCGTCCGTCGTTGCAGGTTTGCGATGATTGTGTGTGTTCAGAATCTTACCGGCTGGGTGTGGAATCATTAGTTATAAATATCTTACAGGTCGTTCCCCTTCCCGTCCTTCCCCGAGTTGGGGAAGGAGTTTTGTTTTGTTGTGTTGTGACTGTCCCCTCCCCTGCTTGGGGAGTGTTAGGGTGGGGAGTGGTAATACAAAAAGAGCCTGACTATTGTCAGACTCTTTTAACATAATTCTTTATTCCCTGCCAATTTTCCAGCGTAGCAACGTAGGTTGGGCATAGCGGATTTGCGGACGGACGGAGTCTTGCGAGTCCGGAAAGCGAGATATGAAGTGAGCAAAAGCAAAGCGCAGCGAACGACAATATCGTGTGTAGAGCAAATCCAAGAGACTTGCCCGACGCTGTTAAAAAGTCCTTCGGGTTTCACCCTCAGGATGACACAGAATTTTCCCTCTCTTTGGGAGAGGGTAGGGTGAGGGTTGGCAAAAAGTAGGGTGGGCAAAGCCCTAAGGCGTGCCCACCATCATAAAGAACGTAGGTTGGGCATACCTGCCCAACCCTACATAATTTCTTACTCTCTGCCGATTTTCCAGCGAAGACCTGCGGATAATGACACACCATTACGTCCGCCGTTGTGTATCATCGCTTGACCAAAGGCTAAGAATTTATCATTTACCCGCTTTTGTAAACCCACACCATATTGAACATACGGTTTTATACTCATTTCTGGTAATCTTACACTGTCTGCTGTTACCTTGGATTCATCAAGCAAATTCCAAACCATGCTTACACCTATGTATGGCTGCCAGCCATTCTTTGTGTTGCCGATTAACTTGATTCCGGGGGCAAGCTGGATTGCGTGCATCGGGTCACTCTCGATTCTTACGCCTGCTCCGTTTGTGTAATCGAATGTATTAACGAATGTATAAGATATCAACATACTCGGCTGCAATATCATACCGCCGTCAAAGAACTCGAAGTTGTAACCTGTTTTGTTACCTAAACCGGCAAGCAACATCGTATAGTTTTCAGAACCGTACATTGTAGAGGCATCGCCTGCGGAAGCTCCTACACTTAAGGTTGTTGCGTTAAAGAAGTTTC
Source organism: Candidatus Gastranaerophilales bacterium (assembly GCA_944323685.1). Taxonomy (GTDB): domain Bacteria; phylum Cyanobacteriota; class Vampirovibrionia; order Gastranaerophilales; family Gastranaerophilaceae; genus Limenecus. Next base: position 111,646 of record CALUTJ010000001.1, on the reverse strand, counting down.
CTTTGTAGAAGGTTGCTGTTCCGCCTAACAAGCCGCCGTTTTGGTAAGCATCTACACCTGAATATCTTTGAGAAGCACCGTTGTATCCTATATAGCCTGTCAATACTCTTTCAAAGCCGTTAGATATAGACTGCAATGGTGAGTCGTAACCTACTAAAGTTCCGTAATTGATGTTAGAAACTTTAGGGCCGTTTTTAAGAGGTACGTTTTCAAATGAAGCGTATGGTTTAACCCAGAAGCCTGCACTTTCTTCTTTAAGAAGAAGAGGAGAGTATGTACCCACATCAGTTGCATCACCAGTTGGAGATAAAGCGTATTTGCCTTCATTGATTATAGCGAGTCTTTCAATGTACGGAATATTCATAAATGTATCTGCGTGCTGGAATGCGTAGTTAAATGTTTGTAATTGTGTTGTATACGCACCTGCCTGAGTTGCTACGGGAGATGCCAAAACTGAGGGGTTAAAGGCATCGCTTGCATTGCCGCCTGAAGCTGATGCACCTCTGCTAAATGTGAAGAAGCCGTCATTCGGATTATATGAAACATCATATTTCCAGATAGGAGAATATGCGATTGGAGAAGCGCCTGTGAAAGCGACATTAGAAGCTAACTCATCATCAGCAAATTGAATGTTAGTAACATCTTCTTTTGCATCAGATAAGAGTACAACGTTGTTGACGTTGAGCATTGCGCCGTCTTTTATATTGTAGTTATCGGCTGTTATTCTGTCCATGGACTTATTGGCAAGGTCAGCATCAACAGAGATATTTGTGTTGCCGTTTAAATTCAAGGTAGGAACGTGCATTGTGCCGATTGTGTTGTTATTAAGATATATTGAACCTGAATTGAGTGTTAAGGATTGTGATAGGTTAAAGACATCTTCTCTGCCAAGATACAAATTAGTGTTGTCTAAGGATATGTTGGCATTGATTACATCGTTATTCAAAACAACTTTGCCTGTGGAGTCACCTGTGATTTTGAGGTTGTAACTGCCTAATGTTTCACCAGAGATTAGCTCTGGGTCGGTGGTTTCTACTGCGCCCATATCGATTAATTGCACAAGCATTTGACCTTTAATTAAATCAACCTGTTCTGCGTATTCAGGAGGTAAACCAGAATCGCCGAATTCTTGTTCGACCATGTAGTCAAAGTATGCATCAACTACTTCTGATACTGTAGCGTCATCAGAAAGACCCAAAGTTGCATACATATCATCTTTACCGGAGAAGTCCTGCGCCATGCCAATGATGTTCATCTTGTAGGTGTTGTTAACAAGGTTAGAATTACTTCCTGAAATCTGGTCGGCAAAGTAAATGACGCCGTTTGTTTTTGCGTTGAGTGTTAAGGCTGGATTGTCAGCATAGCTGTCGAAGTTAGATGATTTTTCCTGATATATTATTTTGTCTGCGTCTACAGAAACAACTTCTGTTTGTGTGCTGCCTGCTGATATATTGTTATTTACATATATTGCTTCTTGGCGTTTACCGTCTTTGTCTTGCACATAGTTGCCTGAAAATACGGATTGTCCGCCATTTTGGGCTATGATGTTTAAGCTTTTGTTAGTATAAATAGCACCGCCTTTTGCCTCATCTGTTTCGGATTTAGCGTAGTTGTTTATAAAGCTTGAGTTGATAATACCGCCTACTACATTGCCGTCATCGTCTTTAGCGCCGATAGTTCCCCAACTGTTATAAATCGCCCCGCCCCTGCCAAAAGAATTACCTTGAGTATAGTTGCCTATAAAATCGCCTGTTATATTTCCGATTGTACCTCTATCGTTATAAATCGCCCCGCCCTGGGCATAACTATCTATTGAAGATGCATAGTTGCCTATAAAGTCTCCTGTAATATTACCGATTGTTACATTAGCGCCTTTGTTATAAATCGCCCCGCCTTGGGCATAATAATTAGTTGAAGACGCATAGTTGCCAATAAAATCGCCTGTTATATCTCCAATTATTTTTGAACCATCGGCGATATAGTTATAAATCGCCCCGCCTTGGGCATAATAATTAGTTGAAGACGCATAGTTACCGATAAAATCGCCGTTTATATTGCCGATTTCTGTATTAGCGCCGAAGTTAGAAATCGCCCCGCCTTGGGCATAATAATTAGTTGAAGACGCATAGTTACCGATAAAATCGCCGTTTATATTGCCGATTTCTGCATAATGACCGTTAAAAATCGCCCCGCCATAGGCATCTGAATCAGTAGAAGATGCGTAGTTGCCGATAAAGTCACCTGTTATATTGCCGATTGTTCCGTAACGGTTATCAATCGCCCCGCCATAGGCAGAATATCTCCCAGACGCATAGTTGCCGATAAAGTCACCTGTAATGTTACCAATTGTTCCTATATCGTTATAAATCGCCCCGCCATAGGTAGAAGAACTACCTGACGCATAGTTGCCGATAAAGTCGCCTGTTATGTTGCCGATAGTTTCGCTGTTATCAATCGCCCCGCCTTGGGCACCATATTGATTATTAGTTGAAGACACACAGTTACCAATAAAGTCGCCTGTTATGTTGCCGATAGTTTCGCTGTTATCAATCGCCCCGCCATTTCCCGCATGGTTGCCGATAAAATCACCTGTTATATCGCCGATTGTTCCTCTATTATAAATCGCCCCGCCATCGGCACTGTTAGAACTGCCAAGATTTTTAAAATTGGCAGTAATATCCTTACCGTTTTGGTTTGTACCTATTCTGTTTGAATCGGGTCTGGTGTTATTTACGTAATATGTTATATCAGCATCAGATTCATTTGCTTCGACAAGAGAATATTTATTATCAGTTTTCTCCCATTTAAAATACAATTTTTCTCCATAGTTTTCTTTATCGCCAAACTCTGTTTGTTTTAGAGAAACTGTATAATATTTAGGTGTGACAGTTCCGTCATCTTTTTTAGCGTAAAGGGTTATAGCGTTTTGCGGAAGATTTTCAGGGTCTGCGTCTTTGATTTCTGTCAAGGTATAAGCAGACTCAGGGTAGACTTCACTAGAGTCGGGCATAGTTGCACCTTCATGATTAAGTCTGTCTAAAGTAGGCACATGTGCCTGTGCCATTGCTTTTGAATTTATTTGCGGTATGCATAAGATACTTAAAAAAGCTGCGATACATAAAGATTTTACGAATTTATTTTTGTGTTCCATTATACGCAAACTCCCTATTGTGTTATTCAGTTTAATTAATCGGCAGTTTTGGTGATTAACTTTAGGGATTCTGGTGTTAATTTAACAATTGTTTACATTTGCGTTTTTTTGTTGGGCTGAAGCCCGACCTACGTTGCTAATTTATATTTAAGAATATTTTTTGTTATGGTGATTAAACCCTCACTATTATGCTTTGCAGCGCCTATTGCAGGCGGTTGACTATACAAAAATTATGATAAAATAGAGGGTGTAGTTATCGGGACAATAAGCAATGGAGATAAAAACAAAATTTAACATAGTTCTTTATGAGCCGGAAATTCCTCAAAATACAGGCAATATTGTTCGTCTTGCCGCTTGTACAAACAGTGATGTTTATCTTGTCGGCAAACTCGGGTTTTCAATTGACAGCAGACACCTTAAACGCGCGGGGCTTGATTATTGGGATTCCGTAAATATAAAAAGGGTTGAGCATCTTGAAGACCTGTGGAAGGAATTTAGTGATTCAACATTTTATTACTTTACAACAAAGACTAAGACGCTTTATACTTCTGCTTCATTTAAAGACGGTGATTTTCTCGTGTTCGGCCCTGAAACCAGAGGTCTGCCAGAAGAACTTTTAAAGGAGCAATCTAAGTATGCTCTCACAATACCCATGCAAGAAGGTCAAAGAAGCCTGAATCTTTCTAATTCAGTTGCGATAGTTGTATATGAAGCTTTGCGTCAGACGGGAGTGTAATTTATGACTGCTCAAATTACGAAAGAACTTGTTGCGCGGTTTTTGCCGCGAAGAATATCAGAATCAAACAAAGGAACCTATGGTAAGGTTCTTAATATTGCAGGCTGTATAAATTATCAGGGTGCAGCTTATCTTTCTTCAGTTGCGCCTTTAAAAACAGGGGCGGGGCTTGTTACTCTCGCTACCGCAGAGGTTGTTGCAAATAATATTGCATCGTCTTGCCCGTGGGTAACTTTTTTGCCGCTTGAAGCTTCGGGCGGCTATATTGAGAAAAATGCGTTTGAAACGATAAAGAGTTATATTGATTCATACAGCGTTGTTTCAATAGGACCGGGGCTTTCAACTGTTCGGCAAACTGTTGAATTTTGTGATTCTGTCATAAAGTATCTTGTGCAAATTAACAAAAAATCAGTAATAGACGCTGATGCCTTGAATATAATATCTCTTGTGAAAATTGAAAAATTAGCACAGAATTGCGTCATAACACCGCACCCCATGGAACTGTCGAGGCTAATCGGCGTTGAGGTTGAAAAAATACAACAAAATAGGGTTAAATACGCTGTTTTTGCGGCTGAAAAATTCGGGTGCAATGTTGTTTTGAAAGGCAATAAAACAGTTGTATGTACAGCTGACGGCAATGTCTTTATAAACACAAGCGGCTGTAGTGCTCTTGCTAAAGCAGGCAGCGGTGATGTTTTAACGGGTATTATATCAGGGCTTGTTGCTCAGGGGGTACAGGTTAATGACGCCGCTTTGTCGGGTGTATATTTACACGGGCTTTGCGGTGAGATATGTGCCAAAAAGCTCACGCAATACTGTGTGCTTGCTACAGACCTTATTGATGCAATTCCAACGGCTATAAAACATATTTTGCAGGAGTAACAGATGAAACAGCAGGCTGTTTTTGTTCCTTATGAAGTACATTACGGGCAATACAATATGGATAAAGATTCGCAGTTGCTTGACTATTGCATCTGTAACCGGTTGCGTACACCGGTTTTACGTTTCTATGGCTGGAAGCCTGCATGTGTTTCTCTCGGACGTAATCAGGACGATTCTCATGTAAACAAGGATTTTTGCATAAAACATAATATTGATATTGTAAGGCGATTGACGGGCGGGCGTGCACTTTTGCACGATAATGAGCTTACTTATTCTTTTATTTGTCCTCAGGACTTTTTAAAAAACGGGAATAGCGTCACTCAGTCTTATAAAGAAATTTCTACGTCTCTTGCTCTGGGGTTAAAATCACTCGGCGTTGAGGCGGAATTTCCTCAAAATACAAGAGCAAAAACAAAATTCGAATACTGCATGTCGCTTTCTACAGGTGCTGATTTAACCTGTAACGGTAAAAAGATAATCGGCTCCGCCCAGTTTAGAAAACAAGACTATATTTTGCAGCATGGTTCTGTAATGTTTGATTATGACGCAACTGTCATTGAGTCAATTTTTGCTGAGAAGCCTCAAATAGATAAGATCGCAGTATTAAAAGATATTTTGCCTTCCGTTACCGTTGAAGAGCTTTGCGAGGCATTTAAATACGGATTTGAAGAATATTTTGCTCTCAAGTTTGATTAACCGTAGTTTATGTCAGATGTATCATCAGTGGGATTCGGTATTTGTTTCCGCCATATTTTCATCATTTCGTATGATACGCATAAAGTATAATCGGTTATAATTAAAGTATTATGTTACAAGAAGCTACAAAAATCATACAGTCGGCATTTCACGACAGTTTTATTAAAAGATTAAGTTTATATTTACACGACTGCGTCAGGGAAGAGGTTCAAAGTTCTACCTTCCGCAATCTTAAGCAGGATAAAGATAACAAATGGCTTTTTTTGAAGGGCGATGAGTCTTTATTTACTAAGTTTGACGAACCTTTGCATTTAGACGGTTCAGACAGTGATTTGACCGAACTTATGATTCAAAGTGAGATGAGTCAAAAAGACAAATATCTTATTTACGGTCATTTGTTTCTTGTCGGAAAAAACTCGCGAACAAAAAGAAGCAACGAATTTTTAACCCCGCTTTTATATGCGCCGTGCAAGCTTGAACGTGAAGGAATGAGCATAATATGTTCTCTTCAGGATGAAGCATTGTCACTGAATACCGGTGCTCTTACCGCACTTATGCACAAAAGCGATGACGAAGATGAAATGGAACAGATGCTTGACGGGCTTCTTGAAGTTGTCCCCGAGCTGCCTCTTACTCAAGAAAAGCTTGATGTTTTTTTAACTACGCTGAAATCAATTCTTCCAGATGTTGAAATATCTTTGAATCATGAAGATGATGCGCACGAAAATTATGTAAAGGATGAGGCTGCCGATAACTTTTATCACAAAATAGATTCGGAGAATATAGACGATTTTATTGAGGAGACTGCTGCTCCAAAACCTGTGATGAAGCTTGATAAAGTTTCGATAACAAGCCAGAGCGCAATAATCTTAACAAAAAGACCTTCAATTACAGCCGGAGTTTTGCATGAACTCACTCAAATTGCGGAAAAGCCAAGCGGAGTTTTTAGAGAAACAGCGCTTTCTGTTGTAAATGACGAATATTTAAGAGGTCTGGGCAAACTTTTTGATAAATCAAACAAAGAGCCTAAAGAGCTCGCTGATTTTTGTGCCGTAACTCCTCTGTCCTTAAGTGATTCGCAGGCAGATGTGATTAAAAAGATTGAGCAAAATACATTGCTTGCAGTTTATGGCCCGCCGGGGACCGGTAAATCTCAAACAATAGTAAACCTTGTTGCACATCTCGTTGCCAACGGAAAAACTGTTCTTGTTGCTTCAAGAATGGATAAGGCTGTTGATGTTGTAGCTCAAAGACTTAATGAACTTGGGGCGCCTTTTCTTGCGCTTAGAGCAGGCAGACTGAATTATCAAAAACAACTCAGTTTTCAGTTGCAAGACCTTATTGCCAACAAAATTGATATAGATACAGGTTTTGAAGATGCAATACTTGTTGATGTTGATGATATGTATGAGCTTTTGGGTGCAATAAAAGAGCTTGAAAACAAATGCGAAAAAATTCTTGAACTGGAAAAAGAGTGGCATGATATCATTTCTAAAAAGTTATCATTGCAAGCTGATTTAGGAGAGCCTCAATATATAAACCACTCACTTAAAAAAGACGAGGTAGATGAGATTAAAAAAGTACTTTCAAGCATCGAAAAAAATCTTGAAAAATCGGGGCTTTTTACTTCCATTGCCAATACAATGTCCGCGATGAAGCTTAAAAAAATATTGAATGTACACAGCCTGCCCTCAGATCCTGAATCTATTATGCGTTTGTCACTGGAGTTGCAAGTGTCTGAGCTGGAATGCAATGCAAGAATGACAGAAACACGCATCCACAAAATAGGCAACATACATCAGCTTCTTTCTCAAATTAAAGAACTCAAGAAAAAGCAGCGCACACTTGCTGTTGATATTCTTAAAAACAAAAGAAGAGAATCGCTCAAGGGACTTTTAAGAGATCAGGTAAAAAGGCAGAGATTGATTATACACACTAAAGCGATTGTTGAAAGAAAGAAAAACCTGCAAAACAGATTGCTTGAAGAAGAGGATTTTACACCGCTTTTAGAGGCCTTTCCCTGCTGGTGTCTTACAACTTACGCCGTGTCAGGTTCGCTGCCGATGAAACCGGGGCTGTTTGATGTTGCAATTATCGATGAGGCTTCTCAATGCGATATAGCAAGTTGTTTCCCGATACTGTTCCGCTCTAAAAAAGCTGTTATTGTGGGGGATGACAAACAGCTGCCTCATCTGTCTTTCTTAGAAAAGGCCAAGGAACAATCTTTCCTTAGCCAGTATAATATTCCTGATAAGTACCAGCTTATGTGGCGATTCCGGACAAATTCTATGTTTGATCTTGCAAATTACTATTCGACTAATCCTGTTTTGCTTGATGAACACTTCAGAAGCAGTTATCCGATAATCCAGTTCAGCAATCAGGAGTTTTACGGCAACAGAATCCGCATTATGACAAAAGATGCCGGTACTGATGATGTGCTTGAGCTGCATATTGTACCTGACGGAAAAGTTGATTCTGATGCAACACGCAACATGCCGGAGGTTGAAGCTGTTTTAAAACGTGTCCACGAGCTTATACTTGCGGATGACGGCAATGACGATAATCCTGTATCAATAGGTATTATATCTCCATTCAGAGGACAGGTTGATTTAATATCTAAAGCGCTAAGACAGGTGCTTACGGAATCCACTATAAGAAAACACCAGATAGAAGTCGGTACGGCACATACTTTTCAGGGCGATGAAAGAGATGTAATGATTCTTTCATGGGCAGTTGCCGAAAACAGTTTTGTCCAGAGTTTAACTTTCCTGCAAAAACCTAATCTTTTTAACGTAGCAATAACCCGTGCCCGTAAAAAACTTATATGTTTTATTTCAAGAGATCCTAAAGGCCTGCCACCGGGGTTGTTGAAAGATTATCTGGAATACATACAAAACTATCTTGATTCGGCTAAAAATGACGAATTTCAAAAAAATAAATATAAAAACGATTTTGAAAAAGATGTTGCTCAAACCCTTATAATGGAAGGCCTTGAAGTCCGTGCAGGGGTTGAGGCTGCTGGAGTTTTACCTGATTTGCTTGTTAAAGACCCTGAAACTGAAATTGAAATTGTCGTTGAAATTGACGGCGTACAAGACAGTGTTAAAGAAAAATTACCGGATACTAAAAAACAGACTATTCTTGAGCGCGCAGGTTATAAAGTCACAAGAATTTCGTATCGTGAATGGGAACACAGCTCACAGGCATGTGTAGACAGGGTCAAAAGACTTATTGTAAACATCTGATGTATCAATAATATACTTAAATAAAACAACCGTATTATTGATTAAATCTTATTTAAGCGCTTAAATAATGTTATGTACAAAAAAGTATTTTCTAAAATAATATTTGTTTTTATTATATTTCTGGCATGTCTTGCCATATATAATTATTTGAATTTGCAAAATACACAGTTTTTTATAACTCCTGATTACAAAGACGGAGAGCTGATAAACAAGCAAACAACAAACCCTAAAAGACTGTTTTTAAAATCCTGGAGAATAATAAAAAGCAAATACTATGACCCGACTATGAACGGACAGGATTGGACAAAGTGGAATAAGCATTATATTGACCGGATAAAAACTCAAGAAGATGCCTATGTTGCTATAAATTCAATGCTGGCAAGCTTAGATGACCCTTATTCAAGATTTTTAAATCAAGAAGAATACAAAGAACAAAATACAAGTATAGATGCCAAAATTGTCGGTATAGGCGTTAATATTATGTCAATATCCGGCAAGATTGTTATTATAAGCGTTGTAGAAAGCACTCCGGCTCAAAAAGCCGGTATAAAGGCCGGTGATATTATTCTTAAAGTTAACGGCAAAGATGTCAGCGGCAAAACAATCAGCGATGTGGCAGCACTCATCCGCGGGGAAATAAATACAACCGTAAAAGTCGAACTTATGCGCGACAAGAAAAAATTCACAAAAGAAATAAAAAGAGAAGAAATACAGATAAAAAATATAAAGGCTTCTATAATTGACAAAAATATAGGCTATATCCAGATATTAAGCTTTATAAGCTCCGATATGACAAAAGAGTTTATTGATGCGCTTAATAAAACCCAGAATTGTCAGGGGCTTATAATTGACCTTAGAGGTAATACAGGCGGATTGATGCCAAATGCGGTAGTTATTGCTGATATGTTCCTCACTCAGGGGCATATCGTAAGCATAGTTGACCGTGATAAACAAAAAGCTGTGATAAATGCTCAGGCAAAACCGTATGCCTTAAACAAACCGCTTGTGATTCTTATCGATGAAGGTACTGCAAGTGCTTCAGAAATCTTAAGCGGTGCGCTTAAAGATAACCAGAAGGCAATACTTGTCGGCAAAAAAACTTACGGTAAGGGAATGATTCAGCGAATTTATCCGATGCCTAACCAAACAGGTATGAATTTGACCATTGCAAAATATCTTACCCCTAAAGGTATTGATATAAACAAAAAAGGGATTTCGCCCGACTATGAAGTCGATTATACAACCGATGATTTTATGAACGATAAAGACCCGCAAATGGATGAAGCAAAACGAATTATTAAAAAACTTATAAATACACAGCACGAAATAGCCAAAGCTCCGGGGATTTAGGTTTTAGCTCATTATAATGCGGTAAATCATTTTTGCATTTAATGTGTCTGAGAGATGTATTGCTTGTACCCAAGTTGCATCTTTATATATGTTACATAATTCGATGACAAAAATTGTAACATTTAAATCTTCTAATATACACGGCTTACTATGTAAGCCGTAAGGGGTTCGGGGCGAAGCCCTGATGGAATACGATTAGAGATTTTTAAATGAAGGAATGAAAATTTACCGTACCGATATTGTCATTTTGTGAGTGGACGGAAATTTTCGTTTCTGAATTTTAAAATCTCTTTTGATATAGCGTGTTTTTCTTTTTTGGTTCGTTTTTTCTTTTTGCATCGCAAACAAAAAGAAAAAATGAACGTAAAGAAAAAAATATTTGTTAATAGAAATCAATTGTTTAGAAAACATAAATTATAGGCTTAGTTTTTTATTTGTTCATTTCTTTTCTTTTTTTGCGACGAAAAAGAAAAGAAACGAACCAAAGAAAAGAAAAAAGACGCCAGTTAAAAAACACTGTAAATTTTTAGAATAAATTTTGCATCCACTTCACTACGTTACGGTCTGTCAAAATTCACTCTAAAAACTAACAGTGTTTAATCGTATTCCTGCGGCAGAGCCGCTTTTACTGCTTCGCAGTTTTAATTTATTTATTATTTATTTTTTATGTTAAGAAAGAATTATTTTCGTCACCGAATTACGAAACATATATATACAATTCTTGTATAAGTTTAGCTATTCAGATAAAACTTTATCAATCGTTTTTAAAACTTCTAAATACGCTTTAAGTTTTTTGGGCGATGCAGCAAGCAGAATCTTCAAAATTTCTTCCTTATCTTTGTTTAATTGATAATTTTTATTACTAATTCCAAAATCCTCAAGTGAAAATGACAGTATCTCTGCCATTTTTAAAAAAGATTCCGTGTTTAATCTGCTTAGACCTCTTTCTACCTTACTCAAATAGTTTGTTGAAATATCTATTTTTTCAGCAAGCTCTTCCTGCGTAAGATTTTTTTCGATTCTGAGTTTTTTATAATTTTCCCTATAAGAATTGTATCAATCATTTTTTACCTTTTTGTTAAGTTTAAGTACAATAAGATTGATTTTTAATAGCAGATAAGATTCTTATATATTATTTTGATACTATTTGATTAGTTATTTTTTTTATGAAACAATCATATATAATCAATATCAGCGTAAAACGACATATAATACTGATTATTTCTAAAAGTGAGGGGATATGAATATTTTTAAAGAGTGGAAAATGCTTAAAGTTTTTGATTTGAATATAAAAAATGTAATTTTTGCTCTCGTTTTGAGTATTGTTTGTACGATGCTGTCGTTTCATTATTTTGTCAAAACTGATTTCTGGCAGAGCAATTTCAGCCTGCCAATGCATATAAGGCTGCAAATCTCTCACAACGGCAGTGATATAAATAATTCATTACAATTTAAAACCAATCAGGCTGATATTGTACATGCAACATATCAGGTAAATAAAGAGTACAAATTTGATAAGTTTATAAAGATTACTGCACCTGCTATTTATCAGACATACAATTTTCAACTTGTGTCCGGCGAAAAAAATACAGTAAAAATTGTGACAACAAACTTTTTTAACGGAGATATAGATGTAAAATCCTTTAAAATCAATGGCAAAGAGCTGTCTTCAGACGTTAATTTTAAAAATAGCGATTACATAATAAATACAGAGCCTGAAAGCGTTTTAGATATATCAGTAACCTGCAAACCGGCAGATACAGTAAAAGCGGCACTATCGCAGCAAATCAGCGTACCTGCACTGCTTGTAACATTTTTATTCTATTTTTGTATTTTCTTGTTTGTTATTACAAAAATATTAAGAACCGGAATAAAACAAACCGGTGTAAATATTTTGAAACTAATAACAAAAAACAAAACGCCTTTAATTTTGCTAAGTGCCTTTTTTCTTTTCTATCTGTGCGAAAACTTGTACACAATAATACATTTGAATCAGTTCAACTGGGTAGTAGGTCATGCTGATACTCCTGTTATTCCTGATTTAATATGGGATAATGCAACACGCAGATTTCATCCGTATTTCTTTTTGCCGTTTTATCCGTTGTTTGATACTTTAATACTGATAACAAGACATATTTTTCTGTCTATAGGCTTGATATATGCTCTTTTAGCTTCTTTGTCAGTAATGTTTCTGTATAAGGCACTGGATATTATAATGCCTCAGCGCAGGATGTTATCTGTGATTTTGTCTTGCATTTACGGGTTCAGCTGGGCGCAGATGCATCTTTCACAGGCTTTTGACTTATACATAATTACAGGATTTTATCTTTGTTTGATTCTTTATTTAGTTGTTAAAGAGTTAAGTGAAGAGAAATATGACTGCAAAAATCTGGCTTTAATAGTTCTCGTGTCTGCTTTAACTCTTGGCGTAACTATACCTAATATCGTTACCGCGTTGATTTTGGTATTGCCTGTATTTATTATCAAGAAAAATCCTAAAGTTATATTAACGTGTATATTATCTTTTATTTTGCTTGTCAGTGCGTTTACGCAATTTAAATCTCTAACCTGCAACGGTATGGCTTGGCAGCATTTGTTCCATAAAGGTACTAAAGGCGATGTAAAAACCTGGGTACGCGCAAGCTGGGGTAATTTCAGAAACGAAACCTTAAGACAGCCCTTAATCAGTCAGGAACGTCACAAAAAAATATATAAAAACACTGTAAAATGTTTTACAATTCCGTTTTTTATAATTTTGCTGCTTTCGCTTGTCGTATTAATAGCAAAATCCAAAAATATCAGTATGTTGCAAAAAAGAATTTTTTATTCTTCTTTTGCTGCACTGATTTATAACTTTGTATCAAATTACTTTTGGTGTCCGACTCAAGGGTTGTTGTTTTCTTTAAATCATTTTGCGCTGTGGTTTATTTTACTCGGCTCTTCGATAAATATTTTGCAGCAATATTTAAAAACGCAAAAGCAAAAAGATTTGTTTTTATACATAATATGCAGCTGTCTTATTATATTTATGGCAATGGAGTTGATACTTAACCATAATGTTAATCACAAACGCCATAAATACCTGCTTGAAATATCTCCGATTACATACAATGTGCTGGAGATGAGAAAATGATTAAAGATATTTTAAAACTTTTAAAGGTAAAACATTATATAAAAAATATTGTGGTTTTTGTACCGCTTGTATTTTCTTTATCATTTAAAGATTTTAATCAGGATTTTCTGGCATTTGCTGCATTTATTGCTTTTTGCTTAATTTCTTCAGCAGTATACATATTGAATGATATTATAGATGCTCCGAAAGACAGATTACATCCAATAAAAAAGAGCAGACCGATAGCCAGCGGAAAAGTTAACATAAAAACAGCGCTCATATTATTTATTATCTTGCTGGCGGCAAGTTGTGCTTTGTCTCTCGCAATAACTCCGATTTTGTTGTTGGCGGTACTCGGGTATTTAATTTTAAATATTTGTTATACGTTTTATTTTAAACAAATTCCCATAATTGATGTTGTCTGTATTGCACTGGGGTTTGTTATAAGGGTTTTGGGAGGCTGTATTGCCATTAGTGTAATGCCGTCTCCTTTAGTTATTTTGTTAACCTTTTTTACCTCAATGTTTTTTACCTTTGCCAAAAGAAAGCTCGAATACTCTTTAATAGAAGATCAGAGTCAGCTTAGAAAATCAATAAAACAGTACAATGATGCATTATTGAATCAGTATGTAACAATAAACGCAGTGTTGTCCATTGCTTTTTATTTTACGTATATGCTCGACTCTCAGACAATACAAAGAGCAGGTACGCAGTATTTGTATCTGAGTGCAATACCCTTTACTGTTTTGTTTTTCAGGCTGCTGTTTTTGATACAAACTTGTACGAATGTAGATGACCCTGCTGTTTTTATATATAAAGATAAAACGGTGAAATGGCTAATATGTGTATACATAGTTGCATTAATTGCTGTTTTTGTATTTTAAAAATTCAGTTTAGTCGTAATAATCAAACTGTATATGCCCTATTTTTACAGCGTCGCCTTCTTTTATGCCGGCTTCTTTAAGCGCCTCATACACGTTCATAGAGGCAAGAATATTCTGGAATCTGTAAAGCTGGTCAATGTTTCTTGTATCAGTAACGTTTGCCAGTCTTAAAAGCTTTCCTCCTTCGACCGAGTAGGTATTTTTGTCAATTTTATAAACTGAATAGGAGCTGTCGTCGTTATCAAACGCTGCAATGTCTTCGTCTATATCAATTTTAAATTCAGGTTTAGGTATTTCATCAACCTTTTGCATAACAAAATTGATGAAAGTATCTATATTCTCTTTTGTAGCAGCGGAAATTAAAAATACGTCTTTTGCATATGCTTTAAAGAGTTGTAAATATTCCTGTTGTCTTTCAGGTTCAACTGCATCAATTTTATTCAAAGCCACTACCTGATACAGCTCAGCCAGCCTTTGAGAATGTTTTTTTAGTTCTTCGTTTATTTTTAAATAGTTTTCAACAGGATTTTCACCTGTTATATCAACAACATGTATCAGAAAACGGCATCTTTCAACGTGTCTTAAAAATTCGTGGCCTAAACCGACACCCTCGCTTGCACCTTCTATAAGCCCGGGTATATCAGCAACAACAAAACCGTCACCCGAGGGCTTTTTAACAACGCCTAAATGCGGAACGAGAGTAGTAAAAGGATAATCAGCTATTTTGGGTTTAGCAGAACTTATAACACTTATCAAAGTCGATTTACCGGCGTTTGGCATACCAAGCAAGCCAACATCGGCAATGAGTTTCAATTCAAGCTCTAAATCCCTTTCAATTCCTGGTTCACCCGGTTCGCAAAACTGGGGTGCTCTTTTTTGCGCTGTAGCAAAACGCGCATTACCTCTGCCGCCTCTGCCGCCTTTTGCTACAAGAACTTTTTGTTCATCCTGTGTTAAATCTGCAATGATTTTGTCATTTTCAGGGTCTTTTACAACAGTTCCTACAGGGACTTTTATGTATAAATCTTTTCCGCCTTTGCCGTGCTGTGATTTTGGTCTGCCGTTTTCACCGTTTTCAGCTTTAAAAATAGACTGGTACTGAAAGTCCATCAGCGTAGTCATATCGGCATCGGCAACAAAATAAACATCACCGCCTCGACCGCCGTCCCCGCCTGCGGGGCCGCCCTTGTCGACATATTTTTCACGCCGCCACGCAACAGCACCGTTGCCTCCGCGGCCTGATAGGATTTTTATTTTTGCTTTATCTAAAAACATCGCCATAAAAAAAGATTAACACAAAAATGATTAATGCAATGACAGGCTTTTAACAATTGCTAAGAAACAAAACAATTTGTTGCAGCGTGGATATATTCAATAATTTGTGAAAAATATTCCAACGATGATGCTCCGTTTATAACAATATCAGCATCCGCTTTTGAGGGTCTTATATATTTCCCTGCTGCGACATCTACGTACTGCCAGTGTTTTAGAGCGTTTTCCTGTGTCTGGTTTCGTTTTGTTGCTCGTTCCATAAACCATTTTTTCTGGATTTTTTTATCTATATCAATATAGATTTTGACGTCAAACAGGTCTTTGATATCCTTGTACATTGCGGCCATACCCTCAACAAGGATAAATTTTTGAGAAACAATCGGAATTGATTTAGGTACACTCACGCCTGTGCCGTTAATAAGGTATTCGGGGGCAAGAATATTTTCGCCTTTTGACAGTTTTGTTAAATCTTCTTTTAACAAATCCAGCTGAAAACTTTCCGGAGAATCCACATCATAGCCGTTATCCCTTAATGCATCAAAAGTACCGTATTTTTTAATCAACTCGGATATGTCATTAAAATAGTTATCAATGCTTAAAAACTCCAGCGGGAAATTAAGCTCAATACTTGTTTTTTTAATCTGTTTGCATATTGTTGTCTTTCCGCTCGCAGATTCTCCTGTTACGCCGATTAATATGCGTTTGCTCGGATTTTCTATAAGGCGTCTTGAAAATTTGGAAATAAAATTGGGGTTTATTTCTTTAAATACAGGTTTTTGCATCTTTCTGTCATAAGAAAGTATTTGTTTAAACTTTGTTTGCAGGTAAAACGCGAGGAACTCTCTGCCTGTTTTGGTGGAAAAATCAGGTTTGATAATTTTATCTTTTGAAGAGTTTTCTTTATCTATTAACATTTGCATACAATACCCAATACTTGTAAATGAAAAAATTTGACAAAAAATCCAAAAAGATTAATAAATATTAAGCGCCTTTGACTACACATCAAAGACGCTTTTAAACTTATACATCCGGTAAATCACCCATAACCACTGCTGTTTCCTTAGCATCAAGGCTAAACGCGGTATGGAGTGCCTTAATCGCCGCATTGGACTGGTCTTTTTGAACCAGACAACTGATTTTAATTTCACTTGTTGAAATCATTTTTATGTTAATTCCGCTTTCTGCAAGCGCTTTAAACATCGAAGCGGCAATACCCGGTCTGTCAACCATGCCTGCACCGACTATGGAAACTTTGGCTATATCCTCATCCACCAGAACGCCTGAGGCATTAATTTCTTTTATGATTTCTTTAACAATTTCCATTGTTTTTTCGTAATCCGATTTGCCTACCGTAAATGCAATATCGTTAGTGTCATCGCTTCTGCCATAGGATTGGATAATCATATCAACACTTATATCGGAATCGGATAGCATTTCAAAAATCTTGGCAGCGTTGCCGGGGACATCCGGAACTTCGGTAATAACAACTCTTATCTGGGACAAATCAGCCGCAACACCTGCTACCGGTTTATTTATTTCCATTTCATCGACTCCTATAATATAAGTTCCTAAATCATCAAGTTTAAATGTGCTTCTGACCCTCATCGGCACGTGGTATTGTTTTGCAGTTTCAACAGAGCGCGGGTGAAGAACATTTGCGCCGACATGGGCGAGTTCAAGCATTTCTTCGTAAGAGATTTCTTTTAATTTTGTAGCGTTAGGTACAATTCGGGGGTCTGTAGTATAAACCCCTTCAACGTCAGTGTAAATATCGCATCTGTCAGCGTGCATTGCACCTGCGATAGCCACTGCCGAAGTATCGGAACCGCCGCGGCCGAGTGTTGTGATTTCTCCTTCGGGTGTAACTCCCTGAAAACCTGCTACTACAATGATTTCTCCCTTATCGAGATGCTCTTTGAGTTTGTTTGTTTTAATATCAACAATCCTTGCTTTAGAATGGACACACTCTGTAATAATCCCGACCTGCATCGCATTCATGCTGACGGCAGCGTATCCTTGAGCCTGAATTGCCATTGTCAAAAGCGCAATAGAAACCTGCTCTCCTGTTGCAAGCAGCATGTCAAGTTCTCTGGAATTTGGATGCGAAGATATCTCATTAGCCATTTTAACAAGATAATCGGTTGTATGTCCCATTGCAGAAACTACAACTATTACGTCATTGCCGTTGTCTTTTTCTTTTATTACGGCAGATGCTACATTTTTTATTTTATCAGTATCGGCTACCGATGTTCCGCCAAATTTTTGAACAATTATTCCCACTATTTATCAACCTCAAATTGATGTGTTTTTTCTGTCAAAATATTTTTTATTTCAAGTACCTTATCGTTATTATACTGCTCTAAAAATTTATTACAATATTTTAATGCATAATTTACAACGGATTGTGAAGCTGTGTCATCATTAGAAATCTCGCAGAGTACAAGATAAAGTATGTTCATATACTCGTTTGTATGCTGTATTTGCTCTGACAGTGTATCAAATACGGCAAGGGATTTTTCATATAGCTTTTTGCGACAGTATGCTTCTGCTATCCCGAGCTGTGCAATGTAATAGTCAGGATTAATCTTTATAGAAGCCCGGAATCTTTCAAGAGCGTCATCGTAACGGTTTAGCTTTAAATAAACAGCTCCGGCCGCAAAGTTTGTATAGCAAGAATTTTTGTCCATCAAATAAGCACTGCGGGCTTTTCTTGCAGCCTCCTGAGCTTCTCCTTTATCCGCAAGAAGGTGGGCATAGCTTATGTATGCCTGTGTTAAATCCGGACAGTATTCTATGCATTTTTTAAAGTATGCAGCCGCATTGTCTAAATCACCTGCTTTGTAATAGCAATTTGCCATATTGTAATAAATACGCGTGTTTTTTTTATCAAGCTGCAATGATTTTTTGTAATACTCAAGAGCTTTGTTGTAATCTTCCCTATCGAAGCTAAGTGCACCCAGATTGAATAAAGCCTGTGAATGGTCAGGGGTGATTTCAAGCACGTGTTCAAAAAATTCCTGTGCCTGAGTATATTCTTTGCTCAAAAGATAATTTACCCCCAGATTAAACAGAATTATGACATTATTCGGCTCCAGCATCAAAGCTTTGTTAAATTTTTCTCTTGACTCATCTATACGGTGGTAATGCTGTAGCGCCAGCCCCCAGTTGATAAAAAATTGTGTATTTGTAACAGCATCGCTGTCTGCCTTAACAAAGGTATCAAGACATTTTTCCTCTTCACAGGTCTTTAAATATGCATCAGCCAGTACAATATAAGCGTCACAATTGGTTTTGTTTGCTTTTATTGCCTCTTTTGCGTGCCTGATTGCTGCCTCATAGTTGTTAAGTTTTAAATGACACAAAGAAATATAATAAGTTGCATCGTATTTATCCTGAGAATAAATCAAGGAGTGGCTGAATTTGCTTATGGCTTCCTGATATTTTGCATCTTCAAAAAGAATCAACCCCCATAAAAAAGAGGTAACAGGATTAACAGGATTAAGCGAAACCGATTTTTTGAATTTTTCCGCGGCTTCTCTTTTTTTGCCGGAGCGTGCGAGTGAAATCCCCCAGTTTAAATAAATATCAGGGTCGCGGGAATCATATTTTTGTGCAAGTTTATATATATCTATCGCTCCTTTTAAATCCCCGATTTCAGACAAAGCAGATGCCCACAGAGCATAGGCCTTTGCATTGTATTTGTCAATATGTATTGCCTGTCTGAAATTTTTTATTGCTTCTTCGTAGTTTTTTTCCTTCATAAAAGCAATGCCGAGGTTTATATATACTCCGGGATTTTTGTTTGCCATTAGCGTAGCGGTTTGGAATTTTTCTATTGCCTCTTCAATTTTTCCGCTCTGGGCAAGTTCTATACCCCAGTTCATATATGCTGTTGTTGGAATCTGCGAGGTTTGTGAAACCGCTTTGTATTTTTTTATGAAAACATCAAACTTGTCTATGTTTTTCTTTATTTCTTCACCAAAATTTAAAATTATATCTTTAACTTTAGTCATGATTTTTTAGTTCTACAATATTATCAACAACTTCCCTGAAAGCACCATCGCCGGCAGATGCCTGTGTAAACTGCACTGATTGCAATTCTTTAACGCGATAATTTGCCTGTTTTACACTTACCGCATATTTTACGGCCTTCAAACACTCTATGTCATTTATATCATCGCCGAGGTAGACTATTTCATCATTGCTCAAATTATACCTGTTTTTTATTTCTTCAAGTACAGGCAGCTTATTTCTTATTCCCTGATGGATTTCTGTCAGGTTGAATTTTTGCGCAATGTAGTCTATTTCCTTGCTTTTTTCACCCGAAATAATACCGACATTTATACCGTTTTTTACTGCAACTGAAACGCCCATTAAATCTTTAAAGCTCAACTTTTTGATTTTTGTGTCAATATCAAGCAGCCATACTGAATTGTCCGTAAATATACCGTCAAAATCCGTAACTATCATTTTTATGTCTGCTGAAAGATTTAAAGTTTTGTACATTTTAAACTACAGCCTCATTTTTTGAAGATTTTCGTAATTTATTTTTTACCGGTATTTCAGACTCGTAAACAACTTTAATTCCGTCACCAAGTACTTTATGAACCTCTCTTATATCTCTAACCATGCGTCTTAACCCTTCAGGTTCAAGACTGGCCGCCTGATCGGAACCCCAGAGAGTTCTGTCTGTTGTTATGTGGCGTTCAACCGAATTTGCCCCGAGTTCCACTGACAAAATAGACGGCAAAAGTCCTTTTTCGTGTCCGCTGTAGCCAATCGGACACTTAAATTCTTTTCTAAAAGTTTCTATAACCCGCAGGTTAATTTCGTTGTGTGAACTCGGATAAGTTGATGTGCAATGATAAATTACCAGATTTTCTTCTCCGAGCAAATTAACCGCGTGCCTGATTTCTTCCATTGTGCTCATGCCTGTTGAAAGTAATATCGGTTTGCCCAGTGACTTCAGCTTAAGTAAAAATTCATCATCAGTAAGCATTGCCGATGCAACTTTGTGGCACGGAACATTGAATTGCTCAATAAAATCAACGGAATCAATATCCCAGCAAGAGGCAAACCACATTATTTTTTTCTCTTTGCAGTATGCATCAATGGTGCAATAATCTTCGTAGCTTAATTCCAGTCCCATTTTTAAATCACGGTTTGTGCTGCCGTAATAGTTGGGTCTGTAAACATCCAGCTCTTCAGGCGTATAAACTTTTGTTACGGTCCTTTTTTGAAATTTTACGGCATCGCATCCTGCTTCTACTGCCTCGTCAATCATTTTTTTTGCAAGAGCAACAGAACCGTTGTGGTTTATTCCGATTTCTGCAATTATAAAGCAGGGGTGGCCGTCCCCGATTATTTTATCAGCTATTTTTACGTTATATCTCACAAAACACCGCCCTACTTTTTTATTTTTTGTATTTTCTGTAAAGTTCGTCAAAATTTAGTGAACTTTTTGACTCAACCTTGTTTTCTGCTTTAATATCGCTATTTTGTGCATCAACTGTAGCGTTAATCGTAATATCAAAATCATCAACTTTGTCGAATTCTTTCAGTAAGTTTATATGGCTCGGGGTAGAACCTATAAGAAGAATTTTTCCGTTCATTTCAATTGTATACAGATGTCTTTGCTGGCCTAACGGCATTGTTTGCAAAACGTTGAATCTCGGTGTATCCGTAGTTTTTGACGTGAGTTTTTTTAGTTTATCTCTGTTTATAAGATTTAATTTTGTGTATATCCAGCCGGTTGCATATATCAATGCGATAACAATAACCATTGATATTATGAGATTGAGCAGCCCCGGCATACTTATAGGATCCTGCGCCATAGTTTGTTTCATAACTGACGGCAGTTCTACAGAATAAGACATTTGTGCATTAATTAACAAAACAAATAAAGATAAAAATATTTTTTTCATAATAAATTCCAATCAAACCTCAACCGTAAACTGTACGTAACATCTTAACACAATAATATACAATCATAAACATACGCTAAAAAAATGAATTACAAAAATTAAATTAAACATGCGGACTCATAATGCCGATATAAGGTAAAAGAGGTAATTTTATGAGTTACATAATACTTGAATATCCTGCATTAGTGTATAAAAACAAAAATGACATGTTTGTCGCAAACTGCATAACAAAAAAACTGGTCGGTTACGGTAAGAACGAAAAAGCCGCCGTAAAAAATCTGGAAAATATTCTTAACCAACGCGAAACGGATTTTCCCGTTAGGGTAAAACCCGTTTACAAATTTTTGTCACAATTGTGTTCAAATTAAGCAATTTTCAGCTCAAAATTCTCAACAATTGAGATTTTAGGTAATGCCAGTCGTATTTTTGGCAGTTTGCCTATTGTTTGTGTGCATGAAATAAATTCCGGATTGCAGATACGATTAAAATCGTACGGATAAATGTTTTGTTTTTTCTCTTCAATTTGCATAGTTTTTTCCCTTATACTCTAGTTTTGCTCTATATAATCCCTCGTATATATATAAAAACTTTTAGATAAAAATTATTGATATTTTATATAAAATTGTTAAGTAATGTTAAAAGATAATTTACTTGACCGCACGGCAAAAACTGTAGAATAATGATTATTATGCCGTCTAAAACTGAAATTAAAGAATGTATAAAAAAAGAGAATATAAAAACTATTTTTCTGCAATTTATTGATATAAACGGCGGAATAAAATCTCTGCAAGTCCCTTCAAACCGCATAGATGAAATACTTGATAATGAAATAATGTTTGACGGTTCGACTATCAGCGGTTTTAGAGATAACGAAACTCTTGATTTAAGGCTTTACCCTGATAAATCAACTTTTCTTGTTTTTCCTTTTAAAATTACCAAACTAAAAAATACAGCAAGGCTGATATGTGATATTTACAATTCCGATGGCACTCCGTTTGCAGGCTGTCCGCGTTCAAATCTTAAAAGAGTTATAGAAAATGCCAAACAATACGGTTATACTATGCAGGTTGGGCCTGAGGTTGAGTTTTTTCTGTTTAAAACTGACGGAAATAACAACATAGTTAAGTCAGAAGAAAAAACCGGTTATTACGATGTAAATCTGTCGCATAGTTATGATGAGGCTCTCTCTGATATAATGTTAACTCTCGGGCAAATGGGGTTTTGTATATCGGCACTGCATCATGAAGGGGCTCCGTATCAGTATGAAATAGATTTGGGCTATGATGAAATATTAAAAACGGCTGACAAGCTTATTACGTTTAAATTTGTAACCAAAATTATTGCAAAAAACTTTGGATTTATGGCTTCTTTTATGCCAAAACCTGTATACGGGCAAAACGGTTCGGGGTTACATTTGAATGTTTCTTTGACTGATAAAAACTCTAATAACGCATTTTACAACCCCGATATGCCAAACAGTCTGTCAAACGAGGCGTTGTATTCAATAGGTTCGCTTTTAAAAAATATTAAAGGTATAAGCGCAATATTTAATCCGACAATCAACAGTTACAAACGTCTTGTGAAAGATTACGAGGCGCCTATTTATGTTGTATGGTCGGCTGTAACAAGGAGTGCGCTTGTCCGTATTCCTGCTAAAAAAGGCGATTCAACAAGGTTTGAACTTCGTTCCCCTGATTTTAGCATGAATCCCTATCTTGCGTTTGCCGTTCTTTTACAAACCTGTATGGACGGGTTGCGTAATAAGACGGAGCCGCCTGTGCCTGTGGAAAAGAATTTGTTTTTGCTTTCATCAAACGAAATTAAACAAAGAAAAATTAAATCTCTGCCACGAAATCTTTTTACTGCTCTTGAAGAATTTGAGAAAAGCTATGTTGCACGTATAGCTCTCGGGGATTATATATTTGAAAATTTTCTTTCTTCAAAGCAAAAAGAATGGAATGATTACCGTAAACAGGTTACGCCGTGGGAAATAAAAAGATATTTAGATATTTAGATTAATTTTTTTTTTTTTTGTTTTTTGCAATATTTTCAATAAAAAAGCCCCTTCCTTTTGAAGAGGCTTTTCTGAATATTTTAGTTATTTAGTTAATTCTTTGAAACATATAACCAATACCGCGTGCCGTTAATATCAGTTCGGGATTAGCTGGGTCAGTTTCAAGTTTTGAACGTAATCTTGAAATGTGAACGTCAACAACCCTTGTGTCGATTCTGTGATCCGGCGGATAAGCCCAGACGTATTGCAATATTTCATTTCTTGAATATGCCTGACCGGAATTGTTAACAAGAAGTTCAAGCAGGCTGAATTCCATACCGGTAAGACGGATTCTTTCATTTTTTCTGAATACCTGACGTCTTGCTGTATCGATTTTAATATTACCTGTTGTGATAACATTCTTTGTGACTTTGCCGGTGGACGGCGCGATTTCTCTGTTTGTTGAACGTCTCAAAACTGATTTAACACGTGCTTCAAGCTCTTTAGGGCTGAAAGGTTTAACCACATAATCATCTGCACCGAGTTCAAGCCCTGTGATTCTTTCAGAAACGTCACCTAAAGCTGTTAATATAATAATAGGAACATCAGAAGTTCTTCTGATTTCTCTGCAAACCCCGTAGCCGTCCATTTTAGGCATCATAACGTCTAAAACAACTAAATCAGGATTTTCTTTTGCAAATACAGCCACAGCTTCTTCACCGTCAGCTGCTGTTACTATATCATAGCCAATCATGCTTAAGCGAGTTTCAAGAATTCTTCTTATACTTGCTTCGTCATCAGCAATTAATATTTTTTGTTTTGCTTCTGTTTGTTCATTAGGAATTTCACTATTTGGACACATGTTAAAAACCTATCTTTCTTTACCCTATTTGTAAACCACATGTACTAAAAAATTTTGTAATAAATGTAAATATTACAAAATATTGATTTTTTTTAAATTATATTACAATTTCTCCATATAGTCAACTTAGCAAAGGCGGACAATTGACAAGTTTGCAATAGTTTTTTGCTGGTGATATAAAATTATTATAATCAGTTTAAATACTTAATATAAAGGGGAAAAACAATGTCTAACATCGAGGTAATTTTACCTGACAATTCAAAAATCTCATTACAGGACAATGCTAACGGCTTTGAACTGGCAAAAACCATAAGCGAAGGTCTTGCAAGAAATGCTGTTGCGCTTGAAATCAACGGAGATGTAAAAGACATTCGAACAACGTTGTCTGACGGTGATAAGGTCAGAATTTTGACGTCAAAAGACCCTGAAACTCTGTCTATATTAAGACACTCAACATCTCACATTATGGCTCAGGCAGTAATTGCTCTGTTTCCGCAGGCTAAGCTTGCCATAGGCCCTGCTATCGAAAACGGTTTTTATTATGACTTCGACTTAGAAGGGCATACTTTTACTGAAGATGATCTTAAAAAAATCGAAGATAAGATGCACGAAATTGTTAAACAAAATCTTACCTTCGAAAAATACTTAATTCCGGATGTTGATGCTCAAATTAATGAATTTAAGTCTGAAGGTGAAATCTATAAAGCTGAACTTTTGGAAGAACACAGAAACCATAAACCGACTCTGTTTTTAACAAAAGATAAAGAAGGAAAATCACTCTTTAACGACCTTTGTGCCGGCCCTCACCTTCCGAATACTTCATTTATAAAAGCTTTTAAATTAATGAAGGTTGCAGGTGCTTACTGGAGAGGTGATGCAAAAAATAAGATGCTTCAAAGAATTTACGCTACTGCCTTCTGGTCAAATGATGACTTAAAAGCTTATTTAACAATGCTTGAAGAAGCTGAAAAACGCGACCATAGAAAACTCGGCGCAAAACTTGATTTGTTCTCAACAAGAGAAGAACTCGGTGCAGGGCTTGTTCTCTGGCACCCTAACCTTGCTGTGGTCAGAGAAGAAATTGAAAATTACTGGAGAACAGAGCACAGAAAAAGAGGCTATGTAATTGTAAATACACCGCATATTGCAAAATCTAAACTCTGGGAAATCTCCGGTCATGCTGACCACTACAGAGAAAATATGTTCTTTATACAAAAAGAAGATGAATCAGATGACCAGTACATCTTAAAACCGATGAACTGCCCGTTCCATATCTTGATTTATCAGGCAAACAGACACTCCTACCGTTCTTTGCCGTTGAGAATGGCTGAACTCGGTACTGTATACAGAAGAGAACACTCAGGTGCTTTAGGCGGTTTGACCCGTGTTCAAGGCTTTACTCAGGATGATGCACATATCTTCTGCACACCTGAACAACTCGTTGATGAAATCAATGAAATCATTGATTTTGTAGCTGATACTATGGCTATTTTCAAAATGAATTTTGAAGTTGAGCTCTCAACACGTCCCGAAAGCTATATCGGTGAAATTGAAAATTGGGATAAAGCGGAAGCCGGCTTGAAGGAAGCAATGGAGCGCCGCGGTATGAAATACGAAATAAACGAAGGTGACGGTGCATTTTACGGCCCTAAAATCGACTTTAAAGTAAAAGACGCTATCGGCAGAACATGGCAGTGTGCAACAATTCAGTTAGACTTCAACCTGCCTGCCCGCTTTGACATTAAATATCAGGACAAAGACGGACAATTAAAAACTCCTTTGATGTTACACAGGGTTGTCTTTGGTTCTATGGAAAGATTCCACGGTATTTTGATAGAACATTATGCCGGTGCTTTCCCGCTGTGGCTTGCGCCTACACAGGTTGAAATTGTGCCGATTTCTAACGATAAACACACTGATTACGCAGAAAAAGTTTATAAACAGTTAAGAAATGCAGGTATCAGAGCTAACCTCGATGACCGCAGTGAAAGTATGAATTACAAAATAAGAGAATCTTTGCAGGATAAAAAGATTCCTTATGTTGTTGTTGTAGGTGACAAAGAAATGGCTGACGGCACCGTTGCAATCAGAAAAAGAGGCGAAGGGCCGATTGGTACAATAACTATCAACGAATTTGAGGCAATGCTTCTTGATGAGATTAAAAACAGAGTGTAACATTTATGGCTAAACTTTTAAAAGAATTTAAAAAGCCTGTGTCAGGTGAATCTGTTTTTATAGGGCCGGATGCGGGTGAAGACATAATAATTATGGCTCTGGAGTCAAGCTGTGACGAGACTGCCTGCGCAATTGTTAAAAACGGCAGAGAAGTTCTTGCCAACGTTGTTGCTTCACAAATAAAAACTCACCGTCTTTACGGCGGTGTTGTGCCGGAAGTCGCTGCAAGAGAACATTTAGACGCTGTAAATTTAATCATTCAGGAGGCTTTTGACCGCTCAGGTTTAAAACCCGATGATATTACGGCAATCGCTGCCACTGTCGGTCCGGGGCTTGTCGGGTCGCTGCTTGTAGGGCTTAATGCTGCAAAAGCACTGGCTGTTACATATGACAAACCCTTTATCGGGGTTAATCACCTTAACGCTCACGTCTGCGCAAATTATATAGATACGGATTTAAAACCTCCTATGATTGCTTTGCTTGTTAGCGGCGGGCATACGCAGATTATTAAGGTTGATGATTATCTTAATCAGCAAATAATAGGCGAAACCATCGATGATGCAACCGGTGAAGCATATGACAAAGTCGCAAGGCTTTTGGGGCTGCCTTACCCAGGCGGGTTGAATCTTGACAGAATGGCTCCGAACGGTAATCCTAAAGCTTACAAACTGCCCGAAGCAAAAGTGCAGGGAGAGTTTGATTTCAGCTTTTCCGGCTTAAAAACTGCTGTTTTAAATCTTACAAGAAAGCTGGAAAAAGAGCTTGGGTATTTGCCTAAAGAAGACATTGCCGCAAGTTTTCAGGAGTGTATAACATCAACTCTGTTTAAAAAGACGTTAAAAGCCGCAGAAAAATATGGAATTAAACAGATTGCCCTCGGCGGCGGGGTTGCTGCAAACTCTGAAATAAGAAAGAAATTCTTTGCGCTTGAAAATGAAGGTTACAAAATTTTTGCCCCTGCAATGAAATACTGCACTGATAATGCCTCTATGATTGCAAGCTCAGCTTATTTTCTTGCTAACACAATGGATTCACTTGAAATTGAAGTGTTTTCAAGATGCTGAAAAAATTTTTAATTCTAATGTTATTTATTATTTTTGCAGCGCCTGTCTTTGCACGTTCAAATGCTCAAATAGGTCAGCAGCTGTACGGTGTTGCAAATCTTATGCACAAATACAGTGTAACTAAAAGCGATGAGATGAAAGATAATATTGCCGTGTTTTTAAGTGAAGCCAACTGGCTTAATTTCAGTGAGGATAGAGCTGTTTGGAAAAAACTGCCGAACGGCTGGCTTTATGATTCAAAATCATTGTGGAGTCTGTACAACCGCCATATCGGTGTTTATAAATCGCCAAACGGACAGGTTATGGGAATCTTTGATTTAAACTGCGAGGATTTTAATGATATGCAGGAACGTCAGTTCGGCTATGTTATAAAAACAGAGGTGTATTTTTCCACAAATTATCGTCCGCCAAGAGGGCGTTCTACAGGAATTTACAAAACTTTTTGCAAATAATGCCGGTATTTTGTCAATTTTATATATTCATTTGTTTTGTTATGTAAACTACTACCCTCAATCATCAGGTCACAACTTATGGGAATTTTAATAAAAACATTCAGCAGGGCTATAGGCTCATTGCAAACTCAAAAAGATAAGGTAATCAGCCGTCTTAAAACCAAAGCTACAGATGCTATTGATTATATGAATTCGCCTCAAGTAATTCCTCAAAGGCCAACTAATGCAGAATCGGCCGCAATTCAACAGAGTTATGTAATTGCAGAAAAACCGCTTACACCGACAGGGTTTACTTTTTTTACAGAAAATATAAGAAATGTCGGATTTGATGATATAGCTGCAAGTCTTGATGAAATTGTCAAATTTAAAGATAAATACGGAAATTTGCTTTTTACAAAAGAACTCGGGCATCAAAGAACTTTTCATACACAGGCTCTGCTCGAAGCTAAATACAATAACCCCGAGCACTATGAAGATTTCCTGACACTTTTAGAGCTTTCTAACAAAGGGAAAATTAAGTACATTCCCCGTTTTATCATGCCAGAAGGTAAGGTTAATCCACTTGTAAAAAAAGACCTTGAGGCTGTTGTTAAAAAGCAGAACTACTTTGAAGAATTTGATAGTACGGTAAACAGTTTTGAAATACTCTCTAAAACAAGTGAAGGCGATGTTTTTTCAATAGGCAAAATAATGTATGTCAGAACAAATAAAGGTTTTGACCAACTATCAATTGATAAAGAAACATATAAACTGCTGTTTCCGCCTGTTGACAGATATGCAATAGCACAGGGACATTCTCAAAACTGTGGCCCGATAGCATTGATAAATAATCTTATTCAGGTACCTGCAAACAGGGTAAAATTTTATAAACTCTTTGAGCAAAAAGGAGATAAAATAATTGTCCACACACTGGGAAATATTTTTAACCGCTCTACTTTTGATTTGAATAAATTGCACAGACTCAGTGACGGTGTTTTATCGCAAACCTGCTATGGAATTAAAATGCTAGAAAAACATTCTAACAAGAATTTTGATATTTCTGTTTACGGATTAGTCAAACCTGAGTACGGTGACAAATACTTCTGTAAAGATTTAATCGCCGAAAAGGGCACTGTTTTTATGCCTCTAAGCGAAGTAAACATTGCATTGTTGAATCGTTCACAGGAAGGTATTGAACGTTTGAAAAATCAAATACGTACTGTAGGACACACAACAACAATGATTTCCGGCGGCGGCGGGTCTCCGAGATTTGGAACCGGATACCAGCATTATATTTCTGTTTTTGATTGCACTAATGACCTTGTTAAATATTCTAACCCGTGCGGTACCGCAGAGTATAGAGAAATGCCGCTTGACGACTTTATCAGACGGGTCTACGATAATGTTTTTTATCACAATATTTAACAATGAATTAAAAAGACCGTATCGTTTTGATACGGTCTTTTGTGTTTATAATGTGTCTGTTTTATTTTACAAAATATGATGCGTTGAGGTTTGCAAAAAGTTTTATAACACCGCCTTGTATCGGGCTTGAACTTTCAGCAACAGCATCTGCTGAGGCACCCATTGACATATTTTTGGCTAACAGCCTGTACTGGGGCATTGCACTTGAAGTTGAGCAACTGCCGGAAATATTTTTTATTCCGTCTAGAGTGTTGCCGGCGCCTGATGCTAACAGTCCTGCTCTTTTGTAAGCTTTTTGTGATGCGATAGAAAGAAGTTCATCACACTGTGCATCATAAGATGATATCGAAAAAGTTATATCATTGATGTTTGTTGCACCTGATGCTATAGCTTTGTCAATCATTTTGCCAGCATCTTTAATATTTTTTGTATGTACTATTACGTTATTTGATACTTCGTACTTGATTAAATCTTTCTTGTTGTTTTTGTAGTTGTATACGGGCGCGGCGTTAAAATTTGCTGTTTTTACGTAATCACCGTTTTGTTTGTTTATCATTGCAGACAACTCGCTGTAAACTTTGTCTGATATAAGTTTATTTTCTTCTGTTGCTTTCTGTAAGGATTTTGCATCTTCTGTTTGCACTGCAATATTAATTTCAACAATATCAGGCGGAAGCTCTGTATTTGCACTTGTAGAAACAGATACAAATCCTCTTTCTACCGCATCGGCCGTGGCTTTAAGTGTGCCTGATGATATGAATCCTACTGTCATTGCAGCAATTAATGCAGCTGTTAAATACTTTTTCATAAATTCTCCTTCTCAAAAATGTCCTACAATATTATAAACGATAATTTTGAGAAAAAGTTCATATTTAACAAAACACCGGTTAATTGTGTTTATCCGGCTTTAAAATTTGAATATTTCTTGTCTCTGAAAAATCAAACCTTGCGGCTTTGATTTTTTCTCTGGTTTCTTCATCAAGGCTGTGACCGTTAACCAGCCTGTCAACAAAACCGTTATTAAGTTTAACTGCTTTGGGAAGTGCACCAATGTCGTCTAAAATGTCTTTTATTTGTACAAAGTCATATGAATAAGACTGTTTTGACTGATACACAAGTGTTTCGCCCGTCATTGATTCTACGGGTTTGCCGCCTTCGTCAAAATAAAGTTTAAATATTGATTTTAAATCCTGTAACTCAGACTGCATCGTTTGTACAGCCTGCTGGATTCTAAGATAACGCTCAAACAGATATTCAATATTGTCAATCTGCTTCATCTGCCAGTCGTATTTCTTTTCGTATAACTTTTTAAGTTTGGGATAAGCCTGAGCAAGTCCTATTGTGTCAGCCATTGCTCTGTGTCTTGTATCAAATTCTACGCCGAATTTGTTCATTAAATTTTCCAGACCGTGGGATTCAAACTCGGGGTAAACTTCCTTAAACAGAAACTGAGAATCTATTCTCTGATTTTCGATTGGCTTGCCGTAAAGGCGTTTAGAAGCTTCATTTATAAAGTTATAGTCAAATATGGCATTGTGAGCAACTATAGGATAACTGCCGATAAATTCAAGGATTTTGGGCATGACCTCTTCTTCTGTAGGCTGGTCTGCAACCATTTCTTCCGTTATACCGTGCACTGCCATACTGGACTTTCTTATATGCTGCTGCGGGTTTATCAGAGTTTCAAAGCTGTCTTTAATAACCCCGTTTTCAAGCCTGACAGCGGCAAATTCAATCATTCTTTCTTTTTTATAGTCAAGTCCCGTTGTTTCTACATCCAGAACTATTTCAATACATTTTTTTCTTGGCATTCAAATCTCCCTCACAATTATATTATCACAAACCTGTATTCAGTCATCTAATTTAAAAAAATTATGCGGATATATAAAATTATAATGTCTTTAAAATACAGGAATAAACAGCAATACAGGGGGTAAAAGCACACAGGACTTGACTTTTTATCTTTATGAAGTAATATAAACAGGAAGCTGGTTTTTTAAACCTGTTGTGAAAGTCAAAGCAATCTGATTTAAAATACCTGTTTCCGGGGGGCTCCCGAAGGGCTGTTGAAGCAGAAAATCAGCCGACAATTAAAATACGTGCTGAAAATATGCCGGCAGATTCCGCTATAAGCAGTACCCTGAGTTTGAGGAAGGTTGTTTAAAACACAGCCGTTGACAAACAGAGCCGCACTTACAAGCTTTACCCCGTTTCGATTTACAAAACAGAGGATTAAAATTTGATTAGAAAGTTACTAACACTAACCTTACTACTCATCTCCTGCATTTTAGCAAATCCACAATACTCACAAGCTGCAACGTCAAAGGCAACTGTCAAAGACTATATTGTTAAACATTCTTTGGAGTTGGGTGTAGACCCTGCAATAGGTTTGAGCATTGCTAAAATGGAATCAGGATTTGTCCACGAAAAAAGAAGCTCCTTCGGCGCAGTAGGTGTTTTTCAGTTAATGCCTTCTACAGCCAGAAGAATGGGCTACAACCCTTATCAGCTCAGTGATAACATTAGAGGCGGGCTGATGTATTACAAAATGATGTATCAAAAATTTGGCTCAATGGAACTGGCACTTGCTGCGTATAACGCAGGCCCCGGGAACGTTAGCAAGTACAAAGGTGTTCCGCCTTTTGCTGAAACTAAACGTTTTATAAGCGGTATTATGAATGAGTATAATTCTCAAAAAATCAATCCAGACCCCGCTATTTTAAAATACAGAAAATACGGAGTCGGTAAAGGGCCTTTATCCATTGACAAAGAGGCAAATGTTTTAAGAAGCAACTCGCTTGATAATTTGCCGATAGTTACCTTGTCAGGTGCTATTTAAAAACTTGTTTCAGACAGAAAAAGCATTTTGTAAAGTTTTATCAAAAAATTACAAAATGCTTTTTTTATTATAAAATATTATCATGGTTATAAGCGAGCTGAGGACATATGTTTAAAGAAACAAAAACCCACGAGGTCACTACCGACGTAGTTATTCTTACGATTAAAGATGACAAACTTAAAGTTTTGCTGGTAAAACGTGCGCATGAACCTTTTAAAGGCAAATGGGCATTGCCCGGCGGCTATATCAGAATATCAGAAACACTGGACGATGCTGCATTACGTATTTTGAAAGAAAAAACAAATGTTCAAAACATCTATCTGGAACAGCTTTATACCTTCGGCGACCCGCTTCGTCACCCGACCTCACGTGTTATTACCTGTGCTTATTTTGCGCTGATACGTTCTGATGATATTGTACTTTCATTTGAAGAAAATACAGAAATTACAGAGGTAAAGTGGCATCCGGTTAACAGTCTTCCGGCTCTGGCTTTTGACCATAAAGAAATTATAGAATATTCTCTTAAACGTACACGCGAACGTCTTGAGTTTTGTCCGATTGCATTCCAGCTTTTACCTCAAAAATTTACCTTGACGGAATTGCAAAAAGCTTACGAGATGATTCTTATGAAAAAACTCGACAAACGTAATTTTAGAAAGAAATTTCTTTCTCTGTCAATCTTGAAAGAACTCGATGAGTACACAAAATCAGGTTCCAAAAGGCCTGCAAGATTGTATTCTTTTGATAAAATTACGCTTGATTCCAAAAGAGGGCATTTCTTTTCATAGCCTTTTAAGCTGCTATTTGAAGTCTTCAGGTTGTGTGCCGTGTGTGCAAGGTTAGTTATAAATTGATTGTGTACGGCAAACTTTCGGGTTGTTGAAATATTTTAAATATGTAACCTCTTCATTTTTGCCGACAACCGGCATTCCTTTTACCAGTACTGAGCCTTGTTTGTCAGGAGCAATCATTGCGTTAAAATATTCACGGTGGTTTTTTGTATCAAAATAGCAGGTTGTTATATTTGTGCCTTTGAGCCATGCGTTTGTTTCCACATAAATACATTTGCTGCTTCCGTCAGGTGTGTAGCCTTTTATCTCATATGTGCTTTGAGAGTTGTAGGCCGTATTAAATTTTGTTTCTTTATAAGGTTTGCATTGATAAAAATGTTGTATGAATTCTTGTGTATATTTTGATTTTGCCTCTGCTTTTGATGAAAAGAACGGAATAACAACAAGGAGTGTAAAGGCTATAAACATAACAGCAATAATTCCCAGACATCCTAACAGTATTTTATTTGCAATTTTTGATGATTTTTCCAGAGCCTCATCTTCTCTTTGTTTTAAATCAAGGTTGTATTTTTCAACGGAAAGTGATTGGTTGAGCTGTTTTTCTTTTTCATAGTTTATTATATACGTTGACAACAGTTCTTTTGCTATTATTTTGGTGTTACGTAATCTGAAATAGCTTAACAGCATTTTTATTTCGTAGCTCATATCACGTATTTCGCAGTCTTGCGCGAAAGTTTTTTGTTCCGTCATAACAAGCCTGTAGTCCATATCCTCGCATAAAAAATCAAAATAGCACCACGCATCATCTTCATAGAACCATTCGCGTTTTTTTTCGGGTTCAAATATGACTTTTTGGCAGTCAATGCTATTGCAATTTTCTTGAGATTTAAAATACTGTTCAATTATATCGGGATTTTTTTCTTTCATTTTATTTTTATATCATAATTTGAAAGTCTTTATATCATACAGAAGAATAAATTTTTTTAAATAACCGTATTTTTGACTTGTAAAAAATGTTACATACGTGATTTTCTTTTCTACATAGGATACAATTTTGTTATGAAAAAGATAGTTACATACTTAGTATTATCGGTTTTTATATTAGTCCATTCAGGTATAAGCTATCCGGCTTGTGCTCAGACGGAAAACGCACAGAGTCAGCAGATAGTGCCTTCACAAGAGACTCAGGCTGATTCTTTATCAAAACCGACAGATTTTTTTCAAGGTCATGCGGAAGTTACTGACAGGCTTGAAGAAAAAAATAAAGAGCTTTTTACCGGAGAAATAGACCAGCTTGAGGCAAAAGATGTTATCAAAATGACTGTATCTCAGGTTTTAAGCTCCGGCTACACAGAGGAAGGCGATGAATTTTTTGCTGAAATTACAGCAGATGTTGAAGGAGATAAAGGAGTTGTTCTTCCTGCCGGTACTATTGCCCACGGAACCGTAAAAGAGATACAAGACTCCAAACGCTTAGGCCGTGACGGATGGATTGAAGTTTCTTTTGACTATTTAATTACGCCTGACGGCAGAGAAATTCCCATTCAAGGACAGATGAGTACAAAGCTTAACCCTGTTGTAGGTACATCAAAAGTCCTTGCTAAAAGTGCTGGATATACTGCAGCCGGTGGCCTTGTAGGCGGTTTACTAGCTCTTAATATATTTGGTTTGCCGGCAGCAGTTTTGAGTCAGGGCTATACTCTGGCCGGCGGTGCAGCAGTCGGTGGGGCTGTAGGCATGGGCATGGCGTTATACAAAAAAGGTAAAGATGTTTTAATATCTCAGGGAGATGAAATACGCGTTAAAATTACCAAAGGCGTTGATTTGCCAGTATTTAAAAAAGAGGCGTTAAAGCAAGAGGAGTTTGTCTGTGACGGTCTTAATATTAAAATAACAAATATTGATATAGGTGAAGATCCTTTTGGCGAAATGAATACCATAACGGTCGCTCTTGTGATTACAAATCTGACAGACAAGTATTTTACAGGTTTTGATATTTCTATGGTTAATGACCTTAACTCATCGTTCTATCCGTCAGTGTTTGGTGATACAACCTTGATGTTTTCTAAAATTAAGCCCGGTGACAGGCTTGCCGGCAGAATTTCTTTTTCTGTTGATGACATAAAAAGAAAGCATTGGCTTGTAATATATGATAGAATGGAAAGAAAACCCGTTGCAAAAATATCAATTGATAACGCAAAACGTGATTTAAAAGATAAAAAAGAAGCAAAAAAGAAGAAGAAAAAAAATAAAAAAGATGCTTAAAATTAAAAAAAAGGTTATTATATTTAATATAAGTAAAAAGGGTTATAAGATGATAAATAAAAAAGCATTCACATTGGCAGAAGTTTTGATTACATTAACTATTATCGGTGTTATTGCCGCATTAACAATACCGGCAGTTGTTTTTTCAACCGATGAAAAACAGGCAATAGTCGGGTTAAAAAAAGCTATGCTCACTCTTGATCAGGCTGTGGATATGGCAAGAACCGAACCTATATTTCAACCCAATCCAAAATGTTATGTAGGTGAAAACGGAGAAGCGTCAAATACTTCTCAATGTGCTGACTTGTTTAAATATATGAAGGATATCATGCAAGTTGAAAAATATTGCGAAGAAGACCCTGTCGCCGGCAAGTGTGCTCCTTCTTTTGCTGCTACAGATGGCAGCTGTGACGGGTGGAATAATCTGTCTCAGGCATTTGTTACGGCTGACGGTATGAGTTTTTTTGTATACAATGCTAATGACCCTACTATCATAGGTGTTGACATTAACGGGCTTAAGTCACCGAACAAATGGGGGCATGATATATTTTCACTCCAGCTAACAGGTACTGCCACTACAATGCAGTCTTACAGACCCGGCGGATGTGAATATGCTGTGTCTACAGGAAAAACAGGCACTCAGCTCTTAGAAGAAAGTGACGAGGACTAATTAAATCCTTTCTTCAGAACTTTTTCAATGAACACAATACCCTTCAGTTTAGGTATTTGCTAAACAAAGTGCGTGAGTCGTTTATCTTATTGTTTGGAAATTTCAGAATTTTGATTTTTCTGAGGTTCTTCTTTTGCTTTTTTGGTGCCTGCTTCGTATCCGCAAATTAAGAATATTGCAGGTAATGCTTTCGATACAAAACTTTTTACTTTGTCACCGAGGTTTGTCATTGCCATAACCGTTAAAATATCATCTATGTGGATTCCAAAGTCTTTTGGCCCGACTTTCCTGTCGTCGTTTTCTTTATAAATTGCCTCATTAACTTTAGATGCAACGTAGTTTCCGCCTGTAACCCCGCATCCTACACCAACGATAGCTGCAATGCCGCCGTATATACAATTTTTAACCATTGATAGATTGTGTTTTTCAATCAGAGATGTACCGATACCGACAATACTTATGGGGGTGACAATATTACCTAAAAATTGGTGCATTGCTTCTTTTAGCTTAGGTTTGCGGTTTTCTTTTTTGTCTGCAATCAATCCGCCTGCTAAGCCGCCGACCAGTGCGGATGTAGCAAGCCCTATTGCTCTGGCTACACTGTTAAAATTAATTTTAAACATGTCGCTGACTTTAAAATTACCTTTTTTAGTAGCTTTTGCAACTGCAAATAAATACAAGAGCGTAGTAGCCGCACTGCCTGCCAGTGACGCTCTTTTTACTTTGCCGTCGTGCGTATTTTTTACAAGATCTTTGAAAGGATTGTCTTCTATCTCCAGTGCGCCTGCTGTTTTTACCTTGTGTGACGGGTTTGTATAATTCGATGTTGTATGTGATGACGATATTACTGTTAATCTCGGCATTGTTTACTCTTTTCTGTAGTGTATAAAAAACATAAATATTTATTTTTGCCTTTTCGTGACAAAATGTTAAATCAATATGCATTTATACTGTTATTATTGTAATACAAACAGAAATGAGTTGCATGTGTGCTTTTTAATATAATAAAAAACAGAGCCCTCAACAGTACGTTAAGGACTCTGTTTTTAAAATCTTTAAACTACTTAACAGCTTCTTTGAATTTTTTACCGGCTGAGAAAGCAGGAACTGTTTTAGCAGCAATTTTGATTGTAGCACCTGTTTGAGGGTTACGACCTGAGCGAGCTGCTCTTTTTCTGGGTTCAAAAGTACCGAAACCAACCAGAGTAACTTTTTGACCTTTAGATACAGTTTTAGTAACAGTTTCTAAAGTAGCAGCGATAACATCAGCAGCAGCTTTTTGAGAAACTTTTGCTTTTTTTGCAACTTCTTTTACTAATTCTTCTTTGTTCATAAGAACCTCCTTTTTGCTAACATAGACTATTATATCTGTTTTTCCCAATTTAGCAAGCTTTTTTATGTAACAAAAATCAAATATTTAATTTATTATTAGTTTTACAAGTATAGCAGGCTGCAAATCGCACAACCTGCAAGGGGTTTAGCCTGTAACACTATAACGACCATGCAGGATCTAATTTGCCAAATTTTACGTTATTGTAATAATAAGTTAAGATTTGATAAGCACTGTAACCGTTTTGTGCGAGCCTGTTTGCACCATGCTGGCTCATACCGAGTCCATGCCCGTTCTTTTTTACGTCCTCATCAAATGAAGGTACTGATTTTAAAAACGGTAGATCTTTGTTCCACACAGAACCTGAGTTTCTTGTATGCCCGCCTGCTGATGCAGAATAGTATGCAGGAATAATTTTTCGATTGTAGGTTATTACTTCTCCTTTAGTTTCTATAACCGCGCTGTTTGTTGTTGCCGTTTCCGAGGAAGCTCCGCCGTAGGCTTGATCCTCAGGAGTATCTTTTAAATCATATCCGTGAGAAGCACGTTTCCCCCTGTTGGCAATTGCATAGCTTCTTGCGGCTATTGCTTGCGCCTTAAGAGCTTCGTAGTTCCATTTAGAAGGCATTTCTGACGGAACAACTCCGAGCAGATAATCTTCCAACGGCAGGCTGTTGATAACAACGAGCTTTCCGCCTCTGTTTTCAATTATAAATTCACCCCTGTACCATCTTCTTTTTGTCGAGATAAATCCCTGATCATTAGGTTTTATTACAACTCTGTTGATGTTGAGGTTAAACCATTGGTTTTGTAATTCTATTGATACAGTGTTGCCTGTTGCTTTGAAAGGATATACTTTCATTGCTGAGAGTTTGTAAAATGCTTTGTTGTGTAAAGGGCTTATCAGCTGAGCATCTTTGCTTGCGGCGACCTTTATGAGTGCGGCACCGTCGACCAGACCTATTTTTATTGCTTGAGCCTGTTCCTGTGTAAAAAACGGCAACACAGCAATTGTAAATATTAACAATAATATTTTATTAAGTTTCATTTTGTATAGTTTCTGCTTTTTCGAGAAATCCGATTATTTCAATTGCAATTTGTTTTCTTGTTTCGTCATCAGCTTCTTTTAAATAGCCGAAAGCTTCAGCAAGTTGTTCTTCTGTATCATACCATCTGTTTAATACATAGTTGAAGGCACCCAGCAAATTGCTTTGTAACACAACACCATAATCCTGTGCTTTATTTTTTATCAGTTGTGCACATTCTATTTGTATGTTATGTTTTGAATTTTTAATAAGGCTGACTGCCAGACTTACTGTAGGTTCTTGGTCGTACCAGCGTTTATTATTCATATAGTTTCTCCCACGTAAATATTATATCATCAAATTAATTTGAGATAAATTTTTTAAAAATACTTGATGTATTAATAAAAAAGAGAGCCAAAAGCTCTCCTTTTTGTTTATTATGAAATCTATTCAGATTATTTTGAAGCTTCGGCTTTCTCACCAACCTTCTCAAAGACAATCTTTTTATCTTCGAGTTTTGCTGAAATAATATCGCCTGCCTTATATTTTCCGTTAAGAATTTCTTCAGCAAGAGTATCTTCAATTTTCTTTTGAATAACCCTTCTAAGCGGCCTTGCGCCGTATGCTTCAGAGTAACCTTCATCGGCAAGATAATCTTTAACCTCGTCAGATACTTCAATTGTGAAGTCATGTGACTGAATACGTTTAACAAGGTCTTTAAACATAAGGTCAACGATTTCTCTGATTTCAGGCTTGCTGAGGTGAGAGAATACGATAATGTCATCGATTCTGTTAAGGAATTCTGGCCTGAAGGCTTTTTTCATTTCTTCCATAACAGTATCTTTGAGGTGTTCGTATTTGTCTTTTGACTCATCGGAAGCCACAGAGAAGCCGAGTCTTGATGTAGTCGTAATCATGCTTGCACCAACGTTACTTGTCATAATAATGATAGTATTTTTAAAGTTGATATGTCTGCCTTTAGCGTCAGTCAAACGACCGTCATCAAGGATTTGTAACATGATGTTAAATACATCGGGGTGCGCTTTTTCGATTTCGTCAAACAACACAACTGAATACGGTTTTTTACGTATTGTTTCAGTTAAGTGTCCGCCGTCATCGTAGCCGACATAACCCGGAGGAGAACCGATAAGTTTTGCTGTAGAATGTTTTTCCATAAATTCTGACATATCAACTCTTATCATGTTTTCTTCAGAGCCAAATACTGCTTCTGCAAGTGCTTTAGCAAGCTCAGTTTTACCAACACCTGTAGGGCCGGCGAAGATAAAGCTTCCTATTGGTCTGTTCGGTGATTTTAAACCGACTCTGGCACGTCTGATAGCTTTAGCAAGCGATACAACAGCCTGATCCTGACCGATAACTCTCTGGTGAAGTGTATCTTCTAATTTTAAGAGTCTTTCGGATTCTTTTTCAGTTATCTTGGTTGTCGGAATACCTGTCATTGTGCTGACAACCTCTGCTACATGCTCTGCTGTAACAACAGGTTTGTTTGCGTCATGCTCTTCTTTCCACTGCTGGGACATTTCTCTGATTTTTTCTTTTAAATCAGCTTCTTTATCTCTGAGGTTTGAAGCATGCTCAAATTCCTGATTTCTTATTGCATCTTCTTTTTGTTTGATGATATTTTTAAGCTCTTTTTCAAGCTCTTTGCCTTCGGGAGGCAGTGAGCTTACGTTTAAACGTACTTTAGAACTTGCTTCATCGATGATATCAATAGCTTTATCAGGTAAGAATCTGTCGGTAATATATTTGTCAGACAACGACACTGCTGCAATAATTGCTTCATCAGAGATTTGCAATCTGTGGTGTTCTTCGTATTTTGATTTTAAGCCTCTGATAATTTCAATAGACTCATCAATTGAGGGTTCATCAATTATTACAGGCTGGAATCTTCTTTCCAGTGCAGCATCTTTTTCAACGTATTTTCTGTACTCATCGAGTGTTGTTGCACCTATAACCTGAATTTCGCCTCTTGATAATGCAGGTTTTAAGATATTAGCCGCGTCAATAGCGCCTTCTGCCGCACCGGCACCTATAAGAGTGTGCATTTCATCGATAACGAGTATTACGTTACCGGCCTGTCTGATTTCGTCCATAATTTTTTTCAGACGTTCTTCAAATTCGCCTCTGTATTTTGTACCGGCAACAAGCAAGCCCATATCAAGCTGAATAATCTTTTTGCCTTCCAAAATATCTGGTACATCCGAGTTTACAATTCTTATTGCAAGACCTTCGGCTACCGCAGTTTTACCAACACCTGGTTCACCTATAAGCACCGGATTGTTTTTAGTTCTTCTTGCAAGAATTTGTATAACACGTTCAATTTCTTTTTCTCTGCCGACAACAGGGTCAAGCCTTTGCTCCTGTGCAGCAAGAGTTAAGTCTGTACCAAACTCGTCGAGTGACGGGGTTTTGGTTTTGCCGCCTGAAGCCGTGCCTGCTGTGGCTGTTTGTGCTGCGGGTTTGGATTCACCAAGCATTTTTATTATGTTGCTTCTTAGTTTATTTAAATCTACGCCAAGGTTTTCCAGTACTCTTGCAGCAACGCCTTCACCTTCTCTTATAAGACCTAAGAGCAGGTGTTCGGTGCCAATATAATTGTGGCCTAGTTGTCTGGCTTCATCCCATGACAGTTCAAGAACTCTTTTAGCTCTCGGGGTAAACGGGATTTCTACTGCAACAAAACCTGAACCTCTGCCTATGATTTTTTCGACTTCGGCTCGTGCATCTTTTAAAGTTATGCCCATTGATTTCAGCGTTTTAGAAGCAACACCGGTGCCTTCGCCAATCAGACCAAGCAATACCTGTTCTGTACCGACGAAGTTATGACCTAATCTTCTCGCTTCTTCTTGCGCGAGCATGATTACTTTTATCGCTTTCTCTGTAAAACGTTCAAACATTTATTAACTCCTGTCCGTATATATTGATTGTTTAATCAAGTTATTTTATTTGCCTGATTATACAGTTCTTAATTATTGTACCTCATATAATGCGTATGTTTCAACATAATTTTTATATATTTTAGTTTAATTTGTGATTTCTTTAAGTAATTTTTTAGCCGGATAATAGCCGTAACCTTTTTCCATACTGGTTTTTAATGATTTTATTGCGGAATTTAAGTCATTTTTATGCAGGCTGCATTTTGCCAGAAGAAAATGTACTTCAGGGTCAACATAGCAGACATCTTTTGCTTTTTTAAGAAACAATTCGGCTAGTTCAAAATATTTATTGTTTACAAAGACTCTGCCTATAAATTTGTAACTTTCCGGATTGTTTTGTGCAAAAAGGTGTGCGCCGTTTGCTATATTTTCGCAATATGTAATAAGGTTTGCCTTCAACAAAGCGTCCATATCAACTTCTAAAAATGCACGTATCTGAAAGAATGTGGGTACCTTTATTACATATAAATTAATAAACTCAAGAAGTGAACGGCCCCATAGAACAGCAGGTGTATCATCTTTTATTGAGCCCCAGATTTTTTTTGTTGAGTCTAAATCTCCGCATAAGAGCCGGCAGCGTCCGAATTCATATAGCATGCCTAAATCATTGTATATTTGTGATGCTTTTGCGTATTCTTTTTCTTCAATATAGATTCTTGCGAGAATATCAAGCTCATCAGGATTTTTTGATGAAGGAAGTGTCTGTTTTAATAACTCATAATCTTTGTTTACATAAAATTTAGTTAATAACTCTTTTCTGTCCATATTATTTTGGTAATTTTGTTGTTAACTTTTGAACAATGGAATCCGGATTGTTCGTACGTTGATTTATTAACAATTCTGACAGTTCGTTTATTGAATTTTCTGTTACATCCTGACTCTTTATATTGTTTTGTTTAATTTCTCTGTATAGCTCTTCTCTGTATACGGTAACATTTTTCGGAGCGTTTATCCCCAATTTGACCGTATTCTGATTTGAATCCAGAACTATCACTTCAATATTATCATTGAGTATTATTTTTTCACCGATTTTTCTTGCTAATACAAGCATTGTTTCTCCTATCCCTGAGTTGTTTGTTCGTCAGCTTTATTCCCGAAAAGAGAATATTTTACGGGATAATTTGAGTTTGACAGTATCATTTGCATTCCCTGCTTGTTGTTTGCGTTTATTATTATCGGAGCTAACAGGTTTATTGTCGCTTTTTGAGGCTTTCCCTGCGGAATAGTCACGACATTTAATGATATTAAAGAATCTACCGATGTTAACTCTATTTGTTCTGCTGTTTCCGTAGGAATTTCAAATTGGTAATCGATATTAAAAAATGCAGGCGATGTTACAGGAAAAGCTAATGACGGTTCATCCACCGATTGCAGCCATTTGAAGGCTGAGTTTTCATTGTGTTCGATTAATACATACCTGCTTAATTTATCATAGCCGATAATTGGTTGAACAAATGTAAATATCAAATTTTCATCAATTTCGACTTCCCCAAATCTAGTTGTTGTTATTTGCATTTTTATTTCCACTTTATTTATTAATATGTCGGTGTCATTTGATTCATCATCATTGTTTCGATAAATTCAGGCGACATATTTTGTCTGTTGCCTTGATTCATCATAAGATACGGAAGCATGTTATTCATACCGTAATTTTGTTGTGTGTTGTTACCGAGCAGCATGCTCATTTGCATCATCTCGGGATTTTGGTATGCCATCGGCTGAACCATGGAACCCATCGGGTTAACGCCTAATTTTGCAAGTGTTTTGACTGCGTTAGCAATTTCTTCATTTGTTGGCATTTCAGATTTTTGTTCAGACGTATTGTTTACGCTGTCGTTGATATTTTCTTTAATTCTTTCGAGTTTCTTTTTGTTTACCTCAGCCTGTACAGGTGTATCAAAGAATTTTTTAGATTTAATAAATTTATCAAGGTCTGTTTTATTGCCTTCTGCGAATGCCTGGCATGCTTCCGGTTGTTCAATGCAGGCTTTGGCTCTTGTTGCGTAACGTACAAGAGTTTCATTTGAGTTTAAATTTTGTACGTTAGTAAATGATTCTGTTGCCGGTTCTGCCTGACCCAGTTGATAATAAGACAAACCTTTGTAGTAGTGGGCATAAATATTAGTAGGGTCATCTTTAAGGATTTTATTTGTATCTTGTATACAGCCAAGATAGTTCTCGCTTTTGTATTTTGATACCATTGCACGTATCTGTGCATCCGATGTCTGAGCAAATGCTCCTGTTTGTATAATCATAAATGACATTAATGCTAACCCTAAAACAATTTTTTTCAATTTCATACCTCTATATCCTTTTTATTTTACTTTTAATGATTTTTGTAACTAAGTCAACACTATTAATTATATATTATTTTGTTTAGATTTGCCTAATATATTTAGTCTAATTACATTTTATAAATTTCGTTGATTATTTCGTCCTCAAATTTCTTTACATTTTCTACAGGTTCATTGTGGTTTTGAATAAATATTGCAAACGAATATTTTTTATTATTCTTTGTGTCAATGTAGCCGGAAATTGAACTTATACCGCTTGCGGTGCCTGTTTTTGCCCGTAATCTTAAGCTTATGTTAATCAATCTGTCGCGTAATGTACCTTCCATCGGTTTTGGCAGCAGTATAGCAAATTTGTCAAAATCTTTGTCTTTGTAAATTTTATTTAACGCATCTGTTGCCCAGTCAGCAGTTATAAGGTCGTTGCGTGATATACCGCAGGCATCAACAATGATTAGCTTTTCTGTCGTTTTAATGTCGGCATAGTATTTTTTTAACATGTTAACCGCTTTTTGAGTTGTACCCTGCTGTTTGGTTTGGTGTGCTGCAGCAGCTTTAAAAATCAATTCCGAATAAAGATTGTTACTGTTTTTAAGCGTATAAGCAACCAGATTTTCAAGTGTATCACTTGAGTGTTTTGTTATCAATTTAGCACTGCCCGGTACAGGCGCTATTTTTATTTGACCGGAATATTTTATACCTGCTGCGGAAATTGATTTTTTTAATTCTGTTGTGAAATATGATTGAGGGGAATTAACAGGCATCTGTCTTGAAATTTGAGAGTGAATTGTGCCTGTCACATAGGTCATATCTGATGAAGCCCAGGGCTTTCTTTCAAAAGTTATATTGTTTGATGTTCCGTTTTTCAGCAGGTTAACAAACATCATATGGTAATCGCTTTTGTTTTTAATTTCAGATAGCCCGTTTTTTGAAGGGGTTATTGTTATATTTATTTTGTTCTGGTTTATTGTGTAGGGGGAGTATTTTGGCAGCAGCTCATTTGTGTCATCGTCCCACATCCAGCCTGTTCCCCACTGTTTGTCGTCAATTACTGACGGGTCTATTACTATGTCGTTAAAGGGTTTACGGTATATTTCTTTTGTTTCTTTAAGCAGCTTTTTTAAATCTTCCGTAGTGAGTGAAGGATCTGCGGATAATTTTATATACATATTGCCGTTATTGTCCGCAAAAACTTTTGTATCAAAAGTATATTCCGGTTTAAGCTCTTCATAGGCAGCTTTCATGGTAAAGATTTTTTGTACTGATGCAGGGTTCATGAGTTTATTTTCATTGTACTCATAAATTGTTTTGCCTGTTTTGGCATCTTTTACCGAAACCGCGATTGTAGAGGTTTTGTCAAGGTTTGATTTTTTTATAATTGAATCTAAGTTTGCGCAAAAGGCTGTGTTGGCGCTCATAACCAGAACAGCGATAAAGGTTAAAGCGGTTTTAAATTTAGTCATATAAGTTTATCTCCTTATAATTAAACGTTTTAAATCCGGTATCTCTTCTGTCAG
This sequence comes from Candidatus Gastranaerophilales bacterium, assembly GCA_944323685.1. Classification (GTDB taxonomy): domain Bacteria; phylum Cyanobacteriota; class Vampirovibrionia; order Gastranaerophilales; family Gastranaerophilaceae; genus Limenecus. The sequence goes on along the minus strand of CALUTJ010000001.1, from coordinate 66,759 downwards.
AAATCAGAGGAAAGTTTTCTCTTAATTCTTTTACTTTAGCAGTATCTACTTCATATAGCAAACAGTCTTCCTGTGACTGTAATGATGCTTCTATGTCACCCCACGGGTTAATAATCATTGAGTTGCCGAGATTATATTCTTTATCGGTAATTTTCCCTGTCTGGTCAACAGTAAGCATATAGCACTGGTTTTCTATAGCTCTTGCACGGTGCATGATTTCCCAGTGCTCGGGCTTTTTATTTGACCATGCTGCCATATTGACAAAAATTTGTACACCGTGTTTTGAGTATTCTCGATAAATTTCAGGAAATCTTATATCATAACAGATTGTCAGCCCTATTTTTACTCCGTTGTAATTTAATATCTTAAGCTCGCTGCCTGTTGTTATGTATTTGTTTTCTTCCGAACCTTTATGCGAAAACAGGTGCATTTTGTCATAAGTTGTGACAATTTTGCCTTTTCTGGAGATAACTGGACAGGTGTTTGTATATTTATTGTCCTTTTTTAGGATTATGCTTCCGCCAATGACGTTTGATTTATAAGTGATTGCTATATCTTTCAGAACATCAATACTTGGGCTGCTTTCTAAAATTTCGGCTTCTTTTGCAAAATTTTGGCAATACCAGCCTATTGACCAGACTTCAGGCAAGATAATAAAATCAATTCTTTTACCCCTGTACGGCTCAAGTATTGTTTGCAGGTTATCAAAAGTTGCCTTTTTATTTCCTATGATTGCGCTGTTTTGTACCAGTAATACTTTTATTTTCATTACTAAATTATATTACAAAACGAGAATAAGGGTATATTTATTAAAGTATTTTGCCTTCTAATCGGTTATCTTTATTCAGCGCCGTAATTTCCACATTCTGTATGGTGTTACACAGGTTTTTGCCGGTTGAGTCAAAATATACTGTCAAATAATTAGGAGTAACCCCTTTTAGTTTGCCGGTATGTTTATCAGGATTTTTTTCTATTAAAACAGTTGTTTTTGTACCTGTATTTTTGTTGATAAATGTTTGTAATTTTTCTGATGCTAATTTGTGGAATGTTTCTGAGCGGGCGTGTTTTGTCTTTTCGTCGATTTGGTTTTTCATTTGTGCTGCTTTTGTATTTTTTCTGATTGAGTATGGAAAAACGTGTATGGCAGAAAGCCCCGAAATTGAAGCATTGTTATAGGTTATTGAAAAATCTTCATCACTTTCGTCAGGAAATCCCACAATTATGTCACTGCCTATAAACGGGAGTGTGAACTTTTTGTTGATATTTTCTATCAAGTCCAGACAGTCAGTTGCCGTATAATGTCTGTTCATTCCTGCAAGAGTTTTGTCGCAAAGTGATTGCAGCGACAAATGGAAATGCGGACAGAACTTTTGTGATTCAGCCAGAAAATCCAGCATTTTGTCGTTTATTTCAAGAGGGTTTAAAGAGCCTAAACGGTATCTTTTAATATTTGTATTTTCTATTTCTTCCAGAAGATTAAGAAGTGTTTGTTTGTCGGCAAAGTCTTCTCCCCATTGACCTATGTGTATACCTGTCAGTACAACCTCTTGAATGCCTGAGTCCGTGTATATTTTTATTTGCTCAAGTATATTTTTAATTGTGTTGCTTCTGCTGTTTCCTCTTGCAAAAGGAATTGTGCAGTAGCTGCAATAATTGTTGCAGCCGTCTTGAATTTTTAAGTATCCGCGTGTTTTTGAATATGTGTGTATAAATTGATTGTTAAATTCTTTTATATTGAAAATATCTTCCACACTGCTATTACGGGTTTGTATTGCGTTAACAATATCAAATTTGTCGTTATTGCCGAGCATAATATCAATAAAATCATACTGTTTCAGGCTTTGTTCGTTAAGCTGTGCGCTACAGCCCGTTAAAACGGTTATAATTTTGTCGTTTTTGTGTTTGACATTTCTGAGTGTGCGTAAGGCGTCTATGTCTGCGTTTTCCGTAACTGAGCACGAATTTAGTATAAAAATATCGGCGCAATCAGGTTTTGTAATCTCTTTATAACCTGCATTTGAAAGCTTTTCTTTCAGTATGTCTGATTCAAGCTGGTTGGCTTTGCATCCGTGTGTTTTAATAAAAAATGTTTTCATAAAAAAATTTTAATATAAAAATTTTTTATTTCGTAGTATACTAATAAAGTAGAACAACATGGAATCGGCATAGGCATGTCTTTTTCTAAAATCAACAACAATTTTAATATTGCCAAGTTGCATAATTTGCTTTCAGGGAATTTCAGAAGCTTCAAAGCTACAGATGATTCCGATAGTTTGCCTAATGATTTAATCGAAGATAATAACGTAAAAAAAATGTCAGATGACGAGATTTACGCTTTATCAGCTTATCTGCCTGACAAAAAGATGTCTAAAGTCGCGGCTAATACCATGAAAACACTTTTAGTTACTGTTCCGGTTCTTGATACTGCTGCTACGGCTCTTGTTAAAAAAGGTAATTTGGCAACAAAGATTAAGGCCGGTGCTAAATCGGCCGGAAAATGGGGTGCGGTTTTGGCAGCAGGGGCTGCTGTCGCAGGCATGAAAAATCTTGTTAACTCTCATGTAGAGCCCTTAGACAAGCTTGATAAGAAACATCCTGTTTTATCTACAATTATTGATTTTTCAGCAATATATACCGCATTTGATATGGTAAATAAAGGCGCAATTGCTTTTAAAGATGCTATAAAATCGAAATTCCCTGATTTTGTGCAAAAAGCTGACAGGCATGTTTATCAGCCCGTTAAAAAAGTTTTGAATAACTCTTTTGTTAATAAAAAATTAGTCATGCCTGCGGAAAAATTTGTTGAAAAAAGGCCGTATCTTGGCATTGCTAATAATATATCAGCATTTGTACTTATGCCTGCAATGATTGTAGCTTCTTATATAAGATATTCGAAAGAGCTAAGTAACAGAAATTTGCAGGTTCAAAATAACATCAATATTTTAACTGCTGTTAATAATGCTATTCCTGAAAGTTCAGAAGAATAGGCTGTTTAGATTATTTTTGTTTTAAATGTGCTTGACCATGCTTAATGTTAATGGTATTTTAATCATACGTAAAAGGTTGTTAGCCGATTATCAATATGATTCGGGTTGCACTTTTTATTATCGCCACGGGCCTGTGGCACTCTGCCGACGAGGATGTGACTAAATGTCACATCAGAGGAGAGGTAGGTAGCGCAGCTACCACAAGCAGGTCAGGCAACAATTAAATAAATAATCGCCACGGGCCTGTGGCGCAGCGGTAGCGCAGGGGACTCATAATCCCTTGGTCGTGGGTTCGAATCCCTCCGGGCCCAGTTTTTATAAGACTTCCTTCGGGAAGTTTTTTTATTAGGGATTCGAACCGCAAATTTCCTTCGGAAATTCGGGGTTCTACCTCTCAAAAAACAAGACATTTAGTCTTGTTTTTTTTCGGCAGAGTCTCCGGGCCCAGTTTTTATAAGACTTCCTTCGGGAAGTTTTTTTATTAGGGATTCGAACCGCAAATTTCCTTCGGAAATTCGGGGTTCTACCTCTCAAAAAACAAGACATTTAGTCTTGTTTTTTTCGGCAGAGTCTCCGGGCCCAGTTTTTATAAGACTTCCTTCGGGAAGTTTTTTTATTAGGGATTCTAACCGCAAATTTCTATAGGCGCGTTTCTCCTTAAAAATTATTTGCATTTGCCTTAGTTTTATTTTTTAATCTATTTATAGACTTGTCTACAGCTGAGGGGGAGTAAATATATATGGCAGAGAGCTTTTCTATTGCTGAGGATGATTGGAAATTTCAGGTTAACCCCTGGATAGCGATGATTCCTATCATGTTATCAATTTTTATGTTTGCTCTGGATGAAACAATCTCTAACGTTGCTCTGCCGCATATGGCGGGTTCATTTTCAGTCAGCAGGAACGAATCAACATGGATTATTACAAGTTATCTTGTAGCCAGCGGTGTTGTTATTCCTACAGTTGATTTTTTATGCAAATTAATGGGCAGAAAACAATACTTTTTGCTCAGCCTAGTTATATTTACTCTGGCGTCAATATTATGCGGATTGTCTACTTCAATGCCTATGATGCTGGTTTCTAGAATATTGCAGGGCATTGGCGGCGGCGGGATTATGCCTATTGCACAGGCTATTATTTTTGAAATATTCCCCAAAGAAGAGCTGCCTTCTGCCATGTCTGTTTTCGGTTTGGGGGTAATTCTGGCACCTATTATGGGCCCTGCTGTCGGTGGGTGGATTACTGAAACTTATTCGTGGCCTTTTATCTATTTTATTAATATTCCTTTCGGGATATTAGCTTTGTATCTTTCTGTAAAATATATTGAAGAGCCGCCGTATTCCAGAAAACAAGAAGGTGTGACAATGGACTTTTCCGGCTTTACGTTTATGGCGCTGTGGCTGTTGAGTCTTCAGGTTGTTCTTGAAAAAGGTAATGACAATGACTGGTTTGGTTCTCCATGGATTTGTAAATTGTTTACTTTCTCTATGATTTGTCTTGTCCTTTTTATTTATATTCAGATAAAAAAGAATAAATCGAAAACAGGTCTGATTAATTTATCAATCTTGAAAAACCACAATTTTTTAATCGGTACACTTGCTCAGGTTGTGTTAATGGGGGTTATGATGGCTTCTTCTTCGATTTTGCCGTCTATGCTCCAGTCATTAATGGGATATTCCGCTTTTATGAGCGGTTTATCTATGGTACCTAGAGGGGCAGGCTGTTTCATCGCATCTATATTGTCCGGGGCGCTTGTTATTAAACTGGGGGTAAGGCCGGTTGTTGTAATTGGGCTTATTATACTTGCAGTCGGCAGTTTTATGTTTGGTGAAATCAATACAAGTATCGCGCTGGCAAATATTGCTATTCCAAACTTTACCTTCGGGCTGGGCATGCTTTTGTCTATGGTTCCGCTCTCTAATATTTCCTGCGCAAGCCTTGCAAATAAAGATCAAACAAATGCTGCGGGGTTGCAGAACCTTGTTAAAAACGTAGGAGCTGCTATAGGTACATCTATTGCTATGACTATGATTTCGAGATTCTCTCAAATTCACCAGATGACAATGGTTCAATTCTTAAATGACGGTAATAACGTATATAACGAGCGTCTCGGGGCAATGACGTCTGCTTTTCTCGGTCACAACTTTGAACACGGTGTGGCAACACATATGGCGCAGGGGCAAATGTATAATATGCTACAGCAGCAGGCAACTTTCTGGGGGTATGTAGAAACCTTCAGATACTTTGCACTGGCTGTTGTGTTGATTTTACCTTTTGTATATCTTTTGAAAGAGGACAGGCGCAAACGCAAAAAAGACAGTGCGATTTAACCTTCGCTTCCTGCTTTTTTAAATATTTTCATAAAAGCAATGATATCTTTAGGACTTGTGTATTCTTTTGTAATTGATTTGCCGTTTTGTCCTATTAGATATCTTTTCGCCTCTTCATTGAGTGAATCGGGAATGATGTGGACATATGCATTTCCGCATACAAAGCCTGTTGATTTGATAGTACGATTTTTAGCTTCGTCACGTATTACAAACAGATTTTTATCATTTATGGATATTTTTGTGTTTTCTATGTTTAAACGCAGGGTATTCATTGCCTGCTGAAGGTATTCTATTTGTTTGCTTAAGTGGATTTTTGAGTTATTCAAAAATCTGTTTAATGTTTTTAAATTTGTTATTACACAGTTGTCTTTTAGCTGTATAAGCTTTTTTAAACCTGATGGTATCTCATCATCGAGTCCGCTTTTTGTTGAGATTTCAGGGTAGTATTCAAATTTTGAGCCTGTCTCTTCAATAAAATCTCTTATGCGTTTGTCGTATTTGTCTTTTGTGACGATTACAACGTCACCGTCGTTTTTTATGTTGTAAAATATTTGCCGGCCTTTTTTTATAATATCAGGTATTGCTGTTTTTACTTCTGCTGACGGGGCTTTGAATACAAAAGCACCTTTGAAATTTATGTTTGAATTTGTTTTTAAGTCCATTTGATTTGTTCTCCTGTTTTATAGGAAATCCGTAAATATTTTTTTTTGCCTGTATTTTTAATTTGTAAAGATATATAACAATTATCAGAGTTTTTGAAATCAAGATTAATAAAAATACTTTATATATACACAGTTAAAAATACTGTCTTTATGTTCATTTAGAATGGAAAGGGGCGACGAGCCCCTTTCTTCTTTTTTATTTTTGTAACATTTTTGAGGTTCTATGGGATTATACTGACAAATTATTTTGTGTTTGTTTTTTATGCTTATGTCATATCTGAAGAGAGGTACAAATAATGTTTGGTATAAGTTTTGGTTCTACTTACAGGATACCGATAACCCAGCCGGGTGCTAATAATGCTAAAAAAGAAAAGCTAAGATCTCTTATAGAGTCGTATCCTAACGGGCTTATCGGCAAAAGTAAAACTAGTCAGGCAAGAGTGTCTGTTTCTCAAGATGAGGATGCTGTTTTTGAAGGTAAACTTAAAGCTATCGGATATAAAGTGTTTCAAAAATTTGACGGGCATGATATTCCAAAAGAAAATTTAGATACGTTTATCAAACAAAAATTAGACACGCGCGATTATAACCAAAAAGGCAAAAAGATGAAAAAAATGTCGCGCGAGCTTAGAGAACAAAGACGTTTTGAAAGACGTTACACACCATCATTTGTGGAAACTCAAACTGATACAATGAAAGATGATATAAATGAATTTTCAAAATCTAAAAGTGAGCAGCCGGAGCTTGAAGTAAAAACTAAACAACGTGTCACAAAAACTCAAAGCAATAATTCTTCAGTTGATAATCAAGCTGATATTGAAAGAATTAAAAATTCTGAAGGGTACAAGAATCTCAAAGAACAATACGGTCAGGAGTTTGCCGATGCCGTGTATTTTGGTATTAAATAACCTGTATACTTTTTTCTATGCGAGCAATTCTCTTTGTTTACCGCCTGTGAAGTAGAGGTCTTCAAGCTGTGATTTTTTGCTTGTTGTGCTTGAATTGTTCTTTGTCAGAATGTTTATTGTATCGTCTTTCAAGTTGAAGATTTTGCTTTGTTTTGTAATTTTCATTGCTTCTGCCGGAGAATAATTTTGTAGTGCTTGGAGCATAACTTCAGTACTTCTTGCATCAGTACACAATTTTACGATATCAGCTATTTCGTTGATACCGAGGGAACCGCCTGCTTTTTTGATTTTAGTAATAAGATAAGGATCTTCTACGAGCGCGTTAATGATAACGGGGTTGCCGTTATAATGCTTCATCAAATCTATAAAGCTCGGGTCTCTTTCTATTGCTATAAGAACTTTTTCAGCAGATGAGCCGAATCTTTTCGTCAAAGCGTGTAAAACAAGTCCTCTGTCATAGACTTTTCCGTCAATAACAGCCGCATATACGATATCTGCCTGTTCGTCTGTTAGCGCAACTCCGGTCGGAATATCTTCTCTTTTTGTTTCCTTCTTTGACATGAGTTTTTTGTAAATGTTTTCTCTGTCGTAAACATTTTCTATCGGTGTTGTTACATTTTCTGATTCGTATTTATTTTCGTTAGTTGTGTCTGTGTTGTTAGTCAATGAATTTTGTATTGTGTTATTTTTATATGAGCCTGTTTCTGTATTTTCTTTATATTTTTCAACTCTTTGTGCAAGTTTATCAGAATAATCGCTTATTTGTTTGCTTGTGTATTTTTTCTCTTTTATTGCTTTAAGTACATCCTGTTTAATTTCAGGATGTTCTGTAGTATTGTGTGTGATATTTAATACGTCATCGCCTTTTATTTCACTGTGTGATGCAATTTCTTTTACGTTTTCAGTGTATGCTTTACAAAATTCTTTCATTTTGTCAACAAGGTAATTTGATTCATTTGATACATTTTGTGCGCTGAATCTGTCATTGCCGTTTTTATCTTTTGCAGTAACTAAATATTCAATAACATCTGCCATATTGTGATTTTTAGCAAGGTTTGTTGTTGTATTAATCAACAAATCATCTGTCATATCTGATTTTTTAGCCACGGTAAGCATAGTCGACTTAACTTCCTGATTTTTGGTCATTTTGTCGCCGACATCAATGATTGTTGAACCTTTGTATTTAATATTTCCGTTGGCTGTTTGTATAGCTTCTAATTCTATTGTGTTAGCCGTAAACTCATCGGCATTGTCTATGTCTTGTACGATTATATCTCTTGCTTTGAGTACATCTTGTTCAGTGTAAAGCTTTGAGCCGTCTTTGTTTGATTTTATAACAAAGTGCATTACATTTTCTTTTGTTTCAGGCTGATTTGTCATTGTTTCCGATACATCAACGACTGCTTCCGAAGAGAAATCTTGTCTTTCTGTTCTTACGTCATTCATGTTTTCGCCTAATTTGCCTGCGTAATAAACTTTTTCACTTTTTGCCAATTCAAAGGCTTCGCTGACACCTTCTTTGAAGAATGTTTTACCTACATTAATAAATCTTTTATACCACGGCTGTGCTTTATGGTTTGCAATATTTTTCATTGCACCAACAATGTCGCCTGCGGTGAGGGCTTCATTGTCTTTTAATAAATTTAAGAACGACTTTAACTGTTTTTTATCTGTTAATAATGATTTTAATTCTTCAATTTGTTTTTTATCAAATTTGATGCCAAGTTCATTAAGAACCCCTATAGGATTCTTTTTATATTTTTTAACCAGCTCATTTACGTCAATGTCAGCAAAATTATTAGATTTCTTTTCATTTTCAGGTAATGATTGTTGGAATACTTTTACGCTGTTTGTTTGAGAATCAGACGCAGTTGAAGCGGTGTCAGTAGCTTGTGTCTGTACACCGTTTTGCGGTCTTAATCTTTTTGAACTATCAATTTCGTAGCTCATTGTAAACAGTCCTCTAATTCGTAAAAGTCTAGTTCTTATATAAATAAAGTATATTTATATAGAATTATTGCCTGAATTTTTAATATTGTAACAAAATATTAAGCACTATAATCCATATATAGTGCTCATTTTAACAAATGATATATACTTCTATAGATATTTTTGAGCCTGAGCTTCGGCTAAATCAGCCTGTCTTAATACTGCATCAATTTGAGCGTTTCGGCTTGCCGTAACGGGAGCTATTGAATTTTCAACACCGAGTACGGGGTTTGGAATATAACTTCTTGTTATTCCGGCATTTTGTTCCGGTGTTCTCATTGCAACTGCTGCAGGTGCAGCTTGTGTCATAGGTTGTGCACCCATTGGATTGTGATTGTATTGATTGTTCAGTTGCTGATAAAGACTGCCCGGTTGAGCCGGTTGTTGATAAGCAGGCTGCTGCGGCTGAACAGGTTGTTGTGCTGTTGTCTGCGGAGGCTGTGTCATCTGCTGAGGTTCTTGCTGTTGAGGTAGAGGCTGCTCTTGAATGTTTGCAGCTTCTTCCATTTGTTTTTGTTTTTCGAGGGTTTTTGTAGGTTTGCCAAAGAGAGCATAAGATGCTTTTTTAGCAATACCTGAGAAGATTGGAATGATTACACCCATCAGCAGTGCAACCCTGCCGGCATAACCGAGTCCGACTTTTAAACCGTACGGGATTTTTGCAAGATTTGTTGCAAATTTTGAGGTTTTAAGCGGTTTTAATGTTTCTTTTACACGTCCGAAGCTCATAAGCTTGCCGAACCATTTAACAGGTTTTTGATACCATTTTAAGGCTTTGTTTCCGATTGTGGTTGTGGACTTGGAAACATCTTTTAATTTATCAATTATATTTAATTGTCTTGCATATTCGCTGTGGTTACCGGCTTTAGCCGCTTGATTTGCTTTTTCGATAGCTTCATGCAGCTTGTTAACATTTGCTTTTGACATACCTATATGTTTTAAACCGGCTAAATGGTTAACAACTCTCATTTGAATGCCCATTGTGGCAAGAAATGCCATAAGTTCGGCAAATGAAGCCATAAATGTAGAGAATTTTTCGCCTTTTTCGGCTTTAGAAGCCTCATTGACTGATTGTGCAATCATTAATGCCTGAATTAACACCTGCCCTTTGCCTGAGAACATACCGTTAGTCAGACATTCAATGCCTCTCATAAGGTAGCCTGCGGCCTTTTTACCGATAGAGGTGCCGGCTGTTTTGTAGTTTTTGATTAATATATCTTTATTTAAAATTTCCTGTAACGAAGCTTTGTTTTTGACAAGACCTAAACCCCACCATGGTCTTTTGCCCATAACTTTTGTCAGGTCTGCCGATGAATTTTTTATAGCAGCCATTATATCGTCATAGTATTTATATGACTCTTTGCCTGCTTTGCTTAATATTGCATCAAACTCTTTAAATTCTGTTCCGTTTGTTTTCAGGTAATAATCTTTGTATTTTTTCATCGTCTCAATGGCACGGTTTGCAAGGTGACCTTTTGCACCTGCTGCCTGTGACTGTACCTGAGAACCGCCAACACCAGGTTTGTTGAATAATGTACGTAATATTTCCGACTGATTGGCTTTTGTTTTTAAACCGTTTGTCCAGGTGTTTAATTTATCTAAAGCAGCTTTTACTTTGGGTTTTGTTGCGAATTTGTCAACTGCTGTTTCAACTTTTTTAAAGAATGTATCATTGTATTTTTTAGTTTGAAGCGGATTGTTGATAACATTGTTAATTGCCATTAAAGCTGCTGAGCTTAAACCGGCCGCTGCGACAAACGAAACAGGGTTAGAAGGGGTGCTGGTTGCTGCGTTTAGCAGAGGGTTGTTTTGAACTACTCCTTTGTCAGATATTGCTGTTGCCGCATTCGGCATAGCTGCAAAGTTCAGGTTTTGAACCTGTCCCTGCTGCATTTGCTGCAACTGCTGTAAATATTGCAATTGCTGCGCTTGTGATTGATTGTATGATGAAATATTCTGAGACATTTCGAACCTGTATTTACCTACACTTATTATAATAAAAACTTTGGGACATTAATTCTTGTTAGTATTTTTGTAAATGTAAATATTTATTACAAAAAAGCCTGCAAAATTTATGCAGGCTTTTTATGTTCAGTTTTAAAAAATAATTATTCAGCTGATTCTTCTGTTTCAGGAGCTTCTTCGATTTCAGATTTGATAACTTCTGAAGCTGTAACAATAACAGGCAATTCTGTTTTAACTTTAGAAGTTAATTTAATAAGCATTTTGAATTCGCCTACTTTGTTGATAGCAGCATCTAAAGAGATAACTTTTCTGTCGATTGAAGTGCCTAATTTTGCGTTTAATTCTTCAGCTAATTTTTTAGTTGTGATAGTACCGAACAATTTGCCTGTTTCGCCTGCTCTTGCAGAAAGTTCAAGTTTTTCAAGAGCTTCGATTTTCTTAGCGATTTCAAGAGCTTCCTGATGAAGTTTTTCTTGTTTAGCTTTGATTCTGGCAAGGTTTTGTTCTCTGTTTTTCAAAGCACCTTCTGTAGCAACTTCTGCAAAGTTTTGCGGAAGTAAAAAGTTTCTTGCGTAACCGTCTTTTACGTTAACTACGTCGCCGGCTTCGCCTACGTTTTGTACGTCTTTTCTTAAAATAACTTGCATTTTTATTCTCCTTTAATAAATTATTTTTCGGTGATTTTAAGTTACAAAAGCACACATATCAGCAAAATATGTGACGTTTATAATCGTAATAAAAACATATTCAATTGTCACCTGTTTTTCGAGAATTTTTTTATTATTGTATAATTTTTGTAATGATTAACAAAAATTACACAATTGAACTGCTTGCTCCGGCAAAGAATAAAGAGTGTGCTTTTGCGGCAATTAATGCAGGCGCAGATGCTGTATACATCGGTGCTGATTCTTTTGGTGCACGTAAAAAAGCCGGCAATTCTCTGGAAGATATTGCACAAATTGTCGAATATGCCCATAAATTTCTCGTAAAGATTTATGTAACCGTAAATACAATTCTTTATGACAATGAAATCAAAGAAGCGGAAAAACTCGTTTGGAATTTGTATAAAATCGGAGTTGATGCAATTATTTTTCAGGATTTTTCTTTTTTTGAGATGAATCTTCCGCCGATTGCTTTGCATGCCAGTACGCAGTGCAATAATGATTCTCTTGAAAAAATTAAATTTTTAAAATCCATGAATGTGGAAAGAGTTGTTTTGCCGCGTGAATTTTCAATAGACGAGATAAAAAATGTCGCAAAAAATATTGATATCGATACAGAAGTCTTTATTCATGGTGCTTTATGCGTAAGTTACAGCGGACAATGTTATTTTAGCAATTTTATCGGCGATAGAAGTGCAAACCGCGGTGATTGTGCACAACCATGCAGAAAGAAGTATACAGTAATCGATGAAAACGCAAATATAGTTGTCCCCGAGGGGTATTTGCTTTCAATGAAAGATAATAACCTTTCTAATCATATTAAAGAGTTGATAGAGGCAAAAGTTACCTCTTTAAAAATTGAAGGACGTCTTAAAGACAAGGACTATGTTACAAATACTGTTTTGTACTACAGAAAACTTATAGATAATATCAACACAGGTTTAAAGCCTTCTGTAGGTTCTGTAATCACCGATTTTGTACCGGATATTAATAAAACCTTCAACAGAGGATATACGGATTTTTATTTTGACGCAAACAGAAAAATTTTCATCAATTCAAAGACTCCGAAATTTTTAGGAGAAAAAATCGGCAAAGTTGTTTCCGTATCCGGAAGGCGCGTTGTTGTTGATACAAAAATCAAATTAAATTCAGGTGATAAAATTACATATTTCGACAGTAATTCAGAGCTGACCGGTACTACGGTTACAAAGTCTGATACAAAAGGCATTGAGCTTTTAAAGTCGGATTCTCTTTTAAAAGGAACAACCATTTACAGAAATTTTGATGCTGAATTTTACAAGGCTATTGGTTCCGCAGATATAAAAAGAAAAATTCCGCTTAGTATTCAAGCTGATAATGATAAAATCATCTTTAAATCTTTTGGGGATAATGAGGTAAGTGTTTGTTACGACCAAACTTTTGATAAAGCTGATAATATAGATAAAGCAAAAGAAAATTTGGCTAAACAGTTATCAAAACTTGGAAACAGTGAATTTGTTGCCTCTTATATACAGATAAGCGATGATTTTAACCTTTTTATACCTGTATCAAAAATCAATGAAATAAGACGCTCCGCTGTTGAACAGCTTCAGGAAATTTCTAAGAAAAATTACCGCCTGAACAAACGCAAAGCCGTTGTTGAAAATGTTGCGTATCCTTTTAAAGATCTAGATTATACCTTCAATGTTTCAAATGCGAGAGCAAAAGTTTTTTACGAAAAATGCGGCTGTAGCGTAAAAGAATATTCTCCAGAGTGTAGCAAGCGCACTGACGGCATTAATCTTATGAAGACCAAACACTGTTTAAGAGATTATGCCGGTATATGTCTTAAAAAGAATCCTGATAAAAGGCAACTTTATTTAAAAGATTCTTACGGGGTATTATATCCTCTGCAATTTGACTGCAAGAACTGTGTTATGTACATAAATTCTCCGGAAAAAAATTAAAAAAGCGGGTTTATTTAAACCCGCTTTTAGTATCAAACTTTGTGTTTGCTTATTATTCTTCTTGAAGTTCGCTGTCGTCTGAAGTTTCTTCAACCATGTCTTCGGCATCGATGCCGTATTCTTCTTCAACAATAGGTTCTTCTTCATTGTCGTCAACGGGTTCTTCATAATCCTCGTCAGCAGCATGGTGTTCTTCTTCATATTGAGCCTGATAAGCAGCTTCAGCCTGAGCAGCCTGTGATTCGTTTTTGATATCTATCTTCCAGCCTGTTAATTTGTGGGCTAATCTTACGTTTTGGCCTTCTCTGCCTATAGCAAGACTCAGCTGGTCATCAGGAACAACAACAAGTGCTTCGTGTGCATTTTCATCGTCTGCAAGAATGTCAACGGAAAGTATTCTTGCGGGTGATAACGCGTTAACGATGTATTCGACAGGGTCTTCAGACCATCTTACAATATCGATTTTTTCGTTCTTAAGCTCGCCTACGATTGTCTGAATTCTTGAACCTCTCGGCCCGATACATGCACCGACAGAATCAATTTCAGGGTCATTGGAGTGAACAGCAAGTTTTGTTCTGAAACCGGCTTCTCTTGCAATTGACTTGATTTCAACGATACCGTCTTCAATTTCGGGAACTTCGAGTTCAAACAGTTCTCTTACAATTTCTGCGTGAGCATGTGATACGATTACCTGCGGTAGTCTGTTTGTTTCTTTTACGTTAAGAACAAATACTCTTATTCTGTTGCCGGGTTTGTAGTATTCACCCGGAATTTGTTCTCTGAACGGAAGTATTGCATCGGTTTTTCCGATATTTACGTATACATTTCTGTTTTCAACACGCTGGATAATACCGGTTGTAAGCGTGCCTTTTTTCTCCATAAATTCGTCGAGAACGAGTTTTCTTTCTGCTTCTCTGATTCTTTGTGTTATAACCTGTTTTGCGGCTTGAGCTGCAATACGGCCGAAGTTTTCAGGAGTTACTTCGATTTTTACCTCGTCTTCAAGTTCAACTTCATCGTCGATTTCTTTTGCGTCTTCAAGAGAAATCTCAAGATTTTCGTCTTCAACGTTTTCTACAACGAGTTTTGTTCTGAAAACACCGATTTCGCCGGTTACTTCATCTAAAATGGCCTCAACGTTCGGTGCTTCTTTTGCTCTGATGTGCTTTTTGTAAGCAGCGACAAGAGCATCTTTTAAGGATTCTATAATAACTTCTTTTGAAATCCCTTTTTCTCTCTCGAGTTCTTCTGTAGCTTCAAAAAGAGCTGTTCCGATTTTAATCATCTTATTCTCCTGTTTCTATATATCTTCCATGTGTAATTGTGCCTTAGCAATTTTTTCTTTTGGTATTATGAATTGTTTTTTGTCATCAAGTTTTTCGATTGTCAAACCTTTTTCTATATCAAAATCGAGTATTTTGCATAAAAAATGTTTTTCCGCTGTGCCTTCAATAAGAGTTTTAAGTTTTAAATCTATTACTTTTCCGTTAAAAATAATAAATTCTTTATCCGATTTTAACTTTCTTTCCAACCCCGGAGAGCTGACTTCTAAATAAAACTTAACCGGAATCAACTCATCAAGGAATGGATTTAAACTTCGAGAAACGTTTTCACAGTCATCAAGAGTAACTCCGCTGTCTTTGTAGAGAAAAATTCTTAAAAACCACTTGCCGGACTCTTTAGTGAAATCAATTTCAATCGGTATCAAGTTGTATCTCATTGCCGTGTTTTCAATGAGCGGTGTAAGTTTTTCAAGAATTTCCGCTTTGTTAAGGTTTGCGGGCTGCATAATACCCTCCGAAAAAGCTTTCTTAAATAAAAAAGAAACGGGAACGCCGTTTCTTTTCCTAACATAAACATCATAACATTAAATTGTTTTTTTTCAATACGGTTATGCAGATTTCTTTATCTTTTCTTAATCAAAATGTATAGACTCATAAATTTGATGAGTTATAATCTATAATGTTAAATCAGATTTTGGAGTTAAATTTTAATATAATGGATAATTCTTTAAATAATCTTTTTGATTATAATATCAATCTTGCACAGGTGTTTGACAATAATATTGATAAGGGTTTTGAGTTTGTTGATTATGCAAGTTCCGTTAATATTTCCTGCACAATGTCAGCGCAAAATCCTCTTGCCATAAAAAATGCGGTTGAGTACTGTAAATTTAAGAGCAAAGAAATCGGAGCTTTAATTTCTCTGCCGGCTTCGGTTACAGATCCTCTGAGTCTGTCTTCCGAAGAGGTAGAAGCTATCGTATTATATCAGCTCGGGGCTATATCTTCTTTCACTAAAGCAGCAAGCTTAAATATTGAACATGTTCGTCCCTGCGGATTGATGTATAAAACTGCCGCACAAAATTTAGAGTTTTCGCTTGCAGTTGCTAATGCTGTTAAAAAATACAGTGAGTGGCTCGTGTTATACGGTGCAGCAGGAAATGTTATTAAAGAAACAGAAACTACCGCTAATATTAACATCGCTCAGGAGATTCTTATTAACGGTGTTTATACTGCTGACATGTCTCTTGATTTTTCTTCAGGACTAATTTCAGATAAAGATTTATTGGACAGGAGATTAAACGGTTTAATCAAACAAAGTGAGCTTTATATAAACAACAATGAGTCCTTTAAAGTTGAATGTGATACCATACATTTTGATGTAGACTACGGATACACTCTGGATTTAATAAAAGAGGCACATAATACGGTTGAACCCAGACCGGTTAATTACAACAAAGTTGTTGCCTCGGGTTGGGTGGAATAGTTTATCAGCTAAATAGCGGGAGATGCAGTTTGAAAAAGTTATTTAAAATAAGAATGCCTAAGGATGCAGGTTGGTTATTGCCGGGATTGCAGGTTAAAAGATGGTTCGGATTAATAATACTCGGTACCGTAATCAGTTTACTGGGTCTGTGTGTTTTGTTTAACATGCGTCCGGTATATTTTGCGGTAGGGATATTAAAATATATTGCTGTTACCGTCAATCAGGAGCTTCTGGGTGTAGTTCTAGTCTTTGCCGGTGCATATATATTTTTAAAAGGCTGGAAAAATACAAACTATTCAATACTTGATTTAACGGAAGAACGAGACAGGCATGCGCTTTTAGAATCACTTTACAAAAGAAGAAAACTTAATTACGGCCCTAAAATCGTTGCTGTTGGCGGTGGTACCGGACTGTCTACTATGCTTAAAGGAATCAAAAAACTTACTAATAATATTACCGCTGTTGTTACTGTAGGTGATGACGGCGGAAGCTCAGGTAGATTAAGACATGAGATGGGTGTTTTGCCTCCGGGGGATATAAGAAACTGTATTGCTGCCCTTGCGGATGATGAGGATCTTGTTACAAAGTTGTTTCAATATCGTTTTAAAACGGGTGAAGGCTTAGAAGGACACAGTTTCGGTAATTTGTTTTTAACAGCTCTTTGTTCTATTACGGGCAATATGGTAAGAGCAGTGCAGGAGTCTTCAAAAGTTCTTTCAATCAGGGGAAGAGTGTTACCTTCCACATTAGATGATATGAAACTTGCTGCTGAACTTGCGGACGGAACAATTGTACGCGGTGAATCAAGCATTCCTGAAACTGGCAAAAGAATAAAAAGGCTCTTTACCGAGCCTGCCAATTGTAAAGCATTACCTGATGTTTTGCAGGCGATTAAAGAGGCTGATTTGATTATATTAGGCCCCGGCAGTCTTTATACCAGTGTTATACCAAACCTTTTAATAAAAGAAATATCGCAGGCTATCTCAAAATCTCAGGCTAAAAAAATATATGTTTGCAACATCATGACCCAACCGGGTGAAACTACCGGATACTCCGCTTCAGAACATATTAAAGCTATACTTGATCACGCAGGTTATCCGAATATGATTGAGTCTGTGCTTGTCAATAACTCATTACCAGATGATTTATCGCCTGATTATGCAGCAGCAAATTCTTATCCAGTGGTTGTTGATATTGATAATATCAAAGCGATGAATATCAATGTTGTTGCAACAAGACTTTATGAAGAAAATGAAGAAAAATACGTAAGACACAGTCCTTCCAGATTAGCTAGGGCAATAAGCTACTGGTATAAAAAACAGTTAAAATCTAAAAATGATAAAAAAGGAAGTAAGGTCTAAAATGTCCGTTGAAGCTAAATTAAAAGACATAACGGTATCGACTTTTGCAAAGAAAAAAAACAGCGGTGAAAAAATTACAATGCTCACAGCTTATGACTATTCGACCGCAAAATATTTTGATGAGGCAGGTGTTGATTCAATATTAGTCGGTGATTCGGTAGGAATGGTTGTTCTCGGTTATGATTCGACAATACATGTAACTATGGAGGATATGGTCACTTTTACTTCCGCTGTTACAAGAGGTGCCAAACGATGTCTCGTGGTTGCAGATATGCCTTTTATGAGCTATCACGCATCAGTTGAAGAGGCAGTTAAAAATGCGGGCATGCTTATGCGCTCAGGTGCCTCTGCCGTCAAGCTTGAGGGTGCAACAGACCATATTTTAAATGTTGTTAAACGCTGTGTTGAAAGCGGCATACCTGTAGTCGGACACCTCGGATTTACTCCTCAGTACTTAAATGTGCTTGGAGGATACAAAATACAGGCCAAGTCCGCACAAAAAACAGAATTTATTTTGCAACAGGCCTTGAAATTGCAAGAAGCCGGCGCTTTTTGTGTTGTTTTAGAAATGGTGCCTGAGGAGTCGGCTAAATATATTACTGAAAATCTCAATATACCTACCATAGGTATTGGTGCAGGCCGATATACAGACGGTCAGGTGCTCGTTGCGGATGATATTTTAGGCAAATATTCAGATTTTAAACCCAAATTTGCCAGAAAGTACGCTAATTTGAATTCAATAATTAAAGAAGCTGCCTCAAACTATATCAGCGATGTTAATAACGGTACTTTCCCCTCGGAAGACGAGGTTTTTCACCTTGATGAGGCAAGCTGTAATGAGTTAAGGTTTTTACGGGAGGCTGAGAAAAGTGAGCTTAGTTGTAATAAATGAAATTGAAAAATTAAGAAACGTTATCAAAGATTATAAAAAACAAGGGAAATCAATTGCACTGGTTCCGACAATGGGGTGTTTGCATGAAGGGCATAAATCATTGATGATAAAAGCTCATTCTATTGCTGACATAACAGTTGCATCTGTTTTTGTTAACCCGATACAGTTTTGCCCCGGTGAAGATTATGACAGATATCCTAGAACACTTGATTCTGATAAAATTGTTGCAGAATCAGCGGGTGTTGATATTATTTTTGCCCCCTCTGTAAATGAAATGTATCCGAATTTGCAAAAATTCTCTGATTTAACAATGGTTGCGCCGCCTTATGAGTTGACTGATATAATGTGCGGAAAGTCAAGAGTCGGGCATTTTGACGGCGTGGAAACCGTTGTAACGAAACTTTTTAACATAGTACAGCCTGATTATGCTTGTTTCGGGATGAAAGATATTCAGCAGCTGTTTTTGATAAAAAAAATGGTTAAGGATTTGAATTTTCCTATAGAAATTATTCCGTGTCCTCTTGTGAGAGAAGAAAGCGGGCTTGCGCTGAGCTCACGCAACAAGTATCTCTCTGAAGAACAAAAAAAGGCAGCTTTGTCATTAAGCAAAGCACTTTTTGCTATAAGAGATTTAAGTAATGCAGGAATAAAAGAAACTAAAAAATTATTTGATACAGGATTGACAAATCTTGATAAAAATGTTGAACTTGAGTATCTGGAGTTTGTAGATTTTGATACTTTCAAACAAGTTAATGAGGTTTCTCAAAAAACTATTTGTGCTCTTGCTGCAAGAGTCGGAAATGTCAGACTTATTGATAATATTGTACTTGAGGTGTAAATGTTAGTAAAAGTAGCCAAATTTTTAGATAAGTTCTTTGAAGAAATTAAATACATGATAACCCTTGTCGTGTTTTTTAATATTGCAATGGCGGTACTGTTTTTTATCTATTGGCTGGTATTTTGTGCAAGATTGACGGTTCCGTACTGGCTTGAACTTTTTATTTGGAATGTTATTGATTTTTGGGCTCAGGGTATTAAACACACACCTTTATATAATGAAATAACCACTATTCTTCCTGTTCTTGTGTCCGGTATTTTTGTTGTTATTACATACATTCTCAATTGCTTTATAGTTTTTCTTGAAGGTAATCACGAAAGGTTAAATAAAAAAGTTGATGATTATAAACGTAAAATTGAGAAAAAAATCAACGAAGAGCTGCACCACGATTTCATAAAAGAATTAAAAAAGAACAATTACATGCTCTTAAAAATCAAAATAGCTGCTACGTTGCATACGTCTTATCTTACAGCAATGACTGATGTACAGATTGATACGGCAAAATTGGAAGAAAAAATTCAAAAGGCTATACTTGATTCAATGAATGAGCCGTATATACAAGCTAAAGCTCTGTCTAACGGTTCTTTGTATTTCTTTTTGAATGATGTTTCAGTTTCAAAGGATTTTATTGTTAATCTTGTTACTGTTTCTTCAAGATTGATTAAGCCTGAGCTTGTTCCCAAGTTAGATGTTGCATTTTATTGCGCTGTTGATTTGCTCGAAAATCCTTCTGATTTAAAAGTTAGAGCCGAGTACTTAGACAGAGTGCTTAATATAAAAATCAAAAACAAAATTATAGCAACGCCTAAATTTAAACTCTATTTTGAAACAATCTATCCAGGTGTTTACCAGTTTGACGTGATGGGACAATACTATATTGAATCTCCTGATGCAAACGGCAAATTGGATTCAGTGATGGTTTATTCACTAAGAAGAAAATATTAAATAATTTCAATTTCATTTTTGTCGATATATTTAATGTGTTCTTGTGTTATTAGCTCTCCTGGCAGAAGCAGAGGAACTCCGGGAGGGTATTTCATAATGATTTCTCCGCAGACTTTATCACATGCCTGAGATTTTTTAATTGAGACCTTGGTGGTCTGATACGCTTTACGCGGGGTGTATTTAATTTTTACCGGTAAATCATAAGCTGTATTTAAGCCCGATATATTTTGGCTTGAGGTCAGCAATTCTTTTGAAATTTTGTTTATTGCTGCTGACAGTTTAGATAATTTTTTGCTGTCAGTGCCTATACCTGTTATAAAAAGCAGGGCATTGTCGGTAGAGTATTCCTCTTCAATTTTATATTTATTGTTGAGTATTTCAGCAATATCTTGTGCGTTGTTGTTTAAAAATTGCAGCAAAATTTTAGTAGGGTCATTATTTTGTGAAAAAATCTTTACTGTATCCGGCAGAGATTTTTTAAAGATTTCAATGTCCTCTAAAAGTTTTTCTATATGTTTTTTGCCTGATTTTGAAGACAGAAAATCAACCGTAGCTTCTATATCCGCCATTAAAGGATATGACGGAGAACTTGTGTTGATTAGATTCAGTGAGTTTTGCAGTGTCTGCGGTTCTATATCACTTGTTTTTGATATATGTAAGAGTGCAGCAGGGTTAATTGCTCCCGCTGTTTTATGCAGTGATTGAATACTTACATCCGCACCTGATTTTATAGCCGGTTTTGAATTAAATGCGCCGAAGTTTAACAGAGCGCCGTGAGCCTCATCAACAATCAACTTTACATCGTGTTTTTTGCAAATATTTGATATTGCTTGTACATCGCTGAATATGCCTTCATAAGTCGGTGAGGTTATAACAAGAGCTTTTATATCCGTATCATGTTTAATTTTTTCTTCAATGTCAGATGCTTCAACTCCCTTGTATATACCCCATTCCTTATTGAGTTTCGGGTAAAACCATACAGGCTTTGCTCCCGTCAAAACAAGTGCATTATAAACAGATATGTGACAATTACGTGCAATAAGGACTTTATCTCCTTCTCTCAGTATTGACAGCATTGAGGCAATAACCCCGGATGATGAGCCGTTTATGAGCATGAAAGATGCTTTTGAATCATAAATTTGTGATATTTTGTCTAATACGCCTTTTATGCTGCTTTTGGGGCAGCGTAGATTGTCAAAGCCTTCAATTTCCGAAAAATCCGCTTTAAAATATTTCTGTCCCAGTATTGCTTTGGCTTCCGGTGATATAAAGTTGCCCTGAGAGTGGCTTGGGGTAGTGAATAAAAGACTTTTGCGTTCTTTATAATAATCCTTAATTTTTTTTATAAGACTCATATCAAAATTGTTTTTTGTTGTAAAATTGTACTGTTAGATTATACAGGAAATAAGCTATTAATAACACTGAAATTAAATCTAAAATAGAGAGTTTAACGCAGCTTCTTAACAGGTACTCTAAAGAATATTACGAGCTTGATGCTCCTACTGTTTCCGATGTCGAATATGACAGATTATACAAAGAGCTGCTTGAGTTAGAGAAAGCTTATCCCCAGTTTAAGTCAGCTGATTCACCTACAAACAAAGTAGGCGCGGCTGTTGAAAAAAAGTTTGCTCAACATAAGCATAAGCAAAGGCTCTACAGCCTTGATAACACATATTCATACGAGGATTTAATTCAGTGGTATGAAAGATTAAAAAACAATTACTCTCTTGATAAAGACCCTGAGCTTGTTTGTGAGCTAAAAATTGACGGACTTGCTATTTCTTTGAATTACGAAAATTCAAAATTTGTTCTTGGTGCAACAAGAGGTGACGGTGTAGTTGGTGAAAACATAACAAATAATTTGAGAACAATTTCTGCCATACCGCATGACATACCCGCTAAAATTCAAGAATTTGAAGTCAGAGGTGAGGTTTTTATGCCTGTTGATGTCTTTGAAAAATTGAATGAAACTCAAAAAGAAAACAACTTAAAAGTCTTTGCTAACCCGAGAAATGCAGCCGCAGGTTCTTTAAGGCAGCTCGATGCCGCTATTACAAAAGAACGTAATCTCTCTATGTTTGCGTATTACGGGCGTATTGACAGCAATGAACTTATGATAAATTCTCACTCTGAAATGTTAGAGTTTTTAAAATCACAGGGCTTTAACGTTAACCCTAATTATAAGCTTTGCCGTAATGTATACGAGGCAATTGAGTATTGCAAATACTGGGACGAAAAGCGCAAATCCCTTGATTATGCCACAGACGGTGTTGTTATTAAAATCAACAATTTTTATTTGCAAAATGACATGGGCTTCACTGCAAGAGCCCCGAGATGGGCAACTGCGTACAAGTTTCCGCCGGAAGAGATGTCCACAATTGTTGAAAATATTGAGGTTAATGTCGGCCGCAGCGGGGCTGTGACTCCTGTTGCCGTCTTAAAACCCGTATTTATTTCAGGTTCTACTGTTCAAAGAGCAACTTTGCACAACTTTGATGAAATAAAAAGACTCAACATTAACATAGGTGACAGGGTATTGATTAAAAAAGCAGCCGAAATCATACCTAAAGTAATTTGTGTAACAGAACATGCAACAAATAAACTTACACCGTTTGAGCCTCCGGAGTTCTGTCCGTCTTGCGGAGCCAGACTGGTGCCTGTTGAAGGTGAAGTGAATTTGTACTGCCCTAATACAAGAGGCTGTCCGGAGCAAATTAAGGCAAAAATTGAGTACTGGGTTTCAAAAGACTGTATGGATATGGACGGTATAGGCGGAAATCTTGTATCTCAGCTTGTTGATACGGGTATGGTCTGCACACCTGCTGATTTATATAAACTTACTATAGACGACTTAATGCGTTTAAACCTTATTGCAGACAAGTCTGCACAAAATATTTATAATGTTATACAAAACTCAAAAAATCCGACTTTAGCCCGTTTTATTAATGCTCTGGGGATAAGACATGTCGGTAAAGAAATGTCAGAACTTCTGGCCAATACGTTTTTGTCTTTAGATGCACTAAAAAAGGCTACGTATGAGGATTTAATCGCTATTGACGGTTGCGGTGAAAAAATAGCCGTAAGTGTTCTTGATTTTTTCTCAGATTCATACAATAATGTTATTCTTAACCAATTACAAGCTTGCGGTGTTATTCCCGCTCAGGTTGAAGATAACAGAGTATCGCAGATTTTAGAAGGAATGACGTTTGTTATAACCGGAACACTTTCTGATACAAGGGATAAGTTTAGTGCTATGATTAAAGCACATGGCGGCAAGACAAGCTCTTCAGTCAGCAAAAATACCTCTTATGTCCTTGCCGGTGACAATCCCGGTTCAAAATATGACAAAGCTGTCACCCTCGGGGTTAAAATCTTAAATGAAAATGAATTTAAAAAAATGATTGGCGACTAATATGAATAAGAAATTCAATATCATTAAAATAAACGGTGTTAAAGGCATTTGCCTTGCAGTATTCTGCATAGGATGCTTAATTGCAGGCTTTTTATTGTTCCCGGGCTGGGTTTGTATGCATGTGTGGAACTATTTTGCTGGATTTTTCGTGCAGGCGCCTCTCATGACTCTTGTACACGGTGTTCTGTTGTGGTGTATTATTGCCCTTTCTTTGTACGCATTGAACAAAGGTGACTGCGTTATTTCCTTTGGTTCTGCTTCTGCTGTTTCACCCGGTGAAGAGCGAATCAGAGAAGTTTTCAACAAAATTAACGAACAAAATGTAAGAAACCTTACTCTTATTAAAAAGCAAATAGAAGACGCTCAAAAAGCAGAAAACTCCGATACAGAGCATGAAGACAAATCTCTAAAGTAAGGTTGGAACATTTTTTATTGAGATTCGTCAATACCTTTATAAAACGTGTAAAGAGCCTGTATACTTATTGTATACAAGCTCTTTGATAAAACTCTTTTGGCTAATTACTGTTGTTTAGCTGCTCTCTTTTCCATAATTTCCGGAATTGTGATTAAGCTTAAGTACATCAAACCGCCAAATGCTACAAGTGTTAAAATTTCCATGATGCCACCTACTCATTCTGTTTAACTACACATTTAACTGTTACATGTATATAATTCCCAATTTTTTGAATTTATAACATGATTTCGGCATTTTTGGCTAAAATCGTTACAAATCTTTACAATTGTTTTGTAGTAATATGAGGATAGTATGAACAAAAAGCTAATAAACATGCTGTTTTCGGACATGTGTTGTTCCGAATGCAAATCAGATTTCACTGAGGACTCTGTTTTTATTTTGAGAAGAGAGAAAAACCTCAATGTTATTCAAATTATTTGTCAGAATTGCGGCAAATCGTTTGGAATAGCGATTCTTGGCGACTGTGACGAAAAAGATGCCTTAAAACATTCGCAGTCAGAACTTGCCTTGCAAATACAAGACGGGCCGGATGCTATTTGCTACGATGATGTGATTGATGCACACAATTTCTTTAAAAATCTTGATGAAAGCTGGGAAAAATACATACCAGAAAATCTTAAAAAGAATTTATAAAAGAATTTATAAAATTTCTTTTTCGAGATAATCAAGTATCAGGTCATTATATCGTTTGTTTACTGTTGAAAACGGGAATACCTCGCGTTTTGTAATGCGTTTTAGTTCGTTTACGTTTGCTTGAATGCGAGATTTTTGGGTTAAATCAATTTTAGTGGCAATTACAATAGATTTTAATCCGTTATATTCAAGCCATTCTTGCATTTGCAGGTCGTTTTTCTGTATGTCATGCCTTGAATCAACAAACTGGATAAGCAATTTTAGTGTATCTCTTTTGAGGAGGTACTCTTCTAGATTTTTTTGCCAGAGGTTTTGCACTTCTTTGGAGACTTTTGCATATCCGTAGCCCGGAAGGTCAGCGATAATAAACTTTTCATTAAAATTAAAAAGGTTAATAAGTCGCGTTTTTCCTGGCTTGTTACTGGTTTTGGCCAGAGTAGAGTTATTGGCAATTGTATTTATAAAAGACGATTTGCCGACATTAGAACGCCCTAAGAGTGCAATCTCGGGCAAATTATAGTTTGGACACTGTGAGAGATTTTGTGCGCTCGTTAGAAATTTGGCCTGTTTTATTATCATTTTTACCGTTTAAAATCATTTTTTTGTACAGTACTGCTGAAAGAAGATTGTAAGCACCAGGGCTGTTATATATGTTAATTTGCGCCGATCTGTCAGACAGATTGAACTGGATTTTATTTTGTACCTCCACACCGTCAGCTTCAACATGACAAATTTGTATTATTCGGTCACGAATAATACTCAACGGTTCAGCCATAAAAGTTTCAAAAGTTTGAAAAATATTAATCTTCTTCATCACGCTTATATTAACAAACAAGCGTGTGAAATTCAAATTTTAAAGCTCATTTATAAAGGATTGGTAAAGATAAAAAGGTATTTTTTACATTTATGTAACTTTAAATGTATTCCCTGTTATTATGCATTCAAGTTCAACGTAAAGTCTTTCTTAACGTTAGTATCCAATATTTTCTGCATGCTTTCCAACTCGGATGCAGCTGCTTTTTGTTGAGTTTCCAAGTTCTTTTGCTGCAATTCAAGATAAGAATCCATTGCCTGCAACTGCTGTACTCTGGGATCGCTTTCCCAATCTACATCAGACAATTGCATTGTTTGATATGCTATCTGCTGTCTTTTGTTGCTGATAGAAGTGATGCTGTACTCAAGGTTGCTTTTGTACAACGTCAAAGACAATAATCTTGTGTTAATAGCCCCTATAGTCATTTTGCTCTCCTTAAAACTTAGTCTAGGTACGGTGGTAAATAATTTAATGGTATTTATTAGGTATTGTGTCTAGTTTTGATAAACCTTTTGTTTTCTCGGTTTATCTTTTTTCTCTCTTGTATATATATAAAAAAATTTAGTTATAGAAAATTGCTATATTTGTTATATATTGCTTAATATTTCTTTACAATACCTCGAAACTCAATAAATAAGAGCCGATTAAGAATAACCGGCTCTATAATAATTGCATTAAAGTATATACTTTTTATTTACTTGTTTTTTAAGGCTGAATCAAGAGCAGCTTCTAAGGTGGCTATTTTCGCCTCTAATGCTGCAATTTTAGCTTTGTCCGAATCTTTTTCTATTGATATATTCTCGTGTCTTTTTTGATAAGCGTCAACAAGTGCGCTGACTTTTGTCTTAAAAAATGCGCACAGAGCAAAACCTGCGCAATGCGACACCAGAAAAATAAATAACGCGAGATATATAAGTTTTGTTGTATACATTTTTTGCATCAAAGGGCAAAAGTAGCTGACAGTAGCGTTTTTATTGAAGTATATAAACACTATAAACGCTGCAAAAACAACTATATCAATTAATAAATATGCATATTTTTCTATTGTTTTATTCATTTTTTACTCCTCAGATAATTTAACGTTTTTATTATATCATCATCAAAACCGATTTCTATATGGTGTTCCTTTTGGTCAAACGGTGATATAAATTTTAGTGAGTATGCTTGCAGCACCTGTTCTTGCGTCTTAACCGGCAATTTGGTGCCGCCATAAAGTGTGTCGTTAACAATCGGGTGTTTTATATATGACATATGAACACGTATTTGATGAGTTCTTCCGGTTTCAAGATTTATATCGACAAGCGTATAACCGTTAAAGCGTTCCAATACTCTGTAATGTGTTACGGAAGGCTTGCCGTCAGGCGACACTGCCATTTTTTC
Source organism: Candidatus Gastranaerophilales bacterium (assembly GCA_944323685.1). Classification (GTDB taxonomy): domain Bacteria; phylum Cyanobacteriota; class Vampirovibrionia; order Gastranaerophilales; family Gastranaerophilaceae; genus Limenecus. The sequence goes on along the minus strand of CALUTJ010000001.1, from coordinate 39,792 downwards.
GGGCTTTGTTTTGTGGCGTCCTATCGGTTCATTTATTGTGCCTGCATCGTCTTTTAAATTGCCGCAAACGAGCGCATAGTATTTTTTCACAACATTATGTTCTTGCATTTGTGTTTTTAAAAAGTTATATGAGTCATTGTTTTTGGCTATCATCAAAAGCCCCGAGGTGTTTCTGTCAAGCCTGTGGACAATACCGGGACGCAATATTCCGTTGCAGTCAGACAACTGTGAATTTGTATAATACAGCAGTGCATTGACAAGTGTATCAGTCTTTTCTGTTGAAGTAGGATGAGTCAGCATGCCGGCAGGTTTATTGACCACCAGCATGTCATTATCTTCATAAAGTATATCAAGTGCAATATTTTGCGCGGCAGGTGCCTCTGCCCTTGTGTCTTTGAAATCTGCGAATATAGTGTCATCAGGCTTTAGCACATACGAGGATTTAACAGTATTATTGTTAACCGTAACACAGCCTGATTTAATTTGCTTTTGAATAAAAGAGCGTGATATATCAGGGTAAACTTCCGCAAGAAAAGTATCCAACCTGATATTGGCGTCTTCCGGTTCTATAACGAATGTTTCAATCTTGTTTTGGTTCATTATTAAAAAGTATATTACAAATAAGCACAAATGCCCCGATACTGATATAAATATCAGAGGTATTAAAAATAGGAAACGCAACAAAAGTAAGCCTGATGTAGTCCGTAACATACCCGTCAATTATTCTTTCCAGCATATTGCAGATGATGCCGGCACACAGGATTGATGAAAAAAATAAATCCGTACAGGAAAACTCTTTTATATGCTTAAATATATAAAATAAAGCCAGAATAAGTATCACAAAAGACACTGCAATGAGAAAAGAAGTATGAGTATGCATAATACTGAATGCCGCACCGTAGTTTTTTATAAAATCAATTTTAACTAAGCCGAAATCAACATTATTGAAGTTAGCGGCAAGGGCGTTTCTCACTAAAAATGACAATGACGCAAATACAAAAACAATCACAATAAAATAGAGTGTTTTTTTGTGCCTGTTAATCATTTGTTGTCAACTTTCGGTTGCGTAACATCCTGAGTCTGGTTTTGCTGCGTATTGTTTATTATAAAACTGTCTGCTTTCGGCTCTAATACATTTACCCTGCTTGAGAGGAATGCCAGTCCTACAATGTTAACACTAATATTATTGTTATTTATATCTGCCTTTACAATGCCGATTGAAGCCGTGGCATTTTCGTTTTTGTTGTCTTTGTTGCTGTACAGGATTCTTTCTTGAATACCGGAAGGCTTAAGTCCTCTGAATGTTTCCGGTATTTTTTCTCCAGGGTATGAAATCGGCTCGTTATCAATGGCTATTAAAGCTTTATATTTTGTTGGCAGATTTATTTTTAATATAGCAGAGTATTCTTGCCCCGGTGCAACAATAGATGGTGCATCAATAAGCATTGGTACAAATTTTGCAATACCATATCTTATAGCCGTTTTTTCGTTAATAATAAAGTCTGAGGTGATTCTCCAATCATTTGAAAATCTTTTCAGGTAGTAAATATTTGTGGATTCAGCGTCTATAAGCCCCTTGCCTTTGATGTACTGTATGTTAGAATCCATGCTGGCATAGAGCTTTTCACGGGTTATGACTGTTGCGTTATCGACATCAACATCAACTGATACAATATTTATGTCATATTTCATATCAGGATAAGCTTTTACAACTGCCTCGGCAAGCTGTTTCAGCTTGTCTTTACCGTATCCGTCAGAACTTTTATAAGTTTCGTCATAAACGCTTAAGAATTTGTCCACATCTTTGCTGTTAAGGTATTTTTGATAATTCTTAAACATCTGTTTCATTTGCAGCTGGGGATCAACATCAAGTCTTTTGTGGAAGCCGATTTTAGACATATCAATATTAACAGGCTGTTTTTTAAGCTCTGTATCTTTTTCTGCTTTTGTGTCCGTAACCGCACTTGCAGGAATTATTGTTGTTATCAGCAGTGCAAAAATTATAAATATTTTTTTCATATTTTCCTCACATATATTCTGGCAATATTATAGCAAAAATTAATTGTTTTTAGAAAATTACTTAACAGTATTTTTTTGTTAAAATAATTTTGAGGTAAAAATATGCTATTAACATTAGATATCGGAAATACATCAACAACTATCGGGCTTTTTGCCAAGTCTGAACTTGTAGAAACTTGGACAATCGCATCTGAAAAGCACCGTTCTGAGGATGAAATCGGCATATTGCTGTTAAATCTTTTAAAAATTCACAACTATGAGCACGCAGTTGATTGTGCATGCCTGTGCAGCGTTGTTGTTTGCCTTACCGAAAGATATAAAAATGCATTGAAAAGATATCTGGGCATTGAACCGTTTGTTGTTTCGAACAAAACAACTAATATGCTCAAGTATTCAGTGGATTATCCTGAAGAACTTGGTGCAGACAGAATTGTTAATGCTTTTGCTGCTTACTCTTTATACCATAAGACCTGCATTGTAGTGGATATGGGTACTGCTACTTCCTTTGATATTGTAAAATCAAACGGAGAGTTTATCGGCGGAATAATTTGTGCAGGTATGAAAATTCAGGCTGAAAGTTTGAAAAAGTTCACCTCAAAACTCCCCTTAATCAAAATAGAAGCCCCAAAAAACGCTATAGGCTCCAATACAATAGATGCAATGCTATCCGGAATAGTGCGAGGTCATGCCTGTATGATTGACGGTTTAATTAAAGAATGTGAGCGCGAGCTCGGTGAAAGAGCAGTCGTTATAGCAACAGGCGGTTATTCGGATATTGTTGCAGAGTATATGGAAAGAAAATTTGACTACATTAGCCCTAATATTACACTTGAAGGGTTAAAAATAGTTTATGATGCTCACGTTGTGAATGTATAATTCCTCCATTAGACCGAGTAAATGTCATATAAAATACGCTATATTATAAAATATAGGGTAATTCTTTTGTGTATTTAACTAACATCGGAGTATGGTATATGTTTTCTAAGGTAACTGCTATCACTGATTTATATCTACCTCAAACAAACGGAGAAATTTCTCCGTCAATAATGCAGAACTGGACTTTGCAGGCAATAGAATGCTATGAGATATCCTGCGACTGCAAAAAGTGTTCACTGCATACAGGAAATTATTCATACTCTTTTGTATGCCAGATGCCTAAAATCGTCAATGCTCTGCTAAAAGCCTATGGACCGCCGCACGAAGAATTAAAGAAAATATCTAATTTTTAGAATTTTTCTATAAACAGTTTTGTTGCTTCTTCAATTGTTTCAGGAGTATTAAGGCATTTTTCCGTATCAACAGGATAAGGCTGTCCTGCTTCTTCCTCTTCTTTAAAGCGTTTGTACGTTTTTAGAGCAAAATATAACACCAGACACGAACCGCCAACCAGTGACATAGATAGTGCAAATTTCTTAAGTACGTGTTTTAACTCGCTTTTAGCAGCTTTGGGCTGCTGGTCTTGAGGCAGTGCAAAGGCTAAATTTGCAGGCATGCTACCGAATATGACTATAACTGCGGCTATTAATAAAGCAATAAATTTGTTTTTTAACATAATATTACCTTTATACTGTTTGCATTTCCGTGGTTTCTGCTTTGTCAGCCGCTGGCTTTTTCCTTGCACGGGAAGCCTTACGTGTTTTTGTCGGCTTTTTAGCCGTTTTTTGCTGCTCAGACTCAACAGGAACAACTGCTACCGGTTCAAGAGGCAATGGCTCCTGAACAGCTGCCGCAGCTTCTTCTGCTTTTTTTGCTTTTCTTGAAACTCTTTTTCGAGTTTGTTTTACAGGTTTTTCAGCAACAGGTTCCTGAATTTCTACTGCCTGTGCAGGCTGTTCAACCTGTGGTGCCGGTTCTGACATTTCAGGCTCTTGAATAATTAACTCTTCTTGAGCAACCTGTTCTTGTATTTGCGTATTTAATTCTTTGTTATCTTTTTTATTTTTGTTTCTTCTGTTGTTTTTGTTAAAACGCTGTTTTTTATCCTGCTTGGACTCGACTTGCATTTCAATATTGTCATTTTCCGTAGATTTTATTTCATCAGATTTGTTTTGCTGGTGATTTCTTCTGTCGTAGTCGTTTTTTTGTTGATTTCCGTTTTGGTTAGGATTTTGATAATTAAAGACTTTACTGTGTTTGTCGTTATGTTTGTTTTTGTTTGCATTCATAGGCAGTTTAAGCTTAGCTGCCTTAGAGCGCTGTTCGCCTTCTGAAAGCGATGAGGCAAAGCCAAAGTCTTCAAGTATATGACCTGTACCGTGGCAGTGAGGGCATTTCTTTGTAAATATTTCTGAAAGACTTTGTCCCTGTCTGTGTCTTGTCATTTCAACAAGCCCTAAATCAGACAGCTGCCCGACCTGAGGTTTTGATTTATCATCTTCTACAGCCAGCTCAAGTTCTTCAAGAATTGCAATTTTATCAGCACGGCTGAGCATATCGATAAAGTCAATGATAATCATACCGCCAATGTTGCGTAATTTTAGCTGTCTGGCAATTTCTTTAACAGCTTCTTTATTTGTTTTTAGAATGGTTTCGTCCTGAGTTGCGGAACTGATAAATTTGCCGCTGTTTACGTCAATAACAGTCAGGGCTTCCGTTGTTTGAATAAATAAATATCCGCCGGATGGAAGATTTACTTTGTCTTGCAGTGCAAGCTCAATTTCTTTTTTTACGCCTGAGGCGACAAGAAGAGGCTCGCTGCCTTTGTAAACGGATATATCAATATTTCTGTTTAAGTTCCAGTTCTGTATCAATTGCTGTGTTCTGTGCATTGCATAAGGCGTGTCTACAACAATTTCTTTTACATCTTCAGTGCAGGCTTCTCTGATTACCCTGTAAAGTAAATCCTGATCTCTGTATAGCAGGTTAGGTGCATCTACAAGCTCTGCTTGAGTGACAATGGTATTCCATTTTTCGAGTAAAATTTCCAAATCTTCCTGAATTTCGGCTTCTGTTTGGCCCTCTGCTTCAGTTCTGATAATTACTCCAAGCCCTACCGGTTTTAACAGACTGACAATAGACTTAAGTCTGGCACGTTCTTTGGAAGACATGATTTTTTTACTTACGCTTATGCCTGCTTCTTGAGGCATTAGTACACAAAATCTTCCCGGCAGACTAATAGATGTTGTGACTCTGGGGCCTTTATGACCTGTCGGTTCTTTTACAACCTGTACAACGAGTTTTTGTTTAGGGGAAAGTTTGTCTTGCAATCCGCCTTTGCCTATTACGTCAGCTGCATGTAAAAAGCCCATTTTATCAGAGCCTACGTTTACAAAAGCTGCTTCAATACTCGGAAGTATATTTTCTACTTTGCTTAAATATACGTCACCTAAGAGAATTTCGCCTCTGTGAATATAAAATTCAGTGATTTTGTTATCTTCAAACACAGCTGCGATGTTGTCGCGTTCCGCAATAACTATTGATTTTGCCATAGAATATTCCTTTTAAAACTTGTATAAACCTGTAAAGATTACCGTTACACAGCTATAAGAGATTGAAATCTTTATCGTACAAAGCTGTTCTGGTAATATTAAACTTTGCTTCGGGATAGAAAATTTTCATTAAATCATCAGCACGCAGAGCAGGAATCTCCTGATTTTGCCCTGTTTTAAGAGTTACATATAATTTATTGTCTTTAAATTCAACATCTCTTACTGAATGTTTAATGTTTATTAATTTGTCTACACCTTTTTTTGTCTTCTTCGTTAAGAATATTTCATCTTCTGAAGTAAGCTTATCTTTAATATACTCTAAAAATTCGATTTTGAAAATACCTTCATCAAGAGGCGAAATTTCATAACGAGCCCATTGTGTAGTTATATCTAAGGATTCAGCCTTTTTGGGTATTTCATAAATATTAATAATCCGTGCATTTTCATCTAAAACAGCATTCAATCTGTCTTTTATTTCATCTGCCGGCAAGTCCCCGTATAGTTCAAAGTCAATAAATTCCGTTAAGCTATCAATAAATATCGGCAAAGCTGCTCCGAGTGATATTTTTGGTATCGGGTTAAAGCCCTCTGTAAACACTACGGGCAATTGTGAACGAAACAGTCCTTTTACAAGCGTATTTTGCCAATCTAAATGAGAAAGATATTTTAAGTATCCTTTTTTGGTGACTTTAGCTCTGTATTTTTTTATTGAATCGGAAGAATAAGAGATTTTGCAAGACATTTCAGGTTCGTAGTTTGTATCCAGATGCTTTGACACACTGTATTCCTGACAAATTCCGCAGTTTGAGCATTTAGTTTCGCACGGAACACTTGATTTGCTTTGCATTGCCTTATTGTATTCATTTATAAACCAGTCTTTTTTTATGCCGACATTGATAAAATCCCATGGAAGCACTTCTTCTGTACCGTAGGTTTTCTGAGAAAGCTCTCCGAGGGATAATCCGCACTCTTTAGCAATTGAATACCATTTGTCTTTGTCAAAATTCTCATCCCATGCATCCAGATAGCAGTCGTTTTCGTATAGTTTTTCAATATACTTGCATAAGGATGAATCACCGCGCGTAAGCACAGCTTCAATTTCAGATATATACTTTTCGTGGATTTTGATTCTTACACCTTTTAGTGATTTTGATTTTTCTCTTATGTAAGCTATTTTTTCACTGATAGTTTGCAAAGAATCCTGCCCAACCCATTGGAAAGGGGTAAATGGTTTTGGAACAAAGATTGACAGTGTACAGTTAAGTTTTAAATCCTGTTTTAATCCCAGCTCATTTTTGATTTGTTTGGCCCTGTATTTTATACCGCCCAGCAGTTCTATCATTTCATCAATATCTTCATAGGTCTCAGTAGGCAGACCGAGTATAAAATAGTATTTTATGCTGTCATATCCGTTTTTGTAACAATCTAGAGTTGTATTAACAATTTGTTCTTTTGAAATATTTTTGTTTATAACATCTCTAAGCCGCTGCGAACCGGCCTCAGGTGCAAGTGTTATGGTCGTTTTTCTTACATCCTTAACTAGATTTGACAATCGTATGTTAAAACGATCTATTCTCTGGCTTGGCAGAGAGGCAGAAACCTTTTTTTCGCTGAAATAACAGGTTAACTCTTCAAGAACAGGCTCTATGTTTGTATAATCGTTAGAAGACAGAGAAAGCATTGAAAACTCATCATAGCCGGTGTTTTTTACCAGTTCTTTTGTCAGTTTGATTATGTCTTTAGCTTTTCTTTCTCTAATCGGCAGATTGACGTGTCCCGGCTGGCAGAATCTGCACATTCTGCCGCAGCCTCTTCTTATTTCCATAACAGCGCGGTCATGTATTGAGGTAGAAAAAGGAACAGGCGGTTTTGTCGGCACCGAATCAACAGAAAAATCATAAATTCTTTTGTTAATTTTTTGTCCGTTATGCAATGCCGGTACATACAATCCGTCAATTTTTGCTAAATCCGCAATTATTTCTTTTCTTGTTTTTTCAGCTTTTTTAGCAGCTTTATATACCGCAACAATTTCTTTAAGTATATCTTCGCCGTCACCTATTAAAAAACCGTCTATAAAGTCTTTGAGCGGCTCAGGATTGTATGTGCAGGGCCCGCCCGATAAAACTATGGGGTGGGTTTCATTTCTTTCATCAGAACGTACGGGAATGTCTGACAATTTAAGCATTGCTAAAACTGTAGGATATGCCAGTTCATATTGTAAAGAAAAACCGAGCAAATCAAAATCGCCGAGGCACACCTTGGATTCTACACCGTATAAGAACAGTTTTTGGTTTTCTATTTCCTGTTTGCAATCCGTGTCAGGCGCGTAAGCTCTGTCGCACATGCACCCTTCAATTGAATTTAAGGTTTCATAAATAATTCTGTGTCCGAGATTGCTTGCGCCAACCTCGTATTTATCCGGAAAAGCTATCGCAAAACGGACACCGGCATTTTCAAAATCTTTATTATATGAGTACAGTTCATGGCCCATATACTGATAAGGCTTGTTTACGTTAAACAAAAGCTTATCAAGAGTTTTTTCATCAAGTTTTCTCATTATATTATACTTTTCGGCAAAAATTTATCAATTTCAATAATACTACCGCTAAGTTCATTATTTCTGAACATCAACAGAAAATCAAGCAGTTTGTCACTCGGTACATTATAGCTGTACAAAGCCGGTGCCCCGTTTTTTTTGCGCATCACTTTAACTATGTAATGGCATTCTTTTGCATACTCAAGCAGATTTTCTTCTTTAAACGGATAACCGTTAGCGTCTTTGTCCATTCTCACATAGCTGAACCCTGCAAAAGTCTTAACTTTCTCAGGCGTGTTGGCCGGTTTGTTTTTGATATGTTTGCTGAATATATTTATTACTTTTTCATTGATTTCATCTGACATATTTTTATTAAAACCGATTTTTAGTATTTAGTCTAAATATTAAATTTTTGTAAAAAATAAAGGCAGAACTTGAAAATTACAAGTCTGCCTTTATCCATATATATTTTTAATTTTTATTATGCTGCTTGAGCGGGTGCAGCCGGTTGTTGAGCTGCGGGAGCATCCATAACGGTGGCTAACTTAGCAAGTCCTTCTGCTGCAACTTTTTGTACGTTTTCATCAGCATCCTGTTGTGACAATTCAAAGATTTCTTTCATAACAGGTTTGTATTCAGGTCTTGCGTTATATGCAAGTGCTGCCAAACCGCTTGCTCTCAACATCGGGTTCGGGTTGTCTTTGATAGTTGTAACTATTTGTTCCATACCCGGCAAATCTTTGATATCAGGAGTCATGTTATTTGTCTTTTTGAATTCATCAATCAACTGGTTTTGTAAAATTGCTGTTGTGAACAATGCGTACTGTTTGTTTCTTTCAGCCATTTCTAACGGAGTGATTTTGTTAGCTTCAGCCATATCTGCGTCAGAAAGCTGTTTACCTTCAAGAACCTGTTGTCTTAATTCTTTTTGTCTTTCTGTAGGGCCTTCAAGAGTGCTGCTGTCTTTGCCGATAACACCGAGCAAAGATTCCATTAAACCTGTATCAAGAAGCTCAGGTGCAGGTCTTGTTTGTGCAATATCAGCTACTTCTTCAATGGCTTTCCCCACATCTTCAAGGTCATTAGAGTTGATTCTTTGTGTAAAAGAAGTTACGTTTGCTGCCGGTTGCTGAGGTGCAGCCTGCGGAGCTTCTGCGGCCGGAGCTGCCGGCGCAGCCGGTTGTTGAGGAGCAGGAGCCTGTTCTTGAGCAGGTGCCTGCGGTACTACTGAAGGAGGTGTTTGGTTAACAGTCTGTGTATTTATAACTTGGGGAGCTGGCGGAACAGGCATAGGTTGTGTCACTGGTGCACTTTGTGCTACAGGAGTCGGCTGAGGCATGTAAACTTGAGCCTGCTGCTGCACAGGGGGCATGTAAACCTGTTGTTGTGCCTGCGGGTAGCTGTAAATCTGTGATTGCGGATAAGAATATACTGAAGGAGTTTGTTGTACACCTGGGGCATTAACCTTGGGGTCAACAATGTTTATCTTAATCGCGTTGTATTCCGGAGCAGGAATTTGCATCGGCTGCATCGGCATTGTGTAATTAGTAGAAACTGGCTGTACCATTTTATTCCCCTTATTTAACTTAATTAATTTCTATTTGTTTAATAGTCGTGAAGATTTAAAATTGCTATTTCTTCAAAATTTTATTAATATTTTGTAACAAATAATTTGTTGTAATAATCACCGGAAACTGGAAGTTAGCTAAAAAAGCAACCGCTATTTTATAAACGGTTGCTTTTTTTCTATGCTGTATAATTTACATTCTGTCCGACATTTTCAGGCGGATTAACAGGCGGCATAGGTGCGGCAGGAGCCGGTGCACCGACAGTAGCGCCCTGAATGTCAATTTTAATTGCATTAAATTGTGGAGCTTGAGGCATGACCGGAGTTTGTGCCACCGGTACATAAGTTGTAGGTTGGTTAATCATTTTCCCTCCGTTAAACAGATGTAGATGTTTACATTAGCTTAATAACCAAATATAAAAAAATTTGTTAGCTGTGCGCAGGATAATTAACAAAAGTTAACAAAATATACGGATACGCATTAACAATATTAAAATATCCCAGTAAAACAAGAATATCGCTAACAATTTTTAAATGCAAATTTTAAACTTAATATCTCATCAAGAGCAGTAGTAAAATTTATCCTTTTGTATTAAAATTCAATTAAAGGGGATAAATTATGCCGATGAAACATTCAACATATTCTGCAATTATAGTAGGCAGCGGAATCGCGGGGTTATATGCCGCAATAAAGCTTGCTCAAAGCTCAAAAGTTCCTGACGGCATATTGTTACTGACAAAATCGGCTTTGTCGGAATGTAATTCAAGATACGCGCAGGGCGGTATTGTCGGTGTATTAAAAGAAAACACCCCTGATTCAATCAGCCTGCACGTGGCAGATACCATTAAAGCAGGTTGCGGGCTTTGCGATTTCAATGTGGTTAAATTTATTTCCGAAAACAGTCAGCATGCAATAGAAGATTTAATGGCATGCGGAGTTAATTTTGACAGAAATGAAGAAAATAAGCTTAATTTTACCCTTGAAGGTGCGCACAGTGTCAGAAGAATACTCCATGTAGGCGGGGACGCAACAGGTTACGGAATAGAGAAAGCTCTTGTTGATAAATTAAAAAATGATAAAACAATTGCGCCAAACGTAACAATTTATGAGCAGACGCTTGCTGTTGAATTGCTTCTGGATTCGCATGACAACTGTAGAGGCGTGATTTCTTTTAATTCCGCAACAAAAGAATACGAAGCCCTCTATGCTCCTGTTACAGTACTTGCGACAGGTGGCACCGGACAAATTTATAAATACACAACAAATCCTTCGGTGACGACTGGTGACGGGCTGGCTCTTGCTATAAAAGCGCATGCCAAAATTAAAGATATGGAGTTTATCCAGTTCCACCCGACTGCACTTGCTCTCGAAAACAGTGATTCTCGTTTTTTAATTTCTGAATCAGTAAGAGGAGAAGGTGCAAAACTTGTAAACCAGAACGGTGAATACTTTATGCAGGATTTTGCACAAAAAGATCTTGCCCCGCGTGACGTAGTAGCAAGAGAAATTTATTCTCAGCTGTCACAGGGAAATAAAGTGTTTTTAGACGCATCTTTTATAGGAATAGACAAGTTTAAGAAGAGATTTCCGAATATTTATAAAACATGCCTTGAAAACAACATTGATATCACTAAAGATTTTATACCCGTTGCACCTGCTGCTCACTATTGTATGGGAGGCATTAAAACGGAAATCAACGGAAAAACTTCAATTAACAATTTATTTGCAATAGGCGAAGCCGCATGCACCTCTTTGCACGGTGCAAACAGGCTGGCAAGCAATTCTTTGTTAGAGTGTGTTGTTTCGGCTTACGAGTTTGTAAATACCGTGACCAAACAAGATTTGCACAGCTCCAAAATTATTGATGAGACTGTCTTAAATACTATCAAAAAATATGCGGAATCTGATAATCTTAATATTGAAGATTACGATGTAACAGAGCTTAAAGCCAAAATTAAAAATGTCATGTGGAACAATGTCGGTATTATCAGGACGGAAACATCTTTGTTAACCGCTCTTTCTGAATTAAACAAGATAAATGATGTCTTTGATAATAAATACAGATGTTCTTCTCTTGACGAATATGAATTAAGAAACATGCTGCTTGTTGCTAAATGCATAACAAACGCAGCATTAAGCAGAAAAGAATCTGTCGGAGCACATTTTAGAGCCGATTCCGTCAGCAATACGGTTTCTTTTGAGCATGCCGGACATACACAAAAATCAGAGGACAGACCTGATGACTCAAAAATTATTGCATAATTTTATGATTGACGAGCATATAAAGAATGCTCTTAAAGAAGATATCGGGTACGGAGATATAACAACGGACTTTTTGTATTCGGGCTCTGATAATATAACAGCACAGCTAAACACAAGAGAAGACACTGTTGTCTGCGGTTTAGAAGTATTTAAACGTGTATTTTCCGTATTGTCGGATAAAGTTGTTGTAAATACATTTTGTTCTGACGGTGATTATGTAAATAAAGGTACAACTCTTGCAGAAATCACCGGCCCAGCTCGTGAAGTTTTGACAGGCGAAAGAACAGCACTCAATTACATGCAAAGAATGTGCGGCATTGCAACACAAACAAAACGCTATCAGGAGGCTATTGCTCCTTATAATGCAAAAGTTACGGACACAAGAAAAAATACACCGGGATTTCGGATGTTTGAAAAATATGCCGTGATGGTTGGAGGCGCAAGGCTGCACAGGTTTAATCTGTGTGACTGTGTCATGATAAAAGACAATCATATTAAACACGCCGGCTCAATAACTAAAGCTGTTGAATTAATAAAAAGAAATTTATCCCATGCTCATAAAATCGAAGTTGAATGCGATACTGCAAAGCAGGTTAAAGAAGCACTCAACGCCGGATGCGACATTATTATGCTTGATAACATGACAATAGACGAAATGCGTGAATGCGTTAAAATAATCGACCATAAGGCTATTGTCGAAGCCAGCGGAAATGTTAAAATTAATACGATAAACGCAATTGCGGCAACAGGTGTTGATGTTATCTCGACAAGCGCCATTGTTGCAAAGGCTCCGGTTATTGATTTAGGATTGGATATTCAATAATATGTGTTTTAAAATACTCGTGTTTGTAAAGCAGGTTCCGGATACTACAGATATCAGGTGGACTGAGCATAATACAATACAAAGAGAAGGGCTTGAGTCGGTCATTAATCCTTACGACTTAGGTGCTGTCCAATTAGCAAAAAATATAAAGTCTGCACTCGGTGATTGTAAAATAAGCGCTGTATCAATGGGGCCATTGCAGGCTAAAGAGGCTCTTAAAGAAGCAATTGCCTTCGGCTGTGACGATGCTTATCTGCTTTGCGACAAAAAATTTGCCGGCTCGGACACACTGGCAACAGCTTATGTATTGTCCCAATTTGTTAAAACACATTGCAGTGATTTTAACTTAATTATTTGCGGTTATCAGGCAGTTGACGGTGATACTGCTCAAACACCGTCAAGTCTTGCACAAAGACTTGGTATTGCACAAATTACGGGCGTAACTGCCTTAAAAGATATTTGTAATGAATATTCGGTGTGGATTAAAGACACATCTGCTTACAAGCAGGAAATCAAAATAACACATCCGGCTTTAGTATCAACTACATTAAAGGACATAGATTTTACTGTACCTGTAAACGGCTGGATAAAAGCTCAAACAACAGATATAACGGTTCTTAGTGCCGGTGATATATCTGCTGAAACTTCTAAAACGGGTTTCTGCGGTTCTCCGACTCAAGTAAAAAAGGCTTACAGACCGGTTATTGTAAGACATACTGAATTAATTGAGCCTGATAACTGCGAAGAAGCGTCAAACTCTATTGTCAGCATAATTAACCGGTGTAAGGAACAAGATGACAACTAACACACTTGTCTATATAGAAATTAATAATAATAAAATAGAAAATGTTTCTAAAGAAATCATATCACATGTGTCAAAAAACTTTGATGATACAAGTGTTTGCGGCTTTCTTACAGTCAATACAACTCTGTCTGAATCTTTGTTTTCCGAATTACGACAAATTGGTCTTGATAAAATTTACATAATACAGCATGAGGCGTTAAAAGACTTTAATGTTGAGGTGTTCTCAGGTGTAATATCTCAGCTTATAAGTAATATACAACCGCAGGTTTTACTTATGGGAGCAACTGTTAACGGGCGTGAGCTTGCACCTCGTATTGCCGCAAATTTGCAAATCGGGCTTACTGCGGATTGTACCGACTTAAAAATTGAAGATAATATGCTTCTTGCAACACGCCCGACATACGGCGGACAGATGATGGCAACAATTTATTCCAAAACTTTGCCGGGGTTTGCTACTGTTCGCCCAGGGGCATTTTTAAAAAGAAATTTCCCAGAAAAAAATACAGAAATAGTCTATTTTGAGGCAAACTTTGACGGTGTTTATGAAATTTTAAATAAAACAGAAATTCTTTCTACCGAATACAAACCCCAAACCGATGATTGGACAAACTCGGATATTATAATTGCCGGCGGTCTTGGACTTAAATCTAAAGAAAATTTTGAAAAATTGTATAAACTCTGTGATTTAATCGGGGCTAAACCTGCTGCATCAAGAGCGGCTGTTGAATTAGGCTGGGCCCCCTCTGAGATACAGGTGGGACAAACCGGACGCTCTGTATCTGCAAAATTATATATTGCTCTTGGTATTTCGGGTGCGTTGCAGCATATGACAGGAATTAGTAACGCACAAAAAGTTCTTGCTGTAAATACAGATAAAAACGCACCTATTATGTCTTGTTCAGACGTTGCAATAGTGGCAGATGCCACAGCCGTAATTGAAGCTTTGACAAACAAATTTTCTTAAACAAGCCCTTCTTTTATGGCTTTTACAGCTGCCTGTGTCCTGTCATCAACAACAAGCTTTTGAATTATATTGCAAACGTGCGCCTTGGCTGTATGTTCGCTTATTGTTAATGTGTTTGCTATTTCGGCATTGGATTGACCGTCCACAACCAGTTTTAAAACCTCGTATTCTCTTTCTGTTAAATTAGCGTGCTGAGCCCGAAAAGCTGCTCTTGAGGTTTGTTTTTGGGGTATAAAACACGAGGATTTATCTCTTATTAACGGGACTATTTGAGGGTCAAGCCATATAGCACCGTCATATACCGTTTTTATTACCATTAAAAGGATTTCAGTATTTACATCTTTTATGACGTAGGCAAAAGCCCCCGCGCTTAGCGAATCCATAACCTCTTTTTCATTAATATGTGATGTAAGCATAATTACCTTTTGGTCGGGATTTAAGTCTAAAATCCGTCTGGTTGCCTCTATACCTGACATATCAGGCAGTCCTATATCCATTAGTATAACGTCTGGTTTAAGCAGTCTGGCTTTATCAACAGCCTCTTTAGCAGTTTCAGCCTCTGCAACAAGTTTTATATCAGAACACTCGTTAAACAGTGATTTTAAGCCTACTCTTAACAGCTTATGGTCTTCGACCATAAGAAGTGATATAGATTTCATAATATTTCCTCTCTCACATTAATTTTTCTATTAAAAATATAATTAAAGCCGAATAAAACTACATCACCGAAAAAATATTTTGTATGTCAATTTTTATCTAATTAAAATTTAAAATACAATTATTACTATTCGATACATAGTGATAATATCTCCAAACAGGAATCTGTATCGCATAGATATATAATGATAAAATCATCGATTTTTAAAACCAAGTTATCGTTATATATCGCAGCGTAATACAGTGATAAAATTATGTTTACAATTAGCGTAATTTTACATATAAATTTATAATATTTGTATGTGTATAACAGAAAGCAAAAATTATATTGATTTTTCATTTACTCAAGACGGGTCAGTAGGTCTGTATAACCGCAAGGTAGAAGATGTGTATCATTCTGTCTTCGGCGCTCTGTCAGAAGCTGAGGAAAAGTTTGCTGCACCTCTGAATTTATCCGGCAATTATTTACATAAAAAGAATATAAAAGTGCTTGATATTTGCTACGGAATCGGCTATAACACAAAGGCTTTTTTAAAAAAAATTTTGCAAACAAAATATAAAGGAAAAGTTTATATCGATATTTTAGAATATGATAAAAAACTTGTAACAATATCTCCGTTTATAAAAGATAATCTGTTTAAAAAATATCCGGAGGTTTCTTATATTTTATTAGCAAATTTATTAAACGAAATAATTGAAGACAAAGCCGCTTTAAAAGATATTTTATTAAAGTCTGATAATAAGAAATTTATTGAACCGTTTTACAGGTCTTTAATTAAAAATAAATATTTTCTCAGGTATAGTTATAACCCCTTGGGACAAAATAATTCATTTTTACATAATATATATTATCAATGTATATCGCAGCGCAATAAAAGGCCTCTCAAACGCCTTAAAATACACAATTTTATAATTAAGCCTTATTTTGATGATGCAAGAAATACGATTAAAAGCTTAAATAACAAATACGATATTATTTTTTTAGACGCTTTTACCCCAGCAAAACTCCCGACTTTATGGAGTTATGAATTTTTTAAAGAATTGTACAGGCTGTCTGACGTCAATGCAACTCTTGTTACGTATTCAAATTCTGCTGCTGTCAGACACGCTATGTTAGAGGCCGGCTTTTTCGCAGGCAAATTATTTGATAAACAACACAGGCATTGCGGAACAATAGCGTCACCAAATAATAATCTTATATTAAACAAGCTTGATGAATACGATACGGGGCTTATAAAAACAAAAGCTGGAATATACTACAAAGATGCAAATCTCAATTTGACTGCAAAAGAAATTATAGATTTATATAATAAAGAAAAATCTGAATCGAATTTACAAACACCGAGCCAGTATATAAAAAAATATAAAACGGAGAAGCTTTAATGACTCAATACGATTTAACAATTTGCGGCGGCGGCACTGCCGGAGTTGCTGCGGCATACATCGGAGCAAAGTACGGATTAAAAACGCTGGTGGTAGAAAAAAGAATCCATCTTGGCGGAACAATGACTTCTGCTCTTGTTATGCCTGTTATGAAATCAAATACACAAAATATAAATTGTGAATTTTATAATGATTTTATTGATGAGTTAAAAAAATTTAACGGACAAATTACCTATTGTGACGGCAACAGAGGCTGGTTTAATCCCGAACTATCAAAGCTTGCACTGGACAGTATGCTCGAGAGAGTTAACTGCGATATTTTATATAATACGGAAATTTTAGACGCTTTTAGCGAGGGCAGAACAGTTAAAAAGATTTCTGTTATCTCAAAAATGTTATCACTATATATCGACTCGTCCTATTTTGTAGACGCGACAGGTGACGGAAATTTTTCTAAAGTTTTAAAAAATAATTTGCTGCTTAATCCAAAATCAAGACAGCCAATGACTTTGCGCTTTCAAATTTCAAATATTGATATGAAAACTTTCTCGGACTGGCTGCTAAAAATTGATAATGACCGAAATGTTACAACTGCATGCGAAGTAAACGGAGAAATACATCTCTCAACTGCCTGTACATGGGATAATGACCGTAAATGGGCCTTAAAGCAGGTATTTGATAAGGCTGTTGTAAACGGTGACCTCAATATCCCTGATACAGCCTATTTTCAGATATTCAGCATCCCTGGAATGTCCGGTTCAATATCTCTGAACTGCCCGCGAATACAGCTGGATAAGGATATTGACCCGCTGGATATGTTTGCTCGTTCAAAGGCTCTAACCCTTGCCAGAAAACAAATCTGGCATCTCTATTGCTTTTTAAAGAAGTATTTTCCGGGGTTTGAGAACTCATATATATCCAATATTGCCGATATGGTTGGTGTAAGAGAGTCAAGACGGGTTGAAGGTCAAAAAATTTACACAAAATCTGATATCTTAAGCGGCAAAACTTATGAAAATCCTGTATTACACGCTGATTATCCTATTGATATACACTCCTACACAAAAGACGGCTCAACTCTACAGCCTACACGTGTTGATTATGAACTTCCTATTGAGTGTTTAAAAGCCTCAGGATTCGACAATCTGTATATAGCCGGCAGAATTGTATCAGCTGACTTTGAGGCACAGGCTGCCTTGAGGATACAATCTTCCTGTTTTTCAATGGGAGAAGCAGTAGCCAGAGATGTTATAAGACGTCTCAAGTCCGAATAGTTTAATTTTGTTTGTGCTACATTATTAATATGTTTACAGGTTTAATAGAAGAAACAGGAACAATTCTAAACGTTGATAAAGGACTTAACGAGCTTTATCTGACTATAGAATGCAATAAAATCCTTGACGGTCTGAAAATAGGTGACAGCGTTGCGGTTGACGGTGCCTGTCAAACCGTTATTGAGATTAAAGCTAAAAGTTTTAAAGTTTATGCCTCATCACAAACGCTCAGTGTTACTACCTTCAATAACCTGATTAAGGGAGATATTGTTAATTTAGAGCGTACTCTGCGGCTGGGTGACAGGTTAGACGGTCATATGGTAAGCGGTCACATTGACGGGCTTGCCACATTAAAAAACATCAGAAAAGAAAGCGAAACAACGCTTTTAACCTTTGAAACCGACAGCAAACTTACGTCTCAAATAGTCAATAAGGGTTCAGTTTCCATAAACGGGGTCAGCCTGACAGTTGCTGAAATAAACTCGAATTTATTCACAATAGCTGTTATACCGCATACTTTGAATAATACTAACCTTAAATATTTAAAAATTAATGATAAAGTCAACCTTGAGACTGATATCATTGCAAAATATGTTGAAAAATATTTATTATCGAATGATAATAATAACAATAAAGCCACTACCATCGATATGAATTTATTAGAAAGAAACGGGTTTCTTTAAATGTTATTATCAGAAAACGTAAAGGATTTGCAAAACGCCTCCGATTTTAAATTCGATACAGTTGAAGAAGCAATTGAAGCAATTAAAAAAGGCTCAATGGTTGTTATCGCGGATGATGAATCACGGGAAAACGAAGGTGATTTAATCTGTGCAGCTCAATTTGCAACACCTGAAAATGTTAATTTTATGATAACCGAGGCAAAAGGTGTTTTGTGTGCCCCGATAAGTCTTTCACTGGCTAAAAAACTCGGTCTGGATTACATGGTCAAAAATAATACTGACGTTAAAGGCACAGCTTTTACACAGAGTATTGACGCAGACCCAAAGTATGGTGTTACTACGGGTGTATCTGCTTATGACCGTTCGATAACACTCAAATTAATTGCACAAGACAACGCTTCTGCTGCTGATTTCAGACAGCCGGGGCATATATTTCCGCTTATTGCAAAACAAGGCGGTGTTCTTGAGAGAGTCGGTCATACGGAAGCAACGGTCGACTTATGCAGACTTGCCGGCTTAAAAGAAGCGGGAGTCTGCTGCGAAATAGTTAACCCTGACGGTTCTATGGCAAGACGTGATGATTTAAGAAAATTTGCTGACAAACATAACCTTAAATTTATAACAGTTGCACAACTTATTGCCTACAGGCTTAAAAATGAAAAATTAATGATAAGAGAAGCGCAGGTAACACTGCCTACAGCTTTTGGAACCTTTACTCTAATCGGCTACAGACATGCGTTGACAGGACAGGAACATGTAGCACTTCTAAAAGATGACGGCTCAGATAAAATTCCTCTTGTAAGAATGCACAGCATCTGTTTGACGGGTGATACCTTTCACAGCCTTAGATGCGACTGTAACAGCCAGCTCCAAAACTCAATGAAAATGATTGACAAATACGGTAAGGGCGCAGTCGTTTATTTGATGAACCATGAGGGCAGGGGCATAGGTATTGTTAATAAAATTAAAGCCTATGCATTGCAGGATAAAGGTGAAGATACAGTGCAGGCTAATCTGTCACTCGGATTTAATTCCGATTTAAGAGATTACGGCGACGGTGCGCAAATACTGCTTGATTTAGGGTTTACAAAATTCAAATTGATTACAAACAACCCGCAGAAAATTGTCGGGCTGGAAGGCTATGGTCTTGAAATTCTTGAAAGAGTTCACGTAGACTCTGAATGTACAAAATATAACTACAGATATTTGTGTACAAAGGCGAATAAAATGCATCATATGCTTGAAATTGATAAAATTAAGGAAAATCTGGAGCAAATATAATGACTGAAACTCTGGCTTACAAAGTACAAGAATACAATGATGAGTATAAAAATATTTTTAAAGGTGTTTATACTGACTTTAAAAACAAAGCTTATTCACTTTATAAATTTGAGCTTGAGCCTCTTGAATACGAGGAATTTGTCGCAAGCATCAATGCGGGGCTTATAAAATGTCTTATACTGTTTGAAGAACAGATTCCGACAGCGTTTCTTGTATATACTACAGAAATCAGCGAGGCACTTGAATTAAATATAATCCACTGTCTCGGCGATGAAAATCTTAACAACAAGCGCCGTATTTTGATGGATAAATTTATGGAGCTAACTCAAGATATAATAAAAGAGAAAGTTGTGACATATCCGATGCTCGGTTCACAGGATGAGTTTACTCCGGAAATTACAAATTACGGCTTTAAGCTGGTTGGCCTTGCTGTTGAAAGACTGATTTTTTCCAATCCGGTTTCACTGGATATCTTTAAGTCTTACAAGCCAAAAGCATTGCCGGACGGCTATAAAATCGTTGAGTGGAACTCTAAATATAAGGAAGAAATTGCCTCGGTCATTAATAAGTCATTTATTAATACTTCCGATGCTCTTTTTGACCCGAGATTCGTGACAAAAGACGGATGCAAAGACATAATAAATAAAATTACCTGCGATATTTACGGACGATTTCTTGACGATTGTTCAAGCGTTTTACTTTACAACAAAAAGCCCGTGGGCATATGTTTTGCAAATATTACGGCCGGCAGAATCGCCAATATTCCTATAATTGGTTTAAAAAGCGAGCATTGCGGCAAGGGACTGGGTGAAACTCTGCTTCATACGACATTAACAAAACTTATAGGCAGACATCTTAATCATCTTTCAGAGGTTAATGCAAGCACCGAGACTGACAACTATCCTGCCTTGAAAATGTACAGAAGGATGGGATTTAAAGAAGATTACTACTATCCGCAGGCTTATAGACCTGTTAAGTAATGTTAATTTAATTTCTTTAAATATTAAAGTTTTATGTAATTTATTCCGATAAATTAATCACACATTAATTTATTCAGGGGTGAATTTATGTACGTTGCCATTTTTAACACGGGTATTAACATTAAAGTTAATCAAAGCAAAGAAACATCTACAGTTAACAAAACACAGGATAGCAATCTGTTAGAACTCAATCAAGTAACTGAATTTGAAAGTACAACAGACAAATTGACATCTAAGTATATCACCGAGCTTGCACCGGCAATGGATCTTGCCGATAAAATGATTAACAATACAGATATATTAAGCAAACTCAGCGCCAATGAGCTTACCTCCGTAGCATTAAGCGCATCGTCAAAAGCAAATGCAATTATCAGTTCATTAAAGTCAACAATAAGCGGTTATATATCAGAAATAGCAATGATAATGAATAATCCGTATCTGAGTGACTCCGAAAAAGAATCAAGAATAAAAAAAATAGAAGATAAAATAAAAGCATCAGCATATGAAGCGACAGCTAAAGTGACAGAGCTGTTTTTGATTTCAGAAACTATGGTAAGTCTTTCTTCAACAGTTGCTGCATTGAAGGGTACCGGCTTCAATGTCAGTGAGTTTACAAATATGCTTAAACAGATGCTTTCTATGGTTAATACAAAGCCGTCTGATTTGTCAGATGCTCAAAATAAAACAGAAATGTATGACATAATTGATAAAAACGGCAAAACACTGTTTGGCTCAAATGCCGCAGCAACAATGCAGACTCAGGCAGATAAAGCGGATAAAGACCTTAAAGAAAATGAAACAAAGCTTAAACGTGACGATTTAACAAGAGAAGAAAGAAAACGCATACAATCCGAGCTTGTGCTTCTCAGAGCGAAAAAAAATCTGTTTGAAGCACTCAGCGATTAATATGCGTTTTACTAATTATGCTACTCTGCCTTTAAAGCTTTGCTCAAGCTGTCTTTCAATTTCTGATTGTACGTGGAATTCCTTTTTACCGTTTTGATGTTTTTCTCTGTATTTCATCATAGAGTAAGGAACAATCAAACCTAAGAACAAGCAGGTAATACCCATATTAGCTGCAACAGAACCAATCTTCATATTTCTGCATTTTTTAAGGAATGCTTCAATATTATTGTGTTTTACTGCCTGTTTGTACAGTTTATCTATATTGTCAGCGCTATCGTCAATACTGCTTACACTGATAAATTTATGCGGGTCGATTTGATGAGTGTTAACAGCTTTGCCCGTCAATTTTTTGAACCAGCCGCCTTCTACTATTGTTTTGATAGTACCGGCATGTTTTGCAGCTTTAACAACTGTATTATCCTGATTTTTAGCGTCATAAATAAATTCGTATAACGCTTTTTTAGCATTGCTTAATGCGGTTTTGTTAGCTGTAGAATTGTTTGCTTTTAAGTTTTCTTTTGCGGTTTTTACAGCATTTGTTAAGCTTTTAACCGTTTTTACATCCTCAGCAGCTTTGCCGGAAGAAATCGCATCTTTCATGTAACCGGAAGAAAGAACTTCTGCATTCAATTCAATCGGCTTGCCAAATTTTTCGCTGAGTTTTTCAATGCTCTGCTGTACATATCTGCCGGCAACATACAGGAAGAATAACAGGCTGCCTTCTTTAATCGCGGTTTCTGCAAATTCTGTTTTAGTTCTTGATGCAATAAGTCTTTCACCTGTGATTCCTGCGTCAACTATGAACAAGTTTTTAACCGGATCAAACATAAAGCTTGAAATTGCTGTGCCTAAGCCTTTGAATGCTACATTTTTGTTATTGTTTTTTTGTTGTTGACCTGCCGGCATAAAGGCTTTGAAGGCAGGACTTTGAGCAACATTGTTGTTGTAGAAATGCTGTTCTGATTTTTTGGCCCAGAATTGTTTTTCTATTTGTTTTTTAGTGTAATGCTGCTTAACTTTAACAAGTGTAAAGAAAGCGGCTAAAGTCATAGCTGTAGCAGCTGCAAACTTGCCTAGGAATAGCCCCTGCGCAAGTTTAGAATTCTTAACCGCATGGTTAAGTGATTGAGAAATGTTCTTGTCTTTGAGCGTTTTTGCATATTTTTGCGCCACGCTTAACTGTTCTTTATCTCTTAATAGTCTGACATCAACACTCGGGTCAATTTTTGCGAGTTTGTATGCTGTAAGGTCAATAAGCAGCTTGCTGCCAGGTAAGCCGCCCATCCATATTGCCTGAGTGCCGAATTCATCAATTCCTCTGTCTTTTGCTTCTATTTTCCCGCCTGCGTCATAGGAAAAAGCTGTCATCCCTGTGCTGTTTACGACATCTTTTGTAAATAACGGGAGTAAATTTGAGTGATCGCCATATGCTGAAGTAACTTTATTAATTAACATTTAAATTTCCTTTATACACCGGGGTATAGCGTACTATAGGCCCCATACCAAGTTCATAACCAATACTATTTGAGCTTTTGCCCTTGATTGTGTATATCGTCGATTATTAAACATTTATATTTCTCCTTAGAATTAATATTTTTAATAACTGTAAATATTTATTTGTGCTATAAAATTCAACTTTTTTTATATTTTGTAACAAATTTTGAGTTTTTTGCAGACAAAAAAGCCTTCCGAATTTATCAGAAGACTCCACAAATTCTGCTCTATGCTCATGCGGAATTACCGCAATCTTTTCAAAATATTGCGAAGACTTCTAGTTTGTATAAAACTGTCGCTTTTGGTATTTTCTGATTCTCATTTTTTGTTACCGATAAAAAATGTTAATACTACATTATATAGTAATACATAAAAACAATATTTTGTCCAGCGTTTTCATCTGTTTTTATGAAATATTTTTAATAAACAAATTGAAATATTTAACATTATAAAAATTTGATGTGATAGAATAATGGTGAATAGAAAAGTATTACTTTAAAAGGAGAGAAGAATGGCTCACGAATTGAAAGTTTACATGGATGCTGATATTGATAAAAGCAAAATCCTTAATAAAAAAGTTGCGGTTATTGGCTACGGTTCACAGGGCTACGGCCAATCAACAAACCTCAAAGACAGCGGGGTTGATGTTGTTATTGGCGCCAGACTAGGCGGTGCTTCAGCTAAAAAAGCTCAAGCCGAAGGTTTAAAAGTTATGAGCATTGAAGATGCTGTTAAATGGGCTGATTTGATTCAAATTCTTATTCCTGATGAGGTTCAGGCTAAAGTATATGAAGAACAAATCAAACCGAATATGCGCCCGGGCCAGTATTTAATGTTTGCTCACGGTTTTAATATTCACTTTAAAAGAATAGTTCCGTCTTCTGACATCAATGTGTTAATGGTTGCACCGAAAGGCCCCGGCCATACAGTCAGAAGCGAATATCAAGCAGGCAAAGGCGTTCCTTCTTTGATTGCAGTTTATCAAGACCCGGCAGGTGATTCAAAAGAAGTTGCTCTTGCTTATGCATCAGCTATCGGTGCCGGCAGAGCAGGTATTTATGAAACATCCTTTAAAGAAGAAACAGAAACTGACCTTTTCGGTGAACAGGCCGTACTTTGCGGAGGTCTTTCAGCTTTAATCACAGCAGGCTTTGAAGTTCTTGTAGAGGCTGGATATTCTCCTTACATGGCATATTTTGAATGCTTGCACGAAATGAAGTTAATCGTTGACCTTGTAAATCAAGGCGGTATTTCTGATATGAGATATTCTATTTCCAACACAGCGGAATGGGGCGATTTAACAATCGGGCCGAGAATCATTACTCCTGCTGTAAAAGAAGAGATGAAAAAAGTTCTCAAAGAAATTCAAGACGGCAAATTTGCTAAAGAATGGATTGAAGAATACGAGTCAGGTATGAAGAAATTCCGTTCTCTTGAGCAGGCAGGAGAAGACCACCTTATTGAAAAGGTCGGCAAAGAGTTGCGCTCTAAGTTTGCCTGGAAGGATAATGATAAAATCATAAACAGAGATAAAAACTAATATATCTGTATACATTATTTAAGACCTGAACATAAAAGTTCAGGTCTTTTTTTATGTTTCTTATCTAAAATTGACTTTTTAATTTAAATTATTAAAGACTAAAAAGGTTAGTACAGTGCATTTTTAGCTAAATTGTAAACTTTTTGTAACATTATAACTAAAATTACTAAAGTTTTTGTAAAAGTGTGCCGATTAATATAACAGATATGCAAATTAAAAAACAATAAGGAGTATTAGCAATGGGAATGGCAGCATCACAAGCCAGATACCTCGGCTTAACAGCAAGAAAAACTAACGTTGAATACGAAGGTCAACAAGTTAACCAGGAAAGAACCGCACTGGCTAACCAGAGCGCAGGCCTGTTCAATCAGATGTTGTCACTTCACGTGCCGACTCCTCCGGCTGCAACGGATTATACAAAAACAGAATATGTTTTCACTGATAATTCTACAAGCCAGAAATATACAATCGACAGTATTCACAAAAATCCTACACCGGACGAAAACGGAGACTATCACTATACAATTTCAACATACAGATCAACTACTGATATTCTTTCTAACAGAACGGAAATTGTTAATACAGGTACCGGTTCAGACAGATACACTATTGCAAAAGGCGATGATGACACTTATACAATTCAAATCGGTCACAACAGTGCTCACACTCTTGTCGAACCTCAAAAATATTCAGCTTTGACAGCAAAATTCCAAGAAGCTGACGAAAACAATGTAGACAACATCACTGAAGATACATACTTCTTCAAGTTTACAGACGGCGGTGTTGAATACTACATCCCCGCAGTAAGCGAAGACGAGACATTTGAAGAACTTATGGCAAGAGGTGCAACACTTTCTTTATATTCTGCCGAAGGTATCGCTAAAAATGATTACAAAACTTATAATGATGCAGTTCTTGAACCAGCAGGCGACGGAACAGGCAGATATAAATCAGTAACCTTCACAAATGAAAACGGTGACGTTGTTACTTGTTCACTCACACAACAAACAACTCAGGATGATGAAGCTTACGATGCAGCAATGGAAACATACAACGCTGAAAAAGCAATCTATGATAAAGCTATTGCTGATATCAACTCTCAAACTGAAATTATCCAACAACAGGATAAAAACCTTGAATTGCACTTAGACCAGTTAGACACTGAACAACAGGCAATTCAAACCGAATTAGACGCAGTTAAAAAGGTAATTGATAAAAACATAGAAGAAACATTCAAAACATTTGCATAATACTCCAATTTTTAAACCGGCTTTTTAATAGTCTGCTTGAAAATTAGAAGGCCGGTATTTATTTTAAAAAGGAGTACATCAAACAGAGGATTTTTCTTTTAAGAGGCTTTAAAAATTGGCACACGAACATTTATAATGAGAGTAATAATTCTTAACATATGATGTGCATAATGTGACAATTCAAGAAAGATAATTAAATTTTAATGGTTAGTAAGTTAAGAACGGAGACAAAAGAATATGGGCATGGCAGCATCACAGGCTAGATATTTAGGTATCACAGCCAGAAAAATAAATGTTGAGTACGAAGGACAGCAGGTTAACCAGCAAAGAACAGCGCTGGCTAATGAAAGCGCAGGTTTGTTCAGAAGATTGTTAGGGTTAACGGTTCCAACACCGCCTACACAATCCGAGTACTATACTGATGTTTATCAGTATGATGACCCGACTACATCTGACGGCAAAGTTACGGTTACATCTATAACCCCTAATGCAGGTTCAGATCCGCAGACTTATACAGTTATCACTAAATATAATGAAGATGTTCCGCAATATAATGTTGCATCAAATCAGTCAGTTTATGTAAACGGTTCTTCCAGCGGAAACAAAATATATTTAGAAAACGGTAATAACTACGATTTATCTAACAGTCTTACCGATTTACCCGAATATATGATAGATGAATTCAATAAAAACCCGAATATTACATATCAAAACGAAACAACTGATACATATTACACATTCACAAATTCAGTGAATAAAACAACATACTACATAAATGCAACAAAAACAGGTTTTGACCCCAAAACAGCAGGCAGTCAGAATGTTGATTTATTAAGCGTTATGACCGTGCAGCAGGAGTCAACAAAAACTATCGAAAATGCAACTGTAGGTACGTCATCATCTGGTTTATATAACAATATAAGCTGGACTGATGAAGACGGTTACCAGTATGATTATAAACTTTCAGTAGGTCGTGAATATGATGAACAGGCCTATGATGACGCAATGGATCAATACAATGTAGACAAAGCAAATTATGAAAAAGAAGTAGCCGATATCAACGCAAAAACAGAAGAGCTGCAAGAAACTGACAGAACTCTTGAATTGAGATTGAAACAGCTTGATACAGAGCAGGAAGCTTTGCAAACAGAACTTGATTCGGTTAAGAAAGTTATTGATAAAAACGTTGAAAATGTATTTAAGACATTTCAATAATTAAATGATTAGAAAATATGTGAGGGCACTATGTCTTATAAAAATGACGGATATCTTGTAATAGCAAACAAATTCGGCAAAGCAAGCTCAGACGCTAAAGCACAGTTATTTGAAACTTACGACAGATTAAGAGATTTAACTGTTAGCGGTTCAGCACTTGACGGCGCAGGGTTTGGTACAGCAGGCAGCTTTTTATGGCAGATTGCAAGATTGATTTCACCAAGTGCTTTCATGCCGATTATGGGCGGCAATACAACAATGAACATTCCCGGTACTTCTTACTGGTCGCCGATTAGCGGCGGCAACTCCATTTTAGACAGCGGCAGCGCGGCTTTTGGTATTACTGACTTAGGTAACTACCCAGGTTTCCCGAGCGGTGCTGCGCCGATAGCATGGGGCTTTGGAATGGATACAAGCTACAGTGACGGAACAATAACCGGCGGTGCGTCCGGCTTATATTCCGCAAGCAGTATAGGCGGTTCCGTTGGTCTTAATGCTGCCGCATACGGAGCAGGCGTCGCATCAGGATTCGGTGTTCCCGGAACAAGCTGGGTATTACCGACAGCCGGTATAGTTTCCGGTTTTGCAGGTGTTGTTCAGGCAATGGCTCCTTATATGGGAGGTTTTGGTCTTGGAGCCACAGTATTAGGCAACTTGCTGCAAGGTACCTCATCGGCCGGTCTTGCTGCATACCAAAATATTTCCGGCAGCATATTATCTAATGCTGATACTATACTTTCAAATAAGGTAAGAAACATTGAAACTGTTGTAAAAATGCTTGATACACAGGGCGATATCGTTAAAAAGATGCTTAAAGACGATATCGAAAGCAACAGCAAACAAGTTCAAAATATGTAGTTATTTAAGGGGCAATATGACTAAATCCACAACCAAAACAGTTTTAAATAAACTGTTAATTTGCAACGTCTTAAAACAGATTGTAACTTTTTATTACAATTTGTTCAATTATCATTCAAATTTACTAAAGAATCACAAAAATATGCCGATAGATAATAAGGAACACAAAAGCTGCTTAGCACTGCTTAAAGCAGCTGTAGAAACGAATATTAACTTTATTTATTAAGAATTATTAAGAATTTTTAGAGATAAAGCAATAATATTCAGGGTTCTGTTTTTATTGTTATGTAGGTCCAAGTGGACAAGGAGTCAACATTGTTTCAAGAAGCTTTAATGACAAACTTGCAAAAAATAGTTAACTTCTTTGGTTACTTGATGTCTTATCTCAAAAGGCATAATCCGCTGCAAATCTTTATGGCACAGATTACAGCAATGGTTAAAGATTACCTTACCATGAACCGAAAGTTGAAGATGGCGAAGTACAGAGTAAACTACCAGATGTACAAATTGAACCAGATGGAACAGCTGATAGCCGAAAACAACGAACACGTTTTCCTCAAGGGAAACAAAATCAATCTGCAACGATAAAAACTAGACAAGGGTGGTCCAATTATGGGCATGGCAACAGCACAACTTAGATTAATGTATTTGAATGCTTACAGGCTCGACCTTGAGTATAAAGTACAATTGATCACTGAAGCAAAAATGAATTTGTCTAAAACCTGTACCGATTTACTTAATGTCGGTACCGATTTGGATGCTGATGACCCTCTGGTTAAGAAATTAGAAGCACGCAAAGAACGCTTAAACGTGATGGAAAAGCAGCTTGATATGAAAATGGAACAATACAAGCAAAAATTGCAAATGATTGAAACAGAATACTCTTCTTGCGAACAAATGCTTCAAAAAAATATTGAGCGTTCCTTCAAGTACTAATGCTTCTAATTATCGGATTTAGAGAGTTTTGCATTAGTCATAGCGAGTTTTATGAAATTTTTTGCCTCATTAATTGGTACGGCAAAGCCAATGCCGATATTTGAAATATTATTATCGGGGTTATATATTGACTGGCTTATTCCGATTACCTCGCCGCGAATATTTATTATAGGGCCGCCGGAATTTCCCGGATTAATAGCAGCATCAGTTTGTATTTTGTTCTTTTTGTAGTCAATCCTTGAAACTATGCCTGTTGTAAGCGTATTGCTAAAACCGAACGGATTGCCTATAGCAAGAACCTTTTGCCCTACTTTAACTTTTTCCGAATCACCCAAAGAAATAACAGGCAAAGCTTTTTTGGCGTTTATTTTTATTATTGCCAAATCGCTGTCTTTTCCCATGACAGAAACAACATCACCTTTAAAAACTTCACCGGTTGAAATTGTCACCTGAAGCGTAGGTGCGCCGGTTATAACATGTGAACTTGTTAAAATATAGCCTCTTGAATCTATTATACAACCTGTTCCTGTTGACGTTCCGTCAGGCAAATCTGCTTCTATCAGTACAATTGAGGGTGAAGTGTTTTCATATATTTCCGTAATCGCAGAATCCTCATCATAACGATTTACATCAATTATTCCGCAGAAGGCTTCATTGGCTGTATAACTTGAAATAACAAGCATTGCAGCTAACATAACAATAATTTTGCGCATATATTCTCTCCTCATTCTCAAAACGTTACGCAAAGATTATGAGAGCAAA
This sequence comes from Candidatus Gastranaerophilales bacterium, assembly GCA_944323685.1. GTDB lineage: Bacteria > Cyanobacteriota > Vampirovibrionia > Gastranaerophilales > Gastranaerophilaceae > Limenecus. The sequence goes on along the minus strand of CALUTJ010000001.1, from coordinate 10,168 downwards.
TGTCAATAATAATAACGTATAAACGTGAATGTATTCAGGCAATTTAAAATAATATTAAAATCAAATTTCGGATTAAAAAGCTTAATATAATATTTTAATTCTGAAAAAACTGAATTATAATACTACTATGCTAACCACTGATAAAAATTCATTTATACACTTTGATGACGGCATAGTTTCAGCCCTCACCAAAATAGTCGGAAAAAATAACATAATAACGGACTTAGAAGGCATATATGCATATTCGTTTGATTGTGCGCATATACCTTTTGACAAAAATTATCCGAAAGTTGTTGTAATACCGCAAAACACACAGCAGGTCAGCGAAATATTAAAAATTGCCAACAAACGCAGAATACCCGTAATAGCCCGCGGTGCGGGGTCCAACCACGCAGGTGGCTGTAATCCTGTAAAAGGCGGAATAATTATTCATTTTTCTCAAATGAATAAAATTCTCGAGATAAACAATCAGGATTTAACCTGCAAAGTCCAGCCCGGTGTTGTTGTAGGTGACCTGCAAAGAGCAGTAAAAGGCATAGGTCTGTTTTTTCCGCCTGACCCGTCAAACCTCGCTGTTTCAACAATAGGCGGCGGCATTGCTCTTTGTTCCGGAGGCCCGAGAGCCTTTAAATACGGAACTTTTAAAGACTACGTGCTCGACCTTGAGGTAGTACTCGCTGATGGCACAATAATCCGTACCGGCTCACAAACCGTAAAAAACGTTACCGGATACAATTTAACACAACTGATTGTCGGTTCCGAAGGTACGCTCGGAATTGTTACAGAAGCTACATTAAGGCTTATCCCCGCTCCTGAAACGACAAACGTTATGCTTGCATATTTTAACACCGTAGAAAACGCGGTGAATGCGGTAAGCGGTATAATAAACAATCATCTTACCCCGTCCGTAATCGATTTAATTGACAAAAAAACGGTACAGACAATAGAGCATTTTTATCCTAACGGCCTGTTATGCGATAAAGAAGCAGTATTATTAATTGAAATTGACGGAGACAGTGCTTCTGTAGAGTTACAGGAGAAAAAAATAATACAAATATGTACTGAATACGGAGCAGAAAAAATTGATTGCGCGCAGGATGAGTTGCAAAAACAAAAAATCTGGACGGCAAGACGTTCTGCTTTCGGTGCCTGTGCACAGCTTGCCCCTAATGTTATCACCGAGGATGTCGTTGTTCCACGCTCAAAAATTGCTGAGCTGACAAAGGGAATATTAGACATAAGCAAAAAATACAATTTGATAACAATGGTTATGGGGCACATCGGCGACGGAAACATACATCCTAATTTTGCCCTTGATTTGCGTGATAAAAAACAAAAAAATAATTTTGAAAAAGCTAAAGCAGAACTCTTCAAACTGGCGGCATCCCTCGGCGGAACTTTATCGGGAGAGCACGGCATCGGGTGCCAGAAAGCTAATTTTTTACCGCTTGTAATAGATAAAACAACGCTTAATCTTATGATTCAAATCAAAAAAGTATTTGACCCGAATTATATTTTGAATCCGGAAAAAATGTTGTAAAATATTAGTATTGTATTTTAAAGGAGATTATAGTGAAAAATTGCGTTATATACTGTACCGTACCGAATGAATTCAATGCAAACCTCATTGCATCAACACTTGTTGAAGACAATCTTGCTGCATGTGTAAACATTATTCCCTCGGTTACGTCCGTGTACAAATGGGAAGGCATAACTCAAACGGATTCGGAACTGTTGTTAATAATTAAAACGCAGGAAGATAAATTTGAAGCAGTTGAAGAAAAAATCAAAACCCTGCACGAAAATACTCTGCCTGAAATTATTGCACTCCCGATAGTAAAAGGCAGTGAAGAATATCAAAACTGGATTGCAGACGTAACATCATGAATAACATAGAGTCAGGGCATACTGCGGATTATGCAACCATTTTTAATCAAATGGTTGACTATATTCGTTCTCTTGGTGTGACTGTAAATACGACTACAAAAGCCAGAGGACATCAAGGATTTTTTCTTAAAAACAGGATTGATATATCAACAAATATCGATTCCGAAAGAAAAATTGAAGTTCTTATACACGAATTTACGCACTATATACATGCAAAAATAGAACCCGATTTAAACAAAACTCACGGCAAATTGGAAACACTGTTTCCTGACTCTGATATAGAAAAAATAGCACAAGAACTCTATAACGTGACAAAAGTCTTTGATAAAAACAAAGGTTTTAAGTTGTTATCGGAAAAAAGAGAGGCAATTGCATCGGAAATTAAGAGTCTTGCCTCTTCTATTAAAATCAACTATCCTGATTTCAAGCGCTCAGAACCATATAAAAAGCTTGAAAAAATCATACGCAAAACCGATGCAAAATATTTGCTGAAATACGACAGGGTAAGAGTGAAAACATCATTTTTCGGCGGTACAAAAGACTACAGTGTAACAGCTATTAGTCGTGACTTTCCGGAGTTTGACAATGATACACGGAATTATATACTGTTGAAATCAAAACAGAGGATGCTAAAGCGTGTTTCATCACGCCTAAACAGATTAAACAACTACTACAAACGCCCAGCGGAACTGTTTGCAAGATTTGTCGAGGCACTATTCAGCGATACAAACAAAGTTACACAAATTGCCCCGTATGCTTACCTTGTTTTTTGCAAAGAGCTTGCAAACGGAAAATACCTTGAACTTGCCGATTTTATTAACAATTTCTTTTAAATACAAAAATAGAGTATAATTGAGTACATGAAAAAACATTTGTTGTGGATAGCAGAGCTTTTTGTATGGGTGTTGCTGATTTTTTCGGCAAGCTTTATCAGCCTGTATGTTTACAACAAAAATGTAAGAGAAAAAAACACCTATTATGTATTTTTTAATGACGTTGACGGTCTTATAAAAGGTTCACCCGTTAAAATACAGGGGTATCAAGTCGGCTATGTATCAGATATATCTTTTGTTGATGATGATGTTTTTATAACCTTTATCATCACGGACAAGGATATTGTTATGCCTAAAAAAATTGCAGCTACTGTAGAATTTACCGGCATGGGCGGTTCAAAATCTCTGGAACTTTATATACCTAAGGAAGGTTCACAGGCAAAAAATTATATTTCTACCATCGAACCAAAACGACTGCAAGACTTTTATATATATCAAAACCAGATAGCACGCGACATTATGACAATGACATCAAATTTTATGAACATGATGACACCTCAAAATACTACAACGGTTGTTAACTTTATAAAAGACCCGATAGCGCTCGAACAAATCCACAACATACTTGATATAGTCCAGAATAAAGAATCTGACCTGATTGAAAAATGGAGTAAAAAGAAAAATGACAATGACATTAAATAATGTAACCGTTGTAAAACATCCGTTATGCGAACACAATCTGGGTGTAATAAGGGATAAAGACGTAAACTCTGACGGCTTTAAAAATTCTATGAAGCGTCTGGCCACAATACTTATACTGGAAGCAACAAAAAATCTGCCGCTAAAAAGTTATAAAATAGAAACTCCAATCAAAAAATGCAGCGTACAAAAAATTGATGATGATTATAAAATAATTTTTGCACCGATACTTAGAGCCGGTCTGGCAATATCAGACGTGGCAAGTGCTGTTGTGCCTGACGCAAGCATACAGCATGTCGGCATGTACAGGGATGAAACTACGCTTGAGCCGGTGTGGTACTATGATAAAACGCCTGTTCATTATGAAAACCCCGATAAAATCAAAGTTTTTATACTTGACCCTATGATTGCAACAGGCAATTCTGCACACGCGGCTGTAGCTCTGTTTTTAAAAAAAGGTATAAAAATAGAAAACATGACCTTTGTTTCTATACTAAGCTGCCCTCAGGGACTGGAACTTTTAACAGGTGACTTCCCTGAATTAAAAATCATTACCGCCCAGATAGACGAAGGATTAAACGAAAGAGGCTATATCGTCCCGGGGCTTGGCGATGCAGGCGACAGACTGTTCAATACATTTGAGAAATAAAGCAATGTTTTACTTTTCAACGATTAATAACAAAAAGATATTAAAATCAGATTTGATGAAAAATGCCGAACACTTTTTTACAACAAGAGAATCTGTAATTACACCGCGTGATTTACCTGAGCTGAGCGGAATATGTAATGTTAATATTAATGATATTGCAAATCACCTCAATATAGCTGCGGACTCAATAATCAGCCCGATACAAACACATTCCTCAAATATAGCTATTGCTAAAAAAGGCTGCAAATATCCTGACACGGACGCACTTGTGGTAAAGGATTTTGATATAGCAGTGGCGCTGAATTTTGCAGACTGTACACCTGTTATCATTTACGATGCATACAATAATATCGGCGCTGTTGCTCACGCAGGCTGGAGAGGCACTGCTGCATCAATTGTCCCCTTAACAATTGAGTTTATGCAAAAACATTTTAACACCGATTCTAAAGACGTAACCGCAATAATAGGGCCTGCAATTTCACTAAAAAACTATCAGGTAGACGAAGAGGTTTATTTAAAACTCAAATCCACACTGCATAAGGAATATGAAGGCTGGTACGAGTATGATTCAGCAAATAACAAATACAACGTCGACTTAAAAACAATAAATCAATATCAGCTTCGGGAACTAGGTGTAAAGAGAATTGACAAGTGCGAATATTGTACTTATGATTCGGTTGATGTATTCTTTTCTTACAGAAAAGAATACGGAAAAACAGCACGCCACAGCGCTGTACTAAAACTGTCCGAGAAAAATTCGTGATAAGTAGCAAAGCAACGTGAACGAATTTTTGGAGTGACACTTTGTTCACATAGTGAAGCCATTTTTCAGGCTTCACCACAGTTCAGCCGAAAAAGAAGGCAAAGGTGAGCAGTGACGGCTCGAAGGCTCGAGGCGGCAACTGCGACACTAGATTAGATTAATAAAATAATAGGGGAGCAAGATAATGTCAGTAATAGACAAAATTTCATCAATTAGTGATACATTAAGCAAAGTTTTTCAATACGCACAGGCCAACCCTGAAATTAAAGAAGATTTTGACGAATACTTAAAAACAATAGGTGCTTATAATGCCCCGCAGTCACAAATAAGCTCAATACTGGTTACTTACGTATTTGAAAGAGCCTTTCACCGCGGAGCTGACACTGTGTTTTCAATGTATCTTAAAGATAACCCCGATATTGATTCAGCAACAAAAGAAGTTGTCGAAGCTCTTAAACTCTCCATTGATGCATTGTTTGAAGTTATTAAAGTTCACAAAAACGGCTTTGACTTACTGAGCCTTGTAAACGAAAAAAAATATTTTACTTTGCCGCTTGTAAAAATGTCGCACCTGAAAGGTATATACAGAGGCAATTATATTCTGGCAAGGATATTTCCGTTTCAAAATGAGTACTATATAATCGAAATCAGAGAAACCTACTCATCGCTTGATAAAGACCGTGTATTAAAATATGCTGTTGCAAAAATCATTGAACAGCCTGAAAACTTGTACAAAGATAACCCTGAAAAACTTGTTGAAATCGAAAAAGAAATTGCAAAATTTACGGAAAAATTTATTGATTGCTTCGGCAAAGATGAGATTATAACGACAAACAAGTACGTAGACCAGCTTATAAGCGATTTTAACGACTATTATTTTGACTCTGATGCCAAAACACCGGAGGAAATAAAAGAGCTTATAAAACCGGTTGAAAACTATGCCTACTTCAAGGTACCCGAGTTCAACAGCAGCTACGATACATACCTTGAATCCTCACTTGCAGGTTTTTCAAGCCACAGCTCCAGCTATGACGTCGGCGTAATTTTTGATAAAGAGCTCGGAATGTTCATTGTACCGTTTTACGGAACACTATGCCACATTTTTGAAACAGAAAATTACAAAGACATTCAAGGCTGGGATGACTGTATTAAATCCTTTATGGAAAACGATAAAATTCCTGCCAGCCTTGTTAAAAGATTAGCTGACAGATATCCAAACTTTGTTGATGTATTAAACGATTTATACGGCACTCAGATGACGCTCAACGAATTTTTAGAGAAATATAAGCTTGATTACCTTAAAAACAAAATTTATTCGCCTACGAGCGTGCTGTACTCTTCTAAAGCATTTTCTGATTTAATGGGTTTCATTCCCACACCTGAAGAAACAAAAGCAAAAGAAATACAAAAAACATCGGGCGCAACCGTCGGCCGCAATGACCCCTGCCCGTGCGGAAGCGGGAAAAAATATAAAAAATGCTGCGGAGCTATGGTATAATAATACTATAGTCAATCAAAGGGGTTATATGAAGCATCTTCTGACAAAAGTCAACTGCAAAAACAGTGACGAAAAGCAGAAGGCTCTTGTTGAACTGCAAAACGTTTGCAGCCAGTGCAGAGCCTGTGACCTGTGCAAAACAAGAACTAGCACTGTATTTTCCGATGGAAAAGCTGACGCACCGGTAATGCTTATCGGCGAAGCCCCGGGTCCCGAAGAAGATATCGCAGGCAAACCATTTGTGGGCAGAGCCGGCCAGCTGCTTAATACTTTTCTCTCTGATGCAGGACTCAGCAGAGAAAACGACATTTATATTTGTAACACAATAAAATGCCACACGCCGCAAAACCGTATACCGTCTAACGCAGAAAGACGGGCATGTCAGGTTTATTTGTTCGGACAGATTTCAATAATACGTCCCAAAATAATTCTTTTATGCGGTTCAGCTGCACTGCAAACTTTTGTCGATGATGACGTAAAAATCAGCGATATTAGGGGAAAATGGCTGAATATATTTGATGATACTGAGGTTATGGCAATATCTCACCCTGCGTACCTTTTAAGACAACACTCAACAGAAGCAAATACCCCGAGGTGGTTTATGAAAAAAGATCTGGAAAAAGTAAAAAACATGCTGCAAAGTATTTGACGTACTTGTTCACATTTGCTGCAAATTCTAGAAAGAATTAAGCAGGTCGGATTGCTAAACCGGCACAAATTAAAAAAAGGTCTTCGCGACACACATCTCCGATACTTGTGTAATTCTGAGGCATTTTCTATGCGTCATTCTGAAGCGAAGCGAAGAATCTATGTACATATTAGTACGTAGGTTGAGCTTTCAACCAAACTGTCATTCTGAAGCATCCGTCTTTGAGGGTTTGCGATGATTGGGTGTGTTCAGAATCTTACCGGCTGGGCGTGTAATTCAAGGGTTGGTAAGCTCCGTAGGTCGGGCATTCAGCCCAACAAAAAACGCAAATGTAAACAATTGTTAAATTAAACACCCAAATTCCTAAAGTTTTTCCATAACCTGTCGATATTTGATATGTGGTTTTATGTTGAATTTTGTTTTAACAAAAACTACTACCCGATACGGTAGGCGATATTAAGAACAGAAAGCAGGGATTGTAATGAATAACAAAGATTTTAAAAACCTTCAAAATAGCTTATATAACAATATTTTACCCCCCCCCCGAAAGCTTAAAACGCTCTCGCGGTGAGGGTTTCGATACTCATAAATCTTTAAACCATACACCTGATTTGTCAGATTCTGAACACACCCAATCCTCGCAAACACGCAGTGATGAATGCTTCAGAATGACAGAAAAATCCCCCCTCTCTTTGGGAGAGGGCTGGGGTGAGGGTTGGCACTGGCAAAAGGCATTAAAAACAGCCGCCTTGACCCTTGCATTATCCTTCTTCATCGCAGCACCGGCAATGGCACAAGCACATGTGCCTACTTTAGACAGACTTAATCAGGAAGGTGCAACTATACCCGACACTGACCCGCCGCAGTTCTACCCCGAGTCTGCTTATACTTTAACAGAAATCGAAAACGCAGACCCTGAAAATCTCCCTCAAAACGCTATAACCCTTTATGATAAAAACGATGATGGGACAGTCACACCTAAATACTACCTTGTTAACCTCAAAGACTCTATAACAAACATTGGTGAAGGCGATACAACAAAATACTTTGAATGGACTCAAAACGCAGACGGCAGACTTGAATTAAAAGAAGTATCAGCACCTACAGAAGGTAAAAATACTATTACAGTAAAATACGACACATCTAGTCTGCTACAAAGAATCCCAAACGACGCTGACAAATCATCAACAAATATTTCAGGCACTTTTGTAAACCAGACCACAGGCAGCACATCTGGAAATCAATACGGCGGCGCTATATATAATAATGGCAGCGACGCAAAACTCGGTGATATCAATGCTGACTTCATCGGCAACTATGCGTATTCAACTGACAATTCTGCCTATGGCGGTGCGATTTTTAACGAAGAGGGAACAATCGGAGATATAACAGGTGATTTTATCGGCAATTATGCATCAGGTTATTCAGCCTATGGCGGGGCGATTTATAACGAAGAAACAATCGGCAATATCACAGGTGACTTCATAGGTAACTATGCGTCTTCTGCAGGTACTGGTACTTATTTAGATGCCTATGGCGGAGCGATTTATAACTATGCAAGTAGTTCTAGTTCAACAGCAACAATAGGCGCCATCACAGGTGATTTCATAGGCAACTATGCATCTGCAAATAGAGATGCCGAAGGCGGAGCGATTTATAACTATCGTGGAACAATCGGTAATATAACAGGTGATTTCATAGGCAACTATGCGTCTTCTGCAGGTACTGGTACTTATTTAGATGCCTATGGCGGAGCGATTTATAACTATCGTGGAACAATCGGTAATATAACAGGTGATTTCATAGGCAACTATGCGTCTGCTTCCGGTTCTTCTTCTTCTGCCGATGGTGGGGCGATTTATAACTATCGTGGAACAATCGGTGATATAACAGGAGATTTTATAGGTAACTATGCGATATCAGAAAATGATTATGCCTATGGCGGAGCGATTTATAACAGTGGAACAATCGGAGATATAACAGGTGATTTTATAGGTAACTATGCGTCTGGTAATACTTATACGTTGGGTGGTGCGATTGCTAATATGGGTACAATAATGGGCTATGATGTATCTTCTGACAAAATATATGATATTTCGCAATTAGCCTACAAAGTAACAAATCCAAATACAGGAGAATCCTTTGTTCTGTATGAATTAAATGACGCAGAAATACAAGAAACTAACGCATTGCTGGAACAAGGATATAAAATTGTTTGTAACCCTATTAATTATCCTCAAATGACACCGGAAGAATGGGCCGAATTTGAGCAGGAATTAAATGCTTATATAGAATCTGGAGAATTTAGAACAGAGCTCCCCTTTGGTGATGATGCCTTTGCTAAAGAATCAGGCAGTTTTATCAACTCCTCATTCATAAACAACTATGCAGAATCTAAAACTGGCAACGCCGTAGGCGGTGCAATATTTAGTACAAACAACATAAATATCGTAGCAGATAACGGACAATCAATCTTTTCAGGCAACAAAACTATCTCAAACGGCAAGGAAGAACAAAACGCTATAGGAATGTACGGCATAGCTGAGCAAGATGCGTCAACCGGTGAGTATGCGTTTGTAGACATGACAACAGGTGCAACATCAGACAAAAATACAGCCAACCTGAAACTCGAAGCCAAAAACAATGGAGTAATAGTCTTTGACGACACAATTCGCGGTGGTGCAATGGATGTAAACACTATGGCTGTTGCAGAAACCCCTGAAACAGCATTTGACTTAAAAGTAACAGGAGACTCCACAGGTAAAGTTATTTTAAACAATGATGTAATCAATGCAAATATATCCTTAGACAACACAAATCTTTACTTAGGTCGTGAAGATGTCTTCAACCAGTCACAATCATTGTCTTTGAACTCTGGTTCAATATATATGAATAACCAATCAGTCGGCACAATGCATGTTCCTACCTTAAATTTAAACGGAAATACAAATATATCTGTCGATGCTGACCTTGCAAATAAGTCCATGGACAGAATAACAGCAGATACATATAACGTTAAAGACAATGCAATGTTAAACGTTAACAATGTTGTACTTTTATCTGACGCTAAAGAAGATGTTACTAACATTCAATTTGCAGATGAAGGCTTAAAAGGGAATGTCGCCTACACAGGCGCTTCTCCTATCGCTTATTCTCCCATCTGGAAATACGATGTATCTTACAACCCCGATGACGGGTTCTTTAGCTTTGTACGCGGTGCTGCTTCATCAGGCAACGCATCCGATGCATT